>NZ_MVOC01000004.1 GCF_002043095.1 Mycobacterium sp. AT1 | reverse complement strand
AACTTCGATGAGCGCCGTCACACCGACAAGCGACACATAGCTCGCCGCACCGCTTTGCCCTAGAAGCGTTTGACAGCGCCCGCGGTGTCCACTTCCCACCTGGCACCGCTGCGGTCGGTGTACTGCACGGCCACGTAGTCCGCCGGTGTACCCGGCAGATCGTCCTGCTGGTAGATCACCAGCAGCTCATCGGGGGCCAGTGCGATCCGGCGCAGTTGCGCCTCTTGGTACCAGTGTTTTTGGCTCGGTCTCGGTGGTGATATCGCGAAGCCGTTGATGAATGCGGGTTTCAACTCGAGTTCTTGGCCGTGATGGATGAACTTAAGGATGTCGATGTCGAAGATTGGGTCAGCTCGACGATTGTGAATGCCGACGGATGGTGTGCGGATGGATGGACCCGCGGCTTGTGAACGGCCAAGCATCTCAGCGGTGATTCGGACCAGCCCGGCTTGCCTTTCGAGATCCGCCTGTTGCTCTCTTTCCAGACGCCTCCGATCTTCGATGTTATTTCGACGGTCGGACATCGAGATCCATAGCGCGGCGCCCGCGGCGATGAAACTCGCCAATGCGCCCAGCCACTGGCCAAAGCCTGTGTACCAGTTGACATCCTGGCCTACCGCTCGGGCGATCTGACTACCAGCCCACAGCACGATGACCGACGCGGCGGTGACGGTGACTGCCCAGAACCGAACTCCCCGCGACCGCAGGTTCAGCCTGCGCGGTGAGCGATCTACGGGCACTTTGTCGTCTGCCATGATGCGAAGTTATTCCTCGCTCGACGCGTATGGGCTGGTGACACATCGACTGAGATCGAGCTCCCTGATCGCCTCGGCCAGGTGAGTCAGACCCTCTGCCAATAGCTTCGTGCTCGGATTCTCTGTGCCCCTAGAGACCTCGCGGAACTTGTTCGCGGCGCCGGTGGCCCAAACGGCTGCGTTGTTGGCTGACGTTGTCATAGGCGGGACGGTATCGGCGGCCACCGACACCCTAGGTGCACCATCAGGCCGAGCAGGACAAGCGGGGTGGAACCCGTCGGCCACGTCTTGCGTCCAACAGACATGGGTATCGATAGCGAACTCCGAGTCATTGCGGCGCTGCGGTCTTTGGCGCAGTCCTACGGCTGGCCCGGTGGAGGGATGGAACGGGTTGATGAGTTGCTCGACACGAGGAATCAACTCACACCCGAATCATCAGTGCACGTGTCGATGTACCCGTCTTAGGTAACGTGCCCCCGGTGACCTACACGCCGCTGCCCAGGGATTCGCCCTTCTTGGCAGGGCTCGAACGTGTTTCCCGAAACGGAGGGCCGCACCGTTTCCGAGACGACGACTACATATATGAGTACGACCCAACACACGGTGGGGAGCTCGAAATTTACAACCGACAAGGATACCATCGTGGTGTAGCCAATGTAATGACTGGCGAAGTGATTAAACCAGCCGTGAAGGGGAGGAGGATCGATGTCTAGCTTTGTCGAAGACTTGCTGACAGGCGATGCGCTCCTCGATGATCTCGACGACTATGTCAACCGCTGGCATCGGGCGCCAGACGACGCCCCCGAAGCATGCATGCAGCTTCATGACTTTTTGGGGTTGACGTGGCGGGAGTACCAGACGGTTACCGAAAGACCACACTTTTTGCGCTTCGTAGTCGACGCGCGTAGACGAAATTCCGATCTCGAACACGATTTTTCTGACGTGTTGATTGCGGCCCGTGGCGAGTCCGTGGACGCGCGCGCCGTGTACGAATATCTCAAGTCCACTGGACGACTCGACTGATTTGAGCTCCGTCGGTGACGAGTTTTATCTCGTCGGTAACAATGACCCATGCCTAAAGCTGGCAGATCGAATGTCCCGCGACTACGGACATGAATTTCCAGTTCAGGTGCGACAGATGGTCACGGATCGGGCTGATCTTCTTTACGAAGACTGGGACTCCGAGCACGGATGCGAAGCCCTGACGGTCGGCCTTGAAACGGCCCGGCCACGGGTATTTCTTAGACAAGGTGCGACATTTGAACCACGGGTGCGATTCACCGTCGCTCACGAACTTGGCCACCTTGTAATCCCTTGGCATACGGGTGTGCAAGGGTGTGCCCCAAACGCATCCGCGAGCGGAGAATTTGATCAAGAAAAGGAAGCGGACACTTTCGCGGGCGGGGTTCTACTACCTTTTGGCATTGTCGAGCAGGCAATGCGCCGAGACGGTCTAGCGGCCGCATTCAGTTATTTATCTCGCGCTGGTATGTCGGCCTCAGCATTCGCCTTGTCAATGTCCCGCCACCTGTTGCCGGGGTTTTTGCTCGTAGCTGCACGCGGTGCAGGTGGTGCGCCGATGAAGGTTTGGAGCAAAGGCTCGGCAGCATTTCAGGTCAAGGACCGGGCCGCCGCCGAGGCCGGATCGCTTGACCACGGCAGCGTCGCCCTTGCAGGCAAGAGCGTGTACTGGTTTCGCTATGTGAGCCAGCGAGGGCTGCCACCCCCAGACGACGATTCCCGGACCACCTCCGAGATTCTCCGGGATGCCGTCGAGTGGTCTGGGTGGGGAGGGCCTAACCGAGACGAGCTGCTCAAGTCCATCCAGGGAATCATCAGCGGGAAGCTGAGCACACCGAGGGTGACTTCGCCGGAGGCGATTTACGCGACTCTCGTGCACATCACCGAAGCTGACGCAAGGATCCCATCGGACGTCCGAGCGACGGAGGACTTCGATCTTTTTCTCTCGAGAAAAGCGCGAGCGCGGTCGGCCAAGTTGCTGAGCTGAGGTGGTCGTCGGCAAGACATCATGCGCCCCGACACGAACAAGATCGCCAACGTCGGTCGGGAGGCTTCCCATTCAGAAGCCAATGAGCTAAGTTGATCGTCCGTCACAAGCAGTGACGTGCAGTGAGGAGCGCATCATCTTCTGATTTTAGTTAGGCCCCGGACATGGTCACACGGGTGACCTATGTCCGGACCCCGAGAGGGGACGGCCTAACTAAATAGAGGAGGTGAGTATGGATCCCATCCTGCTGGTAGCTCAGCTGCAGCTCTTGGTCATGATCGTTCAGCTCTACAAGATGTTCTGATAGCGATAGCTAACTTCAAGCCCCGGCGGACAACCCGCTGGGGCTTTTTACTTTGTTGCCCAGCGATTGCCCACAATCTGCCCACAGTTACAGATACTTCTCGTTAGTCAACGTTATGTGTTTTCGCATGAATTACCACGTGAAAGTCGCTGTCCAGCAGGCTGTTTCGCCTTTGCAAGGCAGATGTCAGGAGTTCAAGTCCCCTAGGCTCCACAATCGCTCACGCAGGTCAGGCCGCATATGTTCTAGCCTGTTCTGCTGTCAGGCATCGTCCGTGCCCACGCTTTTGCCCACAATCCCCGGTAACTTCGCGGGCGAGTAGAGCGCACAACGGTCGGATGTCGAAAATTGACCATCGGCGGGGCTGTCTTCCGCTGCCCGCGTGGAGCGAATGCTTGTCATCCATCGCGGTGATGCGGTTCGGTGAGAACGCATTTGAGGGTCAGTTAGACGTCTCGAGCGGCGGAGGCGGGCACAGATCAATTCCGGTGCACGTCCGAAACGACGGGGATGCGATGCTTTCGGAGACGGACCCGGGCGCGTTCCTGTTCGTCACGCAGGGATCTTGACGGGCTCAGCCGCGATACCCAGGCTCGATTCAGAGTCGCTAATTTGGCGCCAAGTTCACATCGTCGACTCCACCCTTGGTGTCTTTCGTCGTGGTCACATCGCGACATTCGCCGAATACTTCGAGGCCGCGTGTCGTGTCGGCGACGCTCTGCGGGTCGAACACTACGACGACGCCATCCTTCTTCAAAGCCGTCCCGTGCGTTGAAAACCCGGAGTCGTTGCTCCAACCCGCACTTTCGAGCCGATGCACCATGTCGAAGATTTCTGCTTGAGATGCCTCTGGGCTTGCAGCGAGCGGATAGCCGATCATCATCTGACCACGAAACGGCGCATCGTCTTGGTCGTTACACGACGCGTGCCACACCGCGGGTTGAATTGCCTTGAGCCCCAACGTGGTGACGACCTCGCGTGCGGCATCCACGACTTGCGCCTTGGATTGCTCCGGGGTCAACGGATTCGACACACCGCCATTGCCGATTGCGCTCACTGCATCACATCCTGAAATCACTATCGCTGCCGCTAAAATGGTGACTGTCTTCATTCTCAACATATTCGCCTGTCGCACAACGTGATCAACACCTATATCTACTTGTGGTTGTGGCCTGACGTACCCGGCCGCAACAGCTCCGGGTCAGTCAGGCTTGTCGGCAGGCCAAAGCCACTCAGAAGGCTGTTGCGATGCGCCGCGGTCATCCCGTCGTGTTCAAGGGCGTCGCCGTGCCCCGAGACGATGTCGGACATGCTTAACAACGATTCACTACCGGGTGTGTAGTACTGACTGTGGTCGCTGAGCGGGAAGGTGATGCCAGGCACCTCCGCCTTGAATCGAGTGGCGCCGAAGTCATCCATGGCGGGGTCAGCGCCGAGTGAGACGGTGAAGTCAGTACCCGGAACGTGGATTTGCGGAATCTGACCTAGGTGGGTGATGGGGTCAGCAGACGAAGCGCCGACGTAGAGGTGACCGCCCTCATTGAGGTGGAAGTCAGCTGCGCTCTTGGCCATGTCAGTGCCAGGGCATCCCACGAGAACGACGTCGTCGGTCTTCATGCCGTAACCGGCGGCGGCGTCGGACACGGTGGTCGACCCGTAGGAGTGGCCTAGAACCGTCATGTGGCCGTCACCATCGTGGGTTGTGTTGAGCGCGTTGACGTCTGCCGCTAAGAGTTGACCGCCTTCGTGTGCGAGGCCCACCGTGCCGATGCGCGGGTCGATCGGTGAATCGGGTGCGTCGTATCCCATCCAGGCGACGACGGCGGTCGGTTTGTTCGGGTCGGCGGCTTTAGCTTCGTTGTAGAGGTCGGTCGCGTTGTCTTGGCCTAACCAGCCCTGTCCGACGCTGTTGCCAGTGCCCGGGACGACGACGGCGGTGTTGGGGGAGTGGTCTGGGTCGCCGATGGCGATGGCTGCGCGTCCGTCGCCCTTGAACTGCTCGGGTTCGTAGATTTGCAGGAACGTGGGCGCGCGGGTCTTGCGGGCGTCGTCCTTCAGTGCCTGGTCGACCTTGAGGGCGTTGTCATAGCGGTTCATCATTTCCCCGGCCATGCCGTACTTTTCGGGGTGGGCCAGAACTTCTTCGGTCGTTACGCCGCGCGCTTGGGCGACCTCGGCGGGGCGGTCGATGTCCTGCTGCATGATCATCTTGTTCGCGGTGCTTCGGTCTGCGACGGGGATGCCGTTGAGGTTGCCCAACTTGTCGGGCCACTTCTTGAGCAGGTCGTCGCGTTCGGCTTGGTTGAGCGACTTCCACCAGTTGTTGACGTCCTTGGGGTCCTTGCCCACCGGGATTTGGGAGCCGTCATCGTATTTCGGTGACTCGGGAAGGCCGCCGGGCCCAAAGTTGGCCGGCGCGAAGTCCAGTCCTTGGACGGCGTTGCGGAGGTTCTGACTCAGTTGGCGGTCTGTGGTGTCGAAGTTGGCGAGGAGCGTCTTGAGGATTACCGAGTTGGTGGCCGCGATTTGTTGCAACTTCATCGCGTTGGCAGGGCTGAATTTGCCGTATTGGTCGAGAGCGCTTCCTCGACGCACGGACACGGTTCCGTCAGGCCCGACCTGCCAGCCTTGCGCCTTGAGTTGCGATACCGATTGGGTCAGGGTGGTCTTCGTCTGACCTAGCGCGGCGCCGCCGTCGCGGAGGACAGACTGTGCCCGGTCGAGCGCATCCTTGATCTGCTGCATCCGCTGCAGCGTGGGGTTGGCCTTCTCCATCGCGGCGTCCGACCCGGCGCCTCGCCATCCTTCACGCAATCCGTTGAGATTGGCACGCTGACGGTCGATCTGGCTCGACAGGCCTTCTGCTTTCCGGCCTACGTCTGCCGCCGATTGAGTCAACCCTTCTGGACGGGAGCCCTCAACTTGCGGAATGGTCACCGGCATAACGAGGCGCCCATCATTGTGTGAACTTAGCGAGCCGACGCCCGAGTTCTTCGTCAGTTCCGCGGTAGTGGTTCGCGGCGGCAGTCAACTTGTCGGCGTGATCGGCCAGCTCTTGGTGGACCACACTGGCCGCTGAATCCAGCAGAACGCTCACGGACCGGCAGGCGCCCTCAGTCAGAAGTCCAGCCATGCCAGTGCCCGCGTCGGCCACGGACGCACCGGAGCGCATACTCGACAGAAACGAGCCGATCTCGGCTTGAACCGAAGCGGCGGCCCGAAGCTGATCCGGCCGAACCCGTAAGTGACCTCCCACAAAGCGATCGTAAACCCGCGGTCTTACGTCGGAGGGCGGCAAATAGTCGTACCCGGCGGGCTGCCGATCAATGGAACGCGGGTGCTGACTAAGGTCGGTTTTGCCGCAAACCAGCATCAAGGGGGTTACATCGTGGTCGAACATGCCCAGTTGGAGCAATGGTGGGCATGTCTAACTGGTGGCCAGCAAGACAAGTTAATAATGGCCGTTCGGTCGTACCCAGCCGACCCATCAGTCTTGGCTGTGCTGCACTCGACAGGCTGCCCCATCCCCGGTGGCTGGACATTGACGTCGTGGACGTCGGTGCCCAATTCGCAGTCGCTGGCCTTGCATGGTCCGCTAGAAAAATTCATATCAGAGAAAGACGGCCCTGCCGACCGGTACACCGGACCTCCCGACTGGTTCGAAGAATTAAGCTATCGAGACCTTGCGGCAATCCTTCATGACGCAGAGGCCAAACTATCTCCGATCGCCGCCGCAGTATTGGCGGGAAAGCCGTTGGGCGCGAAGATTGTTGACCAACAGGAGAGGATGGGCGCGGCGCGGGCACCACGCGCCAAATTCCTCGAACCACAGCAACAGGCCGAGGTTGTAGCAACCCGTGAGCACTTCAACTCGTGGTGGTACGGGACGCCGCCCGACGCGCAGAAAGCACTACTCGGTAGCAAGAAAACGGCTTGGATGGCGCCCGGTGAGCTCCGAGACGAAGTGGAGCGTCTGGGGCAATTCGCGCACCTGGCAGATGGCCGGCATGACGACGGGCGACCGTTCAAGCTGCCAACGATCGTGCAGGCTTACCTCGCGATGAGACTGAGCGTCGACTAGCCCTGGGAACGCGCACCCTCATGGTCGTATGTGCAGCGGGATAGAAACGGTGGCTCCGCCGACAGACACCAGGCACACCCACCGACCGTCGAATGGAACGGCCAAACGTATTCCGTACAGCTAAAACGCTATTTCACCGGCAAAAGCCTCAGGGCTAATCTTCAGTGGAAAGTCGTAGAGAGCTTCGTCGTTGGGCGGTATGAGTTCCAGTTGGACAATTGGTTCAGATGATTGGTCTGGCGAATGTTGCAGCAGCACAACCAAATTCGACTAGAATAGTCGGGCTGCACCAACCTTGAATTCAGTGACGACTCCGCCTCGTACGTTCAGCTTGCTCTCAATGGCCGTCGCCTTATCGGCGAAGAAGGCCTCCGTGACGATCACCTGGCCGACGCCTTCCCGGACGTCAGCTGCGCTGCTCTAGAGCCGCGATCCGATCCTCCAGTGATCTTGTGTACGTGCGCAGCGATGTCTCCAGCGTGCCCGTGACCGCTGAGCTGCTGCGCATGGTCATCACCTGCCCCTCCAGTTGTCCGACAATCTTCACTAGGTGATGAGTGACTGCATAAGCCGCCTCTCCTGGGGACATATCGAGTTCGTCGAGCATCTCGTTCGCCGCCGTGACCAAGGCTTTAGTCGCTGGACCGCAGCCTTCCGGGGCGGTGTACTTCGTGAGTTCGCTGGCCATCATTTCCCCCGTGTTCCGTGTTGAGCTAAGGCTAGATTCCGTAGGTGCTAGACATGCGAACTTCAGACCCCAACTTCACACTCGCTTCACGTCAAGCGTCTGCACCGCTTCGGCGAGCTGCGTCAATCCCTCGGCGAGGAGCTTCGTCGTCGGGTTCTCTGTAGTCCCGCGACCTCGCGGCACTTGTTGGCCACGGTCACAGCCCACGGTGCTGCGTAACTCATGGCCGCCGACCGGCACCGACAAAGGCGGTCGGGCTTCACCCGTCGTGTCGCTTGAACGGTCTAATGTCCGGCTGTGCACCTCGCCAGCGCACAGCACCGCGCCTTGGCGCGTCCAAACAACACGTTGCCGGATTCGTCTAGGGCCGAGCCTGCAGCAAGCCCTGGCGCGCCTCGGCCTCGGTCACTGAGGCGACAGAAATATGCAGGATGGCTGTCAGCGACTGAAATTCGGGCCGCGCTTTCACCTGCTCGATCGTCGTCGCTCGGACAGTGGTCTGCTTCCTGTCAGATTCGATGCATAGAACGCCGAAGGCTTCGCTATGCGCGTCATGCTGGAGTTTTGCACCAGTCATTGCGCGCGTCTGCATACGAAGCTGTCTAGCCTCATCTGCAGCGAACCCGTACGTGTCTACTTGGGTCTCGATCCATTCATCACGGCCTTCAGGAAGGCGGACTGTTGTTGGCGTGTTGGCGCCCTGCCACAATCTGCCTATGAATCCTTGGGTGTCGGGATAAGATTCGCGCCCTACCTTCGCGTACTCCTCGTTGGGCGATACGCGGCCCACCAGGTAGAAACAGCCGTTGCCGTGGCGATACACGGATAGACGCGTATCCGTCCGATATATATCCAACGACTTAGCCATGTCACGCAGTAGGACATTTACTACCGCGATCAAATTAACTGTTCGCTTCGTTAAGCTCTCTTCGAGCTCTTCGATTCTGGCGGCATGACGAGAATTCTCTTCCGTTAATCTCTCAAGGGTCGGACGGTGTCTAGTGCGGTCATAGAGTATTGCGCCAGCGGCCAGAAGTAGACCTACTCCTAGGAGGGTAAATACCAATGCGCGGTGCCACGCCCACGATGCGGCAACGCCAGCAGATGCCAAAATGACGACGCTCAACGTTGTAAGTAGATCCGCAAAGTACTCTTTGAATCGAAACTTCCATCGCTGGCCCGTGGTCATTTCGGCAGGTTGAACCGATGCCAAAACCAAGCCCCCCAATGCGGATCAGGCGAGAATTAGCTCTCTTTGCCGCTCACGCCAATGCGAACTATGCGGCGAACCACTGAGAAGCGCCTTGATTGCGGAAGCAGCCTCCTCAGCGTCGGCGTCAGCCTGCGCGAGATCGCTGCTGGACATTGCGAGAGTGATTAGTATGCTGTCGCGCTCACCGAAGTCGACGGTAACGTCTTTTACTCGGTACCGGATCTTGTCGAAGTTCGCTAGGCACTCTCGGACCTCCTTGATCGCTTCATCTCGGCTTTGCCCCCGGACTCCGAAATGTGCACTTGACCGGACACCCATGATCGACTGCCTCTCTTCTATAACCTCCGAGGTTATACCTGCTGCGATAAATGCCAAGTATGTAGTAAGCCTACGGGGTCAGCTAGGGAAACCTGGGAACCTGCAGGTCTTCAGCGCGTGCCAACGCGCAAGCACGGCTCTGGCAGCAATGTATCCCCAGCACCGGGGTAGCTCGACGGCCCGGTGCGCCGGGCTTCGAGCGCGTGTTGTTGTTCGGTTTATGCAGACTCACACCCGGGCGACCAACCCATGCGTCCGTAGGACCAAGGATCGGAAGCCGGGCGTCGTAGACGCTCGTTATCGGTCAAATCCACTGCCGTGATGACGGGGCGCCCTGTTGTTCGGCGCAGGATCGCAATCAGAAGGTTCTCCCTCTGTGCACTGTCGAGCGTCCATAAGGACAGCATCGACAGACGGTCAATTCCGTAGTCGGCCAACATGGCGTCTCGGAACGCCGGGTCCAAATTCGACCAGTGGCGCAGGATGTCGGTGCAGATCTCGCTGTCGCGAAGTTCGTCGTGTGCTGCGTCCATCCGAGTCCCTCCTGTGTGGACTCAGAATAGCGGAACAATGCCCAAATGGCGGTTAAGACTCCTCGCTACGGTGCGCAGGCAGAAGGAGCGCATCAATGTCACTTGTGTCGAACTGCATGACCTGTGCTCTTCGCACCGCGGCGTCAGGACCCATCAGATTCGCTAAATCGTTCGCGAAACGACGGACCGTTCCAGCGTTATCTGGCCCATGGCTATCAAGCGCGAACTCTACGTGGACGCACGCCCCCTGGATACCTGCCATTGGATTCCTACCTGCGAGGTGCGCGCTAACAACCCTCAGTAGTCCCCGGTGGGCCGTCACACCTGGCGGCATGGCTATGACGATTGAGCCGAACACGCGTGAGCGCAGGAGGCGTTGCTGATGCTCTTGGGCAACACTGAGGTCCTCTAGCGAGGCTGCGCTCGGCGCGCTTGCGCAGTCGCGCGTAAGTTTCTCCCGATCTGCGCAAAGAATCGAAAATAGACTTCCGTCCGTGCCGGACCGCCTGCCCATAGCGAAAGTATCGCCGTTAGCACCGACAAAATTGCGATAGACACGCCCGCCCCAGCCGTGATTGCGCGTTAGAAATCCGTCACGGGAGCATCCCCTCTACGTAAACTTGCGACATGGCAGGTGATGAGCCGATAGGAGGCGGGACGCCGCCGCTGGAGGTCACCTGCGAACAGGTCGCGGCCGCCGCTGGCGTCTCTCCGCCGCGGATTCGTCAGCTCGCGTACGAAGCTGCTGATCACGCAGTCCCGCCGCCCAACAGACTCCTGCCAGGTCGGAAGGTCCGTGCCAAGTGGTACTTGCAGTTCGGCCCAGCTAAGGCTTACGCCCACGCGAATACTGGCCGGAGCCCAAAGATCTCCTGGGACGAGATTCTCGGGGAGGTGCAGGGCCGCGCAACGGCGGAGATTTCAACCGCCGGAGCCGGCGATGAGGCAAAGGTGGATGCTGAGATCGCGGAGCTGCGCGCTCGGTTGGAGGCCGCGGAAGCAACGATCAAGTCGTGGCAGGACGCTTGGGGAGAACAGCGAAGGCTCGCGGTCGACCGCAGACGCGTGGCTGATGCTGCGCGCTCAGATGCCACGAAACACCTTGCCGGTCTACTAACGGCAATGCAGGGTGCTGACGATAGTCGGCTTGGCGAAATTTACGATCTTGAAGACAAGCTTGCTCAGGCTCTGATGCCGGAGGGGCCGTCTGCGCTCTAGCGATCGAAACGATCTCACACAGAGGCCGCCCACGTCCTGCCCACAGCTAACGATAACTGGAACGAACTTCACTGACCTCTTTCGGTAGGTGACGACAATCGAGAATCGTTCACCAGCAACATGTTTCGCCTTTGCAAGGCAGATGTCAGGAGTTCGAATCTCCTAGGCTCCACAAGCATTTTTCTCCCCCGTCTGGGGACGCAGCGTCAACATCCGATGAGGGCTCGCGCCTACCGCTCCAACCCCTCGATGAGGGCGAAGCGCGCACGGGCGACGATGGCGTTGGACGCCCGGCAGACTCCGCGTTGACCCGAGGCGGCGTAAAGGATCCCGCCCCACTCCCCCAGCGTCCATTCTCCGGACGGCTCGACCGTCAGGTAGGGGCCATGGTGGTCATCGAAGAGATACACCGTCCACGGCGAGTCCAACAGGCCCTGCTGACGCGCGAGGAACGTGACGTCGGCGACGTTGCGCGCCAATGCGTCCCAATTGGCCCGCTCCCGAATCAGATTCGCCGCCGCAAAGGCCCGGTCGTCTTGCGACCGCGACGGCGAACTCAGGGCTTCGGCGTCGCGTCGACGCTCGGCGGCAGCGGTGACGGCTCGGGCTGCGTCGAGCGCCTGATGATGGAGAACGACACGGCGCCGACGGCAAGCACCGCCACGCCCACCCCGATCACCACGGCCGGCTTGGGGCGACGCTTCGTCCGGCGGGCCTTCTTCAACGCATCGGGAAGGCTGGTGACGACTTCCTGGGCGGCCGCGAGCTCGCTGGCGATGACTTCCTGGGCGGCGGCGAGATCCTTCGTCAGCTGGCTCTTGAGCCGGTCGCGTCGATAGCGATTGGCCACCCATCCCACCGATGACCGCGTCGAGTTCAGCGCAACGCCGACCGCTCCCCTGGTCACGTCGACCGGACCGACCGTCGAGTACTTCAAACCGCGGGCGAGGCGTGCCGACGGGGTCAAACGGGCGGCACTGGTGGTCGAGCTCATGCGTAAGCCTCTCTGCGGGGGACGTCCGGCGACCACCCTATTGTGTGCCCGATTGGAGGGGGCGGAACTCGCTAGTGAAACGCGAAATGGCACACTGGCATCCCGTGACGAGTCCCATACAGACAGCAACCGCGACCCTGCACACCAACCGCGGTGACATCAAGATCGCGCTCTTCGGAAATCACGCCCCCAAGACCGTCGCGAACTTCGTCGGTTTGGCCCAGGGCACCAAGGATTACAGCACCGAGAACGCGTCGGGCGGCACCGAGGGCCCGTTCTACGACGGCGCAGTGTTCCACCGCGTCATCTCCGGTTTCATGCTCCAGGGCGGCGACCCCACGGGCACCGGACGCGGCGGACCCGGCTACCAGTTCGCCGACGAGTTCCACCCCGAGCTGGCCTTCGACAAGCCGTACCTGCTGGCCATGGCCAACGCGGGCCCCGGCACCAACGGCTCGCAGTTCTTCATCACCGTCGGCAAGACGCCGCACCTGAACCGCAAGCACACCATCTTCGGTGAGGTCGTCGACCCCGATTCGCAGGCCGTCGTTGACGCCATCGGCAGCACGCCGACGGGCCCGGGCGACCGCCCGACCGAGCCGGTCGTGATCGATTCGATCACCATTTCCTGACCCAGTTCCAACCGATGCGCCCCGCGGGTGAATCTCGCGGGGCGTCTTCGTGTGCGGGTGGTTACCTGCCGGCGTAGCCGGCGGCGGTCAACGCGTCGAGGACGTCGAGTGGATCGGTGCCGAGATCCCAGCGGGTGAACACCAGCAGACGGTCGTCGGCGACGGTGTCGATCTCGAGCAGGCGCACCTTTCGTCCGATCCGTCGGAACTCCGTGATGCGGATCTTCGCGACGTCGTTGCGGGCGAAAACGTGAGTGCCGAACCAGCCGCGCACGGCTAATCCGGCATCGGTGATTGCCAGTTTTGGTCTGGCTCGCCACGACATGCCCGCAAACGTCAGCAGACCCACCGCGGCAATGCCGGCAAGGACACGTCCCGGCACGTCTGTGACCAGCGTCACAGCGGCAATGGCCATGGCTAGACCGACGGCGCCAGCGGCGGCGATGCCCCCGGTCGAGGGGCCCCATTCAGTTTGCTGCATTGGGTATTACCACCCCGTATGCGCGCTTGATCAAGTTATCCACAAGTGCTATCCCCAATGGGGATGAATCACATCCATGTGATTGGGTGACGGGCAGGTTGCGGGCAGGAGAACGCAACGCGACGACGGCGGATCGATCCTGGTGACGGTGTCGCTCATCGCCAACGCATCGTGAGCAACAGCCCGGTGATCATGAAGGCAAACGCGATCGCGTAGTTCCACTGCGCCAGATTGGCCATCCAGGCCAGGAAGCTGGGAGCGTCGACGGGGTTGGTCGCGGCCAGCTGGAACACCAACAACCACACCAGGCCGAGGAGCATCAGGCCGACGAACAACACCACGAACCAGACGCTCGACGGGCCAACCTTGACCTTGACCGGCGTCCGACTGACGGGGCTGATCGTGAAGTCGTTCTTCTTGCGAACCTTGGACTTGGGCATGGTTACCTTCGGGCAGTTGGCGCCACGCGAGCTATGCGGTGCGACGATGGAGCGGATGCAACCCAGAGCCTAACGCAGCACCGTGCGGGGAGGAGAAACCATGGCTCGTGCGGGCCGGTCCCCCTGGCGCTTCGGCGTGCCCGTCGTCTGCCTTTGTGCAGGGTTGTTGTTGGCCACCACCCACACCGTGTCCGGCGGCAGCGAGATCCGCCGCAGCGACGCGCCGCGGCTCGTGGACCTGGTCCGTGATGCGCAGGCGTCGGTCGACGGATTGTCCGCGCAGCGCGAACGGCTGGTCGACGAGGTCGACAACCATCACGGCGGCAACGCGTCGGCTGCGCTCACCGCGCTGACCCAGCGGGCCGACGCGCTCACGGCCGACGCCGGTCTGGTGGCCGTGCACGGGCCTGGTCTTGTCGTCACGCTGAACGACGCCCAGCGCGACGCCGAGGGCCGGTTCCCCGGCGACGCGTCGGCCGACGACCTCGTCGTCCATCAACAGGACATCGAGGCGGTCCTGAACGCGATGTGGAGCGCGGGCGCGGAAGCCATTCAGATGCAGGATCAACGGATCATCGCCACCTCCGCTCCCCTGTGCGTCGGCAACACCCTTCTGCTCAACGGCCGCACGTACAGCCCGCCCTATGTGGTCACCGCGATTGGTGACGCCTCTGCGATGCAGGCGGCCCTCGCCGCGTCGCCGATGGTCGAGCTCTACAAGCGGTACGTGCTGCGGTTCGGGCTCGGCTACACCGAGGAACGCCAGGCCGACGCGAACGTCGTCGCCCATCCCCCGGCGGTGCGCATGCGCTACGCGAAGCCGGCCGGCCCCCTCGGCTACTGACCTCTTGCGGATTCGGCGCGCTCACCCGCGCTGACCGCGGATGAACGCGCCGAAATCGCGGGGGGTGGTGGTCGGATAACCTGGGCGGATGCGTGTTCTCGTCGTCGACAACTACGACAGCTTCGTGTTCAACCTGGTCCAGTACCTCGGACAGTTGGGCGTGCATGCCGACGTGTGGCGCAACGACGACCCGCGACTGGCGTCCGAGGCCGACGTCGCCAAGGCCGCCGAGGACTTCGACGGCATTCTGCTGAGCCCTGGGCCGGGCACCCCGGAGCGGGCTGGCGCGTCGATCCCCCTCGTCCACGCCGCCGCGGCCGCGTCGACTCCCCTGCTCGGCGTGTGCCTCGGGCACCAGGCCATCGGGGTGGCCTTCGGCGGCACGGTGGACCGCGCACCGGAGCTCCTGCACGGCAAGACCAGCAGCGTGAATCACGCGAATGTTGGTGTGCTGAAAGGACTTCCGGATCCGTTCACGGCGACGAGGTACCACTCGCTGACGATCCTGCCCGAGACGATGCCCGCCGCCCTCGAGGTGACGGCGCGGACGTCGGGCGGCGTGGTGATGGGCGTGCAGCACGTCGAGCTACCGATTCACGGTGTGCAGTTCCACCCCGAGTCCATCCTGACCGAGGGCGGGCACCGGATGCTGGCCAACTGGCTGGCGGCGTGCGGTCAACCGCTCGACGAGGGTCTGGTCGGCACGCTCGAGCGCGAGGTCGCCGATACCGTGCGGACGGCTACTGCGCGAAGCTGATCGTGACCGGATCGCCGAACTTCAACGGGGTTCCTGCCGACGGACTCATCGTGGCCACCGAGTTGGTGGGATAGCCGCTGTTCTGCGCGTTGGGGAGCTTGTTCAATTCGCCGGTCCACCCCATCGACCGCAGCAGTGGTTCGGCGTCGACCCAGAACTGCCCGAGCAGCGACGGCATCGTGAACTGGTTGCCGCGCGACACCTGCAGCTGGATCGGCGTGTCCACGGGCACGTCGGGGGTGTTGGCCGCCGGAAGGGTCCCCATCACCTGACCCTTGGTGTTGGCGAGCCCGTCGACCTCGACCGGGATGGGCGGTGCGGTGAATTCGTTGGCGACGAGGATCTGCGTCGCCACTTCGACGGTCTGGCCGGCGACCGACGGGACCGTCTTCTTGTTCGGTCCGCTGCCGATGACGATCGTGATGACGTTGGTGATGGCCGACGACGAGTTGGCCACCGGGTTGGTCACCAGCACCCGGTCCTTCTGCTCCGGCAACGACGCAGACAACTGCTGCTGGATCTTCTCGAAGCCGGCGGCCCGTAGCTTGGTCGAGCATTCGGAGAAGGTGACGCCCGCGCAGTCCGGCACCTCGGCCTGCTGTGGACCGGTCGACACGTTGATGGTGATCTGGTCGTCGCGGGCGGCAGCGGTGTTGGCCGCGGGGTCGGTGCTGATGACGTCGCCGACGGGCACCTCGGAGTCCGGCTGCTGGCTGCGGACGGTCTTGAAGCCGAGGTTCTGCAGGGAGACGACGGCCTCGTCGTACTTCTGGCCGCGCAGGTCTGGGATCTGGACGTCGCGCGGGTTGCCGCCGACGAAGTTCAGCAGCACCGTCACGACGACGGTGAGCACCGCGAGCACCGCGACGATGGCGAACCACCGGCCGATGGCGGGGTTGCGCTCCTTGGGCACGTGGGTGCGCTGATGCGTCGGGATGTTCTCGGTCGGCTGCTGGTGGCGGCCGATCAGGGGGCTGGCAGCCAACAACGACGTCCGCTCGGCGTCGGTGAACACCTTGGGCGCCTCGGGCGCTTCGCCGCTGTGCACGCGGATCAGGTCGGTGCGCATCTCGGCGGCGGTCTGGTAGCGGTTGTCGGGGTTCTTGGCCAGTGCCTTGAGCACGACGGCGTCCAGGTCGGGGGTCAACACCGGGTTGCGCTCCGACGGCGGGACCGGGTCTTCGCGGACGTGCTGGTAGGCCACGGCGACGGGGGAGTCACCGACGAAAGGTGGTTCGCCGGTGAGCAATTCGTACAGCACACAGCCCAGGGAGTACACGTCGGAGCGGGCGTCGACCGTTTCGCCGCGTGCCTGCTCGGGGGACAGGTACTGCGCGGTGCCGATGACCGCGGCGGTCTGGGTGACGCTGACGCCACCGTCGTGCAGCGCGCGGGCGATGCCGAAGTCCATCACCTTCACGGCGCCGGACTTGCTCATCATGATGTTGGCGGGTTTGACGTCGCGGTGGATGATGCCGTGCTGGTGGCTGAAGTTCAGTGCCTGGCAGGCGTCGGCGATGATCTCGATGGCTCGACGGGGTTCGAGGGGGCCGTCGTTGTGCACGATGTCGCGCAGCGTGACGCCTTCGACGTACTCCATCACGATGTAGGGCAGTGGCCCGGTCGCGGTCTCGGCCTCACCGGTGTCGTACACCGCGACGATGGCGGGGTGGTTCAGCGCGGCCGCGTTCTGCGCCTCGCGGCGGAAGCGAAGGTAGAAGCTCGGATCCCTCGCGAGGTCCGCGCGCAGCACCTTGACCGCAACGTCACGGTGCAGCCGCACGTCGCGGGCGAGATGAACCTCCGACATGCCACCAAAGCCGAGGATTTCTCCCAGTTCGTAGCGGTCGGACAGGTGCTGAGGGGTGGTCATCGATACATCTGTTCTGCGAGTGAAGGCCCGCTGAGGCTGGGCATGGCGCCCGGCGTTGGCGGAGGTACCGAGACCACCGTGGTGCTGGTCTCGGTGGACGGGGCCGTCTTCTTGTCGTTGCGATCCTGGACGTTGAGGACCATGAGGATCGCAATGATGATGGCGAGGGCGCCGAGCACACCTGCCGCCCACAGCAGCGCGCGCTGACCGGGTGAGAACGTGCGCTTCGGGGGAGGCGTGCGATGGCTGCCGGTCGGCGGCCGGGTGGTGCGGACGCTGGCCGTCGGAGGCCGGCCGTAGTCGGGGACCGCGCGGGTCTGTGCGGTCGACGGGATGGCGGCCGGGGTGGCCCGGCCGATGCTCGGCGCATGGTTGGGCCGCGGGGGTCTGCGGCCGGCGCGGACCGCGGCGACGGCGTCGGCGAACGAACCGCCGGTGCGGTACCGCTGGCCGGGCTCCTTGAGCAGGCTGATCTCGATCAGCTCGCGGACGTTGGGCGGGATGTCGGCAGGCAGCGGCGCCGGCTGCTCCTTGATGTGCTTCATCGCGACGGTCAGCGCGCCCTCACCGATGAACGGTCGGCGACCGGCCACGGATTCGTAGCCGACGACGCCCAGCGAGTAGACGTCACTGGCAGGGGTGGCGTCGCGGCCGAGCGCCTGCTCGGGAGCGATGTACTGCGCGGTGCCCATGACCATGCCGGTCTGCGTGACGGGCGCGGCGTCGACGGCCTTGGCGATGCCGAAGTCGGTCAGCTTCACCTGGCCGGTCGGGGTGATCAGGATGTTGCCCGGCTTGACGTCACGGTGCACCAACCCGGCGGTGTGCGCGACCTGCAGCGCCCGCCCGGTCTGCTCCAACATGTCGAGGGAGTGCCGAAGCGACAGTCGCCCAGTGCGTTTGAGCACCGAGTTGAGCGGCTCGCCGGTGACCATCTCCATCACCAGGTAGGCGGTGCGGGCGTCCTCGAGCTCGGTCTCGCCGTAGTCGTAGACGCTGGCGATGCCGGGATGGTTCAGCATGGCCACGATTCGGGCCTCGGCGCGGAACCGCTCCACGAACTCGGGGTCAGAGGAGAACTCGGCCTTGAGCACCTTGATGGCGACCTGGCGTCCGAGGCGGGCGTCGAGGGCTTCCCACACCTGGCCCATACCGCCCGTCGCGATGAGTCGCTGAAGACGGTAGCGGTCGGACAGCGTCACTCCGACGCGCGCGGTCATGATCCCTCCCGCAGGGCCGCGGCAATGGTTGCCCGGCCGATCGGCGCAGCGAGTGCGCCACCGGTCGCGGACAATCGGTCCCCGCCATTCTCCACTAGGACCGCGATCGCGACCTTCGGCGCCTTGGCAGGGGCGAAGGCGATGTACCAGGCGTGGGGCGGGGTGTTCCGCGGATCGGAGCCGTGTTCGGCCGTTCCGGTCTTGGAGGCGATCTGCACGCCCGCGATGGATCCCGTCTGCTGGGTCGCCTGCTCAGCGTCGATCATCAGGTCCGTAAGTGTAGTGGCGACCTGCGGAGACACCGCACGACGAAGCTCATTGGGGCTGGTCGAGCTGATGTTGGCGAGGTCGGGTCCCTTGAGGTCCTCCACCAGGTACGGCTGCATCGTCACGCCGCCGTTCGCGACGGTCGCGGCGACCATCGCGTTCTGCAGCGGGGTGACGGCGACGTCCTTCTGGCCGATGCTCGACATCCCCAAGGCGGCGTCGTCACCGATGGGGCCGACGGTCGACCCGGCCACCTGGAGCGGGATGGGTGGGGGAGCGGTGTCGAGCCCGAACGCCTGCGCGGTACTGCGCAGCTTGTCGGCGCCGGTCTTGATGCCGAGGTCGACGAATGCCGTGTTGCACGACTTCGCGAACGCCGTGCGCAAGCTGGCGGTCGGGCCGTTGCCGCACGTGGCGCCGCCGTAGTTCTCCAGCGTTGCGGTGCTGTCGGGCAACGGGATTCGAGCCGCCGCGGTGACCTGGGTGTCGGGGGTGGCGCCGTTCGCGAGTGCCGCCGCCGTGGTGATCACCTTGAACGTCGACCCTGGCGGGTAGGTCTCGGAGATGGCGCGGTTGACCAGCGGCGACTCGGGGTCGTCCCGCAACTGCTGCCAGGAGTCGGATTGCACGTTGCCGTCGTGTGAGGCCAACAGGTTTGGGTCATATGACGGTGACGAGACCATCCCGAGGATCTTTCCGGTGGACGGCTCCAATGCCACGACCGAGCCCTTGCATGGGCCGCCGTTGCACCCCTTCTGCATGGCATCCCAGGCGGCTTGCTGTACCTGTGGATTGATGGTGGTGGCGACGTTCCCGCCGCGTGGATCGCGGCCGGTGAAGAAGTCGGCGAGCCGACGGCCGAACAGGCGTTCGTCGGAGCCGTTGAGGACGGTGTCCTCGGCGCGCTCCAGCCCGGTGCTGGAGTACAGCAGCGAGTAGAAGCCGGTCACCGGGGCGTACGCCTTCGGGTTGGGGTACACCCGCAGGAAGCGGAAGTGCCCGTCGGTCGAGGTGGAGTAGGCGAGCAGCTGCCCGCCGGCCGAGATCTGGCCGCGCTGACGGGAGTACTCGTCGAGCAGCACCCGCTGGTTGCGGGGGTCCGACCGGAGCCCGTCGGCCCGAAAGACCTGTGTCAGCGTGGCATTGGCCAGCAGCAGCACGATCAGGCCCATGATGGCGATCGAAATACGTCGCAGTGAGGTGTTCATACGCGCCCGATCACCTCCGTGTGCGCCGCGGCGATCGGGGTGGCGTTGGGGGCCTTCGCGTCCAGTGGGCGGCGGGCCGAGTGGGAGATGCAGATCAGGATCGCCAACAGGACGTAGTTGGCGATCAGCGAGGATCCGCCGTAGGACAGCCACGGCGTGGTGAGGCCGGTCAGCGGGATCAGCTTGGTGACGCCGCCGACGACGATGAACAGCTGGATCGCCAGCGTGGAGGCCAGCCCTGCGGCGAGCAGCTTGCCAAAGCTGTCGCGCACGGCCACCGCGGTCCGCAGGCCGCGGATGACCAGGATCGTGTACAGCATCAGGACGCCGGCGAAGCCGACGAGGCCGAGCTCCTCACCGATCGCGGCGATGATGAAGTCCGTCGACGCGGCGGGGACGGTGCCGGGCTGGCCGTTGCCGAGGCCGGTGCCGAAGATGCCGCCGGTGGCGAAGCTGAACAGCGACTGGACCATCTGGTAGCCGGCCCCGTCGGGGTCGGCGAACGGGTCGAGCCAGGTCTCCACGCGCACCCGGACGTGTCCGAAGGCGTGGTACGCGACGACGCTGCCGACGGCAAAGAGGCTGAGCCCCAACAGAACCCAGCTGATCCGATCGGTCGCGATGTAGACGAGCACCAGGAACGAGGCGTACAGCAGCAGCGAGGTGCCGAGGTCCTTCTCGAAGACCATGACGCCAACCGACGCGATCCAGGCCGCCAGCAGGGGCGCCAGGTCGCGCGGCCGGGGCAGGTTCATCCCGAGGATGTGCTTGCCGGCGCTGGTGAACAGGCTGCGCTTGGCCACCAGAACGGACGCGAAGAAGATCAGCAGCAGGATCTTGGAGATCTCGGCGGGCTGAATGGAGAAGCCGTGGAAGCGAATCCAGATCTTCGCACCGTTCTCCTCGGAGATCGAGCTGGGCAGGATCGCCGGAATCAGCAGGAACACCAGGCCGACCAGTCCGCACACGTAGCCATACCTGGCCAGCATCCGGTGGTCGGTGAGGAAGGCGACGACGAGGCAGAACGCCACCACGCCGACCAGCGTCCACAGCATCTGCTGGTTGGCGCTCGGGCCGCGGGGGCCGTCGACGCCGAGCGCACCCTCGGCGAGGTCGAGACGGTGAATCATCACCAGTCCCAAGCCATTCAGCAGCGCCACCACCGGAAGCAGCAGCGGATCGGCGTAGGGCGCGAAGCGGCGGACGGCCACGTGCGCGGCGCCGAAGAGGGCGAGGTACCCAAGCGTGTACTGCGCCAGGTCCCAGCTGAGGCCTTGTTCCTGGTTGGCCTCCACGATGAGGAGCGCGACGGTGGTGATCAGTGCGGCGAATCCGAGCAACATCAGTTCGGAGTTGCGCCGGTTGGGCAATGGCGGAACAACGGTCACCGGTGCCTGAGGCTGCGTGCTCATGACGCCGTCCGGCAGTCGGTGCCCGGCTTCTGTGGCGGCGGCGGGAGAGCCGTGCCGGTGGGCGTCGGCGTCGGTGGCGGCGCGGTCACCGTGGTCGGGGCATCTGGCGCAGGACTTCCCACGGTGGTGCTCGGGGCGGCCGACGTCGTCGACGGTGTCCCGGACGCACTGGACGGGGGAGGGGGCGGAGTCGGGCTCGGGGCCGGCGGCGGGGTGGACGTCGTCGTCCGCGCGGACGCCGGCACGCAGATCGGCAGCACCGAGGACTGGGCAAGCTCCCTGAGCTGGCGGATGGCCTCGTCGAGCGTGCCGCCGGGAAGACCGGCGGTCACCTGGGCGCGTTCGGATTCGCGAAGGTCGGCGACCTGCAGGGGCTTGCAACCGCCGCGGGCGTCGTCGACCCCGATGTTGGTGATCGAGTTGCGGGAGTCCAGGCACGCGATCTGGAATTTCTCCTGCAGCGACATTCCCGCGACGCTGCCCTGCACCCCACGCATGATGTACACGGAGCCGTCGCTCTCGGCGACGTAGTAGTTGTTCTGAATGACGGTGCGGCCCACCGCAAGTCCCGCGAGCACCAACACCAGCAGAAGCAATGCGACGAAGATCATCGTCCGACGCGAACGCGGCTTCTTGACCGGTGCGGCGGGTGCGACGGCGGGGCGATTGGCTGCCGCCGCGACGCGCTTGGGGTTGAAGGCCGACGCCCGACCGGCCGCGGTGTTGGGGGGTGCGCTCTGGTCGTCCTGTCCGGACACCGCGCCCGCCAGAATCGGTTGGGTCTGGCCGTATTCGTAGTCGACGACGTCGGCGACCACCACGGTCACGTTGTCGGGACCGCCGCCGCGCAAGGCCATCTCGATGAGCCGGTCGGCACTCTCGGTGACGTCGGGGATCTGCAGCGCTTCCAGGATGGTGTCGAAGCTGACCGGGTCGGACAGGCCGTCGGAGCACAACAGATAGCGGTCACCGGCGTGGGCTTCGCGCACGGTCAAGGTGGGCTCGACCTCGTGGCCGGTCAACGCCCGCATGATCAGCGACCGTTGCGGGTGGCTGTGGGCCTCGTCGGCGGTGATGCGGCCCTCGTCGACCAGGGTCTGGACGAAGGTGTCGTCCTTGGTGATCTGGGTGAGCTCACCGTCGCGCAGCAGGTACCCGCGGGAGTCGCCGACGTGAACCAGGCCAAGTCTGTTTCCCGCGAACAGGATTGCGGTGAGGGTGGTGCCCATGCCCTCGAGGTCGGGATCGGCGTCGACGTGCCCGGCGATCGCCGAGTTTCCTTCGTGGACCGCGGCGTTGAGCTGACTGAGAAGGTCCCCGCCCGGCTCGTCGTCGTCGAGGTGGGCGAGTGCGGCGATCACCAACTGGGAGGCCACTTCACCGGCGGCGTGGCCGCCCATGCCGTCGGCCAGAGCGAGCAGGCGCGCCCCGGCGTACACCGAGTCTTCGTTGTTGGCACGCACCAGGCCGCGGTCGCTGCGGGCCGCGTATCGGAGGACGAGACTCATGGGCGCAACTCGATCACGGTCTTGCCGATCCGCACCGGCGTGCCCATCGGAACCCTTACCGCCGTCGTCACCTTCGCCCTGTCAAGGTATGTACCGTTGGTCGATCCTAGGTCCTCGACGTACCATTCCGACCCTCGTGGGGACAGCCGCGCGTGCCGTGTCGACGAATAGTCGTCGGTGAGCACCAGCGTCGAGTCGTCGGCGCGACCGATCAGCACGGGCTGGGCACCCAACTGAATGCGCGTGCCCGCCAACGCCCCTTCGGTCACCACCAGTTGGCGCGGGGTGTTGCGACGCTGGCCGCGGCTGGGCAGCAACGTCCCGCGCAACGCGAGCCCACGCTTTACCATCACCGCACCCGTGGGGGCGTAGATGTCGGTACGCAGGATCCGAAGCACGGACCAGATGAACAGCCACAGCAGCAACAGGAAACCGACGCGTGTCAGCTGCAGCACTATCCCCTGCATCTGACGTCCTCTCCGTCACCGTCCCGATGTCGCCGTGTCGGCGTCACCGCACCGCTTCCCGGGCCGCGTCGCGACCGACCTGCGGCTGACTCAGCCGTCGTCGGCAACGTCACGATACTTGGGCCGGTGACGGGTGCAAGGCACGAGTACGGGCTTGGCCTCCAGCCGTCACCGGCCTGAGCGCTCAGTGAACGCGGACGATGATCTCGGAGTGGCCAAGGCGGATGGTGTCACCGTCGGCCAGCTGCCACTCCTGAACAGGAGCGTTGTTGACCGTCGTGCCGTTGGTGGAGTTCAGATCGGACAGCAGCGCGACCTGCCCGTCCCAACGGATCTCCAGGTGACGGCGCGAGACGCCGGTGTCCGGCAAGCGGAACTGCGCGTCCTGGCCGCGTCCGATGACGTTGGCGCCCTCACGGAGCTGGTACGTGCGGCCGCTGCCGTCGTCCAGCTGCAGCGTCACGTTCGCACCGGCGGAGCCGTAACCGCCGGCAGCGCCGTAGCCGGCCACCGGAGCTGCGGCAGGCGGCTGACCGTAGTCGTACCCGGGCTGGCCGTATCCGCCGTCGGCAGGCTGGCCGTAGCCGGGGTCGGCGTAACCCTGAGGTGACCCCTGGTCGCCGTAGCGGCCGTAGTCCGCCTGAGGAGCGCCGTAGCCACCCTGCTCGGGACGCCCGTAGGCCTGGGCGCCGTAGCCCTGGTCTGCGTAACCGCCCTGCTCGGGGTAGCCCCCTTGCTCGGAGTAGCCACCCTGGTCCGGGTAGCCGCCCTGCTCGGGGTAGGCCGGACGCTGAGGCTCGGCCGGACGGCCGTACTCCTCACCGCGGGGTGGGGCCGGCGGGCGGCCGTAGTCGTAGCCACCGGATTCGCCGTAACCACCGGGTGCGCCGGCCGGGGGGCCGTATCCGGGAGGCGGCTGGCGGTAACCCTGGTCCGGGTAACCGGCCGGCGGGCTCGCGGGCGGGCCGTAGCCCGAGGGGGAGCGCTGGTCATAGGACGGCGGCGGGTAGCCCTGGTCCGGGTATCCGCCACGGTCGTAGCCACCCTGCTCCGGGTAACCACCGGCCGGCTGCGGGGGCTGACCCGCAGCGGGCGCGGGCGGATATCCGCCTTCGGGGGCTGGCGGGTACGGGGCGCGGGGCTCGTCGCCTTGACGGCCGTACTCGTAGTAGTCGTCGCCAGGCTGCGCTGGTCCCTGGCCGCCGCCGCGGTAGCTCGGGTTGTCGGTCATCGGTGGAACTCCTGGTTCGGTGTGAGCACGGTCTGGGGGGGCAGAGGCGCTTGCGCCGCTGGTCGAGTCTGGGTTGACCGTTCCACGGGTGCGAAACTGGCCGGTGTGCAACTGCGGTGACGCTTCGAATCCAACGACCACATCACCATACGTTTGCCACCCTTGATCACGGATGTATCCCTCCAGGTATCGGGCGAATGTCGTCGGTGTGAGGTCGGGGTCAGCGCGGACCTTGTGAAAGTCGGATGCACTGAGGGTAATGACGTAGTCGTTTGGGGCCAAAATTCTGCCGCCTCCGACTTCGCGTGCGCCGGCGTCGGCTTCGCGTTGGAGGATCGCTTCGACCTCCTGCGGAACGATGGAGCCGCCGAAGACACGCGCAAAGGTGTCACCGACGGTTGCCTCGAGTTTGCGCTCGAAGCGGTCGACGAGTCCCATGTCACCGCCTGCCTCGCTGTTCGTCGTGATGGTCGCGCTCGACGCAGTAGATGAACCTGCGTGTCGCGGGTGTCGATTCCTATTGGCATGGTATCGGCCACGGGCGTCAGAACGTGACCAAGCATTGGGGGCGATCGGATCGAGGCTGGTCAGGGCCGTGTGCGACGGCGCGCATGGGCCGAGCTGCGCGGTTGGGAGGTGGGCCCGAGTGCGTGATAGTCTCTCCCGGTTGTTGGGGCGAGTGGCGGAATGGCAGACGCGCTGGCTTCAGGTGCCAGTGTCCTTCGGGACGTGGGGGTTCAAGTCCCCCTTCGCCCACAATGAGCGGTTCTAAACCGCGACGCCAAAGGCCACGAACCAGAAATGGTTCGTGGCCTTTGCGTTTGGTGGGTGACGGGCTGTTGGAGGCCGCCGGTCGAGTTGACGGGACTTCTCGTGCCACGTCCCGCTCGGCCGTCGATGGTTAGCGCCACCTCACGGCAGTGAATGGCGCCGGGGCCTTGGATGCGGCGCGATTTCCCGGTGTGATGCGGTCCGCATGCGGCCTAGTAATCAATCCGGTCGGCTACAAGGCGGACGCAATCCGCCATCGTGTCCTTGTTCTCTGACATCGAGGATCTGAGACACGCGAAATGCGACAGGAAATGAGGCACCGTGACACGCGCCGATGAGGAGAGGTGTGGGCAAGATCGCGCTGTCTCGTTGCTCTAAAAATGAGACGGAATTCCACCTTGAGCGTGACCCGAGTTCGTCTTGTCACCAGAGCTAGCGTGTAATCATGGGCAAAATCAGGCGCGTCGCGTTGGTGACCGGAGCGACCTCGGGAATAGGGCTGGCCATTGCTCGCCGCCTCGCCGGGCGCGAGTATTGCGTGGTCGTGCATTCGCGTTCGTCGACCGAGGCTGGAAACGCATTGGCTGCCGAACTTGGCGACGCCCACTACATCCAAGCGGACCTCGCAGAAGATGAGGACAGACAGCGGCTTGTCGCCGATTCCGTGCGCCTCGCCGGGCGTCTTGACGTACTGGTCAACAACGCTGGAATCAGCGCAGTGATCCCGCACTCCGATCTTCAGAGCGCCTCAACGTCGATGTGGCGGAAACTATTGGAGGTCAACACGATCGCACCATTTCACCTCGTCGCCGAAGCCGAACCGCACTTGCGCGCCTCTGCAAGAGGGGGCCGGCCGTCGACGGTCGTCAACATCAGCTCGCACGCCGGGATGCGACCCAAAGGGGCCTCCATCCCGTACTCGGCGAGCAAAGCCGCCCTCATCCACACCACCAAGCTCCTCGCACTTACCCTCGCCCCCGACATCCGGGTCAACGCAATCGCACCCGGCCTCGTGGACACTCCGATGACCGCGGAATGGGCCGAAGCGCAAGCATTATGGCGCGAACGGGCTCCGATGGGGCGCCCAGCGACTCCAGACGATGTGGCACACACCGCCCTATCACTCATCGAGTCCGACTACATGACCGGCGAGATCCTGACCCTCGATGGCGGCCTAGGCCTCACCTGATTGACAGCGACAGGTTGCGTGATGACGCTGCCGCCCGAGCGAGCCCAACAAGTGAGACAGAGAGTGAGTCGTCTCGATTTTCTAGGTCCGAGACCGCCCTGGGCTCCACAGAAACTCGCGCGCGCGTCGTAGCTCGACACGAGTGCCGCCATCGCCCTATGTGACACTCGAACGATGCCGCTGTTGTTGCTTGACTTGGACAACACGTTGGTGGATCGCGCGGCGGCATTCCTGAGGTGGGCTGAGCGCTTCGTAGTGGCCCGCGGCGGCGATGTCGACTGGCTCGTCGACGCCGACGCTGACGGGTATGAGCCACGTGCCCGGCTGGCGGAACGGATTCGCTCCCAGTACCTCCTTGACGATTCGGCGTTCTCGTCATTGCAAGCAGACTTGGACGCGGGGATGGCCGACGACCTGGTGCTCGATCCTGCCGTTCCAATGGGGTTGACGCGGGCGAGGAACGCCGGCTGGGTGCCAGCGGTTGTCACCAACGGGCGAGTAGTTCAGCAGGAACGCAAATTGTCGGTCACCGGGCTGGACCGCCTCGTGGAAACGTGGGTGATCTCGGAGGCCGTCGGCGCGAAGAAACCGGACCCGGAGATCTTTCGCGCAGTTGCACGCCGCACCGGTCTATCGCTGGATGGGGCTTGGATGATCGGCGACTCTGCGACCGCTGACATCGGAGGGGCTAATAGCATCTTGATCGACAGTGTCTGGCTGCACCGAGGTCGGTCCTGGATCGAGGACCGGTACCAGCCAACGTTCGTCGCCAACGACTGCGTTGAGGCAATCGATTATGTTGTCCACAAAGGTGTTTCGGTGGCTGACCATGCGTGACTGGTGTTGGGGGCGGACCTTCTAACGGCCAGTCGTGGTGCGTGCGCCCTCGATTCCAACACCCAGCCCTGCCAGGCTGGTACTGGCCTCCGGCGCCGCCCGCGAGGGCTGGAATGGTCACAGCCGCCGAACGTCCAGGGCCGTCTCGACCGCAACTCCGTCACACTCTTCTATGAAATATGCTCCAGCCAAATCTCTTTCACTGACGGCTTCGACGAATTCGGTACCGCGGTAGAGCAGCCCGGCACCGTCATCGGTGGCGTAGGCGGCAGGCAAGACCCCGTCCCGAACGAGGGAATGCAGAAGGGGGCGGCGCTCTGCCTCGGAGTCGTAGTGAACGCCGTTGGCGTAGGGCACGAAACCCAGTCCGTTGGTGATCGGCCGCAGCTGCGGACCGAACGAGTCGGTGGTGCCGCCGGCATGCCAGCAGATCGATCCGGCCGAGATTCCCGTCAGGACCACACCCGCCTGCCATGCTTCACGCAGGGCGACGTCGACTCCGTGCAGCCGCCACATTGCCAGCAGGCCGGCGACACTCCCGCCGAACACCCACACCACGTCCTGCTCCAGCAGATGGGCGGCGACGTCCTCGACGTTGGGCATGGGGAACAACGACACGTGCGACGCCACGAACCCTCGGCTCTGCGCCGCCTCTGTCAGATAGTGCAGCACCGCCTTGTCATCACCCATCGCCGTGGCGAGCAGACACATCCGCGGGGCCCGACCGTTGACCCCGGACAGCTCAACGGCCAAGTCCGTGAGGGCTGTGAAGGTGAACCGGGTGCGCCGGCCGGCACCAATTCCTCCGCTGGTGGCCAGAATGGTCGGCGCATCGGCAGGCATACCTGCGACCGTAAGCGTGCTTCTCCGCGGAGACAATCGATTTCCGGACGACTCGTGGCCAGGCCCAATACGCGACCGCGATCGTGACTACCAGCCGTGCACTTCCCATACCGGCACGTCAGCTACAGCTACTCGGTGATCACCAGCAGCGCGTCGGCGGGCTCGTTGTCGACGAGCAGCCACCGGTGCCGCAGCGGTGACGGATGGGTGATCAGGTCGCCAGCCCCGATGCGGTAGGTGCCCGCACCCTCGACCACGACGTCGAGCTGACCGGACGTCACGTACACGGCCAGGATTCCGGGCGTTTGGAACCACTCGCCGATGTATTGGTCACGTTCGATCCGGTACTCGATGATCTGCAGCCGCTCGTCGGGGCTGAGCACCAGCACGCGCCCCAGTGCGGCGTCGGGGCGGTCGGCCACCGGCAGCAGCCTGCCTTCGGTGCTGCGCACCACCGTCACCTTGGATTCCGTGCTGGTCGGCAACAGGTCGCCGGGCGTGACGGCGAGTGTCTCGGCCAGCCGGTAGACGGTGACCATCGACGGCATGCTCTGCCCGCGTTCGATCTGGCTGAGGAACGGCTGGCTGATCCCCGCGCGCGTCGCGACCTCACGCATCGATAACTGACACCTCTCACGGATGGCCCGGATCGCCGCCCCGGTACGCACTGCCAGCGCTCGTTCGTCCAGGCCTACCTCGGCAGTCATTAACACCCTCGCAACACTTGGTTGATAGCTCTGACATATAAAGACGGCACTCTTATTGCTGTCACTTATCAACGCCGTACGACCGACAGGACAACCAGTGACCACGATAGAGCAGGATCCCCCCGAAGAGCAGATAGGTCACAGCGATCGCTCTCCTGGCCTCGGCATCGAGCAACGCGGGATCGAGTACATCCCGGAGGCCGAGCGGCACGGTCGCCCCTGGCACCTCGGTGCCATGTGGTCCGGCCTGGTGATGAACGTCCTGACCGTGGTCTACGGCACGCTCCTGGTGGCGATGGGCCTGAACTGGTGGCAGGCGCTGACGGCGATCGTGCTCGGAAACCTGACGTGGGTGATCGCCGGGGTGGTCTCGATCGCCGGTCCTGCGGCGGGGACGACGACCTTCGGTGTCTCGCAGATGATCTTCGGCCGCGCCGGCGTACGGCCGGTCGCGTTCTTCAACTGGATCATGATGCTCGGCTACGAAGTCCTGGACTTGGTGGTGATGGTGCTGGCCACGGGCGCACTGCTGGACATGGCGGGGGTGCAGGTCTCCACCGGCGGCCAGGTGCTGATCGTCGTCGCGCTGTCGGTGGTGCAGGCGGTGTTGCCGCTGCTTGGGCACGCAGCGATCACGAAGGTTCTTCGCCTCCTGGTGATTCCGTTCGCCGCGATCTTCCTCGCGATGGCGTGGCTGGTGACCGACGACCTCCAGCTCACCGACACCGCACCTGCCTCGTGGGCACTGTTCCTCGGCGGAGTCGCGTTGGCCGCCAGCGGTTCCGGGCTCGGGTGGGCCTCGACCGCTGCCGACTATTCGCGCTATCTCCCCGCGACCACCAGCCGCCTGCGCATCGTGGCCGCCGTGACAGTCGGGGCCGGCGTGCCGCAGACCCTGCTGATGGCGCTGGGGGCGGCGATCGCCATCGCCATGCCGGACGCATCCGACCCGGTGGCCGGGCTGTCGACGGTGTTCCCCGCCTGGCTGGTGGTGATCTATCTGGTGTTGGTGATCGTCCAGATGGTGTCGCTCAACGGCGTCGACCTGTACTCCTCGGGTGTGACGCTGCAAGCCCTCGGTGTCCGCATCTCACGCTGGCAAGCCGTGCTGGTCGACGGGGTGCTGTGCGGCGTGGTCGGCGCCGCGGTGGTCCTGTCGGGCGGCTTCTACCAATTCGTCAGCAACTTCCTGCTGTTCATGATCATCTGGTTCGCGCCATGGGCCGGGGTGTTCATGGTCGACCTGGTTCTGCGTCGTGCCCGCTACCCGCGCGCGTCAGAAGCTGTGTTGCAAAGCTTTTCGACCGCAGGCGTCGGTGCACAGCTGCTCGGCATGGTGGCAGCGGCACTGTGCATCAGCACCACGGTCTTCGTCGGGCCGGTCGCCGCGGCACTCGGCGGTGCTGATTTGAGCATCGTCGCCGGGTTCCTGGTCGGCGCGCTCGCCTACCCGATCCTGTTACGTCTCACCAAAGGAGCTTCTGCATGACTGCCGCGATCCCGCTGGTCGATCTTTCCCTGTGGCGCAACGGCTCTGCCGCCGACCGGGCCGCACTAGCCGCGACGGTGGATCGCGCGCTGATCGAGAGCGGCTTCCTGATGATCACGGGGCATGGCATCCCGGCCGATCTGCGCGCTGAGATTCGCGCCGCAGCCAGGCTGTTCTTCGGCCAGCCCACCACGACCAAGGAGCCCTATGCCACCGCCGTCGGCGGGCGCGGCTGGATACCTCCAGGCAAGGAGGCCAACGGCTACCTCCTGGACGTCGAGCTCCCGCCGGACCTCAAGGAAACGTTCGTCTCGGGTCACGAAGACTCCAGCGGGGACGCCGAGGTGGACGCCGAGTGGTTCACGCCCAATGTGTGGCCTGCGGAAGTGCCTGCCTTGCAACAACTGTGCGAGGCCTACGCGCGGGCCATGCGGGCGCTGGCCGCCGACCTGCTGGAGCTGCTGTCGACGGCAGCGGGCCTGCCTGCCGACTGGTTCGTCGACCGTTGCGCGGCCTCCCCCCATTCGTTCAACATCAACCGGTACCCCGCCTTGAATCGGACCGGCCCCGTCCTCGAGGGGCAGTACCGGATCGCCCCACACACCGACTTCGGCACCATCACCATTCTGGACCGGGAGGCCGGTTACGGCGGCTTGCAGGTATGCACCCGAGACGGCGAGTGGATCGATGCCCCGGTGATCCCGGACGCGTACACCATCAACATCGGCGATCTGATGGCCCGCTGGACCGGCGACCGGTGGACCTCGACGATGCACCGGGTGCTGCCCCCTAGCTCAGAGGCGCCGGACGAAGAACTGATTTCGTTGATCTTCTTCTACGAGGCCAACCTCGACCAGGTCATCGAGTCGTTTCCGCCGCCACTGGGCCGGGACCATGACTATCTCCCGGTGACAGCCGAGGAGTACCTGCGGTCACGATACGAAGCAATCGCGGTACCGTGATCACTCATGCTGTTGCACAGTCGATTCCGAAGGTCAGCCTGCACTGCCACCTGCTCGGAGCCGTACCGGCGGCCACGGTCGTCGAACTCGCAGGCCGCGCCGGCGTCCGGATCCCCGGCGATCCGAGCGCGGCAACGGTGTATGACAGCGCGGCGTATGCCGATCTCGGCGAGTTCCTGTCGATCTACGATCTGATCGGTGCAAGCCTGCACACCCGTGATGACTACCGTCGCATCACCTATGAGTCGCTCACCGACTTCGGCGCCCACCACAACGTCTGGTACCGAGAGATATTCGTGACGCCTCAACCCAGCCCGCTGCCGTACCCCACTGCGCTGGCGGGCATCGTCGACGGCATGCGGGACGCCCGCACCGATACCGGCATCGACAGCCGCATCATCGTCGCGATCAACCGGGAACACAGTGTGGCCGAGGCGGTCTCGCTGGTCGAGGAGGTCGTCGAGCACCGCGTCGACGAGGTCATCGGCATTGGACTGGACTATCAGGAGACGCTGGGTCCGCCGGCACCGTTCGCGCCGGCCTTCGCCTTGGCGAAGCGTGCCGGGCTGCACCGCACCGCGCACTCGGAGAGCGGACCGCCCGTGCACATCGAAGTGATCCTCGACGACTTGCAGTGCACCCGAATTGATCACGGCTACCACGTGGTGACCGACGAGCGGATCACTCGCCGCTGCGTCGAGGAACGGATCCCGTTCACCTGCACGCCGGTGAGCTCGGACATCGGACGCTACAGCGGTTCCGGAGACGGCAGCCACCGGCGAATTCAGCAGATGGTCGACGCTGGGCTTCGGGTGTGCATCGATTCCGACGACCCACCCATGTTCGGCACGGACCCGTCCAATGACTACTACGCGGTGGGTAACGCACTGGGCTACGACGTGGCGCAGTTGGTTGCCTTCACCACCAACGCAATCGACTCCTGCTGGCTCGATGACGCAGAAAAGGCGGCATTGCGCGCCCGCCTGGCATCCTGGACTCCGGGCGCTGCTGTGCACGACGACGAACGGAAGTAACCCGATGAGCACCCCGACATTCGAAGTACCGGCAATCGACATCACGCCGTGGGTCACCGCAGGTTCGGCAGCGGACAGGCGCGCGGTCGCCGCCGCCGTCGACGACGCCTGCAGCAGAGTCGGTTTCATGCAGATCCTCGGGCACGGAGTACCGCAACCGATCCTGGACGGGCTGGCGTCCAGCATGGACGGCTTCTTCGGGCTGGCTACCGAGGTCAAGAACGGCTACCGGGTGCACGGCGCCAACCGCGGATACAGCCCACCCAAGAGCGAGTCACTGAGCTTGTCACTCGGAGTCGAGTCGGCAACCCGGATGAACGACTTCTTCGAGGCGTTCAACATCGGCGTGGAGGCACGCTCGTTCACCGGCCTCAATCTCGACGAAGCCGACTACGGCATCAACGTCTGGCCCGCCGAGGTGCCGACCTTCGAGCGGGCCGTGCTCGGCTACTTCGCCGAAGCAGGCCGGGTAGCACGGACGTTGACCGAGATCTTCTGCGCCGCACTGGGGCTGGCCGCCGACCACTTCGAGCATCTCACCGACCATTCCGTCGACGTGCTCCGGATGAACAACTACGCGCTTCCGGAAGGCACCATCACGCTCGACGGCGAGCTCACCGGCATGGGAGAACACACCGACTTCGGCCTCGTGACGGTGTTGTGGGCCGATCAGGTGGCCGGTTTGCAGGTGCTGGGCACCGATCAGCACTGGCACGACGTCTCGCCCATCGACGGCGCGCTGCTGGTCAACCTCGGTGATCTCACGGCCCACATCACCAATGACCATTGGATGTCGACTCTGCACCGGGTGAAGCCACCCATCATCGACGGCACCATCAAGCGGCGGCGTTCTGCTGCCTTCTTTCATGACGGCAACGTCGACGCGGTGATCTCGACGGCCCCTGGCTATCTCGACGCGGACGCCGGGCTGGCCTATGAGCCGGTGACCGTGGGTGACCACATCGCGGCGAAGCTGGCCGGCTCGCGGCAGGGTAAGTCCAACGTGGCGGCCGTCCGCGAAGCCGCCCGGGTACTGGCGGCTACCTCGCTCGAGCACCGGTGACTTGAATTCCATCAGGAACTCTGCCGACGCCGGGCTCGTTGCGTCCCCATGGTCACCGTCGCCCCGCCCTCGCTCAGCCTGATCGACCAAGCAGACCGGCTCATCGGACTCGACGTCCACCGGCATGCCGGCGTATCCGCTTCCCGATTGCGTGCCATGGCCACGGGGGCGGCCGGGCAGTCGGGGCTGCTGGTCGTCCACCCGAGGCTCGTGTCCGCGTCACACCTCGCTCCCTTGGTCCGCCATTCGGACAAACCAGGTTTCGTCGTCAGCGACATGAGTGACGTCGACGAATTCGAACCCGTTGTCGCACTGCCGGAATCGGCGGTCTACCTACTGGAGGACGTTGATCGCGGCGACCATTATGCGAACTGGAGCCCCAACGAGGTGAATCTCGATCTGACTGCCGTTGGCCGAACGCCATTGACCCTGACGGAAGGACTGACCTGGCTGCTTCAGCAGCCCGCCGCACTGCAACGCAACCACTGCTTCATGACGATTGGCTCGCGCAAGCGCAAGCCCGGAGGAGCGCTCGACACCCGCACTCCGGCAATCTGGATCAGTAACGGCACGGGCCGTGACGGTATCGCCCATCGGAACGCGCCGAAGATTGGATGGTGCTGGGCCGGCAACCGGCACACCTGGTTGGGCTTCGCGTCGTCATCCGGCCGTCGACCGCTCGAGAGCGCGACGGCGTAGGCGGCCCACCCCCACCGTCAGAAGCCCGCCCCTTGCGAATCACCGCCACGCTGAACTGCCCGGTGCTCACCCACTCGCGTCCGGTGTCGACCGCGTGTCGGGCGCGCGCGCGTCACCGGGGCGAACCACCTCGTGAGACACCACCACCTGGCGGCTACCGAGGAAGAGGCCCGAATTCGGCCCACCGCCGTTGCGAGGCTTCGTACCAGCCGACGATGGACTCGCCCAGCTCGCGCAGGCGGTCGGCGAGCTCGTCAGCGGAAGCAGGGGTCCTCCCAAATATGCGGTCGTCTTCGATGGTGGCGAGCAGGTGAGCGATGTCGTCGGCCGACGCTCGTGCCCTGAGGGCGTCGACGAGAATCGGTGCATAGCTGTCGTATTCGTCAGCGGCATAGGGGAATACGTTCGCTATGCCGATCGGGTCCCAGCGCCAATGCAGGATCTGCCGCAGTTCGCATTCACCGGTTTCGTCCCACCACTGGGCGGGCCCATTCAGCTCGTCCGGGTTCGTCGTCATGGCGTCAAAGTACGCGCCAGCGCGGCCTCCCACGTTGCCGCTGGATGCACCGGCGACCGCCGCCGGCAATGTCGCGAATGCCGCCACCACCGTGCCCGTTTGCCCGATACTGCCAATGAGCATGGGGAGGGCCGGCGCCAGAGGACCCGGAGACGCGTCGTCGACGCCAGTGGGGCCCTCGGAGCAGGGTGGGAGTACGTACGGCGGGGGCGCATGCAGATGTCGAAGTACGGGGACAGCACGATTCGCGAATCGTCTCCGGGGGGAGTTCGCTCGGAGGTTCCACAATGACCCGGGCGAGCGCCGACGCGAGCCGAGGCTTGCTACTCCAGTGGTGGATGCAGCGAGACGACTACGAATGGCGCATCGACTTCCTGCGCAGCCGCGGTCTGCTCCCGGTGCTGCGCCACCTGATCGCGGGCATAGGCGCGACGATGGGCACGCTGGCAGCAGTCAACGTCTACGCCCCGCCCGGGGTTGACGACGCCATAGTGCGGATCGGCTGGGCAGTCGTTGCGGTTGGCTCCCTCGGTTGGGCGGCCCGCTGGGCGTTTCGGCCGTGGCCGACCGCACGGGCCTCGGCGGCGCTGGTCGTGTTCGTGGACGTCATCATGACGATGTCGGCGTTGTTGTTTGGTGACCCCAACCTGGCCATGTCGGGAATCCCCATCCTTCTGTGCGCCGGCGGCTACGTGGTCTTCTTCCATGGCCCACGGCTTCATGTCGCCCACATCGCTTGGTGCACAGTCGCGGTGGTGGGCATCGCCATCTGGTTGGCCTCCACCACACCCGGCGACGGCCTGCAACTGGCCATTTCCCGGGCTGTCATCGCGCTACTCGTCACGGTCTGCATCCTGCCCGCCCTGCAGTTCGGATTTTGGTTGCTGCAAGGCAGCTCGATGCAATCGCTGACCGACCCCCTCACCGACCTCACCAACCGCCGCGGACTGGATGTCGCGGTGAAACGACTGAACGTCACGGCCAGCACCGACCCGCACTTGAGTGCGCTGCTGATCGACGTCGACGGCTTCAAGACGGTGAACGACACTCTCGGGCACGCAGTTGGCGACGAGGTGCTGATTCGGACGGCGCGCAGCATTCGGGAGAGCGTCCGCAACGACGCGATCGTGGCGCGGTGGGGCGGCGAAGAATTCCTGATGGTGGACAGGATGGCCACCGATCAAGCGGCGGTGGTTGCCGAGCGGATCCGCGCGGCGGTGTCCGCGACCGGCGATCCCACGGTCACCGTGAGCATCGGCGTCGCGACGTGCAGACCATCGGGGTCAGACCTGCGCGAAGTGATCGAGGCTGCCGACGCGGCAATGTACGACGCGAAGGCGACGGGCGGCAACCGGGTCGTTTTTGCGGAAAGCGTGCGCTGACACCGACGTGACCGGCGAGCCAAGCCCGGCCTGGCCAATACTCATGACGTGACCGACGTATTCACCTTCCACCTCGCCCAGCTGCCCGTGAGCACGACGGTGCCACTCCTGCGCCGCGCACCCCAGCCGGATCGCGTGGGGGGTCTGCGGTACGCCGAGTGTCTGTCGCTGATGCGGCTCGGGGCGCCCGCCATCTCTACTGACCGGCTGCAGTTGCGGCGACTGGCGATGTTCGCGCGTTGGGACGACGAAGCCGCCGTCGACGAGTTCCTCGCCGGCCCTGGCCAGCGTTTCGCGTCAGGTTGGCACGTCCGAATGACATTCCTGCGGCGATGGTCGCAGCTGGCCGCGTTACCCGACCTGCTTCAGAGGGCCGACACTTGGGACGATCAGGAGCCGGTCATCGCGGTCACCCTGGCGCGGATGCGACTGTTCGAGGTGCCCCGCTTCCTGACGTGGGGCAGGCCGGTCGAGCGGCTGGTACGCGATCATCCGGACACGACATTGGCGTTGGCGGCAATGCGCCCACCCCGGTCGGTGTCCACGTTCTCGATCTGGCGCTCGATACGGGCGATGACGGAGATGGTGCACGGTCACAGCGATGTCGCCGAGCCCGCCCGGCACGCCGATGCGATGGCCGAACGGCGCCGCCGCGATTTTCATCATGAGTTCGCGACCTACCGTTTCCGTCCGCTGTCCGAGCATGGCAGCTGGGATGGGCGTACTGGTTACGTCCCGCGGCGCTCAAGTTTGTAGTGCAACCGGACCGCTGGCCGGTTCCACATCCGCAGCAGGTGGTCGGTGCGCAACACCTGCTGGTCGTCGACGTACAGGTCGAACGTTTCATGCAATGGAACACGCCTGGCGAAGTGTCGTCCCTGATGCCGAACCAGAACATAGGCCCCGTTCGCACCCCACGGGCCTGGCGGGGACTCGAGTCGCAGGCCACCGTCAGGGCGCAGCTGAGGCTGCAAGAACACCTGAACGTTGCCCTCCTCCAGAGGGAACGTCACGTGGACGCTAGGCCTTACCGCACCGGGAAGTGTTCTGCGCGAATAACGTCCGCTGAACACGGTGTCTCCGTTGGCGCGCAGATTCCGCACCCAGCCGGCCGCAACGTGTGTGCCCTCGCGGTCGGTGATCACCGACACTCGGCCGTCCATGCCGTGCGCGGCATCCAGGGGACGCGTCGGCAACGCCAGCTGTTGTACGCGCTTGCCGAACAGCCGTGAGACCAACTCGCCTCCCGGCCAGAACAGGGGCGACCAGCTGCTCCACACCTCCATGCGCCATCGCGAAGTGCTCGTGTAGAAGTCGTGAATCATCGGGTGCACAGCCGCTGGGTCGAATCCCGGCCCTGCCAGACAGGCCAGATCGGGCAGCACACCGGCATCTGGATCGTCCTCGGTCAGTGCGCCACCGCATCGGTCCGCCTCGGCCCGGAGCCAGTTGTCTGCACCACCCTTGGCGCCAACGGGTGCCTGCAGCCACGCGTGGCTGCCATCGAGGTCGACACGGCGGCCTGTGACCCGCCAGAACTGACGCGTCGCCAGATCCAACGTCGAGAGATTCACAACGGCGATCGTACGGCCACCCCGTGCTGCACAGATGTCCCGAGCGCCTGCGTAGGGGGATAAGATTGGCGACCGGTGGAGGAGAACTGGGACGGCATCGCCGAGTGGTACGCCGAACTCGTCCGTGGCGGATCGGCGATGCATCGGTTTTCCCGTGACATTCTGCTAAATAATCTGCCAGACAACGTCATTGGGTTCAACGTTCTCGACGTCGGGTGCGGGGAAGGCATTGTCAGCCGAGGCCTGGCCGGCCTCGGAGCGCGCGTGGTGGGCGTCGACCCCACCCGCGCACTGATCGTGCACGCCGAGGCCGCCGAGCGCGCGAACCCCACCGGGGCGGTCTACCGCGTTGACGACGGATCCAGCTTGCAGACGGTGCCGGATGACTCCGTCGACGGTGTGACTGCGGCGCTGTCGCTGAACAACATCGCCGATCTCGATGCCGCGCTGAAATCAGTTCGGCGAGTGCTGCGCCCGGGTGGCTTTCTGGTGTTCACGGTTCCGCACCCATGCTTTGAGGCCCCCGCGACGGACACGATCTCCACGCCGGGCGGGATTCGCCGCGCAGTCGGCGACTACTCCGCCGAAGGACTCTGGCGGTCGACGCACCCGCACAGCGTCCGCCGAGCAGGCAACTACCACCGCACCATCTCCACCTACGTCACGGCGGCGTTGAAGCACGGCTTCGTACTGCGCAGCTTTGACGAACCCGCCCCTTCTGACGAGGTTCGCGCCGAGGCGCCGCATCGACTCGGATTGCCTCCGTTCCTCGTGATCAGTGCGATGCTCCAATGAGCGCCGCATCGTCACGACCGCCTGGACTCGGGCCGGCCACCGGAGACCCCGATCTGATCGCGCGGGTGGAACCGCTGCTGCGTGACGCCGGCCTCGCCGACCGCGTCAGCGTCGTCCACGTTCAGGACCACATTCCCGCCTGCGCACACTTCGGCGCCCGGCCTGACACCGTCTACGAGATCGGGTCGGTCACGAAGACCATGACGTCGTTGCTCTTCGCCGACGCAGTCGAGTCCGGCGAGCTGCGAGCAGACACCACGTTGGGCAGCCTGCTCGACGTCCACGGTCAGGTGGCTGGCGTGACGCTTGAGGAGCTGGCGAGTCACCGGTCGGGTTTGCCGCGACTGTCCGGGCGACGCCGGGACCAGGTGAAGATGCTCTCCGCCGTGCTGCGGCGCCGCAACCCGTACACCGCCGACGTCGGGACGCTGCTCGCGCAGGCTGATGCGGCGAAGATCGTTGGCAGAGGCTCGTTTTCGTATTCCAACCTTGGCACCGCACTTCTCGGCCAGGCACTCGCCGTCCACGCCGGCGTCGGGTATCCCGAACTGCTGGGTCGTCGGCTCTTCGACCGTCTTGGCCTGACTCGGTCGTCGGCGCCCCTGTCTGACGATGACCTGCCCTCCAACGCGCCGACGGGGTGGAGTGCGGCCGGCAAGCACCAGCAGGCGTGGACCATCAACGCATATGCGCCGGCCGGCGGGGTGCGCTCGACACCGGACGACATGGCGCGTTACGCCCAAGCCCTGCTCGACGGCAGTGCGCCGGGCTCGAGCGCACTCGAACCGCGGTGGGACGCTGGAGACGGGCACCGAGTGGGTTACGCCTGGTTCACCGATCACGCTGGCAGCGAACACATCACGTGGCACAACGGAGCAACGGGTGGTTTCTCCAGCATCTTGGCGCTCGACCGCAGTCGAGCCGCGGCGGTTGTCATCCTCGCCAACACGGTGGCCACCCTCGACGAGATCGCGATTCATGTTCTGGCAGAGGCGAATTAGGCCGCTGCCGGACCGATGATCTGTACCCCCACCGGCAACCCAGCAGATCCTGATGGTGGTCGTGCAGAAACGCGGGAGTCGGAGTGATTGGACACACCACGGCATCGAACTCGCCGAACAGCACCGAAAGTTCCATTCCACGATTCGGACGCTGACGACCTACCTCGGAAACCATAAAATCACTGATCCCGCAGCGGAAGATTCGGTGAAAGTCCGGCTTGACCCTCACGCGACGTGAGGTCTCAACATGGTCGACGTGACGCAGGAGATTCAGGTGGAAGAACTCACCGTGGGCGAAGTTGCGCAGCGTTTTGGCATCACCGTCCGGACGCTCCACCACTATGACGACATCGGGTTGTTGACTCCCAGCCGGCGTTCGGCCGCCGGCTATCGGGTCTACACGTCGGCGGACCTGACGTGCTTGTCCCAGATCATCGTGTACCGCCGGCTCGAGCTGTCTCTCGAGGAGATCGCGAGCCTGCTGAAAGACGGCGACGAGGTCAGCCACCTGATTCGTCAGCGCGAACGCGTCACGTCCCGGCTCGACGAGATGAAGGCACTCGTCGAGGCAATAGATCACGCATTGGAGAAGGCGATGACCAACACCCCCATGACCGACGACGACATGCGCGAACTCTTCGGTGACAGCTTCGACGACTATCAGGCGGAGGCCGAGCAGAAGTGGGGCGAGACCGAGGAGTGGAAGGAATCGCAGCGGCGAGCCAAGTCCTACGGCAAGCAGGCATGGATCCAGATCAAGTCCGAAGGCGAAGCGGTCGAGAAGGCGTTGTCCGACGCATTCCGCACCGGACTCCCGGCCGACTCCGAGGAGGCGATGGATGCGGCTGAGCAGCACCGGCTTCACGTGAATCGCTGGTTCTACGACTGTCCGCCGGCCTTCCATCGAAACCTGGGAGACATGTACGTCAGCGACCCCAGATATGTTGCCAACTACGACGAAACGTTCGGTCTTCCGGGCCTCGCTGCCTACTGTCGTGAGGCGATCCACGCGAACGCGGACCGAACTGGTGACTGAGGGCCCGACACGATCCGAATCCGGGTAGACATCGGCTCCTGCCGAGGCCGCGCGAAGACCCGGCCCCGCAAAGAGGAGAAGAAATCGGCGCGCGACTCTAAGGTCGTCGCGTGGAACAGAACGCACCCGTGAGCCGTCTCGACCGGTTCTTCGAGATCACTGCGCGGCAGTCGACGATCGGCACCGAGCTCCGCGGTGGACTGGTCACGTTCATCGCGATGGCCTACATCATCGTGTTGAATCCGATCATCCTGTCCAGCGCGCCGGACGTGGCAGGCAACAGCCTCGACTTCGCGCAGGTGTCGGCAACCACGTCGCTCGCGGCCGGCGTGATGACGATCCTGTTCGGCGTCATCGCGCGGCTGCCCTTCGCCTTCGCGGCCGGCCTCGGCATCAACTCGTTCCTCGCGACCACGGTGGTCGGCTCGGTCACCTGGCCCGAGGCGATGGGCCTGGTCGTGATCAACGGCGTCATCATCGTGATCCTGGCGGCGACCGGACTGCGCAGGTTGGTGTTCGACGCCGTCCCAATGGAACTCAAGCTCGCGATCACCGCGGGCATCGGTTTGTTCATCCTGTTCATCGGGCTGGTCGATGCGGGCTTCGTCGGAGCCACCGGCGTGCCGTCCCCACCCGTCGGGTTGGGCAGCGGTGGGGCCGGATCGATCAGCACCGTGCCCGTCCTGGTGTTCGTGTTCACGCTGCTGCTGACCGGCGTGCTGGTCGTCCGGCGCGTGCGCGGCGGCATCTTGATCGGCCTCGTCACGGGCACGGTGGTCGCCGTCGTCATCGAGGCCATCTGGCACCTGGGCTCGGCGGTCGACAAGCCCGGCGGCTGGAGCCTGTCGGTGCCCACGCTGTCGGGGTCACCGTTCGCGCTGCCGGACCTCTCACTGGTTGGCGCGTTCACCCTGGACAGCTTCGGCCGCATCGGCGTCCTGGCCGCCGTGATGCTGGTGTTCACCCTGGTGTTCGCGAACTTCTTCGACGCCATGGGCACTCTCACCGGGCTGTCCCGCGAGGCCGGGCTGTCCGACGAGAAGGGCAACTTTCCGAGGCTGAAGGCGTCGCTGATCGTGGAGGGCGCCGGTGCGGTCGTCGGCGGCGCGACCTCGGCGTCGTCGAACACTGTCTTCATCGAGTCCGGCGCCGGTGTCGAGGAAGGCGCTCGCACCGGCCTGGCGAACGTGGTCACCGGCGTGCTGTTCCTGGCCGCGATGTTCATCTCGCCGCTCGCGTCGATCGTTCCGACCGAAGTGGCCGCGGCCGCGCTGGTCGTCGTCGGCGTCATGATGGTGTCGCAGCTGCGTCACATCGACGTCTCCGAGTTCTCGGTCGCCATGCCGGTGGTGCTCACCGTTGCCGCCATGCCGTTCACCTATTCGATCGCCAACGGCATCGGGATCGGCTTCATCGCGTGGGTGGTGACACGGTCGGCGACCGGCAAGGTCCGCGAGATCAGCCCGCTGCTGTGGGTCGTGACGGCGGGGTTCGTCGTCTACTTCGCCCGCGGCTGGCTCGAGACGATGATCGGGCTCTGAGAGTCGCTCAGGCGGCGAAGACGGTGCGGACGACGGACTCGTCGCCGTCGATCTCGATCATCCCGAGCGCGCGGGCGTCGTCGAGTGACAGCGCACCGGCAGCCAATCCGAGGACGCACATGGGCTCGGCTCGGACGGTGGCGTCGAGTTCTCGACCGTCGTGTTGGCCGACGTCGATCCCGGAGCGCGTGGCTCGGAGCTGAAGGAGAGCGTCACCGCCGACGGCGAGGCCAATCGTCGTAGAAGTCCTTGTCTTGAGCCGGGTTTCGAGCAGGGCCGGTACGGCGAGGGCGAACCACTCCAGGCGAAACGCGTCGCCCTCGGGGCCGCGAACCATCAGGGGGGTCGACCACCGGATCAGGCTCTCGATGGGCTGGCGTAACTCCGCACCCCAGGGCGTCAGCGCGTACTCGACCACGCTGCCCGTGTCGGCCAGCCGCCGCTCGATCACGCCCGAGGTCTCCAGGTCGCGGAGGCGGTCGGCCAGCAGGTTTGTCGCGATGCCGGGCAGGCCTTCGAACAGATCGCGGTAGCGGGCGGAGCCGACGAGGAGCTGTCGCACGATGAGCAGGTTCCACCGGTCGCCGACCACCTCGAGGGAGCGGGCAAGGCCGCAGTACTGACCGTAACTCCGCATCGCGCCTCCGTGTACTTTACTTTCTCAAGTGCTCGTGAAATATTCAACCACACCGACCCGAGCCAGGAGGCGCGGCACATGCCCGACACCACCAAGAGCATCCGCCCCGCCTGGGTCGACGACGACCTGTTCCCGTTCGAGAGCCGCTTCGTCGACGTCGACGGGCACACCGTGCACTACGTCGACGAGGGAAGCGGTCCCACACTGCTTCTGCTGCATGGCAATCCGACGTGGTCGTTCCTGTGGCGCGAGGTGATCTCCGCGCTTCGCGACGACTTCCGGTGCATCGCGCTGGACTACCCGGGCTTCGGGCTCTCCACCGCCAAGGCCGGATACCGCTACCTGCCAGAAGAGCACGCCGACGTGGTCACGGGCTTCGTCGACGCCCTCGGTCTCAGCGCCGTCACCCTGGTCGGCCAGGACTGGGGCGGCCCAATCGGTCTGGCGGCGGCGCAACGCCGCCCCGGCGTCTTCGACCGGTTGGTCCTCGTCAACACCTGGGCGTGGCCGGTCAACGGAATCCTCCACTTCGAAGCGTTCTCCCGCATCGCCGGCGGACTGCCGATGCGGTTCCTGGTGCGGCAGTTCAACGTGCTCGTCAACGCCTTCATCCCCACCGGCCATCGGAGACGGACGCCGAGCACCGCCGAGATGACCCACTACCGCCGGGCCCTCGACACCTCCGAACGACGGCACGCCTGCTCCGTGCTGCCCGGCCGGATCCTGGCCAGCCGCGCCTTCTTCGCCGACGTCGAGGACGGCCTGGCGGGCCTCGCCGACCTGCCCACCCTGATCGTGTGGGGTGACGCCGACATCGCCTTCCGCGCCCAGGAACGAGAGCGGCTGGAAGAGGTCTTCCCCAAGCACCAGACCGTCATCGTCGAAGGGGCCGGGACCTACGTGGAGTCCGACGCACCCGAGGAATTCGTCGCCGCGATCCGCAACTGGACGGCGCAGGCCCGAGACTAGGAGCATGACCGGCGTCGAGGGCTCCGTGATCGCCGACTCTGCGTCTACTGCGCAGAAGTACGAGAGGACGCCACAGGGAACGCAGAGTCGAGCCGAGGAGAATTCAACCGACCGGCGCACGCGGATCGCGAACCGTGTGGCTGGCCCGGCGGCGCGGCTGATGAGTGCGGTGAAAGTCATTGCCATCCAACCATTGTGGGCCTCCGACCCCAAGCATCACCGTCCTGATGCTCAAACCGCCGCGCGGGCCAGCCGATGCGCGGTAGCTTGCACAGGATGGTCGTAGCTGCTTCTAGACGGCAGTGCGCATCGTTTGGGGGATGACACCATGACAATCCGTCACCACACGCGGACCGTCCAGACCGGGCCGTCATGACCGGCGACCCAGCCGTCGACGACGTCACGCCGCCGCCACCAGAGAGCGCCTGGCAGGCCAGGGTCCTATGCGCGGTTCAGGCCCTTGAGGCCGTCGACCAGCCCGCGACGCCGACGCGCCTCAACGAGATGGTCGGCGCGAAGTTCGCCTCGGTGTTCCTGCCGGGAGATCGGTTGTACGAGGGCGCGCGGCCGTCGTGGGAGAAACGCGTGGCCGAGGCCGTCGACGCTCTCGTCAGCGGAAAGCTGCTCCGACGACGCAAGGGTGACGAGGTGGTGCAGACCACGGCCACCGGTGGCAGGCAGGCCGACGAGGCCTGTCGCATCGGCGCCATGGTTGCCGAGGACACGACGCCATCCGCCGAGCACGTCGCCTCCGCCGGCCCCGTGATGGCCAGCGTCGTCGTGGTGCCGCTCCAAGACAAACTGCCGCCCACCCGCGTCCCCGCCCCGCCTCCGGGGGAGTCGACCGTCGACGAACCCAAACCGGTGATGATCGAGCTGAACCTGCAATACCGCGGCGGTCGACTGGGTGGTGCGGTGGCCCGCGTAGAGGAGCTGTGGCAATTGGTCGGCGCCACAGGGCATCCCGTCGTGGTCGCCGAGCAGTACATGGCGGGCGAGCTGACCCACCAGCAGATCCAGAACATCACCACGGCGGACTCGGCCGGCGGTGACTGGCCTCAGCGGGCCATCTTCCGGATCTGGCCGGACTTCCAAGTGCACCGCCAGATCGACGCCTCGGGCGCCACCGTCAAGGCGCTTCCTGCGCAGAGGTCGTTCGCCGCCTACGGGGCGGGCATCGTGTGGGCCGTGGTGGACTCCGGCATCGACGGGAGTCATCCGCACTTCCTGGCCGACCACACGCTCGACGACCCCTCGGTCGCCGATCTGCACCACGACTTCGTCTCCGGCAGTGAGGATCCGGCCCAAGCGCTCATCGACGACGACGGGCACGGAACACACGTCGCCGGAATCGTCGCCGGTGGTCTGCAGCGGTGGAAGAAGGAGAAGAAGGACGACCCCGAACGTCGGGCGCTGGCAGTGGAGAAGCGCAAGAACAATGGGGCCGTCGGTGGCAACGACCCCATTCTGGTACCGCGCAGTGTCGACGTCGAACTGCTGAACGGCATTGCACCTCTTGCCAAGCTGGTCAGCCTGAAGGTGCTCAGCGAGTTCGGCGACCTCACCGCACGGACGGCCCGCGTGATGGCTGCACTGGCGTACGTCCGCCAAGTCAACGCCGCCGCCGGGAAGCTGCCCCGAATCCACGGCGTCAACATCAGTCTGGGTTACGACTTCCTCGCCGACTGGTTCGGCTGCGGGCAAAGCCCGTTGTGCCTGGAAGTGAACCGACTGGTGCTCTCCGGGGTAGTCGTGGTGGTGGCGGCAGGCAACTCCGGATACGTCACGCTCAACGCGAGCAAGTCCGACGTGACGCGGTTCAGCGCCGCCATCACGATCAACGATCCCGGCAACGCGGAGAGGGCCATCACCGTCGGCTCCACCCACCGCGACGCCCCGCACACCAACGGCGTCTCGTTCTTCTCGTCACGTGGACCCACCGGGGACGGCCGTCCCAAGCCGGACTTGGTGGCACCGGGGGAACGCATCATGTCAGCGGCGGGCGGCCAGCACCTGAAAGACATTCAGCGAGCGCAGTTCCCGGACTACAGCGCCGCTGCCTACATCGAGGACAGCGGCACCAGCATGGCAGCGCCGCACGTGTCGGGCGCCATCGCCGCGTTCCTGTCAGTGCAGCGCGAATACGTCGGCAAGCCCGACGAGGTCAAGCGGATCTTCATGTCGTCGGCGACGTCGTTGAACCGCACCAGGGACTTCCAAGGCGCCGGGTTGGTCGACCTGATGCGCGCATTGCAGACGCCGTAACCGAGGAGAAGACCATGATCAACTGGAGAATCTCGTTCGACGCCCAGGGAGACGTCGACCAGGCCGAAGAGGACCAGCTCGTCGCGCAGCTGCGCGAGCACGCCGTCACCGACGTGGTGATGTTCTCCCACGGGTGGAACAACGACGAAGCCGCGGCCGCGTCGCTGTACGAACGGTGGTCGGACCTGCTGAGCGCCCACGTGGGAGCGGGACACGAGGTCGGCTTCGTCGGTATCCGGTGGCCGTCGCAGCTCTGGCGCGACGTGCCCATCCCCGACTTCGACCCGACCCCGCGCGGTACCGCCACCGGAGCGGCCGGGCTCGACGAGACGGTCACCGCCGCCGCCGACGGGCCGGCCCTCACTGCGCAACAACTAAACGACCTCAAGACCCTGTTCCCCGGTGGCGACGCCGAACTCGACGAGATCGCCGACCTCCTCGCCGCCGAGCCAAGCCAGGCCCGCGCCGACGAGATGCTGGACGCCATGCGGCGATTCAACGACGCGGTGACCGTCGAGTCCACCGACGGCGAGGCACCGGAGTCGAGGCGGCCGGGCATGCTCGATAGCGGCAAGACCGCCACCGAGGTGTTCGGCGCCTACGCCGACGCGCTCGTCGTGTCGGGCGTCGACGTGACGGGCGGGGGAGGCGGCGGAGCGGGCGTGGGCGACCAACTCGGCAAGCTCTGGAAGGGCGCCAAGGAAGCGTTGCGAGGCCTGTCCTACTGGCAAATGAAGAACCGGGCAGGAGTGGTCGGTGCCAACGGGCTCGGACCGCTGATCGGGCGCATTGCCGCGAACGTCGACTTCCCGACGCCGCGAATCCATCTGGTAGGGCACAGCTTTGGCGCTCGCGTCGTATCGTTCGCGTTGGCAGGTCTGCCGCCGGGTGACCCGTCCCCGGTCAAATCGGTGACCTTGCTCGAAGGTGCCTTCTCCAGGTTCGCGTTCGCCGACGTCCTCCCGTTCGACTCCACCAGCACGTCCGGCGCGTTGGCGGGCAAGCTCGCGCGGGTCGACGGGCCGGTGACGGTGTGCTTCTCCAGTCACGACACGGCGTTGAGCGTCAGCTATCCGCTGGCGTCACTCGCCTCGGGTGACGACAGTGCGGGCGCCTCAGACCCGCTGTTCCGTTGGCGCGCAATCGGTTCCCTTGGTGCGTACGACGCTCCGACGCTGTTCGTCGATCAAGTCGGTACGAGCTATCCCTTCGCTAGGGGTGCGATCCTCAACGTCGACTCCTCCGCCGTGGTCAAGACGGGACCCCCGCCGTCCGGCGCGCACAGCGACATCTTCCACCCGGAGCTGGCGTGGATCGTCGCCTCGGCTGCACAGTTGACCGGCTGACGGTCGTCAGTCCATGCCTGGCGTCAGGACGATCCGACCGAACACGCGACCGTCGTCCATCTGGCGGTGCGCGTCCGCGGCCTGCTCCAGCGGCAGCACGTCGTGCACGACGGCGTGAAGTTCGCCGCGGGTCGCGGCCTCGAACTGCGCAGTTCGGACCCGGGTCTTGGCGTCGTCGGCGACGGTGTCCAGGCTGAAGGTGCCGAACGAGCGCGACATCTGGAACGAGTTCAGCAGTCGTTCGCCAAAGTCGACGGGTACCGGGCCGGCCACCATGCCGGCGACGACCATGCGGCCGTTTGGCGCGAGTCGGTCGACGAACGCGGGCACCTCGGGCCCACCGATGACGTCGACGACGACGTCGACGGTCGCCGGGGTGGAGGTGTCGCCGTGTCCCGATCTGTCCAGGACGTGAGTGGCCCCCAGCTCGCGCAACCGCTCACCGCGTTCGGGTGAGGACGTGGTGACGGCCACCAGGCGCGCGCCGGCCCCAGCTGCCAACTCCACGGCGGCGATGCCGATGCTGCCGGCCGCGCCACGCACCAACACCGAGTCGCCGGCCCGGAAGTGTGCGTGTTCCAACGCGAAATGCGCCACGGGCCCGGCACTTCCGAGCGTCACCGCGTCGACCGAGGACAAGGCGGCGGGGAGGGCGACGACATCGTCGACTCGCGCCACGGCGTGCTCTGCATAACCGCCGCCGACACCCGTGAACGCCCACACCCGGCGGCCGATCCAAGACTCGTCGACGCCTGCACCCACCGCGGTGACCGACCCGGCGACCTCGCTGCCGGGGATCATCCCGACGGGAAATCCGTACGCCGCGGACAGCGTGCCGCGGCGAATCATCGCGTCAACGCCACCCACGCCGATCGCCTCGACGTCGACGAGCACCTGACCCGCGGCGGGGAGGGGGGAGGGCACCTCGACCATCGCCATGCCGCTCGGGTCGCCGAAGCGGTGGATCGCCACTGCCCGCACTGTTGCCTCCACTTCCGTGCTTGATGAGTACCGTGGAGAAGTTATCGGACGCCCCCGTCCACTTGCGCGAAGTGAGAACCATGGCCGAACATTTGCCTCAGATGCTGCGCTCCGACGCGGAGGAGAATCGCGACCGCATCCTGACCGCGGCGCGAGAGTTGTTCTCCGAGCACGGTCTCGACGTCACGATGCGCGAGGTCGCCCGCCGCGCGGCGGTAGGGCCGGCGACGGTGTACCGCCGCTTTCCCACCAAGGCCGATCTGGTCGAGGCCGCCTTCGCCGACCAGGTGAGGTTGTGTCGCGCGATCGTCGACGAGGGTTGCGCGGACCCGGACCCGTGGCGTGGGTTCTGCTCGGTGGTCGAAGGGGTCAGCGTGCTCAACGGCCGCAGCAGGGGCTTCGTAGACGCGTTCATGTCGGCCCACCCAGAAGCCGAAGCCATAGCCGCGCATCGTGCTTCGGTGTTGCGTCAGCTCAGCGGGTTGAGCCGCCGGGCCAAGGCGTCCGGCGGATTGCGCCGCGACTTCACCATCGACGACCTCGTCCTGGTCATACTGGCCGGTCGAGGTGTTGCGGCACTCCCGGCTGCGCAACGGGAAGGCGCGGCACGGCGCTTCGCCACACTCGCCGTCGACGCCTTCCGGGCGTGAGGTGCATCGGGATCGGGTGCGTGACTGGCCTACGACAGAAGACGCTCCAGCGTGGCGTAGCCCGCCGGTTCCCACGTTGGCTTTCCGCCGGGTAGCCCCAGCCTTCCGTTCCGGCCCACTTCAATCAGGCCCACGACCCGCATGATCGCCCAACCGCGGGATCGGGCCACGGTCGCGTCGTCGGCCTTGCCGTACGCGTCGAAGAACCGCTTCGCAGCACCCGCGGGCAGCAGCACCCACGCGGCGGAGAGATCGGTCGCGGGATCGCCTGCGCACATCTCGCCGAAGTCGAACACGCCGACGAGGGTCCCGTCGTGGACGGCGACGTTCGCGGGATGCAAGTCGCCGTGCAGCCATAGCGGCGGGCCTTGCCAGGCCGGTGCGGCCAGCGCCAAGTCCCAGACTTCTCGCGCTTGGGAGACTCCGGGATGGTCGGCGATGACGTCGAACCATTCGTCGGACTCCCCGGTGAACTCGGCCAACGGAATCCCGCGGTCGGGGTTGGTGGGTGCGTCGGCGGGCGCCGGGCCGTGGAGTGCGCGAAGGAACCCGGCCAGTACGTCGGCTGCGTCGACGCGGGTGATCGGAACACGATCAGCGGGCGTGCCCTCAATCCAGCGTGCGATCGTCCAGGTGTGCTCGAAGAGGCTCGACGGCAGCCCGATGCGGACCGGAATGGGCGTCGGGAGCGGCAGACGGCTGGCCAACGCCGGCAACCACGTGTACTCCTTGCGCAACAAAGTCGGCGCGCGTCCGGTGCGGGGCTTGCGCACGGCCAAATCATCGCCGAGGCGCCACATCTGGTTGTCCCAGCCCCCGTCGACGTCGCGGAGTTCGAGGTCTGCGAGGTCCGGGTGCTGGTCCCGTAGAAGTTAACGGACGATGCTCGTCTCGTACCTGAATTCGGCCATCAGATGCCTTCAGCCACGTCAGTCTGCGACACGGTGACCAGTGTGACGGAAAGTCGGTCGTCTCTACTCGCGGGTGAAGCGTTCCCAGGCAGACTGGCGTGTCACTCCGAGTGCGGCGGCGATGCCGGACCAGGCAACCCCGCGTTCTCGGAGTTCGTCGACGCGGGCGCGCAAGTCCGTTTCCACGTTCGCCGTCGTCGCCGCTATGCGTGGAAGTTCCTTCAGCAGTGCGTCATCGGAGTACTCCGCGCGGTCCCGCAACGGCGGCGTGTCCGGTCCGCTCGGATCGTCCAGAATGGTGACGCATTTGGTCACGCACTGGTCGCAGATATAGACACCTGGACCACTGATCAGCTTCTTGACTTGGCGAGATTCGAGACCGCAGAACGAGCAGTGCATTACTGCGGATACGGCTGTCCCAAGTGGATCAGCTCATCAACGCCTTCAACGCTTGGAGGTGGGCACGGCTCAGCTGGGCCGCAGCGGTTCCGTCGCCGGCGACGATCGCATCCAGGAGGTGTTCGTGAACCTGGTGGTCGGCATCGCTGCCGAACTCTCCGCGGATCCGCAGCATGTCGATCATCGCTTGCCGACCGTGTGGCGTGAACCCGTCGAACAGCTCGAGCAGGATTGGATTATGTGCTGCGACAACGACACTGCGGTGAAAGGCGGTGTCTGCGTCGACGTGTTCTTCGATGCCGTACCGCTCGGCGTCGCGTTTCGACAGCGCGCTGCGCATCGCGCGTAGCTCGGCCTGGGTGCGGCGCTCTGCCGCGAGTGCTGCGGCCTCGGTCTCGATGGCGATGCGGGCCTCGATCACCGCGACGACGTCGGCGCGTCGCAAGACCGCGTCCCAGTCCTCCGCCGCCTCGAGGGCGGTCACGAAGACACCGGCGCCCTGCCGGGTGGCGAGAATGCCACGTCCGGCCAATTGGCGGATCGCCTCGCGGACCGTCGAGCGGCCGACGCCGAGTTGAGGGGCGAGGGTCGTTTCACCGGGCAGCTTGGCGCCCACGGCCCATTCGCCGGATGCGATGCGATCGAGCAGGAGCTGTGCGGCCTGCTCGGAGAGGGACTCGCGGCGGACGGGCGGCATCGACCCATCATCGTCCCGCTCGCGTCGCTTGTCTACTTGTCTGAGGAGTGATAGCTTCGCTGACGTGTCGAACGACGGAGTACTTCTTAGCCGCCACGGCGGGGCCTAGCCAGACCGGCTCCCCGACGTGGAGCCGAACGTGCGCCGGTCGTTTGTCCGACACGACTGACCGAGGACACCACCCATGAGCACCAACACCTTTCGGCACATCTCGACGCCCGTCGGCTCCATTCCCCCCGACGCGCCGGCCTGGAATCGGCAGCGGCACTCGCAGATGCCCTCGCACCGCTACCGCGACGTCTACTCCCGTGTGGCGGTGCCACTCACTGAACGGCATTGGCCCGCAAACCGACTCACCTCTGCGCCATTGTGGGTGTCAGTCGACCTGCGCGACGGCAATCAGGCGCTGGCCGAGCCAATGGACCCGGCGCGCAAGCGCCGCTTCTTCGAACTGATGGTCGCAATGGGCTACCGCGAGATCGAGGTCGGTTATCCGTCCGCATCTCAGACGGACTTCGACTTCGTCCGTCTGATCGCCGAGACCGACGTTGCGCCAGACGACGTGACGATCGTCGTCTTCACCCCGGCCCGTCGCGACCTCATCGAACGCACGGTCGCCTCGATCCGAGGCATCCGCAACGAGGTGGTCATCCACATGTACACGGCGACGGCACCAACGTGGCGCGACGTCGTCCTCGGACACGACCGCGCCGCACTGACCGAACTGATCTGCGCCGGCGGCCGCGACGTCCTCGACTTCGCCGGTGACCTCGAGAACGTCCGTTTCGAGTTCTCACCAGAGGTCTTCAACCTGACCGAACCCGACTATGCGCTGGAACTCTGCGACGCCATGACGACACTGTGGGACGCGACTCCCCAACGCCCGGTGATCCTGAACTTGCCAGCCACCGTGGAGATCGCGACGCCGAACGTGTACGCCGACCAGATCGAGTACATGCACGAGAACCTCGCCCGTCGCGACGCGGTCATCCTCTCGGTTCACCCCCACAACGACCGCGGGACCGGCATCGCCTGTGCCGAATTGGCCGTATTGGCAGGAGCGCAACGCGTCGAAGGCTGCATCTTCGGCAACGGTGAACGTACCGGCAACGTCGACATCGCCACTCTCGCCCTGAACCTGCACGCCCAGGGTGTCGACCCCATGATCGACTTCTCCGACATCGACGAGATCCGCCGAACCGTCGAGCACGCCAATCGAATTGAGATCCACCCACGCCATCCGTACGTCGGCGACCTGGTCCACACCGCGTTCAGCGGCACGCACCAGGACGCCATCAAGAAGGGCTTCGCCGAACACCGTGTTCGCGCGCTCGCCGAGGGAAGAAGCGGGTCCGAGATCGCGTGGCGGGTGCCGTACCTGCCCATCGATCCGGCCGACCTCGGCCGCAGCTACGACGCCGTGATCCGGGTAAATTCGCAATCGGGCAAGGGCGGCATCGCGTACCTGCTGGAAGCGGCATACGGCATCGAGCTACCGCGGCGGCTGCAGATCGACTTCGCCCGTCGCGTCCAAGAGCACACCGACGACACTGGTCTGGAAGTCGACGCACCCCAACTGTTGGAGCTGTTCGAGCGAAGCTATCTGAATCCGTCCGCCGTAAACGGCGTCGACCTGATCGACATACAGACCGATACTGTGCGAACTCAGCTGAGCATTCGGATCGGCGGCAACGAGCACCGCGGCTGCTACGACGGCGTCGGACCGATCGAGGCGCTCACCGAACTCCTCGGCTCCCACGGCGTCGCGGTCGACGTCGTCGCCTTGCACCAAACGTCGCTCACGGCGGGCAACGACAGTGAGGCCCTCACCCTCATCGAATACCGTTCCGCCGCAGGCACTCACTGGGCTGCTGGGCGGGACCGCAGTGTGTTGACGGCGAGCCTGAACGCCGTACTCTCCGCCGCCAGCTCGTGCGTGCCAGCCATGGTGACAGACTGAGGCGGTGAGGGTTGCGGCCTATCAAGCGCCATATCTGCCGTTCGGGTCCTGGGATGCCGTGGACTTGATCGCGTCGCAGCTAATCGCCTGCGAGAGTGCGGGAGTCGGGCTGCTGTGCTGTCCGGAGGCGATCCTCGGCGGCCTGGCGCACGAATCGGCTGGCCAATCCCCGCGTGACGTCGCACTGACCGTCGACGAGTTGCGGCGACTCGTCGCACCGTTGGCATCTTCGCCAGTGGCGTCCGTAATCGGCTTCACCGAGCGGGGGAGCGACGACGCGGTCTACGGCTCGGCCGCTCTCTTGGTCGACGGAGACGTTCGGACGGTGTACCGCAAGGTCTATCCCGGTTACCGAACGGTGGTGTCGGCCGGCACCGACCTTTCGGTTGTCGCGCTGGGCGACACCCCGCTCGGGATGATGATCTGCAACGACATCTGGTACGTCGAACCCGCACGGATCCTCGCGGCGAAAGGCGCTGCGCTGATTGCAGTTCCGACCAACAGCGGGCACGTCGAGGTGGACGCGCCGACCAGTCGGTTGCGGAGTCGCGGTGAGACGCTGCCCGTCGCGCGGGCGGTGGAGAACACCGTCACCGTCGTCGTGGCAGACATCGTCGGTGAGCAAGACGGGCGTCGTGCGCTCGGCTGCAGTCGAATCGTCGATCCAGATGGACGGGTCTTGGCCCAGGCGCACCCCGACGAGACCGCGCTCGTCGTCGCCGACGTCGAGCCGCGCCGCCGAGCCCACGACCCACGCGGATGGGACGGCCACCTCAACCCCGACGTGAGCGGTGAGTACGCCGCGCTCCTAGGGCCGCCGTGACGCCGCGCCACGACACCGACCGTGTCAGCGGCGAGCCCACCCCGGTCGTGGTGCACCATCGGTAGTCATGTCGCAGCTTCTCTGGGATCAGCACGCCTGCCTGCCGTTGCAAGTGGGTGCCGAGGTCGAGCCACTGACCCGCTTTCAGCGTCGCGGGGGTGCCTTCGTCTCCGTCAACGCCGGGTATTCGCCGCACTCGTTCGACGACACGATCGCGCTGATCCGGCACTTTCGAGCGGCCGTCGACGCGCACCCTGATCTGGAACTGGCCGCGCACGTCGACGACGTCGAGCGCATCACCTCCGACGACCGGATCGCCGTGGCGTTCGACTTGGAGGACTCCGCGCCGATCGGCGGTGACCTCGACAATCTCGCCACCTTGGCCGCCCTCGGCGTCCGAACCCTGCTGCCCACCTACAACCACGCCAACCGCGCCGGTAGCGGTTGCCTGGACGCGACGGATACCGGGCTGACGGCATGGGGCGCCGAGATCGTCGCCGAGATGAACGTGGTCGGCATCGTCCCCGACGGGTCACACTGCAGCACCCGAACGGGTCTTGACTTGTGCAACGTCTCCAAAGGCCCAGTGGTGTACAGCCATTCGTGCATGAAGGCGGTATGGGACCACCCACGCAACATCACCGACGATCAAGCCCGTGCCTGCGCGGCGACGGGCGGCGTCGTCGCCATCACCGGTGTGGGCATCTTCCTCGGCCCCAACACCCCCACTCTCGACGCGATGACGAGCCACCTCGAGTACGCCGTCGACCTGATCGGAGTCGACCACGTCGGCATCAGCAGCGACTTCTCCTTCGACCATGCCGACTTCAACGACGAGCTGCTGCGCAACCCCCATCTGTTCGACGAGAGCTACACCAAGTGGGGACCCATCCAGTGGATGCCGCCGGAAACTGTCCTGGCCCTGGGCCGGCACCTGGGCGGGCGGGGTTGGAGTGATGCCGACGTCCACGCGGTGCTCGGCGGAAACTTCCGTCGGGTGGCGAAGCAGGCGTGGGTCGACGCGACGTAGAGCGTTGTGCCGCAGCGGTCATCTCCCGGGCGGCGTCACCGCCGTCGATGGTGCTACGTCCCAGCGGTGAGTTCCGCTGCGAAGTCGGCCGCTTCCAGTCTTGCCTTGACGGCGGTGAGGAACCGGGCCGCGTCACCGCCGTCGATGAGCCGATGATCGTAAGTAAGCGCGAGATAGGCGATATTGCGGACGGTGACGTTCTCGTTGCCGCGCTCGTCACGGATGACGGTGGCGCGAGCCACTACGGCGCCAGTGCCGAGGATGGCGACCTGGGGCTGATTGATGATCGGCGTGTCGAAGAGTGCACCCCGCGATCCGGTGTTCGTGACGGTGAACGTACCCCCCGACATGTCGTCGACGGTGAGGGTGTTGGCACGCGCACGGTTTGCGAGATCCTGAGTCACCAACGCGATCTCGTCGATGTCGAGAGAGTCGGCGTTGCGGATCACCGGCGCGACGAGTCCGCGGTCGGTGTCGACGGCCACGTTGAGGTGGATGCCGCCGTGGTAGGTGACGGTGCCGTTCGTCATGTCGAGTGACGCGTTGAACGTCGGGAAGCTGCCGAGCACAGTGGCTGTCGCGCGTAAGAAGAAGGGCGTGAACGACAGTTTGATCCCGTGAGCTGCGGTGAACGCAGCTCCGTGTTGGCCTCTCAGGTGGTTGACGGCGGTGAGGTCGACTTCGACAACGGTGGTCAATTGTGCTGATGTGCGCAGTGATTCGACCATGCGAACAGCGATGACCTTTCGCAGTCGGGTCAGCTTCTCGGTGCGATCGGGCCGCGCCGCGGTAGCCGCGTCGGTCCGCCGTCCGCGCGGCGAGATGTCTACGGCGCGGATCCGATTGTTGCGGCCGCTGCCACGCACGGTGGTGACGTCCACGCCTCGCTGTGCGACGAGGATGCCGACTAGAGGGCTGAGATACGGATTGGCCGCCGGAGTCCTCGGCGAGACGGGCACGTCGCTTGCAGCGCCGCCGGCAGCAGCGAGAACGTCGGCCTTGCGAATTCGGTTGCCTACGCCGCTCCCCGTCATCGCGGTGAGGTCGACGCCGCGTTCGGCGGCGAGGCGGCGCACTAGGGGAGTCACGTACGGCGCACCGCGTCGGGTGTCGGCGGGCTCGGAACCGGGAGTGGCCGAATGCGCCGCTGACGCCGAGTCGTCGATCAGTGCCAGATTGACACCTACCGGCGACGTGTCGCCCTCGTGAAACAGGATTTCGGTGAGGCGCCCTGATGCGGGGGCGGTGATTTCCGTGTCCACCTTGTCGGTGGACACTTCGAGGAGCGGCTCGTCCTTCTCGACCAGATCACCGGGGGAGCGGAGCCATCGGCTGATGGTGGCGTCGGAGACGGTATCGCCGAGGTGGGGCATGGTGACTGCAATCGGCATGGGCTGTCCTTGTCGTAGGGAGGTTGACCGACGGGTGAGTTTGCGCGGCGGCGGCGTCGTCACAGCACGAACGTGTCGCAGCCCGCCGACTACACGGGGACGGCGGTCACCAATTTGCTTGCGGCATCGATGATGTCGGCGGCTCGTGGCAACACCGCTGCCTGTAGGGCCGGCGCCGAGGGCATGCGCAGATCGGGCAAACCGATGCGGGATACCGGTGCAACCAGGGCATCGAAGTGCCGCTCCGTGATGTGTGCGGCGATCTCGGCGCCGAACCCCCCGGTCAGGTTGGCTTCGTGCGCGACGACGACGCGTCCCCCGCTGGCCAGGACGACGTCGGCGATTGCGGCAGCGTCGAGCGGACGAAGCCATCGCAGGTCGAGCACGGAGGCCTGGATACCGTTCACGGCGAGTTCGTCTGCAGCAGTGAGGGCTTCGTGCAGCATGGAACCCCAGGTGATGATCGCGAGATCGCCACCATCGCGGTGTTTGCGGGCGCCAGCGGCGGCTTCGACCACACCGCCGGCGACCACTGGGCCAGCTTCTTGGTAGAGGCTGCGGTGTTCGATCAGGATCGTCGGGTCGGGGTCGGCGACCGCGGCGCGGGTCATGGAATACGCATCCTGCGCCGTCGCGGGAAGGCCGACCTTGATCCCCGGGATGTGCGCCAGAATGGCTTCGATGCTCTGCGAGTGCTGTGCGCACGACCCGGGTGTGACGCCTTGTTGCATACGGACCACCAGTGGTGCGGTGAGTCGAGAGCGGTTGACATAGCGCACATTCGCCGCCTGGTTGACGATCTGGTCCAACGCTACGAAGAGGAAGTCGGCCCACATGATTTCGACGACGGGCCGCATGCCCTCCATCGCTGCGCCGACGGCCGCACCGAGTATCGCGGCTTCGGCGATGGGGGTGTCGAATATCCGCCGGTCGCCGTAGTCCTTTTGAAGCCCGCGTGTGACACCGAAGATGCCGCCGGCGAATCCGACGTCCTCGCCCCAGATGGCGACCTCGGGGCGGTCGTCCAGTTCGGTGCGTAACGCGAGATTGATCGCGCGCAGGTAGGTCATGTCCTTGGCCGGTTCCGCAGGGCTGTGGGGCCGGGCGTCGTCTCCGTCATCGGGCGCGATGACATGGGTGTGCACGTCGGTGGTCGCTGGGTCGGGCATCGCGCGCACGCGGCGAGCGACCTCGTCGACGAGTGTGTAGACATGCTCGTCGATGTCATCGATTTCGTCTTCGGACAGCGCCCCCTGCTCGATGGCGAGACGGATGAGCCGCGGAAGGCAGTCGCCGGCACGGGCAGCCTCTGCGTCGTCCTTCGGGCGGTAGTGTTCGACGTCCTTGTTGTAGTGTCCAGACAGCCGGAAGGTCTTGCATTCCAGCAATACTGGACCTTCACCACGTCGGCAGGCCTCGGCTGCGGCGACCACGGCGTCGTGGACGGCGAAGGGGTCGTTGCCGTCCACGACGTGGCTTTCGATCCCCAGGCCTCGACTCCGTTCGGCCAGATCTGCGACGCGATTGATACCCGAGATTGCAGTCATTTCGGCCCACCCGTTGTTCTCACACAGGAAGATGACCGGCAGGTTGCGTGCGGCGGCGAAGATCATGCCCTCCGTGGTCGCGCCCTGGTTCATGGCGCCGTCGCCGATCGAGGTCACCACGACGCGGTTGGTACCAAGGTACTGGGATGCCAGCGCCACCCCGTCGGCGATCGGAACCCCAGCACCGACGATGGAATTCTCACCCAGAAAGCCGTGGTCGGGATCGCTGAGCAGTGGAGATCCGGCGCGGCCACCGTTGACGCCGGCACCGCGCTGCGCGATCTCGGCCATGAGGGCTTCGGGGTCGGTGCCGCAGGCCAGCGCCCACCCGTGTCCGCGGTAGGTCGAGAGCACCCGGTCCTGGGGTTGAAGTGCCGCCAGCGTGCCCACCGGGATGGCTTCCTGGCCTAGGCACAGATGGATGGAACCGGCGATCACTCCGTCGCGGCCGAGGTCGAGGATCTGCTCCTCGAATCGGCGAATTGTGGCCATCTGCCGGTAGGCCTCGGCAACGGTCAGTGCACGGGTACTCACGATCAACTCCTATGGGGGACAGTCAGACAGAGGTGTTTGGGCGTGGCTAGGGGAAGGTCAGAATTGCGCGGCCTCGCACTCGACCACCGGCAAGATCCGAAATCGCTCGATTGATGTCGTGGAGCTCGTAGCGATCTGTCACGAGTGCGTCGAGGTCGATGTCGCCGTTCATGCACCATTGGGCGAGCAGGGGGATTTCACGGCCGGTGTCTTCAGGCACTCCCAGGCTCGCAGTCGCCGTCTTCTGTCCGATGAGCAGCTCGCGAGCCGATACTCCGACCCCCGGTGCCGGTACTCCGACGACAACGAGTTGTCCGCCCCGTGATGTGCCTAGTACTCCGCGTCGAACTGCGGCGAGTGCCGTGTCGAGCGTCGACTGCTGGGCGACGCAGTCGAAGACGTAGTCGGCTCCCGGAGGACCGTCGACTCGTGCGGTGATCTCGAACAGAGCTGCAACGGGATCTGTTTGGGCCGCGTCCACCGCGTGTGTGGCACCGAAATCCATGGCTAGCGCGAGCTTTTCAGGCGATACGTCGACGGCGATGACATGCCCGGCCTTGGCGTGCCGAGCGGCGGCGATGGCAGAGAGTCCCACGCCGCCGGCGCCCCAGACGACCACGCTCGCGCCGGCGGGCACCTTGGCCGTTCGCACCACCGCGGACGCGCCCGTCAGCACCGCGCAGCCTAGAACCGCGGCGGCGTCGCGTGCGACCTCGTGGGGAATCCGTACTACATAACGCTGGTCGATCAGGCTGTGTGTGCTCCAGGTGTAGATCATCTCGTCGGTGGAGGCGTACTCCCCGTCCTCGAGCGCGGCGCCCGCCCGCCAGGGTGTGCCGATGCCGGGCCGGGGGACCCAGGACACCGAAACGGCGTCTCCGGGAACGACGAAGTGGGCGTCGGGTCCGACGGACTCGACGATTCCGCAGGCTTCGTGGCCCAGGAAGTAGGTCCGGTCGCGCTGAGCGCGGATCTCGTGAAGTTGGCTGTGGCAGACGCCGGCGCCGAGGTTGCGGACCAGGACCTGGTTCTGCGTCGGATCGGGCAGTTCGACGTCCTCGACGGACAAGACGTCCGACCCGGCTCGCAGAACGGCGACTTGAGCGTTGGTAGGCATGTGTTGTTCTCATCCGTAAAGAGTTTCGGCGGCCTCGGCGACGCACCGCCGGGCTGCCACGGACAGTAGCACTGCCTCAGGATCCGATGTAAGTAATAAAATAGTGATGCCATGCGACGGCTGGGCACGTGTCGATCGCGGGTTGGCTCCGCGATCGGCGAGGTCGGTTCATTCCAAGCGGGGCGAAGGAAATGCATCACTATTTTACTAGTTCCATCGAATCGTGAGACGGTGATAGTGTGCCTCCTCACACCGCCAGAACCGTTCCGGGGCGGAGTCTCATCGGGTGAGGAATCAAATATGTTCACCGAAGCTCAAACCTCAGCGTCGCCTGCGCCACGAAAATTGATGGGCACGATGACTCTGGCCCTGATGGTCGTGGCCATGGCGTCGCCCGTCGGGGTCGTTGTGGGAACCGTTCCGTTGATGCTTGGTGTCGGCAACGGCATCGGCACGCCGGGGGCGTTCGTACTCGTCGGAGTGGTGCTGGTGATCTTCGCGTTCGGCTACGCCGCGATGGCCCAGGCGCTGCCCTCGGCGGGAGGTTTCTTCGGGTTCATCCGCGCCGGGCTTGGCGGAAGGGCAGGCCTGTCAGCGGGATTCGTCGCCACCACCGCGTATGCCGTTATCACGGTGTTCGTCGCCGCCCTGCTCTCGTACTTCGTCAGCACGTTCTTCCGGACGCGGTTCGGCCTGGATCTCGACTGGGTGGTGTGGGGCGTCGGTCTGGTAGTCGTCGCCGCCCTGCTCATGTTCCTAGGGGTGAAGGAGAGCGCTCTGGTCACCGCCGGGTTCCTGATGATCGAATTCGCGATACTTGGAGCACTTGGCGTTGCCGTCGTCATTCGACAGGGTCTGCCGGCATTTCCGCTGGCAAGCTTCTCGCCCACACAGGTATTCAGTGGATCACCCGGATTCGCCTTGGCCCTGGCGTTCTTGTGCTTCGTCGGATTCGAAGTGACAGCGGTATTCACCCGCCACGTCCGCAATCCGGAGAAGACGATCGGCCGCGCCACGATGATCGGTGTCGTCATCTTGTTCACCACCTTCGGCCTGGGTGCGTGGGTGGTCTTGGCCGGCTTTGGTCCAGAGAAGGCCATCGAGATCGCGCAAGGTCCCGACTCCGGCCAGCTGGTGCCGATGGTCGCCAGTGCGAACCTGGGTGCGTGGATGGGTGTCGTGTTCGAAGTGGTCCTCATGACCAGCTTGTTCGCGACACTGATCGTCGTGTTCAACACCACCGCGCAGTACACGCTGAACATGTCGCGCGCGCTTTCGCCACGCGGACGTCTGGCCCAGGTTCATCCAAAGCACGGCTCACCGGCCAACTCTGGGATTGCCCTGGCGTTCGTGATCTGCGTGGTCCTCTTCCTGTGCCGGATCGCTCGACTCGACCCCTACCTCAAGGTGGCAGCCATCCTCGGCGTGCTGGGCTCGGTCGCGATCTTCGCCCTGGAGATCATGTGCGCGGTGGCGATCTTCGTCTACTTCAGGCGTACCAGGGACCGTCGACTATGGACCACGGCGCTGTCACCGATCGTCGCGGGTGTTTCCCTCGCCGCCTTCCTCGCGATCGTGCTGGTCAACTTCGCAGGTCTCACGGGTTCGACATCGTCGATCGTGACGTGGTCACCGCTCCTCTACGTCGTGGTCGCCGTCGGCGGATGGTTCGTCGGAGGAAGGCGGCCCGACTTCGACGGTGGCGGGGTCGACGGGGCACCGCACGACCGAGCACCATCTAGAACCACCGCGAGTAGCGCGCAAACAGCTGCCGCCAACGAGAACGAGGAGGCACCTCGTGCCCAGTGACGTCGTCACCACCCCTCCGGTCAGCAAGAACGGCTCCGTGACCAGAGACCTTCGACAGAATTCACCAATGGCCGCCAAGGAGGAGCTTGAGGCACTAGACGTTCGCCGGGTGCGCGTCGAGTTCATCGACACCGACGGACGTCTCCGCGGTAAGTACGTCACCGTCGAAAAGGCTCTGTCCCGCGGGGGTATCGGCCTTCCCGAATTCTTCTACGCCCTTAGCGTCGACGACGGCGCATACGACGTACCCATAGCCAGCGCCGATCACGGCTTTCCCGACTTCTTCGCCATACCGGACTGGTCGACCCTGCGCCCTGCACCCAATGAAGACGGAGTCGCCGCGGTCATCTGTGACGTCCAATCGAAGACTGGTGAGCCGGTCCAGTTCGACGGGCGGTCCGCACTACGGCGAACGTGTGGACGCCTGGCAGACGCCGGTTACGAGGCGCTGATCGGCGTCGAGTTGGAGTTCTACCTCTACGAGATCGACGACCCCGCCGAAACCGCCCTGCGTGAGCAGCGTCCCACCCGACTCCGCGGCGTCGGCCGCACGCGGCAAACACTCAGCGTTCATCGGTGGCCCGACCACGGCCGATTCGTCGCCGAACTCGACGCAGCCCTCGCCCGCTACGGCATTGAGGTCGAGGCGTTCTCCACCGAGCTGGGATACGGAATGCTCGAGGCAGCCCTTTCGCCGGTGCCCCCGCTGCAAGCCGCAGACAACGCCGCACGCTTCAAGCAGGCGTGCAAGGACGTTGCGCGGCGCAACGGCATGCTGGCGAGCTTCGTCGCCAAACCCCACATGCAGCAAGAGGGCGCCGGAGCGCACCTACACCAGAGCTTGCTTCGTAACGGGCACAACGCATTTTGCCCCGAAGACGGCCAAAGCACGGGTATGTCGGAGACCTTCCGACATTACGTCGGCGGGGTGGTTGCCACCGCTGGTGAGCTCTCGGTGTTCCAATGCCCCTACGCCAACTCATACCGTCGGCTCGATCCGAAGTTCTTCGCCCCCACCAATATCAGTTGGGGCATCGACAACCGAGCCGCTTGTCTGCGCGTCATCACCGATTCCCGATCTGCGACCCGTTTGGAGCATCGCCGAGGTGGCGCCGACTTCCACCCCTACCTCGCCATCGCCGCCAGCCTCGACGGTGGACTGCACGGGGTCCGCAATCGCATCGAGCCGCCAAGGCCATCGACGGGCGCGGCGTACGCCGACGCCGACCCCAAGCCGTTTCCCGGGAACCTACGTGCCGCGGCCGACGCGCTCAACGCGTCGGCACTTGCGCGCCAGTGGTACGGCGATGACTTCGTCGACCACTATGCGGCGTCTCGCATTTCGGAGATCGACACTTACGAGGCGCTGCGCGACGCACACGTTCCCGACTGGGAGCTGGCTCGATACCTGGAAGTCACCTGACCGCGACTGCCGTCGCCGCACCCACGAAAGGTCCTCGCGTATTTCATGAATAGTCAACACATTCCGCTCCGTCAAGAAGAGGCGCCGTCAGCCGCGCGTGTCCGAGAGACACTTTCGTGAAACCACTCGTCGGAATCACCGGTCGTCGCTTGGCTGCGGGAAGCGTGCTGAGCTATCACCCGCGCTTCCACGACATGCACGTCGACGTCTACTGGTCTGACAACGGTCGTCGCGTTCTCGAGGCAGGGGGCATTCCGGTCCTCCTGCCCTTCGAGTCGGCGGACTCGGGGGTGATCGACCGACTGGATGCACTGTTGGTGACTGGGGGGCAGGACGTTCACCCCGACTTTTGGGGAGGCAATTCTGCCCTCGCCGACGCCAATGCCGACCCTCGGCGGGATGCGAACGTCCATGACCGCGAGCGCGACGAGTACGAGATCGCGCTAGTGCGGGCCGCAGTTGAACGACGGCTTCCCGTCCTCGGAATCTGCAGGGGACACCAAGTACTCAACGTCGCGTTGGGCGGAACCCTCGTCGAGGACATCACCGTCGCCGGAATCGTCCATGCCGCAGAGGAGCCACCGCCGACGCCGGGCCACGCCAATCACGTCGTGACCTTCACCCCCGATTCGATCGCCCACTCCATCTACGGTGAGTCCACGCAGACGAACTCGCTCCACCACCAGGCGGTCAAGGAATGCGGGTTGGGCTTGACCGCGACCGGCCGCACGGCGGACGGGTCCGTCGAATCCATTGAGTTCGTCGGCCGTCCGGTTCTTGGAGTGCAATGGCATCCGGAGTGGCACATGGAGCTCGACCCGGTGTTCCCGTGGCTGATGGAGACCGCGCGCGAATATCGGGAAAGCGTCACTGCCTAGGGGGTTTCGCATCGACGACCGGCGCGTGTCAGAAGCCCGCGCCGGGCACGTCGACTCGCGCCATCAGGATGACCGATTGATCCCGACCGTCTTGATGAATGTCGTCGAGGGCCGGCCCGGCCGTGATGAACAAGCTGCGCCCGTCGTCACCTCCGAGCACCGCCGAGTAGGCGGTGTAGGGGCCGGTGTCGACGTGGTCGACGATGCTTCCACCTTCGGCGACGCACCACACGCCGGACCCTGCCGCGTCGGCGATCCACAGATGGCCGGTGGCGTCGAGGGTGATGCCGTCGGTGATCATCAGCGCTTGCTTGCGTGCCTCGCTCAACGTCCCGGCAAGTCGCGGAACGCCGAAGTTGGCCCATACTCGGCGATTCGTCAGTGAACCATCGGGCCGAACGTCCCACGCACTTACCCGACCCGCGAATGACTCCGCCAATAAGAGCAGTGTCCCGTTTGGCGACAGGACGACGCCGTTGGGAGTGACGACGTCGGTGGCGGCGACGGCCACCGTACCGTCGGGGTCGACCCGGACGAGCACCGTCGGCTGAAGGGGATTCACGTGGCCGTCGTTGCCGATGTAGGCCCGACCAGCCGCATCTACGCACATGTCGTTGGCCGGGCCAGGAAAGTGAACGGCGAGATCTGCGACGACTTCGAGCACTCCCGCATGCAGACGCAACAGTCGCCGCTCGAGCATCGACACGACCAGGAGATCGCCGTCAGGACTAAAGCCGAGTCCAGATGGCTGACCGGGTACCTCGCAGACGGTGCGAAACGACCCGCCATCCCAACGGATGACCCGATGTGTGTAGAAGTCGGAGAACCACAGCGCCCCCTCATGCCAGCGAGGACCTTCCGTGAACGAGAATCCTCGACCCATCAGCTCGACCACTTGGACATCCTCGGGCTAGTCGGCAGCAAAGGTGGTCGACTCAACCACGTTGTCGGACAAAGACTCCGGCCGGTACCGCAAACCAAGCCCTGGCGTGGTGGGCGGCAGGAATCCACCGTCGACGAGCGCTGAATCCTCGCACTGGACGAATCGGTCGACGAAGTCGAAGGGGTCGTCGGGCGGGAAGGTCTCGATGGGGCTCACCCCGTTCATCACCAGCGCGGCGTGACGGTGGATTTCGGGGTAGACGTGCAGGGCAACGGGGACGGTGGCGCGCGTGACGACGTCGGAAAGCCCGGTGAGGCCGCCGACCGTAGTCGAGTCGGCCCGAAGAACGTCCACGGCGTCGGCGTCGAGTAGGCCGAACAGCTCCCCTTGGGATGCCTCGTCTCCGGCGGCAATCGGAAGCGCAGCCGCGGCTCGCATCTCGGCGATGTCGGTCGCCGCCCCCACCGGCAGCGGGTCCTCGACCCAGGCGATGCCGTACGGCTCCCATGCGCGGGCCGCATCGACGACCTGTGACACGTCGCGCCCCGCGAAGCCCAAGTCCACGACCAGTTCGAGTTCGTCGGCGGTAGCGATCTCGCGGATCGCGGCGAGCAACCGTGTCGTCGCATCGCTCCTGAGGTCCGCGGCGATCTTGACCGATCGATAGCCTTTCTCACGCCAGCCCGCCAGGCGGCGGGCCATCAGTCCGTCGCTCTCACCGTGGCGCCGATAGCCAGCGACGAGTAGCACGGGCTGAGAGGTGCGACTCGCGCCCAGTAGACGCCACGTCGGAACGCCCTGCACCAATCCGGCGAGATCCCACGCGCAGTTGTCAAGGACTGCGCGCGCCCGCTGGTCCGGGGACCTTCCGAGAAGCTGGCCACGCGGTGAAAAGAGTTGTCCCAGAGTGCTATCAAGCACCTGATGCGCCAGGGCGCTCGCTGCTGCGCCGATTGGCTGGCCGCGGGTCAGCACGTAGGCCGTCCCGGTTGCGCCTGTTTCGAGTGTGACCTCTAGGACGACGTATTCTCTCGACCCGATTGACCTGCCGGCAAGGTGCAGCGGGGGATCGATGTCGAAGCGAAGCTGGTCGACGCGGGTGCGCGTCACCCGTAGGTCGAGGATCCCTTCGTCGAGGTGCACCTGCTAGACGTCCTGGACGTACGCCGTGGCTTCGACCTCGACGAGCAGATCCGGGTGCAGGAACTTCAAACCACCGACGCAGGAGCTGGTGGGCAGGTGCTCGCCGAACATCTCGGCATGTGCCCTGCCAGCCTCGCGCCAATCGTCGATGTTGCGTAAGAACACTCGCGTGCGGAGCACGTCCGCCTTGCTGCCCCCGAGCTCTTCGACGGCGGCGAGCACCACCGACAGTGCATACGACGTTTGCGCGAAGAGGTCACCGGGACCCTCGATGGTCCCGTCGGGCCTGCCCGCGGTGGTGCCACCGACTTCGATGAGCGGCCCGATCCGGGTGGCGCGGGAATACCCCCACTCCGCGACCCACGGCGCCTTGGCTACTACTCGCTTCATCGTGCCAACTCCTTCGCTGAGTCCTTTGTGATGTTGAAACCTCCGTCGACTGGCACGACTGCGCCAGTCATGAACGACGACTGCGCCGAGAGCAGGAAGGCGATTACTGCCGCGACCTCGGACGCGGAAGCCACCCGGCCCAGCGCATGGCGATCGGCCACTTCCTCAAGGGATTTCACCCCCGCGGGTCGCCGGCCCTCGGCCATCAAGGGAGAGTCGACGGAACCCGGGGCGACGGCGTTGACTCGAATCCCCCAGCGGGCCCACTCGACGGCGAGGGTGCGCGTCAGCGCCTCGACACCGGTCTTGGCAATCGGGTACGGCAACCGGCCGGGCCAGCCAAAGGTGGAAGCCACCGAACTCACGTTGACGACCACTCCGGGATGCCCCAGCGAAATCCACGTCCTCGCAGCGGCTTGCGCGACGAACAGCGACCCCGCGACATGGACGTCGAACAACTTGTGGAGGTCGGCCAGCGTCAGATCCAAGCTCGGTTTGGCGAGGAGGGTGCCGGCGCAGTTGACGATTCCGGCGATGCGGCCAGATCGCGCGATCGTGTCCACTACCAGCGCGACGGCGGCTTGATCCGCGACGTCGCAGGCCGCCGCCATAACGCGCGAAACGCCGTACTGATCGGTCAAGCGCGTGACGACGTCCGCATCGGGATCGAGATCGACGATGGCGCAGCGCTCGACACCGTCGTCGAGCAGTCTTGACACGGTCGCGAGGCCGATCCCGCTTGCTCCGCCGCTGACCACGACCGTTCCGCTCGGGCCCAATTCGGTTGGCATGTCGACTCCTTCAACGATCGTTCGAATGACGCCAACCCCATGACGCATCGGCAAGTGCACCGACCGGGCGCGGCGCGTTCCCCTCCGCACGTCGGCGGCTCAGCTAGACAGCGTCGGCACCAGAGTAAACGGGGTTCGTACTATGATGCAAGCCATCATATGGCGATGGCCAGAGCCAAGTGGGGCGATTGCCAAACAGCCCTTCGTCCATCACACTGTGACAGCTACCGTAACAATTCGATGTTAAGGAAACATGGTGACCGAGGGCTCGTACCGCATTCAGTCCTTGGCGAGAGGGCTTTCCATCGTGTCCGAAGTGGCCGCCAGCGATGGGGAACTGACCGCCGCCGAGCTGAGCCGTCGAATAGGCGTTTCGCCTCAGACGACCTACCACCTGTTGCACACCCTGCGTCAAGTCGGTTACGTCGAGCAGGACGCGAGCCAACGGTACCGACTAGGAAGTGCCATTCCTCCCCTCATTGAGGGGTACGAGCGCCAGTTCACGCCGCCGGAAGCCGCGGTGCGACGTCTGAAGAAGCTCGGGGCGGCGACCCGGGAGACGTGCTCTCTGTCGACGTGGTCTGGTGACGACGTCATGCTCATTGCGCAGGAGCCCGGCGACCACACCGTTCGAGTGGCCGATGTTCAAGTGGGTCAACGCGGAGCGCTCCATGCGCGCGCCGCTGGCAAGATCTTGCTCGCCCGCGCCGACCCAGAGAAGCGCGACCGCATCCTCAAGGATCTTCATCTCAAGAAGTTCACCGAGAACACGATCACGCGCCGCGCCACGCTCGAGAAGGAGCTGGAGCGAGCCACGGCGAACGGGTGGACGATGGACGACGAGGAGTTCATCCACGGCCTCACGTGCATGGCGGCGCCGTTCGAGTACAACGGTACGGACTTTGCCCTCGCCATCTTGGCTCCCACGGACCGTTTGAAGGCGAACTCCGAGACCTACCGTGCTGCCCTCGTTCAAGCGACGCAGACATAGGGGGCAGAGAACCATGAAGGAAGGCCTCCATAGCGCGGTGATCACCGGCGCCGCTTCCGGTATCGGCCTCGCCACCGCCAAGCGGCTGGCGCACGCAGGGTGGGCACTAGCCTGCGTGGACACCAATGCGAGCGCGTTGAACGGGCTGGTCGACGAGCTTGATTCCGGTGGCTTTGCCGCTGTGGCGGTGCACGGTGACGTCTCCGAGCGGGTGGTGCACGAGCAGGCCTGCGCGGCTGCGGCTGAGCTGGCACCGCTTGGTGCCTGGGTCGGCGTCGCGGGCGTGGCCAGAGATTACGAGCTTTGTTCCGTATCTGAGGCCGACGTGCGCCAGCTCGTCGACGTCAACCAGCTCGGCATGCTGTGGGGCGCCGTCGAGGCCCTTCGCGCATGGGAGGCGGCGGGTTCGGCTGGGACCATCGTCGCCGTGTCGTCCGTTCATGCCCGACATGCAGCGTCGGGCTCGGGGATCTACGAAATGACCAAGGCGTCCGTCGAGGCACTCGTCCGAAACATCGCAGTCACCTACGGTTCTCGGGGCATTCGGGCGGTCGCCGTGGCCCCGGGGGCCATTTCCACCCAAGCGCTGCAGGCATCTTTGGCGACGGCGTCGGACCCTGCGGCGGCACGCGAGCGACTGGAACGGCATGCTCCCATGAACCGGCTCGGAGAGCCGGAGGAGATCGCAGCCGCCATCGGGTTCCTGGTATCCCAGGAGGCGGCCTACATCTCTGGAACGACCCTGACCATCGACGGAGCCATGTCCTCCGTACTCATGCTGCCGGCCTCCGACCCTGCAGCTGCTCGCCCGCCTTCGGCCAACTGAATGCAGCTTCGCCGGATCGGCGGCTGTTACTCAATTCCTCCGCGCGCCTGAGGCGCTACGGCCCCATGAATGGCCGAATCAGCCGGCGCTGCGCTCCAGCTCGATCACGGGGATCACGCGCGACGTGCGGCGCTGGTAGTCGCCGAATTGCGGCTGCACCGCGACCTGCTTTGCGTAGACGTCTTCGCGCTCTTGGCCTTTCAGCACGCGCGCGGTCACCGGGAACTTCTCCGTGCCCCACTCCGCGACCGTCTCGGGGTGGGCGACCAAATTGTGGTACCAGTCCGGATTGGTGTCGGAACCGCCCTTGCTCGCGATGACGTAGATCCGGTCCTCGTCGAGGAAGGGCACCAGGGGAGCGATCCTCTCCTTGCCGGACTTGGCGCCGACGTGGTGCACGAGCACGACCGGAATGCCTTCGAACTGGCCGCCCGGCCGACCCCCGGTCGCGCGAAAGTCCGCGATGACTTGCCGATTCATCTCGGCCAGCTCCTCGGCAGTAATGCCGATGTCTTCGGACATGCTCAGCGTCCCTTCGGTGATATATGGAGACCGTCTCCGGTAATTATTACGGAGACATTCTCCGTTTGTCGAGGGGTGGGCGATGACACGACCCCAGCGCGCGGCGACGATAGGGTGAATCGGTGGTCACGGCTCGCGACGCCGGTCAAGCGGCCTACCTCCGCTGGTTGGGAGCCGCTCAACTGATCGCGGTCGTGCGAGCCGAGCCGGGCATCACCCGCGCTGCGGCGGCCCAACGGCTCGGCATTGGAAGCGGTGGGGCCACCGAGCTGATGGCCCGCATGCGCAACGTGGGTCTGCTGGGTGAATCGCCGGCGCCGGTGCAGGGCCGAGGTCGACCGACGACGGTGTTGGGTCCTCACGACGAAGGGCCCTTGGTGCTCGCCGTCGATCTGCGGTCTGGTGACTGGAGACTGGCCCTGGCAGGCATCGACGGCAACCCCGTGGTGGCCGACGAGGCCACGGGCAGCGGTGGCGACCAAGACCGCGTCCGCGCGCAGCTGACCGAGGCGATCGGTAAGGCATATCGTCGAAACCCGAAGCGGATCAGGGCAATTGCAGTCGCCGCGCCAGGGCCGGTCAGCAGGTCCCACGTGGGTCAAGTGCCCTCGCGCGGATGGCGCGACGTCGACATGTCGGGATTGGCCGCCAGAATTCCGGACGATGCCGGCATTCGACTCATCATCGGCAACGACGCCACCCTGGCCGGATTGGCCGAGTCTCGCACCGGCGCGGCGCACTCCGCCGCCACGGCCCTGCACCTGATCGTCGCGCACGGTCTTGGCGGCACGCTGGTGGTCAACGGGGAACCGGTCGGCGGTGCGCACGGCGCGGCAGGGGAGTACGGCCACATCCCCTTCGCCGACTCGGCCCTCGTCTGTCCCTGCGGTGCGGTCGGCTGTTGGGATCTCACCGTCGACGGGCGCGCGCTGGCTCGGCACCGAGGGGACGCGCAGCCGGACGATCCGGTCGGCTACGTGCGGAGCCTCGTAGCACGTGATTGTCGAGACGAATTGTCCCGCAACGCGTTCGAGCAAGTGGCGACATCGCTGGGTCGGGGGATCGGCGGTCTGGTGAACCTGCACGATCCCGACGTCGTCACGATCGGTGGCGTGGCTCCCCTGTTGCGGGCGGCATCGCCAGCCGCGTTCGACGCCGCCTACCGGGACGGGTTGATGGCCTTCCGCAAGGAGGCACCGCCGCCGGTGCTCGACGGCCTGCACGGTGACGACGGTCCACTCCTCGGCGCCGTCACGCTGGCCCTGGACACCGTCACCAGCGCGGAGGCGCTCGCGGAGTGGGCTGAACGGCAACGCGCTTAAGCCGCTTGAATAGCCTCGCCTGGCGAGCATATTATCGGAACGATGACGTCGGTCGACCCTGGATTGAGCGTTCGGTCCAACATCGGCGGCCTCGTCGCACTGGCGGTCGCGTCGTGCCTCGCCGTGACCACCGAGATGCTGCCCATCGGGCTGCTGCCCGCCATCGGTTCGACCTTCGACGTCAACACCTCCACGACCGGCCTGCTGGTCAGCCTGTACGCCGTCATGGTCGCGACGCTTGCGGTCCCCCTCACGCTCGTCACCGCTCGGTTGCCCCGCAAGCCGCTGCTGCTGACGACCGTGCTGCTCTACGTGCTCAGCAACGCCGTGGTCGCCGCGGCACCAAACTTCGCCACGGTCGCGGCGGGGCGCACCATCGGCGGCCTGACTCACGCGTTGTTCTTCTCCTTGTGCATCGGATATGCCCCGCGGTTGGTCGAACGCGCCCACGTCGGCCGTGCCCTCGCCATCGCCACCGCCGGTGTGTCGGTGGGTTTCGTTCTCGGCGTGCCGCTTTCGACGTCGCTCGGGAACGCCTTCGGGTGGCGGGTGTCGTTCGGCGTGTTGGCGGTGCTGGCCGCCGCGACATTGGCCTTCGTCGCCTGGCTTCTGCCCGCCGTGCCCCGTGACGGTCCCGCCCTCGAGGCCCGGGCTGCGGGAAGCAGGCGGCAGCTGGTGGCCGTCGTCGGCTCCAACGCGCTGACCTTCGTCGGCCAGTTCACGCTGTACACCTACATCAGCGCCGCCCTGCTGGGGGCCGGTGCGACGCCAGCACTGGTCGGACCCGTCTTGTTGCTCTGCGGCGCCAGCGGTTTGGTGGGGCTGACGTTCTCGGCTCGCACACTCGACCGCAGCCCGCGGCGCACCATCCTGGTGGTCCTGGCCGTGGTGATCGCTGCGGTGGCCGTCGCCGGTGTTGCGCACGAGGCACTGCTGCCGTTGGTGGTCGCCGCGCTCGTCTGGAACGGCGCCTTCGGCGGGGTGCCACCCATCTATCAGGCGTGTGCCGTTCGGACCGGTGCCACCTCACCCGAGCTAGCCGGTGCCTGGGTGAACGCGTCGGCGAATCTGGGCATCGGCGCGGGTGCCGCCATTGGTGCCGGCCTGCTCCCGGTGATCGGCATGGGCGGCCTTCCCCTGGTGAGCGCGGCGTTCGTTGCGCTGGGGCTCATCGTGGCGATGGCGGCGCGACGATCGTTCCCGGCGAGCGGATCTCCGATCGGCGAACCCTCGGGCTGAGCACCGCCGTCAGGGCTCGGCGTGGCAAACCTTCGATCGGCTGGGCCAAGGCCCAAGGTAGGCTGCAGCCAGTACCCCACCGGTGGCCTAGCTTGCGCCGCTCCAACGCCGCACCCTCAAGGACACCCAGATGGCGATCTCCGATGTCTCCGCGTACATGCACCTCACCACGGCGGACGTCGAGGCAATCGCCGACGAACTCGACGGGATTCGCCAAGACGTCGAGGAGTCGCTCGGAGCCAAGGACGCGGCCTACATCCGACGCGTGATCCAGTTTCAACGAGTGCTCGACGCCTCGGCGCGCCTGCTGATCGTCGGCAGCCGGTCGAGGTCGGGGTGGTGGCTGGGGACCGCGGCGCTGGCCTACGCGAAGTCCGTCGAGAACATGGAACTTGGCCACAATGTCTCTCACGGCCAATGGGATTGGATGAACGACCCCGAGATCCACTCCACCAGTTGGGAGTGGGACATGGTGGGGGTGTCAGCTCAGTGGCGGTATTCGCACAACTACCGGCACCACATCTTCAGCAACGTCCTTGGCATGGACGAGGACATCGGCTACCGCCTTCTGCGAGTGACGCCAGATCAACCGTGGCGTAGCCCGTACCTGTTGACACCATTGCGAAACCTGTTGCTGGCGGGCTCCTTCGAATGGGGTATTGCGCTGCACGGCATTCGCTCGGAGCGAGATCGCGTCGACACGGCAGCCGCCAAGTCCGCGGAGCAAAGGCGATTCTTCGCCAAGATCGCCCGCCAGTTGGGCAAGGACTACGTGTTGCTGCCCGCCCTCAGCCTTCGACGGTGGCGTCGAACTCTTTCGGCCAACGTCACCGCGAATCTGCTTCGGAACTTCTGGGTTTACGTGAACATCATTTGTGGACACATCCCCGACGGCGTCGAGACTTTCGACCCGGCGGTGCTCGACGGCGAGACCAAGGGCGAGTGGTATCTCCGGCAGATGCTTGGGACGGCAAACTTCGAAGCAGGTCCGCTGCTGGCATTCTCCGGCGGGCACCTGTGCTACCAAATCGAGCACCACCTGTTTCCCGACCTGCCAAGCAACCGCCTCGCACAGATCAGCATCCGAGTCCAGGAACTGTGCAAGAAGTACGACCTTCCATACAACACGGGATCCTTGCCGCGCCAGTACTTCCGTACCCAACGGACCATCCACAAACTGGCGGTGCCCGACGGGTTTCCGACCGTCGGGCGCGGATAGCGCGACGGGGGAGTCCGCGGCCCCACGGTTGACGCTCCCGTCAGACCCAGGCAAATTAACGGTCATGTACCGTCCGAGTTCGCTCGCCACCGTAGACGGGCGAGTGCTTGGAAAGCAGAACGTGCGACTTCTGCGGATCTATTTGAGCGCAACCACCTTTCTGTACGCATACGGAGTGACGTTCACGCTGTTTCCGGTGCGCACCGACCTCGCCTACGGAAACCCGATCGGCGGAATCGTCGCCATCGCCCTCGGAGTTTCGGCGCTGGCGTACCTCGCCGTCAGGCCGGACCGCCCGATGCCGGCCACCCTGGCTGCGGCAGCGGCCACCCCCATCGTGATGGCCTTTCACATGACCCTGGCCGCAGAATACGTCTGCTTGATCGCGCCGATGTTCCTGGCGATGTACCTGCGGGCCTTCCACCCGCCCCGGCAGGCACTTCTTCTGATCGGTCCGCTGACGGTGGCCTGCGTCGTCGCGGTCGTGATCGCTCCCGCGCCACACGTCGGCGTCATCACCATCCTCATCATCGTGATCGCCATCGTGGGCGCGGCCGAGTCCTTCGGATTGCTGATGCGCGCGATGTTCACCGCCGCCTGCACCGACCCCTTGACCGGCCTGCTCAACCGGGCGGGCTGGGAGATCGGCACCGGCGACCTGCTGGCGCGGGCCCGGGCGGAGTCGGCCCCCGTCACGGTCATCGCCGTCGACATCGACGGGCTCAAGGCACTCAACGATTCCTACGGGCATCAGGCGGGGGATCGCCGCATCACCGAGTACGCGGACAGCTGGCGTCGTACCGCGCCGCGGCGGGCGGTCGTGGCTCGCATGGGTGGTGACGAATTCGCCTTCTGCATCGCCTGCGAACCGCACGGCGTCGTCGAGGAATTTCTGCGCACCATCCGGCTCGACACCCCGGGGGTCAGCGTCGGCGTGGCCACCGATGCCACGGCCCTCGCGAGTGTCGTCGAGCTATACGCGCAGGCCGACGCCGCGCTGTACCTGAGCCGGGGGCTGCCCCTACGGGACGACTCTCAGTCGGCCCGCGACTGACCCGATCCGAGCGCGCGGAGACCAACGGACACCCTCGCGCCGTCCGTCGAGGACAATCCAGGTATGCCGAACTCGTCGGAGGCGCTACGCCGCCGGATGCTCATCGGCTACCTGGGAATCCTCGTCACGCTGTACGGCATGGCGGCGGTGTCGGCGCTCGACTACCAGTCGAGCAAGGGCGAGATGGCGGCGGCAGCGATCGGCCTGGTGGGCCTGGCGCTCGCCCTGCCCAGTCCGCTGCGTGGGTGGCGCTACGCGGTGGTGGCGACATGCGTGTGTGTAGCTCCCTTGGTGCCGACGGCGGTTCACGAACTGCCGATGGCCCAGGTGTGGGCGGTGATACCGCTGATGTTCGCCGCCATCTTCCTCCGCACCTGGCACCGTGCCTCGGTCGCGCGCGCGTTGGCCGTGCTCGTCGCGGCGGGCGCGGCGGCCGCCCTGTTTATCGCGCCGGCCGACATCCCCTCGCTGTGGATGGTGTTGTACGGGGTCTGCATCATCGGCGCACCGGAGGTCTTCGGCATCCTGAACGCTTCCCTGGTCGAGGCCGCCCTGCGCGACCCGCTGACGTCGGTGTGGAACCGTGCCGGCGTTGACCGCGCAGCCGGCGCGCTCATCGGCCGCGCTCGACGACGAGGAGAGTCGATCGCCGTCATCGTGCTCGACGTCGACCACTTCAAGTCGATCAACGACCGCTACGGGCACGCTGAAGGCGACCGGGTACTCGGCGACCTCGCCCAACGCTGGACCGAGCAGCTACCCGCCTCGGCGGTGATCGGGCGCATGGGCGGGGACGAATTCGTGGTCGTCGTCTGTGGCTACGACGACGAGCGGACCCGTGCGCTCGCCGACGCACTCGGAAGCCACCAGGAGGTCGGCGTCACCACCGGAGTCGCCGTCGGCCGGGCCGTCGACGACGACGAGATCTTGACCGACCTGATCACCTCCGCCGACGAGGACCTGTATCGCCGCAAACGCAACCGCGACGACACCGGCGCCCCCATCCTGGACGGGGAAGCCGAACCAAGGAGGGCGTGATGGCGATCGCACGTGACCGCGCAGTGGTCTGCGGTGCGAGCATGGCCGGCTTGCTGGCCGCCCGGGTGCTGTCCGACTTCTACGAGTCGGTCACGATCGTGGAGCGCGACGTCCTGCCCGAGACGGTGACGCAACGGCGTGGGGTACCGCAGGGCCGCCATCTTCATCAGCTGCTGCGGCCTGGCTCGACGGCAATCGAGGAATTCTTTCCCGGCGTCTTCGACGAGCTTGTCGCGGCCGGCGCCCACGTGATCGACGATCCCTCCCTCGGCTATGTCGGAGTGGGCCGCCACGTCCTGACTCAGAACGGCCCATTCGCCAAACCCCAGGAATTGCTTGCATATTCGGTCAGTCGACCGCTCCTGGAGGCGCGGGTCCGCGAGCGCGTCCGGGCGCTGCCGAACGTCACCTTCTCGGAAGGGTACGACGTCGTCGACCTGATCCTGGACCGATCCGACCGCGTCACCGCCGTTCGGGTGGTGAATCGAGCAGACGGACAGCAGCGAGAGCTGGCCACGGACGTGGTCGTCGACGCGACGGGCCGCTCGGCTCGCACACCGGCCTTCCTGCGAGCTCACGGCTACGAGGGTCCGGCCGAACTGCGCTACGCGGTCGACCTGACCTACGCCAGTCAGTGGCTGCGCATACCGGACGGCGCCCTCGCCGAGTCGGTCGTCGTCGCCGCGCCGACGCTCGAAAGACCAACTGGTGCAGGCCTGTTGGCCTATGAAGACGGCGCGACGGTGCTCACCCTGATCGGTGTCGCCGGTCGGCGTCTGCCTTCCGACCTTCCTGGTTTGCTGCGTTCGGTCGCCGAATTCCTGCCAGGCCGCATCGTCGACGCGGTGCGCGCCGCAGAACCCGTGGGTGACGTGGTGGTGCAGCACTACCCTGCCAGCGTGTGGCGTCGCTACGACAAACTGCGCCGCTTCCCGCACGGGCTGTTGGTGATTGGCGACGCCGTGTGCAGCCTCAACCCCGTCTACGGTCAGGGCATGTCGTCGGCAGCGTTGCAGGCCAAGGCACTCCGTCGCTGCCTCGCCGAAGGCGACCGCGACGACATGGGCCCTCGCTACTTCCGCGCCGCGGCGAAGAAGCTCGCCCCGCTGTGGCAAGCCAACCGGCTCAACGACTTTGCACTGGCGCCCACCACCGGCTGGCGCACCGTCCCGCAACGGCTGTTCAACTGGTACACCGACAAGTTGGCAGCCGCCGCGGCCGACGACATCGTGCTGGCCGAGGCGTTCATGCGGATGGTCAACCTCGTCGACCCGCCCGCCAAACTGCTGACGCCCTCGATGAGCATGCGCGTCGTCACCGGGAACCTCCGACGCGGTTAGTCCAGTTCGACGTGCCGCCGGTGAACGCCGACGTCGAACCGCTTCGGTCCCCACGGTGTCTCGAGCGCGAAGTGAATCTTTTTGGGCCTGCCCGTCAACGTCGTCTCGACGACGGTGCCGACCGCGCCGGCGGGCACGTCCGGCACGTTGATGCCGCCGATGTCACTGCGGGCCGTCACCTGGTCACCCCTCTTGTAACGCCGCACGATTCCTCCCTCCCATTCGTCGATGACATCCATGGTCGACGGGAGGCAGTCATGATCGCAACCGATTTTTAGCGCTGAGCGTCCCACCACCCGAGCACTCGGATGCCGAACAGGGTCAACCACTTTGACGGCTCACCTGCGGGAACGTCGACGGTGAACCACTCACGGCCGGGAAGCGTGTCGCCCTGAATCCAGGTGCCGTCGGGTTGGCGGGCGGCGCGGATGAGCGCGATCGCGTGGGCCATCCGGGGATCGGGCGGCGTTCCGTCGAACACGGATTTCCGGCGGAAGTACTCGGCGGCGTTGAGCACGCTGTAGCGCCATCGCGCGGGATTGGTGAAGTTCTCGACCCAGGGTGCCACGGGTTCTCCGGTCGAGAGTCGGCGAAGAAGGCTGCGCGTCAACAGGTACTCCTCGCCGGAGTGCCTCGCCGCGCGGGTGGCGTCGGTCCCACCCGTCGCGACGTCGTAGTCCAGTAATCCCTTGAGCGCGTTGAGCGTCGAGTGGAACGACGACCGCGTCGAGCCCTCCACCCACTCGCAGTTCCAGCCGCCGTCGGCCAGCCGGTGCTCGACGAACCAGTCGACGATGCCGGTGACGTCCGCACCGAGCCACACACCGTTGGACACGGTCCACGAATTGATGCAGCAGTCGACCTCGCCACCCCAGTAGGGCAGGTCGTCGTACTCCCATCGGCTGTTGGCGGCCAGCAGTTCGGCCGTCCCCCGGAGCGCCGCCGCGTCGAGGCCCCACTCCCGCAACGAGTTCAGCGTCCACGTGGTCGCGGTCCATGGTTGCCCCGCGGTCTCGACCTCGTCGACGTCGAAGCCCGCGGGGAAGAATGCCCCACCGGCCCACTGCCCGTCGGCGTCCTGCAGTGCCAACAGGCGTGCGCCGATTCCCTCGGTCGCAACGCGGTCCCGCGTGTGCTGCCACACCTCTGGAGGGTCGTGGCTGACGTCGCGCTGGACTTGCCACCTCAGGGCCGGATCGGAGTCGAGTAACCAGGTCGTCAGGGGCGCCGCCGCCATCGCCCCAGTCTAGGTGGCACCATCGAACGATGACGGAACCACCGAACGGATTGCCGAGGTACCGCCTGCTGACCGGACCGGACGACGAAGCGTTCTGCCGGCGCGTCAGCGAAGCGCTCGATCTCGGCTACGAGCTGTACGGCGATCCGGCCATCAGCCTCGACGGAGGGCGGGCCGTGGTGGCGCAGGCGGTCATCTGGCAGCGGACGGTTCGCTACGTCTGATCGCGGGCCGTGGCCCCGCGAGTTGCGGGACGACGATCTGGGCGAAGTCCTCGAGTGACCGCAGCGTGACCGAGGCATCGGAGATCGCTTCGTGATAGCCGGCGATCCGTCGGGCGCCGGTGGCTTCGATGAAACTGCCCAGTTCGTCGACGACCTGGGCAGGCGATCCGACGATCGCGTTGGCCGCGACGTGCTCGGCCATCGCGTCGGGGTCGGCGGGTCTGCCGTCCGGCCCGATGTGCCGGTTGGCTGCCTGTGGCACATGAGGATGGTCGCCGTCTCGAAATGATCGGCGCAAAGCCGCGGCCAGCTGGTCCCGGCGACCGGGCGCGGCGTCCACGATGACGATCAATGTGTGCAGGTGGTCGGGTGACTCTTGCGCTGGCGGCTGGCACTCGCGGTAGGTGGCCTCGACGGCCATGCGTCGATCGGCTGGGGTAGCGAAATAGTGCTGCAGTGCAATGCCATTGCGCGCCGCGAACTCGACGCCCGGGGTACTCGAGGTCGCGAGTAGCAGCGGCGGGTGAGGCTGCGTGAGTGGGCGCGGTTGGATGCTCGACGCCTCGTCGGCTTCGGACCACAGCTCCAGCAGACGCTGCGCGCTGGCTAGTGGTTCGTCGTCCCACCGGGCGAAGTCGACGTCGAGCATCTCGAAGTCGCGCCGGTATCCGCCGCGCCCGAGCCCGAGGTCGAACCGGCCGCCACTGAGCTGGTCGAGAAGTGCGGCTTGCTCGGCCAATTCGACCGGATGACGCAAAGGCGACAGCACGACGGCGGTTCCCACCCTGATGCGCTGGGTTCGTCCGAGCAGGAAGCTCGCCGTCGTCAGCGCACTCGGGTTGATCCCGAACCGAATGAAGTGATGCTCGGTCACCCATAGATCGGCGTATCCGAGTTCCTCGGCGACCAGTGTCTGCCGCAGCGTCGCGTCGAATACCTCGTCCGGGGTGGCGCCCAGCGCCGCGCCCATGTTCAGCAGAACGCCGAAGCGCACCCCGTCTTCTTTTTGTATACGGCATATCATAATTACCGATTGATACTCCTCCCGACGACCCAGCGCAAGGGCTACAGCACGTGATTGACTCGGCTGATGAGCACCGATGAGCGCAGGCGGGGCAGGCCGCCAACGGTGAACCGGGCGCTCATCGTGGAGGTGGCGCATGCGCAGCTCGGCCGGGGCGGCATCGAGAACTTCAGCATGCGATCACTGGCAACGGAGATGGGTGTGACTCCGATGGCAATCTATCGCCATGTCGGCGGTCGCGAACGATTACTCGAGCTGGTCCTCGATCACGCGTCGGCACCGTTCCCCGACATCGACCTGCCCGCGGCCCCGCGTGACCGCATCGCGACGCTGCTGCACTCGGTATACGACGTGCTGGTGAGCGAGCGGTGGGTCGCCGAAGTCTTGCGTGCCGGCGGACCCGGCGGCGCGGGAGCCCTGTGGCTCGTCGACCAAATCCTCTTGGCCGCAGGAGAACTCGGCCTCGACGAGGAAGAGGCACTGGCCATGTACCGCGCGCTATGGAGCTACACGCTTGGATCGGTGCTCACCAGCGTCGCGTCAACCGACCAGTCGACCATCACCAGGGACAAAGTCGATCGACTTGGCGCCGAACACTTCCCGCGCTTGGCGGCGGCCCTTCGCGACGGCAACGACGTCGATCACCGGGCCGCCTACGCCCGCGGAATCCAACACCTCATCGACGGCTTCAGCCGATGACTAATCGTCGCCGGCGGCGACGAGGGACTGCAACTTCACCGACGGGTTGTCGCGCTGGAATCCCTCCAGCCGCCACTTGGTGGAGAACAGCACCAGGATGACGCCGTCGGTGCGCGTGAAGACCTCGACCGACGGTTGCCGCTGCAGAAACTCGACGTCACCGGGGTCGGCGGCGCGCGCCACCGTGTACGGAAGCGACTCAAGCGAGATCGGCGCGCTGAGTTCGGTCGCCATCCGGTGCGTCGCCACCTCGAACTGCATCGGTCCCACGGCGGCGAAGACGGGGGCCTGGTCACCACGGCGGTCCGAACGCAGGACCTGGACGACGCCCTCCTGCTCGAGCTGGTCGATGCCCTTGCGGAACTGCTTGTGCTTGCTGGGATCGGTGCCACGGGCGACGGCGAAGAACTCGGGGGAGAAGCTCGGAATCGGCGGGTATTGCACCGGGACGTCGCGGTACAGCGTGTCGCCGGGGCGCAGCACGTTGGCGTTGGCCAGCCCGATGACGTCGCCGGGCCACGCGGTGTCCAACGTCGAGCGCTGCTGGCCGAACACCGACTGCGCGTACTTGGTGACGAACGGCTTGCCGGTGGTGGCGTGGGTCAGCACCTCACCGCGTTCGAAGGTCCCCGAACAGACCCGCGCGTAGGCGATGCGGTCGCGGTGCGCGGAGTCCATGCCCGCCTGGACCTTGAACACGAAGGCGCTGAAGGGCGCCTCGGCGGGCCGGCGGTGGCCGTCGACGTCGAGCTGCCCGTGCGGCGACGGAGCGAGCTGGACGAGCACGTCCAGCAGCTGGTTCACCCCGAAGTTCAGCGCGGCCGAGGTGAACAGCAGCGGGGTGGTCTCGCAGCCGAGGAAGGTGTCCTCGTCGTAGTCCGACCCGTCGGCCGCGAGTAGCTCGGATTCCTCGACGGCGTTGTCCCAGTCGACGCCGGCCGCGTCATGGGCGTCGGCCGGGGCGATGTGCTCCTCGGGGGCGGCCTTCGCGCCGCCCGCGGTGCGGGTGTAGCGGATGTAGTTGCCGGTGCGTCGGTCCAGCACGCCCTTGAAGTCGCCCGCGATGCCGACCGGCCACGTCAGCGGGGTGGGCCGCAGGCCGATCCTGGACTGGATCTCGTCGAGCAGCTCGAGGGGGTCGCGGCCCGGTCGGTCCCACTTGTTGACGACCGTGATGATCGGGATGCGCCGCAGCCGGCACACCTCGAACAGCTTGAGCGTCTGAGGCTCCAGGCCCTTTGCCGCGTCGATGAGCATCACGGCGCAGTCGACGGCGGTCAGAACCCGGTAGGTGTCCTCGGAGAAGTCGGCGTGGCCGGGGGTGTCCAGCAGGTTGATGACACAGTCCTGCCCGGACGGGGCGCGGTACGGGAACTGCAGCGCGGTCGAGGTGATGGAGATGCCGCGGGCCTTCTCCATGTCCATCCAGTCGGACACGGTGGCGCGACGGCCGGACTTGCCGTGGATCGCGCCGGCTTCGCTGATGCGGTTGGCGTGCAGCACCAGGGCCTCGGTCAACGTCGACTTGCCTGCGTCGGGGTGGCTGATCACGGCGAAGGTCCGTCGACGCTTGGCTTCGGCGGTGATGCGGTCCGCGGCCCGACCTTCGGCGGCCGTCAAGGTGCCTGGAGTCTGAGGGGAATTGTCGGTCATTGCGTATCCGATGGTATTGGCTCCGACACCGAATCGATAAATCGACTCTGCGGCCGGTGGGCCACGGACCTGCACGTCAGACGGGTTGCCGGGCACGAAGCTGGCGCCGGTCCGCGTGGCCGCGCTGACCGTTCCCTGCGCGAAACGTGTTAGTTCGCTGGGCATGTGGCCGCGAACCTGGTCTTTGGAGTGGCGGCAAGCCTAACCTAACCTCCGGTCTGACGGCGACGGGAGAATCGTGCAGGGCATCTTCATCGGCACGTTTCTGATCGGTCTGCGTGAAGGCCTCGAAGCCACCCTCATCGTCAGCGTCATCGGCGCCTTCCTGACGCGCAACGGCAAGTCCGTGCGACCGATGGCGGTCGGCGTCGGTCTGGCGGTCGTCATCAGCGTCGTCGTCGGCGCGGGCCTCGACGTCCTCTCCGCCTCGCTGCCGCAGCGGCAACAAGAGATGCTCGAGACGGTCATCGGGGCCATCGCCGTGGTGTTCGTGACCACGATGGTCATCTGGATGAATCGCAACGCCTTTCGGATGAAGGGTCAGCTGGAACGTGAAGCGGCACAGGCGATCAACAGCGGCGGAGTGACCGCGCTGGCGCTGATGGCGTTCCTCGCCGTGCTCAAGGAGGGTTTCGAGACCGCGGTGTTCCTGCTGGCGGCGGCGCAAACCGCGCAGGGCAGCAGGTGGTTCGCCTTGTTCGGCGGGGTGGCGGGCATCGCGACCGCCGTCGCCATCGGCATCGGGATCTACGCCGGGAGCCTGCGGCTGGACCTGGGTCGCTTCTTCCGCGTCACCGGAGTCTTCCTGGTGTTCATCGCCGCCGGCTTGGTGATGAGCAGCCTCCGGACGGCCCACGAGGCGGGCTGGGTCGAGTTGGGCCAACGGCGAGTCGTCGACCTCTCCGCGGTGCTGGGAACGAAATCGGTTGCCGGAGCGGTCATCACGGGAATGTTCGGAATTCCGCCCGACCCACGTCTGGTCGAAGTGCTCGGCTGGCTGCTCTACGCGGTCCCCGTTCTCGTCGTCTTCCTCTGGCCGGCCAGGTGGGCACCCGCCCCCGCGGCGAAACGACGGTTGACGTTCGGCGTCGCGGCGGGCCTCGCGGTGCTCGCGGGCGCCATGGCCGTGCTGATTCCCGCCGGCGGTGGCCCGGCACCGGGCCCGACGAGGACCGCGATGACCGCCGGAGGCAGCACCGTCACCGCCACCGTGCACGCCGACGGATCCGACCGGGTGCTCACCGTCGTCGACCCGGCCGGACCCGGGCAGCAGGTCTCCCTCGCCCCCGCCGGCCAGCAGTCGGTCGACGGCGTCGACGTCGACGTGTGGCAGGCGAGGGTGCCGGCCGATCCCGGTGTGACCACCTCGCCGATCGGCCTGGCGCAACTGACGAGCCTCACCGGTGGGCGCGTGCCGGTCGGCCTCGGTACGGCACGCACTCCCGGACCGTTCGACGCGACGTGGAGCGCGAGCACCGTCTACACGGCCCTCGCCCACGGCGACGACGTCGTCTCCGTCGAACGGGTCAGCAGCAGAGTGGCCACCCTCCGCGGCGGTGGGCTGACCGGTCCGAAGACGGTAAGCGTCGGTGGACTCACCGCGGACTGGGCCACCAACCCCGACGACGATCAAGCGATCACCGCCACGATGGCGCAATCCACCCGGGACCGGGCCGAGCGAACACTCTGGACGGTATGGCTGCCAACGGTTTTCGCCGTGGCCGCCGTACTCGCCGCCCTCGCCGCGGCCCGGACCACCAAGAAGAACGACGAAAGGGAACGACGACAACATGGTGAATCACCAACCCGCGACGAGATCGAGGTCGCGTAGCGGTCTGTGGGCCGCGCCTGCCCTGGCCGTGGCGACCGCCCTCGCGCTCAGTGCGTGCGGGTCGACCGACGGCGCCAAGAGCGCGCCAAATCCCTCCGCCGCCAACGCCAACGGTGTCAGCACGGTGAACGTGACGCTGGCCGAGGACGCCGGAAAGGACGCCTGCTCACTCGACACCAAGACCGTGCCAGCCGGCCCGGTCACCTTCACCGTGACCAACACCAGCGCACCCGGCGTCACCGAGATGGAGTTGCTCAAGGATCAACGCATCGTCGGTGAGAAGGAGAATCTGGCGCCAGGGCTGGATCCGGTCTCCTTCACCACCACCCTCGACGGCGGCAAGTATCAGATCTACTGTCCCGGTGCGGCATCGGAGTACCTCGACTTCTCGGTCACCGGACAAGCCGCCGCCACCCCGACCGGCACCGTCCCGACGATCCTGAGCCAGGGCACCAAGCAGTATTCGGCGTACGTCGTCGACCAGGTCAACCAGCTGAACACCGCCGTCAAGGCGCTCGACACGGCCGTCCAGGCGGGCAACCTCGCCGACGCAAAGACGGCATATGCCAAGGCCCGACCGTTCTACGAGCGCGCCGAATCCAGCGTCGAGGGCTTCGTGCTGCCGGGATTCGCCGTCGACGACAACGCAGGCAACCTCGACTACCTGATCGACATGCGCGAGTCCACCCCCGGCCACGAAGGCGCTCAGCACCGAATTGGTCGGTAACGTCGGACATTTGGTCACCGTCGTGGCACCCCTGCAGTACAAGCCGGAGGACCTGGCCAACGGCGCCGCCGATCTCATCGAAGAAGTGCAGAACACCAAGATCACCGGCGAGGAGGAGGCCTACAGCCATATCGACCTCGTCGACTTCGCGGGCAACGTCGAGGGCGCACAGCAGGCCTACGCGTCCTTGCGGCCCGGGCTGCAGAAGATCGACCCGGCCTTGGTGACGACGCTCGACCAGCAGTTCCAAACGGTCCTGACCACCCTCGACGGCTACCGTGACGCCGCAGCGCCGGGCGGCTACCGGGTGTGGACGCCCGCGCTGCGTGGCACCGATGCACCCAAGTTGACGGCGGTGATCCAACCGTTGCACGAAAGCCTGGGCACGGTGGCGCAGAAGGTCGTGTCGGCGAGTTGACCGGCCAGGAAGGGCAACCGCCCCCGGGGGTGTCTCGACGCGGAATGCTCTCTGGCGCACTGATTGCCGGCCTTGGCGGCGCTGTCGTCGGCGCCGCAGGGGGCGGCGTGACGGCTTGGGCGATGGCGTCGTCGGAGGCCGCGACGGTCGACGACGAGGATGCCGTCGACCTCGACCGCAGCCATCCCTTCTACGGAACGGGGCACCAGGGCGGCATCTCCACCGAACCGCAGCGGCACACCGTCTTCATGACCTTCCGCCTGGCCGACACGGCGTCGACGAAGTCGCTGCAGACACTGCTGGCGCGCTGGTCGGCAGCGGCGGCGGTGATGCAGGAGGGCAAGCCGGTCGGCACGGTCCAGCCCGACAACGAGGTCGCGCCGCCCACCGACACGGGGGAGGCGTTCGGTCTGAGCCCTGCGAGTCTGACCGTCACGATCGGCCTGGGCCCGGCGCTGTTCGACGGACGCTTCGGACTCGCCGCCCGCAAACCCGCCGCGTTCTCGGACCTGCCGACGCTCAACGGCGACACGCTCGATCCGAAGTTCACCGGCGGCGAGCTGTCCGTACAGGCCTGTGCCGACGATCCCCAGGTCTGCTACCACGCCGTGCGCAACCTGGCCCGCCTCGGCCGCAGCACGGTCACACCGTTCTGGGCAGTGCTGGGCTTCGGGCGGACGTCGGCGGGACCGGGCCAGCAGACGCCCCGAAACCTGTTGGGTTTCAAGGACGGAACGCGCAACGTCGACACCGACGAGCAGTACTCCAAGTTCGTCTGGGTCACCGGTGGCGATCAGCCGTGGATGGAGGGCGGCACCTACCAGGTGGTGCGCAAGATCCGCATGCTGCTCGAGACGTGGGACACCGACCGCGTCGGCAACCAACAGCGGATCATCGGACGCCACAAGGAGGAAGGCTCACCCCTGTCGGGCCGCAGCGAGAAGGACACCCCCGACTTCGCCGCGAAGGACACGACGGGCGAACCGGTGATCAACCCGCTGTCACACGTCGCGCTCGCCGCGCACGAGAACAACGACGGCGTGCTGATCAAGCGCCGCGGTTACAACTACACCGACGGGCTCGACCCGAACGGTCAGTTGAACGCGGGCCTGCTGTTCATCTCATATCAGAACGACCCGCAGAACTTCGTCCGCCTGCAGAACCGCCTCGGTGGCCATGACCTGCTCAACGAGTACATCCGGCACGTGGGCTCGGCGATATTCGCCGTCCCACCCGCCCCCGAGCAGGGGCACTACGTCGCGCAGGCGCTCTTCGGGTAGCTGTCGTTCAGGTCGCGTTCCCGTTGGATGCGGCGGGTGCGGTCTTGGGCGCGGGTGGTCTTGCGTCGGGGCATGGTCAGTCCGCCGGTGTGTGCCGTGGGAACCCGGCTCGCCCGAACTGGTGCGGTGGGCTCGGACAATTCGGGGAACAGCAAGCGGCTGCCCGGGGTGGTGA
>NZ_MVOC01000039.1 GCF_002043095.1 Mycobacterium sp. AT1 | reverse complement strand
CACCTGGGTGACGCCGTTGGAGAGCGGGCCGTAGACGATGTAGGTGTGCCCGGTGACCCAGCCGATGTCAGCGGTGCACCAGTACACGTCGGTCTCCGGTTTGACGTCGAAGACGTTGAAGTGGGTGAAGGACGACTGCGTCAGGTAGCCGCCCGTGGTGTGCAGGATGCCCTTGGGCTTTCCGGTGGTTCCCGAGGTGTACAGCAGGAACAGCGGGTGCTCGGAGTCGAACGGCTCCGGAGTGTGGTCGGTCGACGCGGCGTCGACCACGTCGTGCCACCACAGGTCGCGGCCCTCGGTCCACTCGACGTCGATCCCGGTGCGGCGCACCACCAGGACGTGCTCGACGCTCTCGGATTCCTTGACCGCCTCGTCGACGGCCTCCTTCAGGGAGGCTGCCTTGCCGCGGCGGAACTGCCCGTCGGTGGTGATGACGAGCTTGGCCTCGGCGTCCTCGACGCGTGCCTTCAACGCGGACGCGGAGTACCCGGCGAACACCACCGAGTGCATCGCGCCGAGCCGGGCGCAGGCCAGCATCGCCACGATCGCCTCGGGCACCATCGGCATGTAGATGGCCACGCGGTCGCCCGCGACCAGGCCGAGTTCGGTCAGGGCGTTGGCGGCCTTGGAGACCTCGTCCTTCAACTGGGCATAGGTGATGGTGCGCTCGTCGTCGACCGGTTCGCCGACCCAGTGGATGGCGACCCGGTCACCGTTGCCTGCCTCGACGTGGCGGTCCACGCAGTTGTAGGCGACGTTGAGCTTGCCGTCGGGGAACCACTTCGCGAACGGTGCCTCCGACCAGTCGAGGACCTCGGTGAACGGTTTCGCCCACGACAGCCGCTCGGCCTGGGTCGCCCAGAACGCCAGGCGGTCGGCTTCGGCTTCGTCGTAGAGGGCGGCGGACGCGTTGGCCTGCTCGGAGAATGCGGCGGAGGGTGGATAGGACGGCGCCACGGTGTCATTCGATGCCATGAACGTGAGCGTAGTCACCCCCGATGCCGCTTCTCCGAACAACTCACACCGCCGGCTGCGGACGGCGCCCGGTACGCGCCGAACGTGCACGTGGACGGGTCCAACGGTCGGCCACCCCGCGCGGGTGCGACGCGCCGGGGCACTAGCGTGTCCTCGTGGCCGCTCCCGATCCCCTTGCCCCACTGGCGGACTTGCCGGGGGTCGCCGACGCCGGTGAAGAGGCCCGCGAGGCGCTCGCCCTGGCACATCGACACAAGACGAACCGGCGGGGTTGGCCGGCGACGGCGGCCGAGGCGGCGATGCGCGCCGCTCGGGCTTCGTCCGTTCTCGACGGCGGATCGCTGGTGCTCAACCCCGACGAGGGACCCGACCCCGTGTTGGCGGGCGCGCTGCGCGTCGCCGAAGCGCTCGAGGGCGGCGCGTCGTCTCTCATCGGGGTGTGGCAGCGCGCGCCGCTGCAGGCGATCGCCAAACTTCACGCTCTGGCCGCCGCCGACCTGACCGACGACGACCGGCTCGGTCGGCCGCGTGCTGACGCAGGAGTCGGGCGTCGCCTCGAAATGCTCGCCGACGTCGTCACGACCACGCGCGTGCCAGCCCCGGTGCTCGCCGCGGTGGTTCACGGTGAACTGCTGGTGCTCGCACCCTTCGGCGTCGCGGACGGCGTGGTGGCGCGCGGCGTCTCGCGGCTGGCCACCATCGCCAGTGGGCTGGACACCCGCGGCCTTGGTGTTCCCGAGCAGTTCTGGATGCAGAAGCCCGGCGACTATCGAGCGGCGGCCCGAGGGTTCGAGTCGGGGACGCACGAGGGCCTGACCACCTGGCTCGTCAACAGCAGCCAAGCCCTGAAGGCGGGCGCGCGCGAGGCGCTGGCGATTGCGGAGGCGGCCTCGAAGAAGTGACGTCAGCAAAATGAGGCGGGCGGCGCTCCGAAGTAATTCGGCTCGCCGCCCGCTAGCACGGAACTCCGGATACCATGCGTGCTGCTTGGGCTGCGTGGGTGGCCTCGGCGTTCTTACGATGCGCTACGGCTGCTGACCCCACCCAAGGGGTCGTCGCTTGGCGTTCGCTCTTCGCAATTACGCAGGCCCGCAACACTTTTACCATTATCGCGGTATGTGCTCCGCGTGGGTTCGCAGGTTCCGTGCTGGGATGCCTCTGTCGGGAGTGCGAACCTTCTCTTCCGGTTCGAACTTGGCCTCTAGCGGCTTCCGTGACTCCTTTGTACTCCGTGACCGCGGTCACATCAAGGGCCAGTTTCGGCGAGTCGCCAGATCGTGACCCGGAAGCCGCCAGCAACTGCCCCGGGAGACGCTTTGCGCGCCTAGAAGGCGAAGCGTCGCAGCAACGAATAGGTCAGGGCGCCGGCGGCCAGCGCGCTGACGCCGACCGCGACCGACGTGGCGACGGCGGCGCCGGACGGGGCGCCGATGCGTTCCCTCAACGACACCGCTCGGGAAAAGGTCAGCACGGGCCAGCCCCTGCCGGCCGCCTCCCTCCGCAGCGCGCGGTCGGGATTGACGACGGTCGGATGCCCGACCGCCTCGAGCATCGGCAGGTCGGTTATCGAGTCCGAGTACGCGTAGCAGTGATCCAGCGTGTAGCCCTCGCGGGCGGCGAGCTCCTGGATGGCTTCGACCTTGCCCTCGCCGTAACAGTAAAAGGCCACTTCGCCGGTGTACTTGCCGTCCTCGACGACCATTCGGGTCGCCATCGCGTGCGTCGCGCCGAGTGCCTTGGCGATTGGGGCGACGATCTCCTCGCCCGACGCGGACACGACGACGACGTCGCGGCCGCACAGCTTGTGGTCGGCGATGAGATTGGCAGCCTCGACGAAGACCAGGGGGTCGACGATGTCGTGCATCGTCTCCGCGACGATCGACTTCACCTGTTCGACGTTCCAGCCCGCGCACATCGTGGTGATGTAGGAGCGCATTCGGTCCATCTGCTCGTGGTCGGCGCCGGACATGTGGAAGAGGAACTGCGCGTAGGTGGACTTGAGGACGGCTTGCCGGTTAATTAGTCCCTGGTCGAAGAAGGGTTTGCTAAAAGCCAACGTGCTCGACTTGGCGATCACCGTCTTGTCAAGATCAAAGAACGCTGCCGTACGTATTTGGCGGTCTCCGGGGGTGGCGGAATGCGGCTCTGTCGGGTCCGCCGGGGCGGCGCCGGAAGCAGTCACGATGTCAGCATATGCGGCGGTCGTGTCGGGTGAGAGGCCCGTCGACCCAAAGTGGCAGTCTCCGCCACGTGTCGCCCCGTGTAACTTTCCAGGTCACCGCGCGATTTCATTGCAGATTCATAGGGTCTCGATGACTTGCGCTCGCCCGTATTGACGTGTGTATAGTGAGCATTACCCGGCTTATGTCGGGTGTGGATCAGCCCGACCCCCCGGGGCTGATACACGACGACCTCCGCCTCCTCCCCCCTGGCGGGGGTCGTCCCTTTTTCTGGGTAAGTTCGCAAAATCCTCTCCCGACGGCTGGTCTCAGCCGGTCGATGTTTGCGCAGCGGGATTTCGCGGCCGATTCATCCACAGACGCACTTTCATCCACATTCCGTGGGCTGGGGATGGCTGCGTCCCGGTCCGCGTCGGTCGTAGCCCACACAGTGGTGGCATGAATTCGAGCAACGGCATCCTCGCCGTGGTCGTCGACGCCATTCTTTTGCGCGACGTCGACCGCGTCGCGGCGGCGGCAAGCGTGCGGGTCGTCCACGTCGACTCGCCGTCCAGCCGCAAGGCGTGGTTGGCGGCGTCCGACGTCGTCCTCGACCTCGCCGGGGCCCGCCGCTGTGCCGAACTGGGCCTGCCCCGACGGGATCGCGTTTTGGTGGTCGGAACCGCCGAGCCGAACCCCGAGCACTGGCACGTCGCAATCTCGGTTGGCGCCCAACGTGTCCTGTCCCTACCGGCGGACGAGGCGGCGCTGGTGTCCGAACTGTCCGACGCCGCCGACTCCGCGAGCGACGACGGCAGGCGAGGCGCGGTGCTGGCCGTCGTCGGCGGATGCGGCGGAGCGGGTGCCTCGGTGTTCGCGACGGCTCTCGCCCATGCCGCGGCCGCGTCGCTGCTGGTGGACGTCGACTCCTGGGGCGGTGGAATCGACCTGACGCTCGGCAGTGAGCGGGATGCCGGGCTGCGGTGGCCCGACCTCGCGCTCGGCGGTGGACGAGTCGGGTACGCCGCACTGTCGGCGGCGTTGCCCTCTCGCCACGGCGTGACGGTGTTGTCGGCAGGTCAAACCGGCGGCGAGATCGACGCCGGCGCACTCACCGCGGTCGTCGACGGCGGCTGCCGCGCGGGCGTCACCACGGTCTGCGACCTACCGCGTCGTGCGACGCCCGCGGTGGGGGCCGCGCTCGACGCGGCCGACCTCGTCGTCCTGGTCACGCCCGCAGACGTCCGGTCGTGCGCCGCCGCAACGGCAGTTGGGCGGTGGCTGGTGGAGGCAAATCCGAACGTCGGACTCGTCGTCCGCGGTCCCGCCCCCGGTGGACTGCGCGCCGCCGACGTGTCGCGGATCGCGGGCCTTCCACTCCTGGCATCGATGCGGCCCCAGCCCGGCCTGGCCGCCGAACTCGAACGCGGCGGGCTCAGGCCACGGCGCCGTTCGCCGCTGATGTCGGCGGCCAAGCAGGTCCTGGAGGTACTTCATCGCCAGCCCGGTGCGACGGACAAGCAGATGGTCGCATGAGCGGTTCGCTCGTCGAGCGGGTCAGGGAGCGGCTGGCAACAGAGGCGGGACCGCTCGGTCCGAACGTGGTCGCCGAGGCGATCCGCGCCGAGTCGTCCGGTCTCCTCGGCGACACCGACGTCCTGAGCAATCTGCGCGTGTTGCAGACCGAGCTGACCGGCGCGGGGATCCTCGACCCGCTGCTCTGCGCCGAGGGGACGACCGACGTCTTGGTATCGGCACCGGATGCGGTGTGGGTGGACGACGGTCGCGGGCTGCGTCGCACCGACGTCCGCTTCGACGACGAAACCGCGGTGCGCAGGCTGGCCCAACGGCTCGCGTTGGCCGCCGGACGCCGACTGGACGAGGCCCAGCCGTGGGTCGACGGCCAACTTCTGGGCCTTGGCGCCGGCGGCTTCACCGTGCGACTGCATGCGGTGCTCCCTCCGATCGCGCCCGCGGGTACCTGCCTGTCGCTGCGGGTCCTGCGCCCAGCCACCCAGGACCTTCCCGCGCTCGTCAGCTCGGGTGCGATCGCCCCCGTCGCGGCTGCGATCCTCGGTGACGTGATCGCCGCCCGGCTGGCGTTCCTGGTCTCGGGTGGCACGGGTGCGGGCAAGACGACGCTGCTGTCGGCAGCCTTGGGCGCCGTCGCGGTGGGCGAGCGCATCGTCTGCGTCGAGGACGCGCCCGAACTCGCGCCACGGCACCCGCATCTGGTCAACCTCGTCGCCCGATACGCAAACGTGGAGGGCGTCGGCGCGGTGACCGTGCGCGATCTCGTCAGGCAGGCCCTGCGGATGCGACCGGACCGGATCGTCGTAGGGGAGGTGCGCGGTGGCGAGGTCGTCGACCTTCTCGCCGCGCTCAACACCGGCCACAACGGCGGCGCGGGAACGGTGCACGCCAACAGCCCGGCCGAGGTGCCCGCGCGTCTGGAGGCCCTTGCCGCGGTCGGTGGCCTGGACAGGGCCGCGCTGCACAGCCAGCTTGCCGCCGCGGTCAGGGTGATACTGCACGTCGGACGCGACCGTACGGGTGCTCGCCGCCTCGAGGAGATCGCGGTACTGGGTAGGGGTGACGACGGATTGGTCGCCGCGACGACCGCTTGGCACGCCGACCGCGGCCTCGGCGACGGGATGGACCGGTTGACGGGTCTAGTGTCGGCGCGCCGTCCGTGACGGTCGCGGCGCTGGCGTTGGCCGCGGCGTTGATGGTCGCTCCCTGGCCGCCCCGTCGTCGACTGGGTGCCGAGCTCCCGCCGAGGCAGACCCGTCGTGCCGCCGTGATCGCGGGATGTGCGGTCGCGGCCATCGCGATCTTGGTGCTCGCGCCCGTCGCGGCGTCCGCGGCCGCCGCGGTGGTGGCCGCGTCTATCGCACTGCGCCGCGGGCGTTCCAGGACGAGGGCTCGACGGACCGAGGAAGCGGCGGCACTCCAGGCCGCGCTGGGCATCCTGGTGGGGGAGCTGCGGGTGGGGGCGCATCCGGTCGTCGCGTTCGAACGGGCCGCGGTCGAAGTGGAGGGAACCGTCGCCGACTCGCTGCGGGCGGTCGCGGCCCGAGCCCGGCTCGGGGCGGACGTGTCCGCTGGATTGCATTCGGCGGCAATGCAATCGACTGTGCCGCAGTATTGGGAGCGGTTGTCGGCCACGTGGCTGTTGGCCCAGACCCGCGGATTGGCGATCGTCGCGCTCATCCGCGCCGCGGAGCAAGACGTCGTCGAGCGCGAGCGCTTTGCCGCCGGGGTGACGGCGGGAATGGCTGGTGCGCGCGCCACCGCGACGATCCTGGCGGGGCTGCCGGTGCTCGGCGTCGGGCTGGGGCACCTCATCGGGGCGCAGCCGTTGCGGTTCCTCCTGTCCGGTGGCGTCGGCGGGTGGTGCCTGGTCATCGGCGTCACCCTCGCCTGCACCGGATTGTGGTGGTCCGATCGGATCACCGATCAGGTGCTCGGATGAGCCTGGCCGCAGTGCTTCTCGCGGTGGCAATGCTGCTCACCGGTGGTCGGGTGCGCACCACCAGGGCGCCGGTGGCGGTCGCGCAACCCACCCCGCCGGCCGGCGGCGACGATCCGTTGGCGGTGGCATCCGCCCTCGACGTGTTCGCCGCGTGTCTGTCGTCGGGCATGGCGGTGGCGGGCGCGGCGAGGGCGACCGCGCCGTTCGCGCCGCAGGCGTTGGCCGACGTACTCGGACGAGCCGCAGATCTGCTGGCCGTCGGCGCCGATGCGGCGACCGTCTGGACCACTGCCGACGCAGCCGGTGACCCCCGCGTGGACGCGCTGTGCCGGCTCGCCCGTCGCTCGGCGTCGTCGGGAACCGCTCTGGCGCAGGCGGTGTCCGATCTGGCCGACCAGTCGCGGCGGGACGCGGCGGATTCCGCGCGGGCGGCCGCCGAACGCGCATCGGTGCTCATCGCGGGTCCGCTCGGGGTCTGCTATCTGCCTGCCTTCGTCTGTCTCGGGATCGTCCCGGTGGTGGTCGGCCTGGCCGGTGACGTGCTGCAGTCGGGCGTGTGGTGAACCAAGTCGTGGCGCGCGGGAAAGTCGCGCGCCCCTGGAAGATGGATGGGGACGGATATGTTCGAGGGCAATGTGTTTCGACGGTTGCACGCGCGCTTGGTGTTGCTCGCGGTGGACGAATCGGGAATGTCCACCGTCGAATACGCGATCGGAACGATCGCGGCAGCGGCGTTCGGGGCGATTCTCTACACGGTGGTCACCGGGGACTCGATCACGAGTGCGCTGACCAACATCATCACCCGGGCGTTGAACACCAACGTCTAGGTGGTGAGGCGGGTGGCGTCACCGTCGAGGCGGCGTTTGCGATCGCGGCGTTGGCGGTGGTCCTGGTGCTGTGCGTCGGTGGTCTCGCGGCGGTCGGTGTGCAGATGCGGTGCGTCGACTCGTCGCGGGAGGCCGCTCGGCTGGCCGCCCGCGGGGACCAGGGCGCCGCCTCGGACGTGGTGCGCAGGGCCGGTCCTGCTGGGGCGGAACTGGCTATTCGCCGCGACGGCGGGTTCGTCGTGGCGCGGGTCAGTGCACGTTCAGTCTTGTTGCCCGGCATCACGATTAGCGCGGAGGCGGTGGCCGCGGTCGAGCCAGGACTCTGACCGTGGTTCGGCCAGCGTCGTGGCCGCGACGATGATGGCGGTGCTGATGGCGTTGACCGTGGGCGGTGCTGCGGTGGGCTCGGCGGTGATCGCCAGGCATCGCGCGCAGGCCACTGCGGATCTGGCGGCACTGGCGGCGGCGGGGCAGCTGGCGGCTGGCCCGCGGGCGGCGTGCGGGTCGGCCGCGTCACTCGCCTCGGCGATGTCGGCGACGATCGCGGCCTGCACCGTAGCCGAGCTCGACGTCGTCGTGACCGCCGAGGTGACCGTTCGGCTCGGGCGCTGGGGTGTACACGTGGCCCGCGCGAGTGCCCGCGCCGGGCCGGTGTGAGCGGGTCCGCCCGATAGCATGGGCCCCGGCACGCCCAGCCATACCTACCAGGAGCCTTCCGGTGACAGATCCGCCTCCGTTCAGCGCGATGCTGGCCTTGCTGGTCGTCTCGCACGCATGGGAGGCCGAGCTAACGTCGGAGCTGCGCACCGTCGGTCTCACGCCGCGCAAGTACGCCCTTCTCGGGCACATCAAGGCTTCCCCTGACGTCTCGTTCAGCGAGCTTGCCAGGCGGTCCCGTATCTCGGTGCAGTCGGTTCACGTGGCGGTAAAGGCTTTGTCCGCAAGTGGTTTCGTCAACGACGGTACGGCGCACGCGGGCGCGGCGTCGACGCTGCGGGTGTCCGAGGAAGGACTCAAGACGCTCCGGCTGGCCCATCGGCGCCGCGAGGCCATCGACGACCGCATCCTCGCCACCGCGCCCGAGCTCGTCGACGGGCTCAAGGAGGCCCTGCGCGCGCTGGTGAACGGGCCGGAGGACTAGCCACCCCGGCAACCTTCAACTACATTGAAGGAATGCAGGCGTTCCTTTTGTCGGTGCACGTCGTCTTCGCGATCCTGTTCGTCGGCCCACCCGCCGTGGCGGTCAGTCTCTTTCCGCGGTTCGTTCCCGCCGCCGCGGACGTCGACTCCGCGCCGCAACGGGCGGGCGAGCGCAACGTCGCCGTGGCGCAATTGCTTCATCGCGTGACCCGCGTCTACGGCCTGCTCGCCGTCGCGGTGCCGGTGCTGGGCATCGTGCTCGCGACCGTCCAGCACCGGATGACCGAGGTGTGGATCGTCGTCGCCATGGTGCTCACCGCCGCGGCGGGTGCGTTACTGGGGTTGCGCATCGTCCCCGCGCAACGAGACGTGCTCGCGCGCAACGCAACCCGAGCCGAGTTGGGCCGCATGGGCATGCTCGGCGGGATCTTCAACCTGCTCTGGGTGATCGTCGTGGTGCTGATGATCGTTCGTCCCGGGGCGGTGACCCCGTGACCGCCGGCCCGCGCTCGACGGGAGGGGCGGTGGGCTACGTGCGGGTGCGCCGGGGTGTGGACGTCGAACGGCGGGTGGCCTTGCGGGGCTGCGGGGGCAGCTCGTCGTCGGTCGGCATTCTGAGCGACAGCAGGCCGGCGTAGGTGTCCGCGGCGATCTCGACCCGGTGGGCCGTGACGTGAATGGGCGTCCACCCGCCGTCGAGTGCTCGTAGCCTCAGCACGCGCGAAGCCGACCCGTCACCGAAATCGGTTGTCATGGAGCGCATGTCGGCTTCATCGTCCGGGTGGACGATCGACATGCCCGCAGCCCTGGCGTGCCAGTCGAAGAATGGGCACGGCTCGTCGAGCCACTTGAGCAGCTTCCACGACCCCAGGTCCACCAGGGCTCGGTGCACGCCGGGCTGGGCCAATCCGTTGAGGATCCGCTGGCCGAGGTCCTCGGACCGGACCGGCGGTGTGTCGCTCACCCCGCGCCAGTTCATCGCCCGGCAGATCAACCTGTCTCGGCCGGCTCCGTCGACCTCCTGGAGCACCCTGGCCGCGAACCCGACCGTGATCTGCTTGCCCTTGTAGTCGGTGACGTCCCAGGTGCTGCAGAACGTTCGGCCAGCCTCCGGTTTGATCGCCACCGCCAGAACCCTGGCCTCGTCCGGGTTGAGATTCCTGGTGGGGAGGTCTTCGGCGAACGCGCGGCCCTGGGTGGCCTCGGTGGTGGGATCCAGCCCGCTGTTCATCAACGACTCGGGGGTGTCCGTCGCGACGCCGTCCGTCAGATCCCACTTCAACGGACCGGGCAGCACGCGGTCCGGCGGGTCCTGGTCCAGAGGCCCGATCCACACGTGAACGCCGTGGATGCGACCGTCGGTCATCTGCACCACTTCGGTGCGGATCACCCGGTCGCTCTTTGGGGTCAGGCTGCTCAGTGCCTTCCCGGCCTGAACCGTCTCGTTGATGGCCGTCTGAATCGCCATCAGGTTGGGGTTCCGCCTCAAGAACGCGCTGATCGGCACCAGGTTCTTGGTGTGCTGCCCCTGCGCGACGACCGCTGGTTCGGCGCCAAGTGTCTCCACCAGAAGCCAGTCGTGCGTCATGACAGCATCCTAGGCTCCCGCCGCTGCGCGCCTTAGCCGAAGTGCCCTGTCGAGATCCCGGATGGATCGCATTCGTGCAGGACTCGACCGGTTTCGCGGACGCAACGGACGGGTCAGGTTGGTTGCGCTAGCCGTGGAGAGGGAGTAATTTTTCGGATGCGCCCGGTTCGCCGGGACTGAGAGCGGTTCGCGTTGTCCGGCCGCTCCCCGCCGTCATCTACGTAATTGGCGTGCGTGGCTGAGCCGTGGAGGACGACCGTCGAGGGGTGGTCGTCTCCACGGACGGCTCACGTCGGATGCTTGGCCAACTCGTCGAGTACCAGCCTGAGCACCGTGACCGCTCCGGCCTTGTCCAGTGGGTCGTTCCCGTTTCCGCACTTCGGTGACTGCACGCACGACGGGCATCCCGACGGGCACTCGCACGATTCGATCGCCGAGGCCGTCGCCTCCCACCAGGTACTCATCTGGCGGTACCCGCGGTCGGCGAAGCCAGCACCGCCGGGATGGCCGTCGTAGACGAAGATCGTCGGCGTTCCCGACTCCGGCCCCACCGCAGTCGACACGCCGCCGATGTCGCCGCGGTCGCAGCTGGCGACCAGCGGCAGCAACCCGATCGCCGCGTGCTCGGCGGCGTGCAGCGACCCAGGAACGCGGATGTCGTCAATGCCGCTGCCGCCCAACGCCTCCGGCTCGACAGTGCACATGACCGCCATGGTCTCCAGGGTTTGAGTTGGCATGTCGAGGTCGACGAAGTCGATCACCTCGCCGTTCATCCGCCGACGCAGGAACCCGATCACGGTGTGGCTGACCGACACCGGCACGATTCCCACCGTGACCGGGCCTGCCGTGCGCCGCTCGCCGGGACCCGTCACGGCGACGTCGGTCAGCTCCCTCGCCGAAGTCGAGTAGCCGGGGTCGTCGGCTCGGACGAAGGCGATGCCGTCCTCGAAGTCGAGCGAGTCGACGACGTAACTCTCGCCCTGGTGCAGGTAGACGGCGCCGGGATGGATCGACGACGGAGCCTGGCCTGCGCCGGTGCTGCCTAGCATTCGACCCGTTCCGGTCTCCACGATCGCAATCTGTCCGCCCGAGGACCCGCGGATGTCCACGGCGGGATGGGGATCCAACCCTGGTGCGGGGAAGTATCCGGCGGGGCGCCGCCGGAGGAGGCCGTCGTCGACCAGGGCGTCGGCCACCGCCTCGGCGTTCCACGTGCGTACCTCGGCCTCGGTGAGCGGCAATTCGGTTGCCGCGCAGAGCAGTTGCGGTCCGAGCACGTACGGATTGGTCGGATCGATCACCACGCGTTCGATCGGCTTGTCCAGCAGCGCCGCGGGATGGTGCACCAGGTAGGTGTCCAGCGGGTCGTCCCTGGCGATCAGCACGATCAGGGCGCTTTGCCCACGTCTGCCAGCCCGCCCGGCCTGCTGCCAGAACGACGCCACCGTGCCGGGGAACCCGGCCAACACCACCGCGTCGAGGCCCGCGATGTCGACCCCCAGCTCGAGGGCGTTGGTGGTGGCCAGGCCGCGCAGCTCGCCGTCGGAGAGGGCCCGCTCAAGAGTGCGCCGGTCCTCGGCGAGGTACCCGGCGCGATAGGACGCCACCAGGTGGGCGAGGTCGGGCGCGACGTCCTCCAACCTGGCCCTGGCTCCGAGGGCGGTGAGCTCGGCGCCGCGTCGCGACCTGACGAACGTCAAAGTGCGCGCGCCCTCGGCGATCAGGTCGGCCATCACCCGCGACGCCTCCGATCCCGCGGAACGCCGCACCGGAGCGCCGTTCTCGCCCGTGATGTCGTCGCGCAGAGCGGGTTCCCACAGCGCGACGGTCCGGCCGCCCTGCGGTGAGCCGTCGTCGGTCACCTCGGCGACGGTGTGGCCAAGCAGCTCCGACGCGGTGGCGGCGGGTGCGGACGCGGTCGCGCTCGCGAAGATCACCGTCGGGCCGCCGCCCTCGTCGGTCGAGTACCGCTCGCACAGTCGCACCAGGCGACGCAGCACCATCGCCACGTTCGAGCCGAAGATGCCACGGTAGTAATGGCATTCGTCGACCACGACGTACTTCAGGTTGCGCAGGAACACCGCCCAGCGGGCGTGGTTGCGCAACAGCGACAGATGAATCATGTCCGGGTTGGAGAAGATCCACCGCGACCGCTCGCGGGCCAGCCGTCGCGCGTCGTTGGAGCTGTCCCCGTCGTATGGGCTTGGTGCGACGTCGCGCAACCGCGGGACCGCGTCGGTCAGCGACTGGGCGGCCCGCAACTGGTCGTGGCCAAGCGCCTTGGTCGGCGAGAGATACAGCACCCGCGCCCGGGGGTCCGCCGCGAGCATCGTCAGGATCGGCAGCTGATAGGCCAGCGACTTGCCCGACGCGGTACCCGTGCTGAGCACCACGTGCCGGCCGGAGTGGGCCAGGTCGGCCGCGACCGCCTGGTGGGCCCACGGCTCCGTCACCCCGCGGTCGACGAACGCGCGGACGACGTCCGGGTCGGACCACGACGGCCATGGCCTGGTTTGGGCTCGCCGCGGCGGCAGATCGGCCACGTGCCGCAGCGGGTGCTCGTCGGGGTCGGCGCCGTCGACGGCGCGGGCGAGCAGTTCACGACCGAAGTCCGACACCACCTCAGCCACGTTCCACCCCCTCGACGTCGACGACCCCTCCATGATCGTCCCTTGCCGTGCGGCCCGGTGTCGCGGCAGGAATGCCCCGCTGGCCTAGTGTCGGATCGGTGAGCCAGCTCTCCTTCTTCTCGGCAGAGGCGGTACCGCCTGCGGTCGCCGACCTGACCGGGATTCTGGCTGCGCCGGGACAGGTGGTGCTCGTCGGTCAGGGCCACGAGCAAGCGGCGCGGGTGTCCGTCGTGGTCGACGCGCAGTGGCGCGCCGAGGCGCTCGCCGAGATGATCGCCGACGCGGGCTTGATACCGGAGATCGCGCGGACCGACGAGAACACACCCTTGGTGCGGACGGCGCCCGACGGGCGCCTGACCGTCATCGCGAAGAACTGGACGCGCGGCGCGGTGAAGACCGTCCCGCCGCAGTGGCTGCCCGGCCCCCGCGAGTTGCGGGCGTGGACCCTGGCCGCCGGCATGCCCGAGTCGGACCGATACCTTCTCGGGCTCGACCCGCACGCCCCAGATACGCATACCGCACTCGCGGCGGCGATGATGAGGGTAGGAATTGCACCAACCCTGATTGGCACTCGCGGGACGCACCCGGCGTTGCGGATCAGCGGCCGCAGACGACTATCGCGCCTGGTAGAGAACGTGGGGGAACCTCCGGACGACGTCGAGGCGTTTCACTGGTGGCCGCGCTCGGATTGAGCTCGGCCAGCGAAGCCAGTTTGCGTAGGCTCGCGCAGAGTGCGAAATTGTCAGTTGCCGCGGGCTGGTGGGACCACTGAATCAGTGGTCCCGCGCTTTCGGCAACATAGAAGTGGAGCGTAAAAACAGTTGGCTGACTCCGGCGGTGGCAGCGGCAATGGCACGGTTCGGCGACTCGTCATAGTCGAGTCGCCCACCAAGGCGCGCAAGATCGCGGGCTATTTGGGATCGAACTACATCGTGGAATCGTCGCGTGGACACATCCGCGACCTGCCACGAGCCGCAGCCGACGTGCCCGCCAAGTACAAGACGGAGCCATGGGCGCGCCTCGGGGTCAACGTCGACGCGGACTTCGAACCGCTCTACATCGTCAGCCCCGAGAAGAAGGCCACCGTCGCCGAGCTCAAGGAACTGCTCAAGGGCGTCGACGAGCTCTACCTGGCGACGGACGGTGACCGGGAGGGCGAGGCGATCGCCTGGCACCTCCTGGAAACGCTCAAGCCGCGCATCCCCGTCAAGCGGATGGTCTTCCACGAGATCACCGAGTCGGCCATCCGGGCCGCCGCCGACGATCCCCGTGACCTCGACATCGATCTGGTCGACGCGCAGGAGACCCGCCGCATCCTCGACCGCCTCTACGGCTACGAGGTCAGCCCCGTGCTGTGGAAGAAGGTGGCGCCGAAGCTGTCGGCAGGTCGGGTCCAGTCCGTCGCGACCAGGATCATCGTGCAGCGCGAACGCGAGCGCATGGCGTTCCGCAGCGCCGGCTACTGGGACGTGACCGCCGAGCTCGACGCGTCGGTCTCCGACGCCGAGGCGACTCCGCCCAAGTTCACGGCCAAGCTGAACTCCGTCGACGGCAAGCGCGTGGCCAGCGGCCGCGACTTCGACTCGCTCGGTGGCCTGCGCAAGCCCGACGAGGTGCTGGTGCTCACCGAGCAGGCGGCGTCGGCGTTGGCCGGCAACCTGCGGGGCGCTCAGCTCAGTGTGGCGTCGGTCGAGCAGAAGCCGTACACCCGTCGCCCGTATGCGCCATTCATGACCTCGACGTTGCAGCAGGAGGCCGGTCGCAAGCTGCGGTTCTCCTCGGAGCGCACGATGAGCATCGCGCAGCGGTTGTACGAGAACGGCTACATCACCTACATGCGTACCGACTCGACGACGCTGTCGGAGACCGCGATCAACGCGGCGCGCAACCAGGCCAGGCAGCTCTACGGCGAGGAATACGTCCATCCGACGGCCCGCCAGTACACCCGCAAGGTAAAGAACGCGCAGGAAGCCCACGAGGCCATCAGGCCGTCGGGTGACGTCTTCCAGACGCCGGGCCAGCTGCACTCCGCGCTCGACAACGACGAGTTCCGGCTCTACGAGCTGATCTGGCAGCGCACCGTGGCCTCACAGATGGCCGACGCGCGCGGGACGACGCTGAGCCTGCGCATCGCCGGAGCCGCGAGTTCCGGTGAGCAGGTCGTGTTCAGCTCCAGCGGACGAACCATCACCTTCGCCGGCTTCCTCAAGGCGTACGTCGAGAGCCTCGACGAGCAGGCCGGCGGCGAGGCCGACGACGCCGAGAGCCGGCTGCCCAACCTGACCCAGGGGCAGCGGGTCGACGCGTCCGACCTGACCGCCGACGGTCACACCACCAGCCCGCCAGCGCGCTACACCGAGGCGTCGCTGATCAAGTCGCTCGAAGAGCTGGGCATCGGCCGTCCGTCGACGTACTCGTCGATCATCAAGACGATTCAGGATCGCGGGTACGTCCACAAGAAGGGCAGCGCGCTGGTCCCGTCGTGGGTGGCGTTCGCCGTAATCGGCTTGCTGGAGCAGCACTTCGGCCGCCTGGTGGACTACGACTTCACCGCGGCCATGGAGGACGAGCTCGACCAGATCGCGTCGGGCAACGAGCGACGGACCAACTGGCTCACCAACTTCTACTTCGGTGGTGACCACGGCGTCGACGGCTCGATTGCCCGTGCCGGCGGGCTCAAGAAGCTGGTCGGTGGCAATCTCGAGGACATCGACGCCCGACTCGTCAACTCCATCAAGCTGTTCGAGGACGATCAGGGCCGGATCATCAACGTCCGCGTCGGCCGCAACGGGCCGTACCTGGAGCGGATGATCGACGATCCGGACAACCCGGGTGAGCTCAAGCCCCAGCGGGCGAACCTCAAGGACGAGCTGACCCCGGACGAGCTCACTCTCGAACTCGCCGAGAAGCTGTTCTCCACTCCGCAGGAGGGCCGTTCGCTCGGCGTCGACCCGGAGTCCGGCCACGAAATCGTGGCCAAGGACGGCAGATATGGGCCGTACGTCACCGAGGTGCTGCCGGAACCGATCGTGCCGCCGGAAGATCCGGGCGCCGCTCCGGCGAAGAAGGCGAAGAAGCCGCCGCCAGGGCCCAAGCCACGCACGGGCTCGCTGCTGCAGTCGATGGACCTCGAGACCATCACCCTCGACGATGCGCTGAAGCTGCTTTCGCTGCCCCGCGTCGTCGGCGTCGACCCGTCCAACAACGAGGAGATCACTGCGCAGAATGGCCGCTACGGGCCATACCTGAAGCGCGGCACCGATTCTCGGTCGCTGGCCAACGAGGAGCAGATGTTCACCATCACCCTCGACGAAGCGCTGAAGATCTACTCCGAGCCCAAGCGGCGCGGCAGGCAGGGCGCCGCGACGCCTCCGTTGCGCGAGTTGGGCAACGACCCGGTGTCGGAGAAGCCGATGGTGATCAAGGACGGCCGCTTCGGTCCGTACGTCACCGACGGCGAGACCAACGCCAGCCTCCGCAAGGGCGACGACGTCATGTCGATCACCGACGGTCGGGCTTCTGAGCTGCTGGCCGACCGCCGTGCGCGTGGCCCGGTCAAGAAGAAGGCGCCCGCGAAGAAGGCCGTCAAGAAGGCGCCAGCGAAGAAGGCGCCTGCCAAGAAGGCCGCGGCGAAGAAGGCCTAGACCTGAGGCGGGCTAGGTCTAGGCCTGGCTCGAAACCCGCCGTGGCGCAGCCAGATTGACCGGCCGTGCCAACTGGGTGGGTGCGTTGCGGCCACGGAGTTCGACGGTCTCGCCGACGTCCCAGCACAACGCCTCTGCGTCGAGGGCGCCGCTGACCGCGATCGCCGACGCCAGCACGTGGCCCTCCTCGAGCTTCGCCAGCTCGGTAAGCCGGGCGGCCTCGTTGACCGGGTCGCCGATGACGGTGTACTCGAAGCGGGCCTGGGCGCCGATGTGACCGGCGATGGCCCGGCCCGCGGACACTCCGATGCCGAAGTCGGTCTGGCCCAACACCTCGATCAGCTCGTCGTGCAGTTCCCTTGAGGCAGCTAGCGCCGCACCGGAGGCGTCGGGGTGCTCGATCGGAGCGCCGAAGATGGCCAGCGCGGCGTCGCCCTGGAACTTGTTGACGAACCCGCCGTGCCGGTTGACGCTGTCGACGATGACGCGGAAGAACTCGTTGAGCAGACCCACGACCTCGGCGGCGGGCCGGGTCGCGGCCAGTTGCGTCGACCCCACCAGGTCGACGAAGAGCACCGCCACGTCGCGTTCCTGACCGCCGAGCTCGGTGCCGCGTTCGAGCGCGCGGCGGGCGACGTCCTCGCCGACGTAGCGACCGAACAGGTCTCGGAGGCGTTGGCGTTCGGCGAGATCGCGGACCATGTCGTTGAATCCGGCCTGCAGCAAACCCAATTCACTCGCGTCGTAGATCTGCATGTGTGCGTTGTAGTTGCCGCGCTGCACTTCACCGAGGGCCCAACGCAATTGGCGCAGCGGGTCCGCGATCGACATCGCGACCAGCACGGTGCCCGCCAGCCCGATCACCAGCGCGGCGACCGCCAAGAGCAGGATCGGGGTGTTCAGACGCTCGGCGGGCGCGGTGAGGATCTCGAACTTGCTTGCCACCAAGGCCAACACGATGGCGAGGACCGGCACGCCGGTCGACAACACCCAGGTGAGCACCTGCCGTTGGATGACCCCCGGCGCCCGGAAGCTCGCGGGGACACCACCCCGCAGCGCGGCGACGGCGACGGGCCGCAGCACGCGCTCGGATTGCAGGTACCCGATGATCGCGGTCGCCGTGGCGCCGAGGGCCGCGGCGACGGCGACCACGGGCGCCGACCGGCTGGCGACGGGCCAGCTCGCGACGATGAACACGATCGAGCCCAGGAACCAGTTCGAGACGTTGATCACGGACCGGTAGAACGGCATCCTCAAGGCCCGCACGCGGGCCAGGTCGGTCACCGCGGGGTCACCACCGCCAAGCAGGCTGTCGCGGCGCTGCCAGCGGATCACCGGGATCAGCAGCCGCAGGGTCAGCCACGACAGGATCGTGAACGACACGAAGAGGTAGCCGAGGAAGATCGCCAGGTTGAGTGCGGGCAGGTCTTGGAGCTGGATGCGATCCTCCGCGGGCAGCCCGAACCGAAGGAAGCCCAGCACGAAGAGGGCACCGATGATGTCGGCCTGCAGCATGCCGAGGGTGAACACCGGCCATGGCGTGCGCGCCACCCAACGGACGAAGGCGGTGATTCGCCCCATCTGTGGTGTCGGCCCGGTCATGCGTCAACCGTATCGGTCCAGAGGCATCGGCACGGGCGCTGTTCGTCGCCGCCCTCCGACGAGTGTCGGCGGGGCGCACTAGGGTGGCGCCTGATGAGCGGTGTTTTCTCGCGTCTGGTGGGCCAGGACGCCGTCGAAGCGGAGCTGGTGGCTGCCGCGCACGCGGCCCGCGGTGATTCGGCTCACAACCCGCTGGGCACTGGCGCCACGGGCGGCCGGATGACCCACGCCTGGTTGATCACGGGTCCTCCCGGGTCGGGAAGATCCATCGCCGCGGTGTGCTTCGCGGCGGCCCTGCAGTGCACGTCGGACGGTCCACCCGGGTGCGGGGAGTGCCGCGCCTGCACCACCACCATGGCGGGCACCCACGCCGACGTGCGGCGCATCATTCCCGAAGGCCTGTCGATCGGTGTCAAGGAGATGCGCGACATCGTCCAGATCGCGTCGCGCAGGCCGGGCACCGGGCGATGGCAGGTCGTGGTGGTCGAGGACGCCGACCGGCTCACCGAGGGCGCGGCGAACGCCCTGCTCAAGGTGGTGGAGGAGCCGCCGGCGTCGACGGTGTTCCTGCTGTGCGCGCCGTCGGTCGACCCCGAAGACATCGCGATCACCCTGCGGTCGCGGTGTCGACACGTGGCCCTGGTGACGCCGCGACTGGAGGCGATCGCGCGGGTGCTGGTCGACGTCGACGGCATGGCCGAGAAGGACGCCACGTGGGCGGCTTCGGTCAGCGGCGGCCACGTGGGGCGTGCCCGCCGGTTGGCCACCGACGACCAGGCCAGAAGCCGCCGGGAACGCGCGTTGGGGCTGGCCCGGGACGCGGCGACGCCGGCGCGGGCCTACGCGGCCGCCGAGGAGCTGGTGGCCAGCGCGGAGGACGAGGCGAAGGCCCTCACCGGAGACCGCAACGAGGCCGAGACCGAGGAGTTGCGGACCGCGCTCGGGGGCGGCGGCACTGGCAAGGGGGCCGCGGGTGCGCTGCGCGGCGCCGCCGGGGCGCTCAAGGATCTCGAGAAACGGCAGAAGTCGCGACAGACGCGGGCGTCGCGCGACGCCCTCGACCGGGCGCTGATCGATCTGGCGACCTACTTCCGCGACGCCCTCCTGGTGTCGTCGGGGGCGGGCACCATCCAGGCCAATCACCCCGACATGGCGGACAAGGTCGCGGCGATGGCGGCCCACGTCCCGCCCGATCGGCTGCTGCGCTGCATCGAGGCCGTGCTCGAATGTCGCGACGCACTGGCCATCAACGTCAAGCCGAAGTTCGCGGTGGACGCCCTGGTGGCCACGGTCGGGCAGGCCCTCCGAGGTTGACGTCGGGGATCGTTTTGGGTTGGCGACGGTGCCTGCCGTAGACTCGTCCCGCCTGGCTGACCAGGCGTCGCCGCCTTAGCTCAGTCGGTAGAGCATCTCACTCGTAATGAGAAGGTCTGGGGTTCGATTCCCCAAGGCGGCCCCACAACGTTCCAGCTAGATCCTGTTTTCGTGGGTACGAAACCCCATTTGATTTGGCTCCTCGCCGCGTTTGCGGCACCGTTCGCCGCGCAGCTGCAATCAAGTCAACGCGGCTGAGCCCCTCAGGTGATCGTTGTAGGCACGCGCACTCTCCTTGCGGTTCGCAGGCATTCCCGCGGATGACGCGCGTCCTCGAGACAACACAACCAAAAGTCAAAAGCTAATCGCTTTTGACTTTTGTTGTACTTTGGAGCCAAATAGCTTCAAAGTCAAAGCCTAACTGATTTTGACTTTCCTTTGACGATCGATCGACCTGGAGGCCGCTACATGAAGACTCCGATGCCTCCGCCGTCGATGGACTCACTGATGGCCGAGTACGGCGACGACTTCCCAAAGCTGTTCGCCGTCCTTGACAAGGTGGGGCAAGAGGACGACGACGAATACCTCACTTGGGACAAGCTGCGCTACAAAGATCCACCTGGCGACTTGACCGCTGATCAGTGGTGGCTCGGAGTCAAGTTTCGGCGTCGGGCTGCACTTCGAAAACTGCCACTCGACTTGACCGATGGACGTCCCTTCACCTACGCACTTCCCGACAAGGTTCTACGTGAGCTCGACTACGTATCGCAGCGGGCAAGTGGGCAGATCGCCTTGCCCGAAGAGGTTGTGAACAAGACGTCGCGCGACCGATACGTGATTCAGTCGCTCGTGGAAGAAGCAATCAGCTCCAGCCAACTCGAGGGCGCCTCAACTACTCGCCGGGATGCCAAAAGGATGATCGCCTACGGCGAGACTCCGAAGGACCGAAGCCAACAGATGATCCTGAACAACTACAGGGCGATGCGGCACATCCGCGAGATCAAGGACTTGCCGTTCACTCCGGAACGAATCTGCGAAGTGCATCGGATCGTCACCGAGGAAACCCTGGACAACGCCGACGCTGCGGGTCGAATCCAAAGCAACCCCGACCCGGCTGACCGCGCGAAAATCCTCGACGAGGAAGACCGACTGCTTCATCAACCTCCACCGGTCGACGAACTACCTGGGCGTCTGCAGAAGCTGTGCGACTTTGCAAACGCGGACCAAGACGCGCGGCCGTATGTCCCACCCGTTGTACGCGCGCTAACGGTCCACTTCATGATGGGCTACGACCACTACTTCGAGGACGGCAACGGCCGCACTGCGCGAGCACTTTTCTACTGGAGCATGCTCAGGCAAGGATTCTGGTTGACGGAGCACCTGGCGATATCTTTGGTCTTGAATCAGGCGCCATCCCAATACGCCAGGTCATTCATTCATACAGAGCAGGACGACGGCGATCTCACCTACTTCTTGATCTACCACCTTGACGTCATACGTCGAGCTCTAGTGGCGCTAGATGAGTACTTGCACAGAAAATCGTTGGAGCTCCAGCGTGCACGTGCACTACTGGTGGGAGGCCCCGGCGCATTCAACCATCGTCAAGTTGCTCTACTGCAGTCTGCGACGCGGGACCCCTCGAACTACTACACGGCCGAATCGCACATGAACTATCACGGTGTGTCGAAGCAGACCGCACGAAACGATCTGTACGACCTCGAAGAACGAGGACTGCTCCAGCGAACGAAGGTGCAGCGGCAGTTCGCGTGGTCACCGCGCCCCGACATGCTGAAGACGTTGGAGAGGGTCCAGCAAACAGAATGGCTATCCCGTCGCCAGGGTCTGGTTGGAGAGACAGATGTGCCTAGCGACCTAGGTGATGGCGGGTAGCAATCGGGAGAAAGCGACTAGTCGACCGTCAGCCGGGCGGCGTGATGCCCTGCTCGTAGCGGAACACCCGATGCGGGTCGTAGGTGGCCTTGACCTCGCGCAACCGTGGCACGTTGGCGCCCCAGTACGCGGTCGCGAAGTCGGGGTCGTCGGCGTTGGGCACGTTGACGTAGGCGCCGTCGGCGAAGGGAGCCAACGCCTCTGCGAAGTCGGCGGTCCACTGCACGCACCGAGCGGTGAGCGCCTCGTCCGGCTTGCGTCCTCCGCGTTCACCCCAGCCGGCACCCGGCTCGGCGTAGAACAGCGCACCGCGGTGGGCGAACGCCGAGCCGCCGGCCGGCTCGGTGCGGGTTACCGCACCGCCGAACGCGTTGGCGAAGTAGTTGCAGCCCGGCATCGGGGCCGCCGCCAGGAACGAGCCGATCAGGTCGACCGCCTCGTCGGGCAGGGGTTGAGAAACGAAGTGGGAGTGGAACTTCCAATTCGCCGCCTCGTCGTCGTTCGGGACTTGGAAGCCCCCGTAGACGTCGGCCCAGTTGCCGTCGAGCATCGAGACCGTCGGGTCGCCGACGGCCAGGACGGGCTCCAGAACACGGGCGGCGTCGGCCTCGGAACCTCCTGCGAGAACGGCGATCAGCTGGATCTCGCCCTGGCTGATCTCCAGCTGACTGGTCATCCGCTCGTCGGCGAACGGTGCCGACCGCTGCCAGGCGTGGAAGACCTCGCGAAGGTGCGTCAGCCCCGGCCAGCTCGCGGTGACGTAGACGACCTGGCGCAGCGGATGCACGCGGTAGGTCAGCGACGTGACGACGCCGAAGTTGCCGTTGCCCGCGCCGCGCAGCGCCCACAGCAGATCGGCGTGGTCGTCCTCTGAGACGGTGATCGCCTCGGCACCGTCGACCCCGGACGCCACGACGACCTCGGCGGCGAGCAGATTGTCCGACGCCATGCCAAACGCGCGGGTCAACAGTCCGAACCCGCCGCCCAGCGTCGCACCGACCAGGCCGACGGTCCCCTCCGTGCCGGTCGGGGCGGCGACACCCGCCGCGCCGAGCGTGGTGACGGCCTCCAACTGGTTGAGTCCGGCTCCGACCGTGGCCGTCCCCGCGGCCGCGTCGACCACGGCGAACTTCATCTCGCTGACGTCGATCACGATGCCGTCGTCGACGCTGTTCCAGCCCTCGAGGCAGTGGCCGCCGCTGCGCACCCGCACGGCGACCTGGTTGCGCCGAGCCCACGCCAGAGCGGTGACGACGTCGCCTGTCTCCCTGGCGAATACGATCGCCATCGGACGGTGGTCGAACAGCAGGTTCCAGCCGGCGCGCGCGGTGGGGTAGTCGTCGTCTCCGGGTCTTACGACGCGGCCGGTCAATCCCTCGGTGGTCGACGTCATTGGCTGAGTATGGGGGTCGCCTGCGCGAAACGGACCGGGGATCGAATTCTCCACGTGCCTACGGGGGTGCCACGTACCCGACGGGGCCGGACGCCAGGCACACCGACAGCGCCGAGGTGTTGGCGATCGCGATGACCGCGTTCCCCGCCCCCGACAACCGGACGAAGACGCGGTTGAGCCCGGGATGGACCTGCACCCGGGTGGCGTCGCCGTCCGACAGCGCGAAGGTCATCGAACCGTCGTTGTTGGCCAGATAGTTGATCTCGGCCGTCCACTCCGTCGGCAGCATCGGGCCGTCCAGCGGCATCCGTACCGGGGCGTCTGGCTGAACGAGGTAGCCGCACTGGGGCTTTGGCCCTGCAAGCGTGTGTCGTACCCAGGTCACCTGGGCGTCGACCAACCGGCCCTTGCGGTCGAAGGTGCGCAAATCCGTTGTGCTGGTGCTGAATTCGGGACGATCTCGAACCAGGGAGAACACGTGGCCGAACAGATTGTCGGGCCACGCGAAGCGCTGCAGGATCAGCGGGTCCACCTCCTGCTCCAACAGGGGTGCGGTGGTGGCGGCGTTGGCCGCGGAGAGACTGGTCAACACGTTGGCGACGTAGGCCCGCGTCGGGTTGTCTCGCCACCGCGTCGTGAACGTCACGGTCGAATACACGCAACTGACGACGAAGAGCGCGGCGCACGACACGACGACGACCGTCCGGGTCCGCGAGGCGTCCAGCCGGGTGGAGGTGACCCGGTTCGGCGCGAGGAATCCGACGGCCGCCAACAGCGTCAACACCACCGCCAGGTCGGGCAGGTAGCGCAGGGTCTGCGCCAATTCGATGGCGGTGAAGCGCGACGACCGCATCAGGTAGATCGGCAGCTGGCACGCCACGACGTACGCCGCCGCGGCGAACCACAGCAGGCGGGCGTGCTCCTTGCGGGCCACCGACACCGCGATCACCGCCGCCAGCACCACCCACCCCACCACCATGACGGGCCACTGCGGCAGCGCCCACGGGGACGACGGTGCCCAGCGCTCCCACTGCCAGGGGCCGCCGATCAGGCCGGGCACGATGCCGTGGGTCACCGATCGGACCAGTAGGTCCCCGGTCATCGGGTAGTCCAGCGTCCAGCGTCGCTGGTCGACGACCAGGAGGTAGACCCCGACCCACGCCGCGGTCAGTGCGCCAGTGGCGATCCACAACCGAAGCCCGCCGCGCCACACGGTCTTGACCGCGGAGCGGTCACCGAGCACGTAGGCGAGCAGCGCGGCGACGACGAACGCCACGAAGGGGATGACCGCGGCCTTCTCGAAGAACGTCAGCCCGAGGAAGGACACCAGGGCGCCGGTGCGGGCGTACCGCTGATTTCCGGTGCGCACCAACATGATCGCGTCGGCACAAACCCAAGCCATGGCCGCCACCATCGGCAGCGCGTTCAGCGCCGCCGCCCACCACGCGAACGCAGGCAGGGTCAGCGGAGAGAAGAGCGCGAACGTCAGCGGAATCAGCAGCAGCGGCCGCCACCCCAGGATCACGTGCAATGCCCGCAGGATCGCCAGCGACGCCACCAGTTGCAGCACCACCAGACTGACTGCCGGGCCGATCCAGTTGAACGGGGCGACCTTGGCGATCGCGCCCGCGACGAGGAACGCGGCGGGCATGACGTGGCCGTCGTGGTCGTCGAACAGATACGCCGGGGACCACAGCGCGTGGGTGCCTGCGCGGGAAATCAGGATCAGGTCGTCCCAGTAGAAGTAGCCCTGAAACGCCAGCACGGCGCGCAGGACCAGCTGCGCGACGATCAGCGCCACGGCGGCGTGCAGCACCCAGCGCGCCCCAGGTCGCCACGCTCCCAGCCGCCGAATCACCGGTGCGACTGTACGTGTCGGTATGGTGGCCCGGTGCGGACACTCGTCACCGGGGCAGCTGGCTTCATCGGATCAACGCTGGTAGATCGACTGCTGGCGGACGGGCATACCGTCATCGGCCTCGACGACCTCAGCTCGGGAAGCAGCACCAACATCGTCGGCGCGGAGCGCCACGACACCTACGAGTTCGCCAAGGCCGACATCGTCGACGCCGATCTGGTCGACCTGCTCGCCGAAACCCAACCCGAGGTGATCTTCCACCTGGCGGCCCAGATTTCGGTGGCCCGTTCGGTGACCGACGCGCAGTTCGACTCCAGCGTCAACGTCGTCGGAACGGTGCGGCTCGCGGAGGCCGCCCGCAAGACCGGGGTGCGCAAGATCGTCCACACCTCCTCCGGTGGGTCCATCTACGGAACGCCGCCGGTCTACCCGACCGACGAGAACGTGCCGGTCAACCCGTCGTCGCCGTATGCGGCCAGCAAGGTGTGCGGCGAGGTGTACCTCAACATGTTCCGCAATCTGTACGACCTGGACTGCTCGCACATCGCGCCTGCCAACGTCTACGGGCCACGGCAGGATCCGCACGGCGAGGCCGGTGTCGTCGCGATCTTCGCCAAGGCGCTGCTGGCGGGCAAGCCGACCAAGATCTTCGGTGACGGCTCCGACACCAGGGACTACGTGTTCGTCGACGACGTCGTCGACGCGTTCGTCAGGGCCAGCGGCGAGGCAGGCAGTGGCCAGCGCTTCAACGCGGGCACGGGAGTCGAGACGTCGACGCGCGCGCTGCACACCGCCGTCGCCGCCGCCGCCGGCACGCCCGACGAGCCCGAGCTGCACCCGCCCCGGCTTGGCGACCTCCGGCGGTCCTGTCTGGACATCGGCCGGGCCACCGGAGTCCTCGGCTGGACTCCAAAGGTCCCGCTGGCCGAGGGCATCGACCGCACGGTCGAGTTCTTCCGCCAGCAGATCTAGTGACTTCGGCGCGTAAATCCGCGCTCACCGCGGATGAGCGCGCCGAAATCGCTACTTGGGGGAGGGCTCGCGGGCGCCTTCCAGCGCGACCGCCCGCGCCAGCTGGGCGTACCGCAGCTCCAAGTCCTTGAACCGCATGTAGGTGCTGATGGTGGTGAACAGGAACGCGACGATCAGCGCGTACTCCAGCAGGTCGGCGCCCCGGTCGACACCGAGCCAGTTCGCCACCACGGTGGTGTCGTCGGGGCGGACGATCGCATACACCGCCGCGAGGACGAACAGCACGTACCCGATCTTGACCCAAGCCTTGGCCTGCGCGCTGCGCCGGGACCGCAGCAGGTAGACCAGGACCCCCAGCACGGCCGCGATCAGCAGGACCTGAATCCAGTTCATCGGCGCATCCTCTTCCGCAGCAGCCCGTCGAAGATGATGTTGACGCCGTTGACCAACGGCTGACCCTTCGACATCGAATAGTCGGTGTACAGGATTTCGACGGGTTCTTCGGCCACCCGCCAACCGTTTTCGACGATGAGGGCCACGATCTCGCTGGCGTGCGCCATTCCGCTCATCGTCAGGTTCAATCCGTCGGCAACGGCCTTGTCGAACACCCGCAGCCCGTTGTGCGCGTCGGTCAGGCCGAGCTTGCGACTGGCCGGGCTGAGTTTCGCGATCAGGGGGAAGACCAGGCGCCGCAGCGTCGGCATGTTGTTCGGCGTGCCGTCGGCGAAGCGCGTTCCGACGACGATGTCGAGATCCTCCGTGCGGAGGCGGTGGATCATCCGGATCACGTCGGCGATGCGGTGCTGGCCGTCGGCGTCGAACGTCGCGAACACCGCGGCACCGGGCCTGCTGCGCGCGTACTCCACACCGGTCTGAATCGCCGCGCCCTGGCCGAGGTTGACGGGGTGGCGCACGACGTGGGCCCCGGCCCGCCAGGCCTGCTCGGCGGTGTCGTCGCGGCTGCCGTCGTCGACGCACACCACGTTGTCGAAGACCGAACGAACGTCACCGACGACGTCGGAGATGACGGTCGCCTCGTTGAAGGCGGGGATGACGATCCACACGTCGCGCATGTCAATGCCGATCAAGATACCCGCTCGGTGCGGGCACCCTGGCGAGCGCGATCAGATGGACCGCGATTCCGGCCAACGGGCCGCACAGCAGCGCCACCACGGTGCGGGTCTCCAGTGTCCACGGCGCCAGCAGCAGCAGCGTGGACGCCAGCGTCGCGCTGATCCAGCCGACGGCGTAGGCCCTGTGCAGCGCCGCGGCGACCGTCGCGGCGCCGGTGAGCGTCAGCACCGCGATCATCACCGCTGCCGCGGTGAACCAGGCCAGTAGCGCGCCACCCAACTGGTAGTCGGGACCGAACGCCGTGCGCAGCAGCCACGGGCCAAGAAGCCCGGCGACGAGGACGGCCGCACCGCCTAGCACCGCCAACGCCGCCACTGGCACCACCAACGACCGCAGGCGCCGGTCGCGTTGGTCGACGAAGTGTGCGATCAGGTTTCCCTGCATCGCGGTCAGGGGCACCAGCAGCGGAGCCCGGGTCAGGGTCACCGCGAGGATGACGACGCCGCCCGCCGCGCCGAGGTCTGCCGAGGTGGCCTTCAACAGGACGGGGAAACCCATGATGAGGATCGCGCTGGCGCCTGCCGCCGCGATGGAGTGCGACGCTCCGCGCAGGAACACCGCCGTCGTGCCTGGGGTGGCGAGCCGGGCCGCGGCGCGCGACGACGGCGAGGCCAGCAGGAGCAGGAGCCATGCGATCGCGCCCGCGACGGTGGCCCAGAGATAGCCGACGAGGCCCCAGCCGACCAGGAACGTCGTCGTCGCCACGGTCACCCGCATGGCGGCGTCGCCGACGATGAGCGACCCGTATTGCGACCAGCGGTCCACCCCGGCCAACATGCCGAGCAGGGTCGCGTGTACGCAGAACCCCGCCACCCCCGCCGCCAGCAGGGCGACGCTCAACGCCTGCGACTCGGTGAACACGTGCCAGGACCACAGCGGCGACGTGCCCGCGATCGCGACCGCCGACAGCACGCCGACGACCGCCGCGACGCGCATCGGGCTCGAGCGTGGCTCGGGCACCTGCACCAGCGCCCTGGCTTGCCTGACCTCGCGGGTGGATTCCTGGAGCAGACCGTTGGCGGCGCCTGCGAAGAGTCCGAACGCCCCCCAGAACACCGCGAACACCGAGAAGCCCGCCGGTTCCAGGTCGCGGGCCGCGAGGTAGAGCACCGCGTACCCGCAGATGGCGCTGACGACGGTGGCCGCGCCGACTCGCACGACGCTGCTTCGGGTGACGGGTCCCTGAGTCGGGACGGCCGCGCCGTCGGTCACAGGTCGGGGACGTCCGTCGAGTAGAGCCACGCCTGCCACAGGGGACGCAACGATGCGTCGGCGTAGTTGGCGGCCAAGCCGGTGAAGTCGTCGGTGACGGCGGTGCCGTGGCGGTGCCGAGTCGTCCAGTCCTGCAACAGCTTGAAGAAGTTCTCGTCACCGATGGTGCCCCGCAGCGCGTGCAGGGTGAGGGCGCCGCGCTTGTAGACCCGGTCGTCGAACATGTCGCGCGGACCGGGGTCGCAGAGCAACAAGTTCTGCGGCGAGTTTCGCAGCCGGTGGTGGTAGTGGTGGGCGTGCTCGTCGGCGGTGCGTCCGCCGGACTCCTCCGACCACAGCCACTCGGCGTAGCAGGCGAAGCCCTCGTGCAGCCAGATGTCGCGCCAGCGCCGCGCGGTGACGGAGTTGCCGAACCACTGGTGGGCCAACTCGTGGGCGATCAACCGCTCCGAGCGGCGATCACCGTCGCAGTGGTTGGCGCCGAAGATCGAGATGCCTTGTGCCTCAAGCGGAATCTCGAGATCGTCGTCGGTTACCACGACGGTGTACCCGTTCGACAGTGGATAGGGCCCGAACAACTTGACGAAGAGCTTCATCATCTGGGGCTGGCGCCCGAAGTCGTGATCGAAGTTCTTGCGCAACCGTTGCGGCAGAACGGCATTCATCGGCACCGGCTGCTTGGCGTTGCGGTGCTGTTCGTACTGGCCAATCTGCAGCGTGACGAGGTAGGTCGACGTGGGCTCGGGCTGCTCGTAGGTCCACGTCGTCATCGCGGCCCTGGTGCGGCGGGACTCCAGCTTGCCGTTGGCCAACGCGTAGTACGGGTTCTCGCACGTGATCGCGATGCGGTAGCTCGCCTTGCTGCTGGGATGGTCGTCGCATGGGAACCAGGACGCCGCCCCGTTGGGCTGGCCCGCGACCAGGGCACCGCTGGTGAGCTCCTCGAATCCGACGTCACCCCAAAGGGATCGGATGGGTTTGGGAGTGCCGGAGTACCGCACGGTGATCGACAGCGCGGCACCGGCAGGCAGGGGAGTGGCCAGCGTGACGTTGAGCTTTCCGCGGGTCCGGCCGAAGTTCGCGGGCCTGCGGCCGTTGATCGACACCTTCGACACGGCAAGCGCGTCGGACAGGTCGAGGCTGAACGTTCGCAGCGAGGCGAGCGTCACCGCGGTGATCGTGGCGGTGCCCGAGAGCCGGTTGATGTTGACCTTGTATTCGACGTCGAGTTCGTAGCGCGAGACCCGATAGCCGAAGTTGCCGTTGGTGGGCAGGTAGGGGTCGATGACCGGTGGGGTGCCCTTCTGCGTCTTCTTGAAACCCCGCGTCACGCGGCACCCTTCGCAGACTTGGCGGACGAGCCGCCCCGCTTCTTGCGCTTCGGGCCCCACGGCGCGATCGGGTTGCCCTGCCACCGCGTCGATGCAGGTACCTCGTCGCCGCGCATGACCAGCGACGCTGGGCCGACGGTGGCGCCCGCGCCGATCTTCGCGGCGGGCAGCGCCACACAGTGCGGCCCGAGCGTCGCACCCGCCTCGACGGTGACGGTGTCCAGGCGCATGATCCGGTCGTGGAAGAGGTGGGTCTGCACGACGCAGCCGCGGCTCACCGTCGCACCGTCGCCGACGGTGACGAGGTCGGCCTCCGGCAACCAGTACGTCTCGCACCAGACGCCCCGACCGATCTTGGCTCCCAAGGCCCGCAGCCACAGGTTCATCACCGGTGTCCCGCTCGCCGCCCTGGCGAACCACGGCGCGGCGACGGTCTCGACGAACGTGTCGGACACCTCGTTGCGCCACACGAACGAGGACCACAGCGGATGTTCCTTGGCCTCGATGCGGCCCACCCACAGCCACTTGGCCAGCACGGCGATGCCGCCGGCCACCGCACCGGTGACGATGAGGACCAGCCCGCAGGCCAGCGACGTCAACACCCAGCCGAACTCGGTCGCCAGGGCCTGCAGCGCGCCGAGCATGGCGATGCCGATCGCGAACGTGACGACCATCGGCAGCAACCGGCAGGTTTCGACCATGCCGCGCATCATCTTCAGCTTGCGGGACGGATGGAATGTGCGAAGGACGTCGGCCGCGGTCGGTTGCCTGCGCAGCCGGACCGGAGGACTTCCTAGCCACGACGACCCGGCCTTGGCCTTGTGCGGCGTCGCGCTGAGGACGGCGACGAGACCGTCGTCCGGCACCCGCCGGCCCGGCTGGGTAATGCCGGAGTTGCCGAGGAACGCACGCTTGCCGATGGTCGCAGTGGCGACGTGAATCCACCCGCCGCCGAGTTCGTAGGACGCGACCATGGTGTCGTCGGCCAGGAAGGCGCCGTCTTCGACGACGGTGAACTTGGGCGTCATCAGCGTGGTCGAGATCTCGGTGCCCTGGCCGATCTTCGCCCCCAACAAGCGCATCCAGCCCGGCGTCAGCAGGCTCGCGTAGACGGGGAAGAGGTAGTTGCGGGCGGCGTCCATCAGCCGCTCGGTGGTCCACAGCTGCCAGCCGACCCTGCTGCGCACGGGGTGATAGCCCTCGCGGAGGCCGAGTGACATCAACCGGACACCAAGCACCGTCAGCAGGGCGTAGAGGAACACGGCGACGGCGGTCGCGACGGGCGTCCAGGCAAGGGCGGGCCAGATCGCGTCGCCCAGCGTCGCGGTGTCGCGAATTGCCCAGCCCACCACCGCGAGACCCGCGCCGAGGGCCAGTAGTGGGACGGCGCCGAGCAGGATCGACGTCACGCCGAACATCGCCACCCACAGCGGAGCGCGCGGGGGCCGTTCGTCGGGCCACGGATGGCGCGCCTTGCCGGACTTCATGGCGGGCGAACCCTTCCAGTACTGGCCGGCCTTGACCTTGCCGACCACCCCGGATCCGGGGGCGACGTCGGCGTTCTTGCCGACCACGGCGCCGGGCAGCAGCGTGGTCCGCGCGCCGACGGTGGCGTCGTTGCCGACGGTGATCTCCCCGACGTGGAAGAGGTCGCCGTCGATCCAGTGTCCGGTGAGATCCACCTCCGGCTCGATGGAGCACCGGTGGCCGAGGCTCAGCATGCCGGTGACGGGCGGGGCCGAGTGCAGGTCGACGCCCTTGCCGACCCTGTTGCCGAGTGCGCGGGCGTAGTACACCAACCATGGTGCGCCCGCGAGGTTTTCGGCACCGCTCGCCTCGCCGAGGCGTTCGGCGAGCCACACCCTCAGATGCACGGAACCGCCTCGGCGGTAGGTGCCCGGCGCCAGGCTGCCGATCAGGATGCGCGCGCCGATCACCGCAATGGCCATGCGGCCCAGCGGGGTGACGAAGAGGACGAACCCAATCAGCAGCAGCCACCAGTCGACCGGCACCGCCCACGGCACCAACTGCCATCTGGCTGCGACGTCGTTCAGCAGCGCCAGCCACACCACCCACTGCATGCCAGCAAGGGTGGACAGCGGCACCGACGCTGCGAGCTGCGCCAGCTCCGTCGCCCTGGACACCGGTGCGACGACGCGGGTTTCGACGGCAGCCGCGGGGTCCAGCTCGTCGAGGTACCCCGCCAGCGAGCCGAGTCGGGGATGGTCGTAGAGGTCGGCGACCGTCACCTCCGGGTACCGCGCGCGCAGCGCGGCCACCAGTTGAGCTGCCGACAGCGAACCGCCGCCGAGCGCGAAGAAGTCCTCCTCCGGCCCGGCCACCGGCGCCGCGAGCACCTCGCGCCACAGGCCGGCCACCCAGCCGGTCGTGCCGGCGAGATCGGGGTTGACGGCCTCGTCGGCCGCGTCGTCCAGGGGCCAGGGGAGTGCGTTGCGGTCGACCTTGCCAGACGTCCTGGTCGGAAGTTCTTCGAGCAGAACGAGTCTGGGCACCAGCGCCGCGGGCAGCGATTCGGCGAGCGCCACGCGGGCCGCCGCCAGGTCGAAGTCGGGGTCGGCGCTGGCGACGTAACCGACCAACAGCGGGGTACCGCTCGCGGTCTTCCGCACGGCTGCCGCACCGCCGCTGACGCCGGGCAGGTTCATCAGGGCCGAGTCGACCTCGCCGAGCTCGATGCGTCGCCCGCCGACCTTGACCTGGTCGTCGGCGCGGCCCTGGAAGTACAGCCCGTCGGACTCCAGCCGGACCAGGTCACCGCTGCGGTAGGCGCGCGACCACCCGAGGGTCGGCATCGGTGCGTACTTCTCGGCGTCCTTTTCGGGATCGAGGTAGCGGGCCAGTCCGACGCCACCGATCACCAGCTCACCGATCTCGCCGATGGCGACGGGGTTGCCGCCGGAGTCGACGACGGCCAGGTCCCAGCCCACCAGCGGGAGCCCGATGCTGACGGGGCCCGTGCCCTCGAGCTTCGCCAGGCACGCGACAACGGTCGCCTCGGTGGGGCCGTAGGTGTTCCACACCTCGCGGCCCTCGACGGCCAGCCGGTCGGCGAGTTCGGGAGGGCAGGCCTCGCCACCGAAGATGAGCAGCCGCACCGCTTCGAGGGCCTCGGCGGGCCACAGTGCTGCCAGCGTCGGCACCGTCGAGACGACGGTGATGTCGCGCGACACCAGCCACGGACCGAGATCCATTCCGCTGCGGACCAGGGACCGGGGGGCGGGCACGAGGCACGCGCCGTACCGCCACGCCAGCCACATTTCTTCGCACGACGCGTCGAACGCGACGGACAGCCCCGCGAGGACCCGGTCGCCGGGGCCGATCGGGCTGTCCTGAAGGAAGGCCTCCGCCTCGGCGTCGACGAAGGCGGCGGCGTTGCGGTGCGTCACCGCGACGCCCTTGGGGGTTCCGGTGGAACCGGACGTGAAGATGATCCAGGCGTCGTCGCGGGGCATGGGGTGCCCGGCGCGCCATCCGCGCGACGAGCCGGGGCCGCGCACCAGCCCAAGGTCGGTGATGACGGCGACGACGCCGGCCTCGCCGAACACCAGGTCGGCCCGCTCCTGCGGGTCGTCGGCGTCGACCGGCACGTAGGCCGCGCCGGCAGCCAGGGCCGACAGGATGGCGACGTAGAGCGCGTAGCTGCCCGACGGCATCCGGATGCCGATGCGGTCACCGCGACCGATGCCCCGCGCGGCCAGCCACGCCACGCTCTCCTCGACGTCGGCGATCAGCTCGGCGTACGTCAGCTGAACCTCGCCGTCGTCGAGCGCTGGTGCGTCGGGATGGCGTGCGGCGGTTGCCTGGAGGATGTCGATCAGCGTGCGAGGTTGCGGCGCCCGCCCCGACAACAGGTACTGCGCGGGGATGTCCGGCCGAGCGTCCGTTGTCACGGGTACAAACTACTAAGCCTGACCCCGTCTTCCACGCCGCGCCACGTCATCGCGCTCGATACCGATGGATTCCGCGTGATTGCAACCGTCGCCCGTCGTCGACGGTACGTCTAACCTCGCGGAGGTGCGGCTATTCGTGGTAGACGGGGCTGAAGGCAACTGGAGTGAACTGACGGCCGGCGGTGACCCCACCGTGCGGCTGGCGGCTTCCGACCTGCAGCGGGCCCAACGTGGCCGCGCGCGGATCCGGTCCGACCGCGGCGCGGTGGAGGTGATCCTCGACGTCACGGTCGCCGTGGCGCCCGATTTCCGCTCCGTCCGCGAGCTGGCGGTCGTCGGCGACGGAACCCTGCGCTATGCGGGCACGGTTGACGGGTTGGCCGGTTTGATCCACGACATCGAGGTGGCGGGCGTCGCCGACGGCGTCACCCTCATTGCGGCTTCGCCGCGCGTCGACCTGCGGGAGTTGGGTCGGGACGTGTTGCAGCGGCTGGCCGTCTGGAGCCGTAAGTCGGCCTGACTCCTTGCCACCGCTAATGCAATACCTGCATTAGTCGGTGCGAGATCGGTCTTGGACATGAATCGATCCTGGACCTAGCGTTGGACGCGTGACACACACGGCTGAGCACACCCTCCAGGGACAGATGATCATCGCCGGCGAACCTGTCGCCGGCGGCGGCACCGAGATCCGCGCCTTCGACCCCACCGCCGGTACCGAGCTCGAACCCGCCTACCGATACGGCGACGACCGCCACGTCGAGCAGGCGTGCGCGGCCGCCGCCGCCGCCTTCGGCGAATACCGCGCCACCACCTCCGAGCGCCGCGCCGCCTTCCTCGAGCGGATCGCCGAGAACATCGAAGCGCTGCGCGACGCGTTGGTCGCCAGGGCCTCCGCCGAGACCGGCTTGCCGACGGCGCGCCTCACCGGCGAGGTCGGCCGCACCACCGGTCAGCTCCGACTGTTTGCCGAAGTGCTGCGCGAGGGCAGCTGGAACGGCGCCCGCATCGATCCCGCCCTGCCCGATCGTGCCCCGTTGCCGCGTCCCGACATCCGCCAGCGCGCCGTACCGCTCGGCCCCGTCGCCGTCTTCGGCGCCAGCAACTTCCCGCTCGCCTTCTCGGTCGCCGGCGGCGACACGGCGTCGGCGCTGGCGGCGGGTTGCCCCGTCGTCGTCAAGGCGCACGACGCCCATCCCGGCACCTCCGAACTCGTCGGCCGCGCCGTGTCCGACGCCGTCGCGGACTGCGGTCTGCCTGCAGGCACCTTCTCGATGCTCTTTGGGTCCGGTCCCGGGCTTGGCACCGCGCTGGTCACCGATCCGAGGATCAAGGCGGTCGGTTTCACCGGATCCCGTTTCGCGGGAATGGCTCTCGTCGCCGCGGCGGCCGGACGCCAGGAGCCCATCCCGGTCTACGCCGAGATGAGCTCGATCAACCCGGTCTTCCTGCTCGACGGGGCGCTGGCCAATCGCGCAGCCGAGCTCGGCGGTGCGTTCGTCGCCTCGCTGACGATGGGATCGGGCCAGTTCTGCACGAACCCCGGTCTTGTCATCGCAGTCGACGGACCCGACCTCGACACCTTCATCGCGGCCGCGAAGGACGCGGTGGGACAAGCGCAGGCGACGCCGATGCTGACACCCAACATCGCCGCCAACTACGCCAAGGGCGTCGCTGCGCTCGACGCGGACGCCGACCTCGTCGTCCGCGGAGCGCCCGGCGACGAACGCACGACGTGCCGGGCCGCCCTGTTCAGCACCGACGCCACCACCTTCGGAGGCTCCGAAGCACTCCAAGCCGAGGTGTTCGGTGCCTCCAGCGTCGTCGTGCGGTGCGCCGACACCGCCGAGATGGCCTCGGTCGTCAACGGTCTGGAGGGTCAGCTCACGGCAACTCTGCACGTCGACGACTCCGACCACGACCAAGCCGCCGAGCTGATGCCGCTACTCGAGCTGAAGGTCGGGCGCATCCTGTTCAACGGCTGGCCGACGGGTGTCGAGGTCTGTCACGCCATGGTCCACGGTGGGCCGTCGCCGGCCACCTCCGACTCCCGCACCACCTCCGTCGGAGGCCGCGCAATCGAGCGGTTCCTGCGGCCCGTGTGCTACCAGAACGTGCCGAAGGCGTTGCTGCCCAGTGCCATTGCCGACGGAAACCCCGACGGACTGTGGCGCCGCATCGACGGCCAACTCACCCAAGACTGACCGAATCACCCTGCGATCAAGGAGTCACGACATGCTTGACGGCGTACTGTTCTTTCCCGTCACCCCCTTCGACGACAACGGCGAGGTCGACCTGACGCGGCTCGCAGAGCACGTCGCCAAGGGCGTCGACGCCGGTCCTGGTGGCGTCTTCATCGCTTGTGGCACAGGCGAATTCCACGCACTTGAAGCCGTCGAGTTCGCCGGCATCGTGCGCACCGCGGTCGAGGCGACCGGCGGGCGGGTGCCGGTCTACGCAGGTACCGGCGGCTCGGTGGCCCAAGCCAAGATCTTCGCGAAGGCGGCCGCCGAAGCGGGCGCCGACGGCCTGCTGTTGCTGCCGCCGTATCTGGTCACCATGCCCCAGCGCGGGCTGGTCGACTACACCCGCGAGGTCGCGGCCGCTACCGATCTTCCCGTGATCGTCTACAACCGGGGCAACGCGCGCTACTCGGAGGCCTCGGCCATCGAAGTCGCCCACTTCCCGAACGTGGTCGGTTTCAAGGACGGGACGGGTGACGTCGACGTGGTCGCCCGCATCGTCCGCGCCGTCACCGACGCACTCGAACCGACCGGCAAGCCGTTCCAGTTCTTCAACGGTCTGCCCACCGCAGAGGTGTCGCAGCAGGCCTACCGCGCGATCGGTGTCACGCTGTACTCGTCGGCCACCTTCGCGTTCGCGCCGGAACTCGCGCTGGCGTTCTACGAGGCGCTGGAGCGCGACGACGAGGCTCTGATCGCGGCGCTGTTGCGGGACTTCTTCCATCCCCTGGTTCGGTTGCGTGACACCGTTCCCGGCTACGCAGTGTCGCTGATCAAGGCGGGCGTGAGCATGGAAGGCGTTGCCGCAGGCCCTGTTCGGCCCCCGCTGATCATGCCGTCGCCCGAGGATCGGGACACGCTGGCCGACATCATCGCGGCCGGTCGCGCCGTGATCGCGGGCGAGCTCGCGGTCGTCAGCTGATGGCGCTGATCACCGGTGCCCGCATCACGCCGGTGGCCTTCGCCGACCCGCCCCTGCTCAACACCGTCGGCGTCCACCAGCCGTTTGCGCTCCGCGCGATCATCCAGCTGGACACCGATGCCGGCCTCGTCGGGCTGGGGGAGACCTACGCCGACACCCGGCACCTGGCCCGTCTCGACGCCGCCGCTGGAGCCATCGTCGGCCTGGACGTGTTTGCGCTCAACATCATTCGCGCCACCATTGCGCAGCGATTGGCGGGCGACGACGCTGCCGTCGGCACGGCGGGAATGATCACCTCCGCCAGCGCCGTCGACCAGGTGTTCTCGCCGTTCGAGGTGGCATGCCTCGATGTTCAGGGTCACCTCACCGGCAGACCGGTCTCCGACCTGCTCGGTGGCAAGGTCCGCGACGAGGTTCCGTTCAGCGCCTACCTCTTCTACAAGTGGGCGGCCCACCCTGGCGGCGAGCCCGACGCGTGGGGCGAGGCCGTCGACCCGGCCGGGATCGTCGCCCAGGCCACCCGCATGATCGACGAATATGGCTTCACCGCAATCAAACTCAAGGGTGGCGTGTTTCCTCCCGACGAGGAGATGAAGGCCGTCGAGGCGCTCCGCGAGGCGTTCCCCAACCATCCGCTGCGGCTCGACCCCAACGCCGCGTGGACGCCCCAGACGTCGGTCAAAGTGGCCGCAGGCCTGGCCGGTGTACTGGAGTATCTGGAGGACCCGACGCCGGGCCTCGACGGGATGGCCGAGGTCGCGGCGCAGTCGCCAATGCCGTTGGCCACCAACATGTGTGTGGTCGCATTCGACCAACTCGCACCGTCCGTCGCGAAGGACTCCGTGAAGGTGGTGCTCTCCGATCACCACTACTGGGGCGGGCTGCACCGATCGCGACTGTTGGCCGGCATTTGCGACACCTTCGGGCTCGGTCTGTCGATGCACTCCAACTCGCATCTGGGCATCAGCTTGGCGGCGATGGTGCATCTCGCGGGCGCCACCCCGAATCTGAGCTACGCCTGCGACACCCACTGGCCGTGGAAGACCGAGGAGGTCGTGAAGGCCGGTGTGCTCGAGTTCCGAGACGGTGCGGTGGCAGTGCCGACCACCCCGGGCCTCGGCGTCGAGATCGACGACGACGCCCTCGGTGCGCTGCACGAGCAGTACCTGCGGTGCGGGATCCGGGACCGCGACGACACCGGCTACATGCAGAGCATCCACCCCGAATTCGAGAACACCAAGCCCCGCTGGTAGCTACACTCATACCCGAATTGGCGCTTTTCGCCGCGGGTAATACTAGGAGCGCATCGGAGTTCACCCTGTTTTCATTGGCGAGACTGTCCTGCTTCATCGCCGTCGCCGAGGAGCTTCACTTCGGTCGCGCTGCCGAGCGACTGCACATGACGCAGCCGCCGCTGAGTAGACAGATTCAGCAGCTCGAATCCGAGCTCGGCGTGCAACTCGTCGACCGCACCACCCGGTCGGTGACCCTCACTCCGGCAGGAATCGCGTTCCTCCCCGACGCCCGCCGGATCTTGCAGCTGGCCGAGGGCGCCGCGATGACCGTGAAGCGCGTCCCTGCCGGGGACCTCGGCACGGTGGTCGTCGGATTCACCGCTGCCTCGGCCCATGCGGTGCTGCCGCGGCTTCTCGAACGTGCCCGCGCTGAGCTTCCCGACGTGAAACTCGATCTGCGGGAGATGGTTTCGGCGGTACAGCTCGAGGCGCTGATGGCAGGCGAGATCGACCTTGGAATGGTCCGGCCACCGGTGAAGAGGCCAGGGATCGTGTCACGGCCGCTGCTGCACGAGCAGCTGGTGGCGGCCATCCCCGCCCGGCACCCGCTGGCCAACCTGCCCCGACAGCTGACGCTCAACGACCTCGACGGCCAAGACGTCATCATGTACTCACCGGTGCAGGCGCGGTATTTCAACGATCTGCTGATCAGCACGTTCACCATTGCCGGTGCCACGCCGCGCTACGTCCAGTACGTCACGCAGGTACACACGATGCTGGTGTTGGTCCGCTCGGGCATCGGGATCGCCTTGGTGCCAGCGTCGGCGGCGACGCTGCATCCCGTCGGGGTGGCGTTCCGGTCGATCGGTGCCTTCCGGGAGCGACCGGTCGAGCTCGACGCCGCGTGGCGCGGCGACAGCACCAACCCCGCGCTGCTCCGTCTGTTGCGTGACGTGCTGCCGCAACGGGAGTGGACCACCGACGATCTGGTGGACGAATTCGTCGGCTAGGAAGTCCTGGCATGAACCCGCCCTCGAAGTGATATGGACTTTCAGAACGGGTGGGCACACGCTCCCGGGATCAGTCGTCGAGCGTTCCTAGACCGCTACGGCAGGCTCGACGACGGGCGTCACCAGTCGACCGCTGCGCAGGAACTCGTCGAGGTTGTCGAGGGTGAGTTGTTCCATCGCGGCGCGGGTTTCGACGGTGCCGCTCCCGACATGCGGCAGCAGCACGACGTTGTCCAATGTCAGCAGTTCTTCTGGGACGTTCGGCTCGTCGGTGAACACGTCGAGGCCCGCGCCTGCGAGGCGGCCGTTGATCAGGGCGTCGACGAGCGCAGCCTCGTCGACGACGCTGCCGCGGGCGACGTTGACTAGGTAGCCCGACGACCCGAGCGCGTCGATTACCTCGGCGTCGACCAAACTTCGGGTTCCGTCTCCTCCCGCGGCCGCGACGACGAGGACGTCGACGCCGCGCGCGAGTGCGGCGGGGGAGTCGACGTAGGCGTACGGCGAGTCGGCCTTCTGGCTCCGGTTGTGGTACGAGATCGTGCAGCCGAAGGCGTTGAGCCGCTTGGCAATTGCCGATCCAATGCGACCAAGTCCGATGATGCCGACGCGTCGGTTGCTGACCTGGTGGGTCAGCGGGTAGTTGCCGTCGGCGGGCCACCGCCCGGCGCGTACGTATCGGTCGGCGGCGGAATTTTGCCGCATCACGTCGATCATCAGTCCGACCGCGGTGTCGGCAACGCAGTCGGTGAGGACGTCGGGGGTGTTGCTCACCCCGACTCCTCTCTCGGCGGCTGCGTCGACGTCGGTGGTGTCGTATCCGACGCCGAAGTTCACGACGGCGCCGAGGTGGGGAAGTGCTCGCATTAGCTCCGCGTCGACTCCGGAGCGACCCGACGTCACCACCGCGGTGACTTCGGGGCCGTGAGTCGACAGGAACGCTCCACGCTCGGAGGCCCCGTCCGGCAACACCAGTGCGCCGTAGTTCTCCGAAAGGGTGCGTTCCAGCGACGGTTTCAGCGGGCCGACCTGCAGCACCGTGTGGTTCGGGGGTGTGCGGAGTGATGTGGTCATGATGAAAGCCACGGTACGACCACCTGCGGATACCCGTCCAACCCCGAAATAGCATGGACTAATGCGGAACACGCATGATCAGCGGTTTCGCGGCACTCGCAGGGTATCGACGAGTCGCTAGCCACGTCATCAGTGCAGGTCATCGGCCCTTCGTCAGTGAGCGGATGGTGCCAGGCCGGTCATGTCCCACGCCCAATTCGGGCCATTCGACTGGGTTGACGGTGGGGAAACGACGTCTCTACGTTGTGTCTGCGATCACATGTCGCATTCACATACGTGGACGTCACACCAGCAGCCCCTGGAGGACACATGAGTCCCGCTTCACCCTTGCCGCGGTCGTCGCGGCCGCGGGCCGCGCTGGCCCTCGGCGTCGCGGTGCTGACCGTGGCCGCGACCGGCTGCACCGTCGCCAACTCCGGCCGCGGCGGTTACGACCCCAACACGCTGCGCATCGTTCTCTCCCAGGAGCCACCGACCCTGGAGCCGTGCGAGAGCTCGCTGACGTCGACCGGAATCGTGGTGCGTTCCAACATCACCGAGCCGCTCATCGAACGCGACCCGAACTCCGGAGACCTTCAGCCGTTGCTGTCCACGGGGTGGCGCCAGACGTCGCCCACCGAATGGACCTTCGACATCCGCAGTGGCGTCACGTTCTCCGACGGTGCCCCCTTCACCGCCGCCGACGCCGCATTCGCCGTCGACCGCGCCGTGAACTCAGACCTGCAGTGCAACGTCGACGGGTACGTCTTCGGCGACGAGAAGCTCAAGCTGGCTGCACCGAACGACACCACCCTGACGGTCACCACCGAGAAGCCGGATCCGATTCTGCCGCTGCGCATCTCGTTCGTCGAGATCGTTCCCCGTTCGACCAGCACGACGGAGAAGGTCCGCGAGCCGATCGGTACCGGACCGTATGCCATCGAGAACTGGGACCTCGGGCAGAAGCTCACCCTCGCCCGCAACGCCCGCTACTGGGGTACGGCGCCGGCCTTCGCCCGCGCCGAATACCAATGGCGCAGCGAGGGCAGCGTCCGGGCGGCGATGATCGCCAATGACGAAACCGACATCGCCACGTCGCTCGGACCGGAGGACGGGGCAGGCGATCTCGGTGTCCCCTTCCAGAACAACGAGACCACCGCCCTGCGCATGCAGGCCACCGCGGCGCCGTTGAACGACATGCGCGTTCGGCAGGCAATCAACTACGCGATCAACCGGACCGGCATCGTCAAGGCGCTGTTCCGTGGGCTCGGTGACCCGGCCTCACAGCTCATCCCCTCGGGCGTGGTCGGCTACAACGACCAGCTGACGCTGTGGCCGCACGACTCCGACAAGGCGAAGGCACTCGTCGCCGAGGCCAAGGCTGACGGCGTTCCGGTCGACACCCAGATCCGGCTCATCGGTCGCACGGCCCAGTTCCCCAAGATCGCCGAGACCGTCGAGGTCATCCAGAGCGAGCTCGCGGAGATCGGCCTCAACGTCAAGATCGAGATGATGGACACGGCCTCCCAGCTGCAGTACCAGCTGCGTCCGTTCCCGGCCAACGCCGGGCCGTATCTGTTGATGATCATGCACGGCAATCAGGCCGGTGACGCGGCCTTCACCATGGATCAGTACATGCTGAGCGACGGACCCCAGGCCGCATACGGCACCAAGGAATTCGACGCGAAGATTCGTGCCGCGGAAGCCCTCACCGGCCAGGCCCGCCAAGACGCGTTCGCCCGACTCTTCGCCGAGGAACCGCAGGAGATCATGCAGATGGCCTACCTCGCCCACATGAAGGGCATCCTCGGAAAGTCCGCCCGTGTTGACTACACCCCCAATTCCGCGACCGGCGACGAGATGCGGCTGTCAGAAATGACGATGGCCGGGTCCGACCGCACCGACGCCCAGTAGTCAGGAAGGCCACCACAGTGTTCTCCTTCGTTCGGCGCCGGATGTACACCAGCGCATTGCCTTTGATCATCGTCCTGCTCGGCGTGTTCCTCCTCGCCCGGCTCACCGGCGATCCCACCAGCCTGTACCTCCCCGAGTCGGCGACCGCGACGCAGCGGGAAGCCTTCGCCCTGAAGAACGGCTTCGACCGGCCGCTCCTGACCCAGTTGGGCGACTACTTCACCGGCGTGTTGCACCTCGACTTCGGAACGTCGCTGCGCACCGGGGAATCCGCGTCGGCGATGGCATTTCGGGCCTTCCCCGCCACCCTCCAGCTGGCGGCCACGACGATGCTGCTGGCCGTCGTCGGCGCCATCGTGATCGGATGCTGGGCGGCCTATCGACCCAACTCCCTGGCCGACCGGTTCTCCAGCCTGCTGTCGATGACCGGGGCCAGCATCCCGGACTTCTGGTTCGCCATCACCGGCGTCTGGCTCTTCGCGGTCCTGCTCGGGGTCCTGCCGACCTCGGGCACCGACGGTCCACTCGCGTGGATCCTCCCGATCGCCACGTTGATGATCAGGCCGCTCGGCGTGTTGACCCAAGTAGTCCGCGGCGCAATGGTTTCCGCGCTGTCCGCCCCGTACGTGCGGTTGGCCCGCAGCAAGGGGGCGGGCGATCTGAGGGTGGTCACCCACCACGCCCTTCGAAACGCGGCCGCGCCGGCGCTGACGGTGGCTGGCGACCTCGCGGTCGGCCTGATCAACGGCGCCGTCGTCGTCGAGGCGATCTTCGGATGGCCAGGCATCGGAAAGCTCATGATCGACGCGATTCTGCAACGAGACTTCGCGGTGCTGCAGGCGGCGGTGCTTCTCACCGCGGTCAGCATCTTCGTCCTCAACATCGCCATCGACGCCTGTTACGCGCTGCTCGACGCGCGCGTGCGGGAACCGGCCCGGGTCTAGGAGACACGCGACATGAGCACTCAACTCGATCTCGTCCCCGTCAAGCCGACGACGGCGATCGTCGGCGAGGCCAACCCGCGAAAGTCCGGGCGCGCCATCTGGTTTCGTCTTCTGGTCAACGACCGGGTCGCCGCCTGCGCCGCTGCCGTCCTGGCCCTGGTCCTGCTCACCGCGCTGTTCGGCCCGATGCTGATCGGCAACGTCGCGACGAGCATCGACCTGGACAACTCCAATCAGGCGCCGTTCACGCTGGCGCACGGTTGGGCCAACGTGCTCGGCACCGACCCGCTTGGCCGCAGCATGCTGGCCCGGTTGGTCGTCGCCAGCAGGACCACGTTGTCGGTTGCCATTCCCGCGGTGGTGATCTCGGCGGTGATCGGCTCCCTGATCGGCATGTGGGCCGGTTTCTACCGAGGCTGGCGGGAGACGGTCGCCATGCGCATCGCCGACGTCATCATGAGCTTCCCGTCTCTGCTGCTCGCGGTCGTCGTGCTCTACGTGTTCTCCCCGAGCGCCGCCAACATCGTTGCCGTGCTTGCCCTCACCCGCATTCCGGTGTACCTGAGGACGGCGCGCGCCGAGTCCGCGGAGCTGCAGAGCCGCCTGTTCGTCGACGCGGCCCGAACCTTCGGCGCCAGCGCGCCGTCGATCATCACCCGGCACGTGCTGCCGATCGTCCTTCCCACGCTGTTGACCGTCGCGACCCTTGACTTCTGCTACGTGATGCTTGCCGAGAGCTCACTGAGCTTCCTCGGCATCGGAATCCAGCCGCCGGACGTGAGCTGGGGTCTGATGGTCGCCCAGGGCCGTACCTACCTCAACTCGGCGTGGTGGCTGTCGTTCTTCCCCGGCCTTGCCATCGTGATCACCACGGTGTCCGCAACGATCCTCGCGGCGTGGGCTCGGATCGCCACGGATCCCGGTCAGCGGTGGCGGCTCACCGTTCCGCAAAAACGACTGTCCCGCTTCACCAAGACCGCGAAGGCACTCCGATGACCGCTGTCGCAGAACGCTCGTCCGCCGACGTCGTCGACGCGGATCCCGCCCTGCAGGTCGAGGGGCTCACCGTCGACATCCGAACCATCTCGGGCACCGTCCGGGCGGTCAACGAGGTGACCTTCGAGGCGCGGCGCGGCGAGACGCTGGCGCTGCTCGGCGAGTCCGGGTGCGGCAAGTCGATGACGGCTACGGCGCTGGTCGGCCTCCTCGAACCGGTCGCCGAGGTCACCGCGGGGTCGGCCAAGCTGACGGGCCGCGACGGCGTCGCCGACCTGCTTGCGGTCGACCGCAAGACTCGGCGTCGGCTGGCGGGCACCGAGTTGGCCATCGTCTTCCAGGACGCGCTGACCGCGCTCAACCCGCTGTACACGGTGGGAACCCAACTGGCCGAGCCGTTTCAGATCCATCACGGAATGAAGTCGAAGGAAGCCAAGGCCAAGGCCGTCGAACTGATGGCGCGCGTGGGCATTCCGCAGCCCGAGACTCGGTTGAACTCCTACCCGCACCAGTTCTCCGGCGGCATGCGGCAGCGCCTGTTGATCGCGATGGCGGTGGCGCTCAATCCGCGGGTGCTGATCGCCGACGAGCCCACCACGGCGCTCGACGTGACGGTGCAGGCGCAGATCATGGAACTGCTGCGCGGCCTGCGAAGCGAGTACGACATGGCGGTCGTGCTGATCACCCACGACTTGGCGCTGGTGGCGGAGGAAGCCGACCGCGTCGCCGTGATGTACGCGGGCAACATCGTCGAAACCGGCCTGGTATCAGAGGTATTCGCCAACCCACGGCACCCGTACACCAAGGGCCTGCTCGACTCGGTGCCGGTCAACGCCGTGCGCGGCGAGGAGCTCAAGTCGATCGGTGGCGCTCCGCCAGACTTGCACTCGATCCCGCAAGGGTGCGCCTACCAGGCCCGCTGTCCCTTGGCTCAGGACGTCTGCCGGACCACCAGGCCCACCCTGACTCCCGTTGGCTCCCGACACCAGTCCGCGTGCCACTTCCCCCAGGAGGTCGTCAATGTCTGATCAACTGCTCCGGATTCGAGACCTCCGCAAGACGTTCCGAGTGCCGGGAAGCAAGGCGGGGCTGACGGCCCTCGACGGCATCACCCTGGACGTCGGCCGCGGCGAAACCCTCGGCCTGGTCGGCGAATCCGGTTGTGGAAAGTCGACGTTGGCTCGGACGCTGATGATGCTCGAGCGTCCCGACTCGGGCAGCGTCACGTTCGACGGCATCGACCCCTTCTCGTTGCGCGGCAAGGACCTGCTGAAGTTCCGGCGTCGCGTGCAGATGGTGTTCCAGGATCCCTATGCGTCGCTGAACTCGCGGATGAGCGCAGGCGACCTGATCTCCGAGCCGTGGCGTACGCACAAGACGTTGTACACCGGCCGGTCCGAGCGTGAGACCAGGGTGCGGGAACTGCTCGACCTCGTCGGCCTCGGTGCCAAGGCCGCCGACAAGTACCCGCAGGAATTCTCCGGCGGCCAGCGTCAGCGCATCGGCATCGCCCGTGCGCTGGCCCTCAACCCCGACGTCGTCATCTGCGACGAACCGGTCTCGGCGCTCGACCTGTCGGTTCAGGCGCAGGTGCTCAACCTCCTCAACGATCTGCAGAAGGAGCTCGGGATCGCCTACGTGTTCATCTCCCACGACCTGTCGGTGGTCCGCCACGTCGCCGACCGCGTGGCCGTGATGTACCTCGGGCGCATCATCGAATCCGGGCCGACCGAAGCGGTGTTCCAGTCGCCGAGTCACCCCTACACCGCCGCCCTGATGTCGGCGGCGCCAAAGCTCGACGCGGCGCACCGCGGTGAGCGAATCCTGTTGAAGGGTGAGGTGCCGTCGCCGCTCAACCCGCCGTCGGGATGCCGGTTCCGGACCCGGTGCTGGAAGGCGACCGACATCTGTGCCGCCGAACGTCCGCCGCTGGCCGTCGACCCGCACTCGGCAACCCACGGCGCGGAGTGCCATCATCCCTTGGTGGGTGAGCCCGCCCTGTCGGCCAGCGCGTGAGTGGTGCCGGCTTCGCCGTCGTGACCGTCGCGATTCTCTTCGCGTCGTGTCTGCAGGCGTCGATCGGGTTCGGCATGGGGATGCTGGCCGCGCCGATCGTCGCGATCGTCGACCCAAGCCTGATTCCGGGCACGCTGATCATGCTGGCCGCTGCGCTGACGCTGGTGGTGACGGTGCGGGAGCGCGCGGCGATCGACTTCTCCGGAACCGGGTGGGCGCTGATCGGCAGAGTGCCCGGCACCGTCCTCGGTGGTCTGCTGCTTCTCGCGATACCCGAACGCGCACTGGCGATTCTGATCGGTTGCGTGGTGTTGCTCGGCGTCGCGTTGACGAGCTTCGGGTGGGTGCCGCTGCCACGGCGGCGCAACCTCATCCTGGCGGGTGCGACGTCCGGGGTGCTCGGGACGGCGACGGCAATCGGGGGCCCGCCGATGGCGCTGGTGTGGCAAGGCAATTCGGGTCCGAGTCTGCGGGGCACCATGAGTGGGTTCTTCCTCGTCGGGTCGACGATGTCGATCGCCGTGCTCGCCGCGACCGGAGCCGTCCACGCCGACACGTTTCTGACGTTCGCTGCGCTGATTCCCGCAGTCGTCGGAGGCTACCTCCTGTCCCGGTACGTCAACGGCTGGCTGAACCCCGTGCGGCAGAGGTGGACGGCGATCGTCATGTCGCTCGCCGGCGCCACCGCGCTGATCGCCCACGAGGTGGGAGTGTTGTGACGGAACGAGATTCGGACGTCAGCGTGCGCAAGGTGAAGTCGGCCGTCCGCACGGTGGAGCTGCTCGAGTACCTGGCCGCGAGGCGGGATCAACCCGCTCGAATCCGCGACGTCAGCGAGGCCCTCGACATGCCCCGTAGCAGCGCGCACGCCCTGCTGCGGACGCTGATGTCTCAGGGTTGGGTACGGGCCGACGAGTCCGGGACGTTGTACGGCGTCGGCATCCGTGCGTTGCTCGTCGGCACCAGCTACCTTGACGGCGATCCCTACCTGCCGATGATCACGCCCTTTCTCGACGACCTACGTCAGCAGCTCGACGAGACGTTTCATCTCGGGCGGCTGGACGGCCTCGACGTCGTCTATCTCGCCACCAGGCAGTCCGGGCAATATCGCCGGACGGCGAGCCGGGTGGGGCGTCGGCTGCCTGCCCATGCCACTGCGTTGGGAAAGGCCTTGCTGGCGGACCGATTCGGTGCCGATCGTGATCGACACGTGCCGGACCGGTTGGAGGCGATCACCTCCCACACCACCACCGAGCGCGTGCTGTTGGAGGAGCAGTTGGAGACGGCGAGGATCCGCGGCTACGCCACCGACGATCAGGAGAACACCACCGGGGTGAGGTGTTTCGCGGTGGCGCTGGGCTACACGCGGCCCGCGCAGGACGCGATCAGCGCGTCGGTGCCCCTGACCCGGTTGACGCGAGAGCGGGAGCGCACGATCGTCGAGGCGCTGCGCACGGTCGGTGACAAGGTGACGCGGGTGCTGCGGCCCGTCGCGAACGGAGACAAGTGGTTTGCCCAGTAGCCGATTCGCTCTCGGCATGAATTCATGCGATAAGAGTGTTGGACGAGTATCAAATGGGATTTGTAGGCTGACGGCATGAGGCCGTCGTCACCCCGGACCCCCGTCGTCACTGCCATGCGGGTGGTTCCCATCGCAGGCCGCGACGACATGCTCTTGAACCTGAGCGGGGCGCATGGGCCATTCTTCACCCGAAACCTGTTGATCCTCAACGACTCCGACGGGAACGTCGGGGTGGGCGAGGTGCCCGGCGGTGAACCCATCCGTCGTACGCTCGACGACGCCAGGCAGATCGTCGAGGGTCGCAGCATCGGTGACCACCACGCGGTCCTCGCCGACATCCGCCGGACGTTCGCCGACCGCGACGCCGGGGGACGCGGCAAGCAGACCTTCGACCTACGCGTCACCGTGCACGCGGTGACGGCGGTCGAGTCGGCGCTCCTCGACCTGCTCGGCCAGCACCTCGAGGTGCCCGTCGCCGCGCTTCTCGGAGAGGGTCAGCAGCGTCGGCGCGTGCAAGCGCTCGGCTATCTCTTCTTCGTCGGTGATCGCACCAAGACTGACCTGCCCTACCGATCGGCCGCCGACGAACCCGCCGGCGCCGACGAGTGGCAGCGCATCCGCCACGACGAGGCGATGACACCCGACGCGATCGTCCGGCTGGCCGAGGCCGCGCGGGACCGGTACGGGTTCCGCGACTTCAAGCTCAAGGGCGGCGTTCTGCCCGCTCCGGACGAGGCCAAGGCCGTCATCGCGTTGGCCGACCGATTCCCCGACGCACGAATCACCCTGGATCCCAACGGCGGATGGCTGCTCGCGGACGCCGTACGAACGTGTCGGGAACTCGACGGCGTGCTGGCCTACGCCGAGGACCCGGTCGGACCCGAGGGTGCCTTCTCCGGCCGCGAGGTGATGGCCGAGTTCAAGCGTGCGACGGGCCTGCGTACCGCCACCAACATGATCGCGACTGACTGGCGCGAGCTCGGTCACGCGATCCGGGCAGGCGCCGTCGACATTCCGCTGGCCGACCCGCACTTCTGGACGATGGCCGGCTCGGTACGTGTCGCGCAACTCTGCGACGCCTGGGGTCTGACGTGGGGATCGCACTCCAACAACCACTTCGACGTGTCACTGGCGATGTTCACCCACGTCGCCGCGGCCGCGCCGGGTGACGTGACGGCCATCGACACCCACTGGATCTGGCAGGACGGCCAACGAATCACCAAGCGCCCATACGAGATCGTCGACGGATATCTCGACGTTCCGGATGCGCCGGGGCTCGGTGTCGAGCTCGACGAGGATGCGGTCGCCGCCGCCCACCAGCTGTATCTGGCCGAGGGGCTCGGCGCACGGGATGACGCCGTGGCAATGCAATACTTGATTCCCGGCTGGACGTTCGACCCCAAATGCCCTGCACTGCAACGGAGCTGACCGATGAAGATCATGGTGGCCGACGCCAACCTCGCCCCGCACCGCGAGCGTTTCGACGCCGCATTGCCCACGGGTGTCGAGGTGGTGTGGCGCGCCGGACGCGACCCGCTGACGCTGGGTGAGGAACTTCGCGACGTCGAGGTCTACGTCGGCAGCAGGTTCACCGCGGCGATGGCGGACGAGGCGGAGAAGCTCCGCCTGATCCACGTCGCCGGCGCGGGCACCGACAAGGTCGACTTCGCGGCCCTGCCGCAGGACGTGCTGGTGGCCAACACCTTTCACCACGAGAACTCGATCGCGGAGTACGTCCTCTCTGCAGCGATCATGTTGCGTCGCGACTTCCTGGCCCAGGACCGGGCGCTTCGTCGCGGCGTGTGGGCGACGTCGGTGTACGACGACGCCATCGGCCAGCTACCCACGCTGCGCGGTGCCCGCGTCGGATTCGTCGGTTTCGGCCACATCGGTCAGCGTGCGTGGGAGTTGTTCCGCGTACTCGGATCCGACGGTGCGGCCGTGACGGGATCCGGTCGCGTCGACGACTCCGCGCATGGCCTGTCCTGGGTCGGTGACACCTCCAGACTCGACGCCCTGCTCTCCGAATCCGACGTCGTGGTGCTCTCCGCGCCCCTGACTCCCGCCACCGAGGGGATGATCGGGAGTCGCGAGTTGCGGTTGATCGGTCCCGACGGCGTGCTCGTCAACGTCGGCCGCGGCCCCCTGGTCGACGAGCGGGCGTTGTACGAGTCGCTGCGGGACGGTCACCTGCGGGCAGCCGCGATCGACGTCTGGTATCGCTACCCGTCGCGAGGTGGTCAGTCGGCGCCGAGCGGTCTGCCCTTTCGCGAGTTGACCAACGTGCTGATGACGCCGCACTCGTCGGGTGTCACTGCGGACACGTTCCAGGGTCGGGCTGCCGACGTCGCCGCCAACGTCGGAAGACTGGTGCGCGGCGAGCCGTTGACCAATGTCGTGAACCGTTAGTCCAGCAAACTCTCCACCCGGACGTGCGGGGCTGCCACGCACGCGCCTAATTGACCCTCGAACGGACAAATTCGCGCCTGCCGTGGCGACGGCCGCCACGACGGTAGCCATGTGCGCCGAGGTCAGGCGATTTCGGTGCTCAATGTGCCATCGGGTGACCGCAGCCTGTAGCCCCGCGGGCATGGCCGATTCGGCAGAGACTTTGCCAGCAATTCGTTCCCCTTGCGTAACACCACGTTGAATGCGTGACGGAAGTGTGCAAGCTATCCTTTCTGGGTCGACCAACTGGCTCGCCTCGGCAGCCAAAGGACTCAGCAGCAAGGGTATGGAGATCGAATGTCGCAGGACGTGACCAGCGCCACGCCAGCTTCGGGCTCCCCAGACCCAGCGTCGACGCGACCCGCGCGCGCCCGAATCATCGGGCTCGACGGCGTCCGCGGGGTGCTGTGCCTGATGATCGCCGTCACCCACATCACCGGGCATTACTCGCCGAACACCGCGCTCGCCTGGCACACCAACGTCTTCGGCTTCTCGCTCGTCTACTTCTTCGTACTGAGCGGATTCCTGCTCTCGCTGCCGTTCATTCGCAACCTCGTCAAGGATCGCGCCGCGGCCACCCTGCCGAACGTCACCGACTACACGGTGCACCGGCTCGCCAGAATCCTGCCCGCGTACTTGCTGATCTTCCTGTTGGTCAACTTCGTCCTGCAGGTCTCCTACGTACAGAACCCCGCTCTGCAGCCGCTCGGCACCGACGACGGCACCGGGATGATCACCGACCCCGGAATGCTGATCGCGAACCTGACCCTGACGCAGTCCTACTTCCCGGCCTACATCCAGACTGGAATCAACCCGTCGTGGTCGCTGACGCTGGAATACGCGTTCTACGCCTCCCTGCCGGTGCTGTTCCTGGTCGCCTTCAGGCTGCGCAAGCGGCTGACCGTCAACCCACTGGTGCTGGCCGCTGCGGTGCCCGCGTTCCTCCTCGTCATCGGCCTGGTCGGGCGGGCGTTCATGCCGCTGGTCTTCGCGCACGCCGGCACCACCGACTTCATGCTCCTGAACTGGGGGCCGAACTGGGGTGCGGTGTACACCAAGAGCTACCTCACCAATGCGGACAACTTCGCCCTCGGCATGTTCGCGGCAGTCATGTTCGTCGCAATGGAGCGAGGCGAGCTGCCAGAGCGGTTGAGCCGCCGGATCCGGACGCTGAGCGCCGTCGCCATCTTGCCGGTGCTGGTCGTCTGCGGAGCGCTGCTCGTGTTCGCCAGCCAGTTCGTGACGGCCGGAGTCGCCATCGTTGCCGCGCTGATGATCCTCGTCATCGTGGCGCCGCTGGCCCGCCATGAGAAGTCCCGGTTGGCAACGGCATTGGATTTTCGCCCGATCCGCTTCGTCGGGGAGATCTCGCTCTCGGCCTACCTGTGGCACTTCCCGGTGCTGCTGGTGCTTGGCCGGCTCGGTTGGATGGCCGGTGACACGCTGCCGGGAATGCTGCTCAACATCGTGCTCGCGCTGGCCGTGACCATCCTGCTCGGCGCGCTCACCTATTACCTCATCGAGAAGCCCGGGATGAACTACGCCAAGCGCATTCGGGCGAAGAAGAAGCCCGTCCTCGCCTGACGAGACGTCGAGTACGGTTCGGCAATGGCTCGTTTCACGTACTGCGTAATCGGCGGGGGCATCGTCGGTCTGTCGACCGCGCACCACCTGCTCGATGCCGAGCCCGACGCCACCGTCGTCGTGCTCGAGGCGGCGCCGTCGGTCGCGTCGCACCAGACCGGGCACAACAGCGGAGTCATCCACTCGGGCATCTACTACGAGCCCGGCAGCCTGAAGGCGAGATTCTGCAAGGCAGGTGAGCGGGCGACCAAGGAGTTCTGCACCGAGAACGGAATCCCCTTCGACGAATGCGGCAAGCTGATCGTCGCGACCACCGCCGAAGAGCTCGCGCGCATGACGGCACTGGAGGACAGGGCCGAGGTCAACGGCATCGCCTGCCGACGGATCGGTGGCGACGAGCTGACCGAACTGGAGCCCAACGTCGTCGGTCTCGGAGCTCTGCATCTGCCGAAGACCGGCATCGTCGACTACACGCTGGTGTCCAACGCGCTTGCCGACCTGGTTCGCGGTGCGGGTGGCACGGTGCTCACCGGGCAGCGGGTCGTCGCCATCGCCGAAGGTGCTGGGGGAGTGTCGGTTTCGACCCGGACGACGACCGTGACCTGTGACCGGCTGGTGGTGTGCGGCGGTCTGCAGGCGGACCGGCTCGCCGAGATGGCCGGGGTGCCAGTCGACGTGCAGATCATTCCCTTTCGCGGGGAGTACTTTCGCCTCCCCGGTGAGCGTGCGGGTTTCGTGCGACGACTGATCTATCCGGTTCCCGATCCGGACCTGCCGTTCCTGGGCGTGCATCTCAGCCCGACGATCGGCGGCGCCATCACCGTTGGGCCGAGCGCGGTACTCGGGCTGGCTAGGGAGGGCTATCCCAAGTTCTCGGTCAACCCGCGGGACGTGGCGAGGATGGCGTCCTTCCCCGGTCTGTGGCGAGTGGCGCGGGCGAACCTGCGCCTCGGCGTCACCGAGGTGGGGAACTCGCTGTTCAAGGGTCGCTATCTGCGTGAATGTCGCAAGTACGCACCAGGATTGACGGCGGGCGATCTGTTGCCGCACGAGGCGGGCATTCGCGCCCAGGCCGTGCGACGCAGCGGCGCATTGGTCCACGACTTCGTCGTCGAGCGGACCGACCGGATGATCCACGTGCTGAACTCGCCGTCGCCCGCTGCGACGGCCGCGCTACCGATCGGGCGGCATCTCGCGGGGATGGCTTCCGGGCTCGACGACGCGGCTCACCAAGTCTGACATGTTGTCGTCCAGACCGGCGGCAATGGTCTGGCAGATGTCGCGGAGTTGCGAGATCTGTTGTGGCTGAAGCCGATCGATGACCAGCGCGCGCGCCGACGCGACGTGTGCCGGTGCCGCGTCGGCGATCGTGCGGTGGCCATCGTCGGTCAGGTGGGCCTCGGTGAGCCTGCCGTCGGTCGGGTGCGGCCTGCGCTCTACCCAACCGCGATCCTCGAGTCGTGACACCACGTGCGACAGGCGGGACATCGAACCGTTCGTCACGACGGACAGTGCCTTCATGCCGATGGACCGCGTCGGTTGATCCGACAGCGCAGCCAGGACGTGGTACTCGTACAGCCGCAGCCGGGAGTCGCTGCGAAGCTGAGTGTCGAGTTTCGTGGGCAGCGCGACGAGGACCTGCATCAACGCCATCCACGCACCGAGCTCGTCGCGATCGAGCCAGCGCGGCTCGTCTCCTCCGGTGGTGGCGTCGCCCATGGGACGAGGCTAGGGCAGCTGAGTTGACGGTTCAAGTCATCAGATCTACCGTTGACTTGAAACATCAAGTCAACGTGAACGAGGGACCGTCATGAACGTCGTGCTGTGGATTCTCGCCGGGATACTGGCCCTGGCGATGCTGGGCGCCGGGTCGCTCAAGCTGATCACGCCCAAGGACGGGTTGGCCGACAAGGGCATGGAACTCGGCGAACTCCCCGCCGGGGCCATCAAGGCCATTGGCCTCGTCGAGGTGCTCGGCGGCATCGGTCTCGTCGTCCCCGCCCTGGTGAACGTCGCCCCGGTCCTCGTTCCGTTGGCGGCCGTCGGCGTCGCCGTCGTGATGGCGGGCGCCGTCCTCTTCCACCTGCGCCGCAAGGAGATTCAGGGATCGCTGCCTGCCGTTGCGCTACTGGTGATGGCCGTCGTGGTGGCCTGGGGTCGCTTCGGCGCGTGGGCGTTCTAGGCCCGTAGCGCTACCAGTTCTGGTAGCCACCCTCCGGCCCGAGCATGCGCTCCAGCCGCGACCGGTTGATCTTCGCCAGCTCGTTGCGGACGACCTTGCGCTCGGTCTCGACGTCGTTGTGCAGGCGGTCGTCGACGGCCGAGAGAACCGTCCGTGCCTCCATCGTGCCGCAGCACATCACGAAGCCGAACCTGAATTTGGTGGCGTAGGCGCGTGAGGACACCGCGAGCTCGGCCATCACGGCCGCGTCTTCATCCCATACCGAGCACTGTTCGGCCTGGCTCTTCTCGCTGCGCGGCCGACGACCCAGTTCGGGGCAGGCGTCGAGAATCTGGTCGACCGCCGACTCCGGAAGGGCGAACAGCAGCGCGTCGGCCCGGCGGAACAGCGCGTCGTGGTCGAGGTAGCTGCGGCCGTACGCCAGGTGCCTGGCCATCGTCATGCTGTTGCAGCACTCGTACAGCGCGTGCACGGCCTTGCGCTCCGGCAACGCGTTGAACGCGTCGAGGCCGATTCCCTGGTGTAAGAGCACGTCACCAGCATGGGAGCCCGAAGCCACGTACGCGTTACCGCGTGTTACGGCGGTGCTAATTCATGCCGAGTGTGGACTTTGGCCACGCATTCCCGAGTCGGGCGTGACAGAAGTCCACGCTGGGCGGCAACTAGTGAGTCTTGAACCGCTCCACCGAACGCTGCAACTCGGCCTCGGCCTCTTCGCGGCCCGCCCAGTCGGCGGCCTTGACGAACTTGCCCGGCTCGAGGTCCTTGTAGTGCACGAAGAAGTGCTTGATCGCCTCGAGTTCGAACGGCGGCACGTCGGCCAGGTCCTGGATGTGGTCCCATCGCGGGTCCCCGGCGGGCACGCACAGCAGCTTGTCGTCGCCGCCTGCCTCGTCGGTCATCTTGAACATCGCCACCGGCCGCGCCTCGACGGTGCAGCCGGGGAAGACGGACTCGGGCAGCAGCACCAGGGCGTCCAGTGGGTCGCCGTCCTCGCCGAGGGTGTTCTCGAAGAACCCGTAGTCGGCGGGGTAACCGAACGCCGTGTAGAGGTAACGGTCGAGCTTGACCCGGCCGGTCTCGTGGTCCACCTCGTACTTGTTGCGCGATCCCTTCGGGATCTCGATGACGACGTCGAACTGCACCGCCGGCTCCTTCTCGTCTGCAAAGCGTCAAGAGGTCGTCAGGTGACGACGCGGGTCAACCATAGACGAGCGATACCCTGCACTTGCGGGGTCTGCGCGGCAGCCCCACCGATCAGGAGAGCGATCATCGGACTCATGGCGCCCACGCGGTGGCGACGATCCACCCACGTATGGGTCGGCGTGCTGGTGCTGTTCCTGGTCGTCGCGGTCGTCGTCGCGGCAGCCCTCGTCACCTCCAGTGGTCGCTCACCCGCCGAGCCGAAGGTCGCCGTCGCACCGCAACCCGCGCTGGTGACCGCCGCGCCCGCCGTGACGCCGCTGAGCGACTCGGCACCCGTGCCGACGCCCGCGGGCCTGGCCGCGGTCCTGGCGCCGTTCGTCGCCAACCCAGACCTCGGCGCCTTCACCGGTCGCGTCACCGACGCGATGACCGGCCGGGAACTGTGGGCTCGGGGTGCGGCGGTGCCGATGCAACCGGCGTCCACCAACAAGGTGCTGACCTCGGCGGCGGCCCTTCTGACCCTCGACAGGGACGCCCGCTTGACGACGACTGTCGTCGCCCCGGACCAGACCAAGTCGCCCGGGCTCGTCGTGCTCAAGGGCGGTGGTGACCCGACGCTGTCGGCCGCCCCGAAGAACGTCGACACCTGGTACCGCGGCGCGGCGCGCATCTCCGACCTCGCCGACCAGGTCCGCAGCTCCGGCGTCGTGCCGAAGGTCGTCCAGGTCGACGCCAGCGCCTACAGCGGACCGACGCTGGCGCCGGGCTGGGACCCACTCGACATCGACGGCGGCGACATCGCCCCGATGGAGGCGGTCATGCTCGACGGCGGTCGCACCCAACCGGTGAGCGTCGACTCGGCCCGGTCGACCACCCCCGCGCTCGACGCGGGTCGGGCACTCGCCGTCGCACTCGGACTGAACCCGGCGGCCGTCACGGTGCGACCGACACCGGTGACGGGCGACGACATCGCGTCCGTGCAGTCGCCGCCGCTGATCGAACGGTTGCGCCAAATGATGAGCGAGTCCGACAACGTGATGGCCGAGTCGACGGGCCGGGAGGTCGCCGCGGCGATCGGAAAGCCGCAGAGCTTCGACGGCGGCGTCGCGGCGGTGCTCGGCCAACTCCAAAAGGCGGGCGTCGACACGGGTGGCGCGACGCTGATGGATTCGAGCGGCCTGTCGGTCGACGACCGTCTGACGGCCGAGACGCTCGACGAGGTGGTCAACGCGGCGGCGGGAAACGCGACACTCGACGACCACGACCTGCGCCCGCTGGTCGACCTGCTGCCCATCGCGGGCGGTAGCGGCACGCTCTCCAACCGCTTTCTCGACACCGACGCGGGCCGGGACGCAGTGGGTCTGCTCAGGGCCAAGACGGGATCCCTCACCGGCACCAATGCGCTGGCGGGTTTCGTCACCGACGACAGTGGCAGGGTGCTGACGTTCTCGATGATCTCCAACAACGCTGGCCCGACGGGCCGCACCGCCATCGACGCGGTGGCCGCCGCGCTGCGCTCGTGCGGATGCAGCCGGTGAACGCGGCATCACCGGTCACGGTCGGCCACACCGTCGACTGGGACTTCGCCGCCACCGTCGGCTCCAAACTCGTCAGGCAGGCACCGCCGGTCACCGAATACACCAGGCGACAGGCGATGGACCAGCTCGCGACGTCGGCACGCGAAGCAGAAGGCCCGGTGCGCGACGTGACGGGTCTCAACGAGGGCGCCGCCGTCACGGAGGCGCGAATCGTCGACAGGGCCGAATGGGTCCGCGCGGCAACCGAATCCATGCGCGTCATGACAGGCGGCGGGCAGGGTGAACCGTCCGGCCGGCTCGTCACGCGCCGGGTGACCGGCGCGCAGACCGGGGCCGTCCTCGCGTTCGTGTCGTCGGGGATCCTCGGGCAGTACGACCCCTTTGCGGACAACGGGGGCGAGCTGCTGCTGGTGTACCCCAACGTGATCGCCGTCGAGCGTCAACTTCGGGTGTCGCCGACGGACTTTCGGCTGTGGGTCTGTCTGCACGAGGTCACCCACCGCGTTCAGTTCCGGGCCAATCCGTGGCTGGCCGATCACATGTCGGCTGCGCTGGCCGTTGTAACCGACGACAAGGGTCAGGAGCTGACCCAGGTGGTCGGCCGACTCGGGGAGTTCGTCCGCAGCAAGCGTGCGAAAGACGCTCAGGCGCAACCGAATTCTGAGGGCATCGTCGGATTCCTTCGGGCCATCCAGTCCGAGCCGCAGCGCAAGGCGCTCGACCAGCTGCTGGTGCTCGGCACCCTGCTCGAGGGCCACGCCGACCACGTGATGGACGCCGTTGGGCCCAAGGTGGTGCCGTCGGTGACGGTCATTCGGCGGCGCTTCAACGAACGGCGACAGCGCAAACAGCCACCGCTGCAACGCATTTTGCGCGCGTTGATGGGCGTCGACGCGAAGATGGCCCAGTACACCCGAGGCAAGGCGTTCGTCGACCACGTGGTCGGCGAGGTCGGCATGGCCGCGTTCAACACCGTCTGGACGAGTCCCGAGACACTGCCGTTGCCGGCGGAAGTCGACGACCCACGGCGATGGATCGCCAGAGTCCTGTAGGGATGGATCAACCCAGTCCTGTGGCGACGGTTCGCAGGGCGGTCGACGAGTTCGCCCGCCGGTTCTGTTCGGCCGACGAGCGGTGGTGCGTGGCGCTGTCCGGAGGTGCCGATTCGCTGGCCCTGACCGCTGCCGCCGCTCGGGTGCGTCCGACGGTCGCGCTGATCGTCGACCACGGCCTGCAGGCAGGCTCGGATTCGGTGGCGGCTACCGCCCGAGATCACGCCGTTGCTCTGGGATGTGTTGCAGCACAGGTCATTCGAGTCGAGGTCGGCGGACGGGGCGGGCCGGAGGCGGCGGCTCGCGCCGCCCGCTACGTGGCACTGGACGGGGCCCGCGGCGGCGCGCCCGTGCTGATCGCACACACGCTGGACGATCAGGCCGAAACCGTGCTGCTGGGACTCGGCAGGGGTTCGGGCGCGCGGTCGATCGCGGGCATGCTGCCGCACGACCCGCCGTGGGGCAGGCCGCTGCTCGGGGTGCGCCGGGCCGTCACGCACGGTGCGTGCGAGGAACTGGGGCTCACCCCATGGCACGACCCACACAACGTCGACCCGAGATTCACCAGGGTGCGCCTGCGCAACGAGGTGCTTCCGCTGCTGGAGAACGTCCTCGGCGGCGGGGTGGCCGAGGCGCTTGCGCGGACCGCCACCGGCCTTCGCGAGGACACCGAGGCGCTTGACGAGCTGGCCGCCGACGCGCTGACGACGGTGCTCCGCGGTGCCGGGCGCGGTGCCGAACTCGAGGTCGCGCCGCTCGCCGAACTGCCGCCGTCGATCCGCCGACGAGTCATCAGGCGGTGGCTGTTGGCGGGAGGTGGCAGCGACCTGACCGACGGCCAGATCCGCGGGGTCGACCGTCTCGTCGTGGACTGGCGCGGACGCGGTGGCGTCGCGGTGGGTTCGGCACTGCGCAACCAGCGGCTGTTCGCCGAGCGGACGGGCGGGACGTTGGCCCTTCGCGTCGAGTGCGTGTGACGCCACGGGGCGACGGACTAGTTGTAATGGCCAGG
>NZ_MVOC01000038.1 GCF_002043095.1 Mycobacterium sp. AT1 | reverse complement strand
TCGACACCGGTGTCGATCAGCGGACTGACGTACGCGTAGCCGAATTCCAAACCACTGGCGACGAAGTGTTCCAGTTGGCCGGGGATGGTCTCGGCCATGCGTCGCCTCAGGCGCCGACCCCGCGCGTCGTCCCGCAACAGCCGCTTCGTGCGAGAGGTCTGCGCACGGGTGAGGCCGTCGGCGGCGGTGGCCATGACGCGGTCGGGAAGCCTCGACAGCCACGGCTTGGCCATGAACTCGGTGGCCTGGTGCAGCGAGCGGTTGGTGATACCCAGTGGCGCGGTGACCTCGTCCAGCTTGAAGTGGTTGGTCGTGCTCTGCTCGGCGAACCGCGTGACCACTGCTCTGCGTTCAATCTCGTAGGTGTCGAGCAGCGAGTCCGGTGCGCCCGAGTCCAGCACGGCCGCCAGCTTCCAGGCCAGGTTGTGAGCATCCTGGACGCCGCTGTTGAGACCGAATCCGCCCGTGTGCGGGAACCGGTGTGCGGCATCGCCGATCAACAGCAGCGGTCCTCGCCGAAACGTGGTGGCCATTTGCGAGGTCATGGTCCAGGTTCCGGTCGAACGGATCTGGTAGTCGGTCGCCCCGATGACGTTGGGTAGCTGCCGATTCCAGTAGTTCTCGCTGTCCCGCGCGATGGATTGTGCCGGGTGCAGGTACGGCGTCATCAGCACGTAGTCGTCGTCGGCGTGGGCGATCATCACTCCGCTGAAGCGGGGGTGATAGATCCAGCTCAACAAGGGACGGGCGTCGCCCTCCGGGTAGAGGTTGGGTGCGTGGAAGAAGACACTGCCCATGTTGGCCAGGACTGGTCCCTCCATGGCAATCCTGGCGGCGTCGCGCAAGGAGCTGTTGGCCCCGTCGGCGGCGACGACGTACTGGGCCGCCTCGGTGGTGGGCGCTGCCCCTGGCGGCTTGAGCACGAGAGTGCCCGCGTCGAGGTCGGCGCGCCAACCGCGGCGGAAGTCGATCAACCCCTCGTCGTCGAGTGCTTCCCACAGAGCGGGCATGAGCAGATGCTGACCGATGTGGGAAATCAGGAACGGGCTGTGTCCTTGAACTTCGGCAAGCCGATCCGGTTCGGAGAGCAAGTCGATCTCGCCCAACGGGGTGGCACGGACGTCGGTGCACCATCGAATGAGGTTCACCGTGTCGATGGCCGGGGTCATCGCCACGAGTGCGCGGATCAGGTTGGGGGACGCCTGATTCCAGATCTCGAGCGTGCGTGCGTTCACGACGTGGGCGGCGGGATGCAGTCTGGCCTCGGTGCGGTGGTCGACGATGGTACTGGGGATGCCGTAGCGGGCCAGCAGCAGCGCCAACGTGCAGCCGGCAGCACCCGCGCCCACGATGACCACGGGTTCAGTCGTCATGTCTCACAGAGTCTTCCACGTGAGGGTGCGCTTGTTGGCTCGCTGTGTGGTCCCCGGACGAGTGCCCGCGCCTCGGCGCAGCAGGTCGACTTCCTCCGCGCCGGCGCGCAATCGTTCCAGGAGGTAGTCCGGGTCGGTGTTGACGCCGATCGGGTTGTCGGCGAACTCCTGGCTGTTGAAGTAGTCGGCCGTTTCCTGGGCGGTGGGGAAGTTCTCGACCTGAAACTCGAGGCGGATACCCTCGGGGTCTTCGTAATAGAGGCTGGTGGTCGGGCCGTGGTTGATGGACCAGACGGGCTTGATGCCAACATCTTTCAGGCGCTCGTAGGTCAGCAGCAGCTGCCTCAGCGAGGGAAAGGTGAACGCCAGATGGTCGATGCCGTAGGTCTTCCGTCGCAGTCGAGCCAACGGAAAGACATGACGCAGGGGTGGTGGAAGTTTGACAAGCGCGAGACGGTGACTCTCGTGATCCCAGGTGAGAAAGGCGATTTGGCCGTCCTCGTGGACGACGCGGGCGCCGAACACGTGCCCGTACCAGTCGATCATCTCCGCGCTGCGGGCGGTCTTGACCACCCAGTGGGCGATGAACGCGGGCACCACACGGTCGGGCAACTGGTCGAGGTCGGCTGCGGACGTCGTCTCGTCGGTCGGCATCAGACGGCTCCCTTCTCGGAAGATGGTTCGGTGATGGTGGTCCGTTGAACGCCAAGGTCGAGTGCACCGTCGGCGCTGCGGATCGACGCGTTGACCACGTCGCCGGGTTTCAGATACGGCTTGCGCTTGTTCATCGTGATGAACGACGCCCAAAGCTTGTCCTCGGGAAGCAGCGCGGTGGCCAGCCGACGCACCAGGGGTGGTGGCGAGGTGGCGACACATCCGTGCGGGGTACCGGTGAGCAGCACGTCACCCGGGCTGAGATTGCAGAATTCGGTCAGCTCCGTCAGCGTCTCGGCAGGGCGGTAGAGCATGTTGGCGGTGTTGTCGCCTTGGCGTGGCTCGCCATTGACGTCGAGCCGCAAGTCGAGGTCGTCGAGCAGGGGAACGTCCTCGGGTTCCAGCACGGCCAGCACCGGTCCGGTGGGGCAGAACCCGCGGTAGCTCTTGCCCTTGAGGAATTGACCTTGAGGGAGTTGCACGTCACGGGCGGAGAGGTCGTTGGCGATGGTGACCCCGAAGACGTACTCGTGCAGGTTCTCCGGCGTGATCGTGGTCGGCGTACCGACGTCTTGGCGCATCACCAGGGCCAGCTCGATTTCGTAGTCGAGCAACGCGACATGGGCCGGCCGGACGACCGGGGCATCCGGTCCGGTGATGGTGGCGTCGGTCTTGTCGAAGAACAGGTTGAACGCCCGCTCGTCGGGGTTCATGCCGGACTCGATCGCATGCTGGCGATAGTTGGCGCCCTGACACATCACCCGGCATGGGGTGGTGATCGGCGAGAGCGCCTCCACGTCATCCAACCGAAGGTTGCCGACCTTCGTCGCGGCCGAGCGCCAATCCGACTCGCCGCCCTCGATGAGATCTGCGGTGCGCGTATAGGTTCCGTCAAGAGGCGAGATGGCGCCGCCACTGAGGACACCCCACCCGACGTGTTGTTCGTGGCGGTAGCGAATGAGGTGGGTGACCACCGAATCTCCTTTGATTGCCGGTGTGCGAGACACCTTCAGTCAAGGCCGGATGACCATCGCAATGCTTGGTTCGAAGCCCAAAATCGGGGCGGTCCGCTTGGGCTGAGATACCAATTGCGGCGGTCGCGGAGTGTTTAGGCTCGTCCCATGACAGTCCGACAGCGTGCGCATTGGCTGGCGTTGCACGGCGTCATCCGTGCGGTCGCGTCGGCGGGAGCGCGCCGCGGCGATCCGCAGGCGAGGATGATCGCCGATCTCGCGGTGCGGGCCGATCCCGGTGCGTTCGCCGACGAGTTGCGCGAGCTCGGCACCCTCGTTCGCGGCCGCGCAGCGTGGTTGACCGCCGACCACGAGACAGCGCACCGCCTGCTGCGATCCAACGACTTCTCGGTGACCGCCATCGGCCGAAACCTGCCGGGGCCTCTGCGGTGGCTGGAACGTCGCACGAGGGTCGGGGGGCGGATGCATCCACTGCTGCCGCCGTCGCTGCTGTCGGTCGAGCCACCCGAGCACACCCGGTACCGAAAGACCGTCTCGTCGGTGTTCACGGTGAAAGCGGTTGCCGCGCTGAGGGAACGGGTGGAGACGGCAGCTGTGTCGCTGATCGCCGATCTCGACGGTGGCCAAACCGTCGACGTCGTCGACCGCTACTGCTCTCAGCTGCCGGTGACGGTGATCGGAGACATCCTCGGAGTGCCCGAGCGTGACCGGTCCAAGATTCTGCAGTTCGGTGAACTCGCCGCGCCCAGCCTGGACGTCGGGTTGTCGTGGACGCAATATCTGCGCGTCGAGGAGGGCTTGCAACGCTTCACCACATGGCTCGAAGATCACATCCGGGGCCTTCGCACGGCACCGGGGGATGACCTGATGAGTCAACTCGTCGCAGCCAGCGACGACGGCGTTCACCTCGACGACGAGGAGCTCGTGGCGACTGCAGGTCTGGTGTTGGCCGCGGGATTCGAGACCACGGTGAACCTTCTGGGCAGCGGCATCCGGTTGTTGCTCGAACACCCCGAACAGCTCGAGCTGCTGCTGGCCGAACCCGACCGGTGGCCGAACGCCGTCGACGAGATCTTGCGGTTGGAGTCACCGGTCCAGTTGACCGCGCGCATCGCCGACGTCGACGCCGACGTGGCGGGCCAGACGGTCACCGCGGGCGAGCCGGTCGTGCTCTACCTTGCCGGCGCCAACCGCGACCCCGCCGTGTTTCCCGACCCGCACCGCTTCGACGTCACCCGTGACAATGCGGGCAGACACCTGTCCTTTTCCGGTGGCAGACATTTTTGTCTTGGTGCCGCACTGGCAAGGGCCGAGGGCGAGGTCGGCTTGCGCACCTTCTTCGCACGTCACCCCACGGCGACGCTCGCGGGCAGCGGACGGCGGCGCGACACCCGCGTGCTGCGCGGATGGTCGACGCTGCCAGTCAGGCTTGACTAGGCAGGACGGCGTCGCCGAGATCCTGTGCGAGGGTGAGTGCGGCGTGTAGCTGCAGACGGCGCTCGGTGGCCGGCCGGCCCCTCAGCTCCTCGGCGCGGTGTACGCGATAGGCGACGGTGTTGCGGGCCACGTGAAGGTGGGCTGCGGCACGGGCCAGACTGCGATCGCGATCGAGATAGCACTTGAGGGTGTGACGCATCATGGCCGCCGACTCGCCGGGACCCGCCAGCGCGCCGAGTTCGCGCGCGACGAACTCACCGGCTGCGGTCATGTCTGCGCTGAGCATCGCGACGAGGTCGACGTCGACGTAGTGCAGCAGCGGCGCGCCAGTCGGCGACGCACCGATACGGGCGGCGTGGCCGGCCTGTTGATGGCTGCGCCGGAACCCGTCGAGGCCGCTGCCGGCCACCCCGGTCGCCACCCGCACGTTCGGCGGTACCACCACCGAGTCCGCGTTGGACGGCACCGGTGGGTGGGCGGTACGGGACCCCCACGCCCACACCCGTTGGGCGCCGACCGGCAATACGAGGGTCGACGCGCAGCCCGCCGCGCCCAGCACGGCGTCCGCGGCGTGCCGCAAATGCGTCGGGTCTGCAGGAGCGCTGCCCCCCGTCCCAACGATCACCGCGAGGTGCCAGCGACTCAAGTCGTAACCAAGCGTGCGAGATGCTCGTGCCAGCGGAATCTCGTTGCCCGACAGGATGTTTTCGACGGTCTCCATGCGCAAGGCCGTCGAACTGGTCAGCCAAGCCTCGTGTGCGCGGGCGTACTCGCTCGACATCCGCTCGTTCACGACTTCGACCACGCCGAAGAGGAGTTCGCTGATGTGCCGCATCTCTTCGAAGCGCTGCGACGCGGGGATCACGCGGGCCGCCGCGTCGAGCAGCACCTCGGTGGCCGTGGCGTGCGCGAGGTGGATGCTGCGCAGCATGTGCTCGATGCCGATCCCGCGCGCCACCACTTCCGCCGGCCCCGTCAGCACTTCAGGCATCGCGGCGAAGGGCTCGTCCGTGTCGCCGACCAGAGCGGCAAGCGCACCCAACGCCACCGCCTCGCACCCCCTTCGCACCTCGACGGCCACCGCGTCGGCCGCGAGTTCCGGGATCGCCGAGGTGATGCGGTCGGCCATCGTCATGCCCAGTTCGACCGCCCAACCCGCCGGCCCCGGTCCGAGGAGCGAGGCCAGATCTCCGGCGCGGTCGGGTAGCAGTGAGACGGCCGAAAGTGGTTGATCGTCAGAGGGTTTGAGATCGGCAAGCCAGGGACGCCGTGTCATGACACCCCGACCGCCCTGGCTGTCGTGGCGATGGTCGGCCGCAGGTCGTTTCGCCGTTGACCGTCGGTCGTTGACTTATGATGGCTGCGGCCCACTGGTCCGCGGTGGTCACGCGTTGGACGACGAAGGGGGGTGCGATGGTGACGTCGAAGAAGCCGACCGCGCGGGCTCAGCAAGCCGCTGAGACCCGTGCGCGGATCGTGGACGCCGCCGTCCAGATCTTCTCCGACCAGACCTACGACGACGTTGCGGTCAGTGACATCGCCAAGGCCGCCGGTGTCGCACATGGGCTGCTCTTTCACTACTTCGGAAGCAAGCGCGGCATCTACCTCGAGGCGATGCGCGGAGCTGCAGAGGAACTGGAAGTCGCCTTCGTCTTCAAACCCGAGTTGGCACCGGCCGAGCAGATACGCCACGCAATCGCCTCGCACTTGCGCTTTCTCGCCACTCACCGCGGGCTGGCCTTGCGCCTGATCCTGGGCGGGCGCGGAGCCGACCCGGAGGCGTGGGAGGTCTTCGAGGCGGCCCGATGGCGAGCGGTGGAGGCAACAGCCGACCTGTTTGGCGTCGACTCCCGACGCCCCGCCGTGCGAATGGCGGGGCGAGCCGCCGTCAGCGCCATGGACGAAGCAACCATCTTCTGGCTGGACAATGGGCAGCCCTTCGGAGTGGACGACATGGTCGAGTGGATGGTAGGCATGACGGCTTCGATTGTCCGCGAGGCGATCCGACTCGATCCGGCGATCGGAGTCGAGGGCGCGCTGCAGGAAGTCGACACCTGATCGTCGAGTTGAATCACCTGCGAGGTGGTTCACCGGTGACGACGTGGTCGAGCTTCTCGAGCGAGGCGTTGAGTTCCTTGCGAAATGCGCGCTCGACCACCTTGCCGAGGGGGCCAAACAGCACCGAACTCGTGAAGACGATGTGCAAGGTCACCAGGGAACGGTCGGCGGCATGATCGTCCACCGTGAACTCGAGCACCACCGAGGACCCCGTACTGCCATTGCCCGACAAGGACACGAACCCGGGGTCGCGGACGTCGTCGGTGGTGAAGTCGATCGTGTCGACGATGCCCTTGATCTTCACCACGTCGACGAGTCGGGTGCCCTTGACCAGCTCGGCGGGCGGTTCTTCGTCCCATCTGCTGTGCAGGGTGTTCCAGTCGGCGAAACGCTGCGGATTGGACACCACCGACCAGACGAGTGCCTGGGGTGCGTCGATTTCTCGGGACGTGGTTATCTCGGGCATCGGTTGACTCCGTTGGTGGTCGGTTGGCTGCGGGCGTGCATCAGAGGATGGCGGTGATGTGGTCGGTCCTGCCAAGCAACGCCTTTCCGTAGGTCTCCATCGAGACCTGGGGGAGCATGACCGCGTGCCGCTGTCCGACGTTGGAGTCGCGCCAGATGCGTTGCATGGGGTTCACCTCGGCGAAACTGCCTGCGCCGCAGGCGTTCAGGAGGGTGTTGACGGCGGAGTTGATGCTCGTCAACGCCACCGCGGAGTCGGCACGGACCCGGGCCCGCGCCGAGAAGTCCGGATAGACGCCCTGCTGGGCGTACCGCTCGACGTCTTCGGCGGCGCGATAGGCATGCAGGTGGGCTGTGTCGATCTTCGTTGCCGCGTCGGCAACGAGTAACTGAAAGGCAACCGAATCGGATTGCCGTTCGATGTTCGTGTAGGCCAACGCCTTGGTCGAGGCCTTCGCCAGTGCGACTTCAAGAGCGGCGCGGCCGAACCCGAGTTGCGGGCCGACGAGGACGAGCACCAGCATGGGCGCGAAGGCCGACCGGTAGAACGGGTTGTCCGGGTAGTGCTCCAGGTAGCCGCCCGAGGCAACGGGGAGCATCGAGCTGAGACGGTGTTCGGGCACGAAGACGTCTTCGGCGACGATGGTGTTGCTGCCCGAGGCGCGCATGCCGGCGACGTACCAGGTGTCCTTGATCTGGACGTCGGCGATGGGCATGACGACCATGCACTGGTCGATCTCGTCGCCGTCCTCGTCGACCTCCCACACGCCACCGGACACCCAGTCGGCGTGCAGGCTTGCCGAGGCGTACGGCCACTCTCCGTTGATCACGTAACCGCCGGGCACCTTGCGTGCCGTACCGCCGGGGGACACCACCCCCGAGAGGATGGTGTCGGGGCCGCTGGCGTAGATCTCGTCGACGGCAGCCTGGTCGAAGAGGCAGGTGGACCAGGCGTTGATGTTGGAAAGCGTCGTCACCCAGGACGTTCCACCGTCAGCCTCGGCGATCACGGCGGACAGGTCGAGCATGGCGCGCAGTCCTGCCTCGAGCCCACCGAACCGCCGCGGCGCGGCGAGCCGGAACGCGCCGGCGCCCTTCAGCGCATCGATGACTTCGTCGGAAACCTTGCGGTCACGCTCGTTCTGCGCCGCATGGTGGCGGATCAACGGTTGCAACGCACCCACCCGGTCGAGCACGTCGTCGGCGGTTTCGGTCGTCGTGGCGTCGACTGTGGTCATTCGATCTCCTCGGGGTGGTGGCGGTAGGTCGACTCTACGAACTTGATTGACTTCGTGTCAATGACACTGTCTCAACGGCTACTGTGGACTGCCGGCGAGAGGCTCGGAGACGTCCTACTCCGCGGTGTTCACACCCGCGTCGGCACCGATCTGTAGCGCCTTGCCGAGACGCGATCCGATGACACGTCGTCGCGATGAGTTTGGCGCTCGGACGCAGTCTGAACTGCGTGGGAAAACTCATCTATGGCTTCACCGTGTCAGTGGACGGGTACATCGCCGACGCGCAAGGCAGCATCGACTGGTCCGATCCGAGCGAGGAACTCCACCAGTACTGGAACGACTTCGAGCGCGAGACCGCCCTGTCGTTCTACGGGCGGCGACTCTACGAACTGATGTCGGCGTACTGGCCGACCGCCGACGAGGCTCCGGACGCCGGTCCTCTGATCGTCGACTTCGCGCAGATCTGGCGCGACATGCCCAAGGTCGTGTTCTCGCGCACCCTGGACGCCGTCGACTGGAACTCCCGGCTGGAGCGCGGGGATCCGGTCGAGGTGGTGCGAAAGCTGAAAGCCGAAACCGACGGCACGCTGGAGGTGGCCGGCGCGACACTAGCGGCACCGATCGTGCAGGCCGGATTGGTCGACGAGTTTCGGATCGTGGTCGCACCCATCGCCGTAGGTGGCGGGACACCGTTCTTTCCGACACTGCCGTCGTGGATCACGTTGCGACTGTTGGAGAATCGCACCTTTCCTGGCGGCACGGTCCTGCTCCGCTACGAGGCGAGGTGACCCGATCCGGCGAAACTCGGGGACCCGTGGAGGCTACACGCCGCCGCGCCGCAGCATCCGGCCCTGCGGGGTCTTGAAGTCAATCTTCCTGCCGCGCAACCAGGTACTGGTCACGACACCGGCAAGGGCACGCCCGTCGTACGGGCTGATCGGGTTCTTGTGGTGCAGCTTGTGCACGTCGACGACCTGCGCGGACTCGGGCTCGAAGATCGCGAAGTCGGCGTCGTAACCGAGGGCGATCTTGCCCTTGGTGTTCAACCCGGCGAGCGCGGCCGGCTTGGCCGCCATCCACTCGAGCACCTGCGTGAGCTTCACGCCGCGACGCTTGGCCTCGGTCCAGATCAACGACAGGCCGAGCTGCAGCGACGCGACACCGCCCCACGCAACGCCGAAGTCGCCGTTCTCGACGTCCTTCAGGTCAACCGTCGACGGTGAGTGGTCGGAGACGATGCAGTCGATCGTGCCGTCGAGCAGGCCCTGCCACAACAGTTCCCGATTCGACGCCTCGCGGATCGGCGGACAGCACTTGAACGCGGTCGCGCCGTTGGGGATCTCCTCGGCGAGGAGCGTCAGGTAGTGCGGACACGTCTCGACCGAGATCCTGACGCCGTCGCGCTTGGCAGTCGCGATCATCGGCAGCGCGTCCGACGACGACAGGTGCAGAATGTGCGCACGGGCACCGGTCCACCGAGCGCGCTCGATGACCTCGGCGATCGCCACGTTCTCGGCGCCGCGCGGCCGCGACGCCAGGAAGCGCTCGTACCGGTCACCCTCGGCCGAGGGGGCATGGTCGATGGCGCGGGAGTCCTCGGCGTGCACGATCATCATGGAGTCGAAGCCGGCCAGCACGGCCATGTCCTTTTCCATCTCGTCGGCGTCGAGATGCGGGAACTCGTCGACGCCGGAGTGCAGCAGGAAGCACTTGAAGCCGAACACTCCGTCGTCGTGCAGACCGCGCAGATCGTCGGTGTTGCCGGGGATCGCGCCGCCCCAGAACCCGACGTCGACGTGTGTCTTGCCCGCTGCGGCCGCGCGCTTGGCGTTGAGTGCGTCGACGTTGACGGTCGGAGGAATCGAGTTGAGCGGCATGTCGATCAGCGTGGTCACACCGCCGGCCGCCGCCGCTCGGGTAGCTGAGTCGAAGCCCTCCCACTCGGTGCGGCCCGGCTCGTTGACGTGCACGTGCGTGTCGACCAAGCCGGGAATCATCACCTGCTCGTCGCTGAGTTCGACGAGCTCCGCTCCGGTGAGGCCGCTGCCCAGCGGCTCGATCGCGACGACGCGCCCGTCACGGATGCCGATCTCGCGGGCGACGATTCCCGCCGTCGTCAGCATGCGTTCGCCGCGGACCACCAGGTCGAAGTCGGGTTGGCTCGACCGCTCGTGGGCGTCGGTGGTCATCGGCAGCACTCCGTCACTATGAGTAATTCCTCATGGTGGAAATTTCGTTCCACTCCTCGGGCGACTCTAGATGTGAGCGCAGACACAGTCAATCACGCGAAATCCTTGACAGTCACCGTCTTAATACGACTTACTGGTGGAATCTGTGGAACACAACTTCCGCAGAGTGGAATATTTGCGGCGGCGCTGAGCGTCGGCGCTCCGACCGTGACAGGCGTATCCATGAGCACAGAGTCCACCGGTCTCATCGGCGATTCCGGTAGTAACCAGGCGACCCCGTTCGCCGAGGTGAGTCCCTCCTTGTACAACCCCGAACTCGCACCCACGAAGCGCGAAGGCCGACGGTGGAGCGCGTACAACATCTTCACCCTGTGGGCGAACGACGTACACAGCCTGGGCAACTACTCATTCGCCATTGGGCTGTTCGCCCTCGGCCTCGGTGGGTGGCAAATCCTGCTGGCGCTCGGCCTCGGCGGCGTCTTCCTGTTCTTGCTGCTGAGCCTGTCCGGGTTCATGGGGGAGAAGACCGGCGTCCCCTTCCCGGTGATGAGCCGCATTTCGTTCGGTACCCGCGGTGCGCAGATCCCCGCCCTCATCCGCGGCGCCATCGCGATCGCCTGGTTCGGCATCCAGACCTACCTCGCGTCGGTGGTGCTCCGCATCCTGATCATCGCGCTCGCGCCGTCGGCGGAGACCCTCGACTCGAACAGCTTCCTCGGGTTGTCGACGCTCGGCTGGATCTCGTTCGTCGCCCTCTGGGTAATCCAGGTGATCATCGTCAGCTACGGCATGGAGATGATCCGCAGATACGAGGCATTCGCCGGTCCGGTCATCCTGTTCACGATGATCGCGCTCGCAATCTGGATGCTCAGCAAAGCCGACTGGACCATCGCGTGGACGACGCCCGACTCGCTGACCGGCGTCGACATGTGGCTTCAGATCATCGGCGGCGCCAGCCTGTGGGTCGCGATCTACGGCACATTCGTCCTCAACTTCTGCGACTTCACCCGCAACGCGACGTCGAAGCGAGCCATCGTGAAGGGCAACTTCTGGGGCATTCCGCTTAACATGCTGGTGTTTGGCGCCATCGTCATCACTCTGGCCGGCGCTCAGTTCCGCATCGACGGACGCATCATCGAAGCGCCCGCCGACATCGTCCAGGAGGTGCCGAACACCTTGCTGCTGGTACTCGCGGCGCTGGCGCTGCTGATCCTGACCGTCGCGGTGAATCTGATGGCGAACTTCGTCGCCCCCATCTATGCGCTCAACAACTTGTTCCCGAAGCAACTGAACTTCCGTCGCGCAGCGTTCATCTCGGCCGTCATCGGCCTGGTGATCCTGCCGTGGAACCTGTACAACTCGCCGGCGGTCATCAACTACTTCCTCGGTGGACTGGGTGCCATTCTCGGTCCACTGTTCGGCATCATCATGGCCGACTACTGGCTGGTGCGTCGTTCCAACATCAACGTTCCGGCCCTGTTCACGACGGATGAACGCGGCGAATACCATTACGCGAACGGCGTCAACGGGCGCGCGGTGGTCGCCCTCGTCATCACGGCGGTAGCGGCACTCCTGATGGCGTTCGTTCCGGCGTTCAAGGTCGTTTCGGAGTTCTCCTGGTTCATCGGCGCCGGACTGGGTGCGATCGTGTACTTGCTGGTCGCGGACCGCCGAGGACCGTTCAACGACGTCTCCGGCGAGCCCATCGCCGTGGCGAGCACACACTAGTAGGGACCGCCATGAGAATCCTTGTCGCCAACGTCAACACGACCGCCTCGATGACCGATGCGATCGCCGAGTCGGCGCGCGGTGTCGCGTCGCCGGGCACCGAGATCGTCGGCATCACACCACGATTCGGTGCGGACTCGTGCGAAGGCAACTTCGAGAGCTATCTCGCGGCAATCGCCGTGATGGACGCGATCACCTCGTACTCCGAACCGTTCGACGCCGTCATCCAGGCCGGCTACGGCGAGCACGGTCGGGAAGGTCTGCAGGAGTTGCTCGACGTCCCGGTGGTCGACATCACCGAGGCGGCGGCGTCGACGGCGATGTATCTCGGCCACAAGTATTCGGTGGTCACCACGCTCGACCGCACCGTCCCGCTGATCGAAGACCGTCTCAAGCTCGCGGGACTCGACGCACGATGCGCGTCGGTGCGGGCATCCGGCCTCGGTGTGCTCGAACTCGAGTCGGATCCGGACCGGGCGGTCGAGGCCATCGTCCGCCAGGCGCGAGAGGCAGTCGAGAACGATCACGCCGAGGTGATCTGCCTCGGCTGCGGCGGCATGGCCGAACTCGAGGAGAAGGTGACGGCCGCGACGGGCGTCCCGATCGTCGACGGAGTCCGCGCGGCGGTCACCATCGCCGAGGGTCTGGTCCGGATGGGCCTGTCCACGTCGAAGGTCCGTACCTACGCGACTCCACGCAAGAAGACGGTCATCGGGTGGCCATTCCAGTTGTAGCCCAACGTCTTAGAGCATGATCTGCCGGTTGACGTCCTTGTACAGCAGGTAGCGGAAGTTCGACGGCCCGCCCGCGTAGCACGCCTGCGGGCAGAAGGCGCGCAGCGAGAGGAAGTCGCCTGCCTGCACCTCTACCCAGTCTCCGTTGAGGTGGTAGACCGCCTTGCCTTCGAGCATCAGGAGCCCGTGTTCCATCACGTGGGTCTCGGCGAACGGAATGGTCCCGCCGGGCTCGAACGTCACGATGTTGACGTGCATGTCGTACGCCAAATCCTGCGGGTCGAGCATGCGCGTCGTACGCCATTTGCCGTCGGTCTCTGGCATGGCTGACGGCTCGATGTCCTGCTCGTTGCCGAACTTGACCGACACCGTGTGGCCCTCGATGGCCTCATAGCGCTTGCGGATCCAGACGAACGTCGCGTCGCCGTCGCCGTTGTTGTGGGCCGACCAATCGGTGCCAGCCGGAAGATGGGCGAAGCCGCCCTCGGCAAGGGTCTGCGACTGGCCCGCCGCGTCGACGGTGAGCGCACCGGACGTGACGAACAGGAAGCTCTGCACCTCGGGTTGCGGCTCCGGTCGCCGCGCACCGCCGCCCGGCTTGACCTCGACGATCGCCTGGTAATACGTCGTCGCACCACCGGCGACGGGCCGGTTGACGATCCAAGCCCGCGTATCGGTCCATTCCGGGAGCACCGAGGTGACGATGTCGGAGAGGACGCCGCGCGGGATCACCGTGTAGGCCTCGGTGACGATGGCGCGGTCGGTCAGCAGATCGGTCTGCGGGGGCAGGCCGCCGCGGGGCGTGTAGTACGACGCAGTGGTCACTGAGTGCTCCTGGTGGTGCGGCCGAGCGCGAGGTCGCGCACGGTGGACATGGCGAGATCGGTGGCTGACTCGATCTCGTCGACGGTCAGTGCACCGCACACGCTGCCACGATGGATCACGTTGGCGAGGGCACGGGCGGTGGCCGGCTCGTCCATGATGGTCGAGTCGAGCTGCTGGACGTAAGTGCGCAGGCGCGTCGCAGCGGGCGCGAAGGCGCCACGGTAGAACGCGTAGGTCGCCAGGTATCGGGTGACGAGTTGGGCGGGGTGCATGTCCCAGCCCTGATAGATGCCGCGTTCCAGGTGTCGCCGGACGAGGCGCGCGTGCAGTTTCCACGCCATGGCGACGTTGTCGGGGTCGCCGACCGGGAGGATGTTGGTCGAGCCGTCGGACATGTGCACGCCGGTACCCGCGACGGCGAGTTGCATGACGTTCTTGGCGTGGTCCGCCGCCGGATGTTCCATCGACTGGTAGGCGGCGGCGATGCCGAGGGACGCCGAGTAGTCGTAGGCCCCGTAGTGGAGGGAGCTGACGCGGCCCTGGCCGGCGTGGATGAACTGGGCGACGGCTGCGCGGCCGTCGGCGCCGAGGATCGCCTGCGGTGTTTCGACCTGCACTTCGAAGCGGATGCGGCCGGCCGGCAGTGCGTTCGCGCCTTCAAGGGCGCTCGCGACCGTGACCATCGCCTCGACCTGGTCGACGGACGTCACCTTGGGAAGGGTGAGGGTGAGGCCGTCGGGCAGGCCGCCGGAGGCGACGAGTCCGCTGACGAACATGTCGAGCGTGCGCAGTCCGCGCGCCCGGGTGCCGGCTTCGAAGCACTTGAAGCGGGTGCCGACGAACGGCGTCGAGCCGCCCGCGTCGAGTGCGATCCGCAGTGCGGCGATGGCCTGTTCGACGTCGGCGTCCTCGGTCGCGTCGTCGAAGCTGCCGTAGCCGTCCTCGAAGTCGATGCGGAGGTCTTCGATTGGCTCGGTGGTCAGCTTGTTCTCGACGAGGGCTGCGAGGGTCTCGGGTTCGCAGTCGGTGCCGCTGCTCGCGCCGACGAGTGCGGCCACTGCGTCGAGTCCGCCTGCGTCCGTCGCGGCGGCGAGGGCGGCGAATCCCCAGTCGGCGGGCATCGTCGCCGTGTACCGGTTGCCCGGGACGTAGACGGTGTGGACCGGCTGCCGACGGCCGTCGTCGCCGGGGTACTGGGTCGCCAGTGCGGCGTCGGCGACCGCGAGGCGTCGGTCGACGTCGGCCAGCACCGCATCGTCAAGGCGTCGTGTCACAGGTACCCCTTTCGTGAGACCTAATTCCACATTGTGGAGTTTAGCGGACGAGCCACTACGCCCGCGGTACGTATTGCCCAATCGAGGCAATAGTTCCATATTGCGGAACTATTGTTGAGCGTGTTGGATGGAACGACAATCGTCGGCCGGAAGTGGATCGCATGGCGGAGAAGATGGGCGGCGTGCAGTCGGTGGAGCGCGCGTTCGAGTTGATGGAACTGATCGGACGTGCGGGAGGGGAGTGCTCACTGACCGAGTTGTCGGCGGAGTCTCCACTACCGCCACCGACGATCCACCGTCTCTTGCGCACACTGGTCGGACTTGGTTATGTACGTCAACTACCCAATCGCCGATACGCCTTGGGGCCCAGGTTGATTCGGCTTGGCGAAGTCGCGAACCGCCAACTGGGCGCGGTCGCCGGTCCGGTACTGCAGTCGTTGGTCGACGAACTGTCGGAGACGGCGAGTCTCGCGGTGCTCGACGGTGACATGGTGATCTACACCGGGCAGGTGCTGCCGTCGAAGCTGACGCGGGCGAACAACGAAGTCGGCAAGCGCGTCGGTCTGCACACGACCGGTGTGGGCAAGGCCGTGTTGGGCGAACTGGATGATGCACGCATTCTGAAATTGGTTACGCAGTCCGGACTTCCGGCACCGACCCAGAAGAGCGCGTCGACGCTTTCTGCGGTGTTCGCGAACGTCGAGCGCGTCCGTGCCGAGGGCTATGCGATCGGCGACGAGGAGTTCGAAATCGGTGTTCGCTCCGTCGCGATGGCGGTTCCGGGCGCTCCGACTCCGATGGCGATCGGCATCTCCGGCGCCTCGAGTCACTTCAACAAGGATTTGATCGCTCGCGCCGTTCCCGCGCTGAAGAAGGCAACCAGCGTGATGTCTGAAGCGTTGATCGGGGCGAGAGGGGAGTAGCCGTCGTGGCAACCCGGGCCGGAAGCTCCCTGAGTCCCGAGCTACGACGTTCGCGACACACAGTAGGTGGCCAGTACCTGGACCAGCGGAGCGATGGTGGCGAGCTTCTGGGGGTCGTGATGATCGTAGAACTCCACAAGGTACTGGCGATCCACCGAGTGAACGCCCAACCCGAGGACTGCGCGATATCCCAGCTCGCGCAGAAGGGCGGTCTCGGCGTCGTCTGAATCCGGGTCACCCACCGCGGCAACGAATGTCGACTGGTCCGCGATCGCACGGGCCGTGGCGGGATAGTCGATCAGGTCGGCACCCCACAGCCCGAGGTCGGTCAGTACGGTCAACCCCGAGCCCGGGCTGTAGATGCTGTCGACCTTGCGCGGGGTGTACACGGAGAGACCGTCGATGGAGACGATGGAGAGCGCCCACGCTGCACAGTCGAAGGCCTGTTGCACCTGTGTCGCAAGCATTTCCAACGCTTCGATCGTCGATGTCTGCGCGTTGATCTTGAGATAGTTCACCACGATCTCGGTCAGTCGCTCGCCCTCCCGGCCCTCCTCGATCACCTGTCGGCGCTCGAATCCGCCAGGAACCGGTTGGGTGCAGACCGTGGCACTGAACCGGGCCGAGCCTTGGCGCTTCGACTCCATCAATGCGTCATCTGCTGCCGAGAGGAGGTCCTGTCCGTTGCGGAGGACCGCACTTGCCGACGCCGCGCCCCAGGACACACTGACGACGGGGTCGAGGACGTCGCGTAGCGCGCGAGTGGCGTCCTCGGCGAACCGTTGAGCGTCCTCGACGCTCGCCCCGAACAACAACACGCAGAACTCGTCGCCACCCATCCGCGCCGCCATGGCTTCGTCACCGACCGCCTCGACCAAGGCGACCAGGGTCGAGCCCACGCGTCGCAGGAGTTCGTCGCCCGCCGGATGCCCGTCACGGTCGTTGACCTTCTTGAAGCCGTCCAGATCGCACATCAACGCGACGACCGACGACCCGTCCCAGTCGACGTCGGCGAGGCGCTCATCGATCGCGCGGCGGTTCGGTATCCCGGTGAGTGGATCTGCGTAGGCGTAGGCCCAGATGGTGCTGAAGAGCTCCGACCGGTCGATGGCGATCGCGGTCTGTGCCGCAATCGCCTGCAGCACTTGGGCATCGCCGTGGTCGAACCTGCGACCGTCGGTACCCGACGCCCATATCTCACCCCACACGGTGTCACCACACATCACCGGGACCGCCAGCTCGCTCTCCTTGCCCCAATCGCGCAACAGGCGCCGCGCTGCAGCGGGAGAATCCTCGTCGTCGATGGCGTTCGCGTAGGGATGGCCGTGCTTGAGCAGTGCCGTGACCTGGGGGTCGGTATCGAGGAAGAAGTAGCGTTCGTCGTCGGGCCACCGTTGTTCGTTCGGGGTGAGCTCGCCGACGTTGATCAGCGCGCGCAAGGAACCGTGATCGTCCTCCCACCGACTGATCGACAGCGACGAGGCGCCGACGGCAACGAGGGCTTGCTCGGCGATCACCTCGAGGACCTCGTCGAAGTAGTTCGCCCGCGATACGGCCTCGGAGATGGTCAGCATGGCTACGAGCACGGGTTGTGTAGCCGTGATGTCGATTCTCTACCCCCTGTGAAAACGAACGTGCCGGCGTTGCCGCGCCCGCACACTCCCGCGTACCGGCAAACGATCATACTGCCGAGTAAGTTGTCGCGCAGTTTCGATCGGCCATGACCGGCCGAGGGGCCCACTGAGGGCACCTGGTCTTTGTCGTGCCAAATGGGACTGCTCGACGACGCATCCGATCTCGTCGACGCCTCCTGACACACTCCGGGGGCGCGGCCGGTCTGAATCCAACCCAACGGAAGCAACGAGACCCTAGGTGGCACAACCGATTTCGTCACAGTGACGAATTGACGCGGTGTGGCCGGCACACATCGACGATCGCCGAGGGGGGCCTCTGGGCGTCCGGCACCCTCAGGTAGTTACGGATAGTCCGACACTTCTGAGCCATCGCGGATTCGGAAGGCCGGCGCAGTAGCCACGGGGCCGCCGCAGGTCACAACACGTGGGTGGAGACCTGGGCGGGGTGGCGCTGTCAGATGGTTCTGGAACGTAGGGCGAGAAGTCGTACAGCTCTCAGGTTTTCCGCGATTACTCTCGACTAGTTCCGGACCGGACACTTGCATCTGACGAACCAACTCGGGGTGGTTTCGTGCCGATAAGCGACATTATGTCACCTAGTACTGGTTATTCATGAGATGCAAGTGCATCCGCTTCGGATATCGCCCTTCCTCGGCGCAAAACCGGCCGCACGCAACGGCATTGGTGCGAGTCGCACCGTCCGGCGAGACGTGCCGCCTCCTTTGGCGCCCCGACTCGATGGCCAGGATTAAGGGCAAGTCGTTGCATCAGGCCGTGCAACCAATGTCTGCCAGGGTTCGATCGGCAGCTCGTTCACCGCGGCGCTAGGGTTGGCTGCCGGTAAGGCGGGCCTCCTATTCGTCATGGTGACGGTTCTCCCCCACCGGCACCGTTACGTTATAAGCGCAGCCTCGCAACACTCTTCAGTTCCTGAACAAACGTCGTTATCCTTGAAACGACGGAGCTTACATCTGACTTATTTCGTAATTGTCATTGTCCATAATGTGAGTTGCGGACCGTTCCTCTGCGTCCGCCGCAGGAACGCTCGCGCCTAAACGCCAGGAAAGCCGCTCGATCAGAACTCTTTTGGGGTGGTCTGACGTAGCAGCGTGACCGCATCCTCCTGCGCCCACCCGTTGATTGCATCGACGACGAACTCAACGACGGCGTCGAGACTGTGAGCGCTCCGATCATCGGTGAACCCCAAACCAGGCAAGGTCATTGGCAACGCATGATGTCCACGTACGGCCAACCGGCGTCAGTGTCTAATGGACCTGCACGACCACCTAGAGCGCCCAACGAAGGACGGGCTTGATCAACCACCCCGATGACCGCCGCACGGTGTCGTGGACGGCCGTCGCCGTGGCCGGCCTGGCGGCGGTGGTCGCCGTGGGAGTCCACCAGGCCTTGGTGCCGTTCCTCGCCGGCCCCCGGATGGGCTTGTTCACCAACGGCGGGGATCTCGAGATCTACCGCCACGGTGCGCTGCAGGTGCTGCACGGCCATCCGCTCTACGCCGCGAAGCTGCCGCCCGGCGGCTGGTTCACCTACCCGCCGTTCGCGGCCATGTCCTTCGTCCCACTGGCGCTGCTGAACTCCGCGGTCGCGAAGGCACTGTGGCTGCTGGTGTCGTTCACCGGGCTCGTCGCGACGATCTGGCGGTGCGCCACCACCCTCGGCTGGCGGCCCGAGCCACGCCTGCTCCTACTCAGTGTGGCGCTGGCGCTCGTGGCGCTCGATGTCCAGGCGGTTCGGGGAACCCTGTGGCAGGGTCAGGTAAACCTGATCCTAATGGCGATCGTGACATGGGATTTGACCCGTGCCAACGAGTCTAAGCTCCGGGGGTGGTCAGTCGGCGTCGCAGCTGGGATCAAGCTGACGGCGGTCGTGTTCATCCCCTACCTCTTGGTGACCCGGCAGTGGCGGGCAGCGGCCGCTGCGGCCGGCACCGCCGCGCTCACCGTGGCGCTCGGCTGGCTGATCCTCCCGAGCGATTCGACCGCCTACTGGCTGCACGCCGCCTTTCAGACCGATCGCATCGGGCCACTGACCCACGTCGGCAACTACTCCGTCGGGGGGATCGTCGCCACGGTGGCGTCCCCCGGTCAGATGCCCATCGCATGGTGGCTGGCGGGTGTCGTGCTCATCAGCCTGCTCGCCCTGATCGCCGTCCAACGTGCCGAACGACGAGGTGAACGTCTACTGGCCGTCACCATTGCCGGCCTGCTCTCTTGCGCCGTCCCGCCCCTGGCGTGGGGTCACCACTGGGTGTGGTCCGTGCCGCTGCTGGCCTGGGCGCTGGATCGGACCGCCCGCGCCCGTGGTCGCGTGCGCGTCGCCTGGGCGGTCGGCGTCGGCGCGACGTATCTGGTGGTGTTCATGTGGTTCACCGCCTGGGTGTTCCGCAAAGCCCAAGAGCTGCAAACGGACTACCCGAACCACGCCGCGGCGATGGGCGCCGCGGTCGGGGAGATGTCCCGGCTGGACCGGGTCCTCGTCGTCGCCACCCATCCCGCCCTGCTGGTCGCCGTGGCCAGCGCGACCATCTGGTTCGCTAGGGGGCCGCATCACTCGGTGGGCGCTGATCCATCCGTCGACCGTGTTCGACGCGCGAGCGGGCGCCGACCTTGCGACACACGCGGCACAGGTTCGCCTCGACGGTCCTGACGCAGATATGCGTCGCTTCGGCGATGTCTTGGTCGCTCAGTCCGTCGGCGGCCAGTTCCGCCACCCGTCGCTCAGTCGGCATCAGGTCGACCTTCGGTCCCCTGCCGACGTTGGTCCGCGCGAGTTCGGCGCGCACGCCCCCGTCCGCTGCCGGCGATCCGAAGTCACGCCGTCTCGTATCTCGTCTCGCACTGCCTGGCCCACATCTCGCTGCTGTGGTGGTGATCGTTCGTACGCCCACCTGTGATCACGCGCCCGACCTCGGGTTCGTGGCTGGGCGACGAACCGCCGAAACGTTCAGCGCGGCCTCAGCGCAGATTGCCCGCAAAGACGTCGATGCTGCGATTGCGCTGCACAGGACAGCGCTCGACACCGCGCTCAATGACGTTGACGCACAGTCATATCTAGCGGGGTGGTCGCGCTACTTGGGCCGCCAGACCGGTGCCAACGACTACGTGAACCAGGTGCGCGCGCTTGATCCTGCGCGCGCCGACCGACTCCGGACGATGTTCGCCACGATCGATCAGAAGGTCTCGACCCTGCTCACGGATGCTCTACCCGCGCTTTCGGAGCCGGGCCTCGGCATCGTCACGCTCGGCTACGCGCTGGATGGGGACGTGTCGATGAACGACATCTTGATCGATCGCCTCCAGCAGACGAAGGCTGCTGCACAGCGCTGGCCGACCGCGCCCGTCGTCGTCACCGGTGGCGTCGAGCAATCCGCACCATTGCTGCGGGCAGTGTTGGCGCGGTGCAGGATTCAGCGGCGGTAGGACGGCGGCAGGGGCAGGCCCTGGGCGGCCATCACCTGCCGCAGTCGGCTCGGGTAATCCGTGATGATGCCGTCGGCGCCGGCCTCGATCTGGGCCCGCATCGCGCCGGGGTCGTCAATGGTCCACGGGACGACCCGCATGCCGCGGGTATGCGCCCGCTTGACGAAGTCGCTGTCGGCCACCAGGCGGAACCCGGGATCGGAGGCTTTCTGCCCCGGCGGCACCGAATACCCGGGCGACACGATCGTCGCGCCGACCATCGCGGCGGCCGCGATCGGGTCGGGCACGATCGCAGGATCGATTCCGTTCAACCACGGCGACCCGGGAACGAAGGTGGTGTCGTCCCAAAGCGCGACCAGCGGGATGGACGGCTCGGCCGCCCGAACCATCGGCAGCGTGCGCCAGTCGAAGCTTTGGATCTCCACCTTGTCTGTCTTGCCTGCCGACCGCACCGCCGCCAAGATCACCTCGACGAATTGCGCTGGAGCCGCTGACTTCTCCGGTTCGGCAGCCTCCACCTTGGTCTCGATGTTGTAGCGCACCGGCGCGCGATAAGAGTCCGCGAGGGCGAAGACCTGCGGCAGCGTGGCGATCTTGTTGCCAGCCACCGCCTCGGCGTCGGGAAACCCGGGGAGCAACTTGCCGCAGTCCAGGGTGGCCAACTGCGCGGCGGTCAGATCCTTGACCAACTTCCCCACGTAGGGGAACTGCGGGTCACCCGGAAACGCCGAAGCGGTGTCCGCGCACTTGTCGGCCTGGATGACCGGGTCGTGCCAGACCATCGGCTGGCCGTCGCGGGACAGCACGATGTCCATCTCGAGAGTGTCGACACCAAGCTCGAGGGCCTTGCTGAAGGCGCGCAGTGACTCCTCGGTGGTCTCGCCGCGGCCACCCCGATGCGCCTGCAGGTCGAATGACGAGTTGGGGTCGGCCATGGCTGGAGAACCGGGGAAACAAGCGATCAGAGCGACGGCGACGATCAGAGCGGACAGGTGACGCCGCGGGCGCGATCGGTTGATGGACACGCGTCCAGACTTAGCATCAGCAGTCGACGCGGCGGTGTCGATTCCGTGAACTTGGTGGGTGTTGCGCAACTCCAAGGAGTAATGGTCGTCGGCGTGCGCACGCCATGGTGGCCGGTGACGGGCGGGTGCGCTCGCCGACGCACGACTTCAAGGCGGACCAATGGCGTCGCCGCCTCGGCATTTTAGTCACCTGGACGACGAACGCCGACGCCGAACGTGCCGCAGCTGGATCCTCCCGTCTCAGAGGGGTTTTCGCGATTCGTATGCGTGAGATGGTTGCGTCGAGCGGTGCGCGGTGCTAATGCAATGAGTCCTGGGGCGGGGACTACTGCAATTGAACGCGGGACTGCTGCGCGCACCCACCGTGAACGACGTCGTTGGTTCCGCCCTCGCCTTGCAGCGGTTCATCGCTGAACTCCCCCGAACTGGTGGAATGTCAGTTCTCCCCCGCCCAGCCGTGCCTATCGACAGAGGAATACGACCGAAGTTTGATACGACAGTTATCCAGTAAACGTCACCGTCTCATTGGATGAATCAACCCTGATGAATCGCCGCTTACCCGTTGGAGACCGCGAGCTTCCTGTCGAGGGTGGACGGCCCCAGCGCCCGACACCCCGCTGCAGATTCGCAGTTCGAGTCGTCCCACTTCCCTTCCATCCCAGGACTTCCCAGCTTTGGGAACGAGGCGGACGGACACAGTGTTGGCGAGGGACGGAATACACCCCTCATGGGCGCTCGTCGACTCGCCCTCCCGACGCTGTCGATATTCCACAGCTCGTACTTACATAGCTAAGCAATATAACCGGTGGGTCGTTGGTTGTAGGTAGGGACCGATCGGGACAAACCCAACCCGATGGCTACGGCGATCACCGAATTCCGGTTGACCACCGTTTGGTACCAGGAAGGACATGATCGATCATGAACGCTAAGCGGATTCTGGCCGGTGTGGCAGTTGCGGGTGGCCTCGCGGCGGGCGCCTTCGTCGTCAGCACCGGCGTCGCCAACGCGGGCACCGGCCCGGGGCACGGCGGCTCGGTGCCGGCCAGCTGGGCCACAGACCACGGCGACCATGGCGGCTGGAACGGTGACCACGGTCGCGGCGGCGGCTGGAACAACGGGCCCGGACGGCGGTCCTGTCCCCGGCGGCTGGAACGGTGGCTGGGAGCCCAACGGCGGCTTCTGCCTCGGCCCCTTCTGCGTCTAGCAGCACGTGATCCACGCGAAAGAGCGATGACCCCGCACCCGGTCACCGCTCTTTCGCGTGAAAAGCACTGTTGTGCAACGTTTCTTTGAACAGTCGTAACCGACAGCGCCGAATTGCGCGGGCACGTCGTTCAGATTCGTCCAAATCAGCGAGCGATCCGCTTCAAAGTGTTTGCATGAATCCGTAGCGCACCAAATCAACCAGAATGCGATCCGCAGTCACAACCGAGTTGGACAAGTGTTGTCCGCCCGGCTGAACGATGACGTCGACCGCGAGGCGTCTTCGCCGATGCCAAACGACGCAGCGCGATCCGCGGATCGTCAATACGGGCCTATCCCCCACCAATGCAACGGGATCCGCCGGAACCGTCAAGCGGACTGCTTGCGGGTTCACTTTTGAGCTGATGGCGGGTTCTCGACCGTGGCACCCATCGTAGGGATCACCGGCTGGTCGGCGCGGGCTTGTTCAACGCTGATCGTCATCAGTTGCCGAGGCGTTCGTGAACCGCGCGCCCAGTTGGTGCCCGAGGAGCGGGAGACACCCACTTCGCGGGCCGCAGCACGCACACTCCACCCGCGAGCCCGTAGCTCCATGAAACGCTGACGCTTGGCCGACTGCGGACGACGCCCCTGCCCCTTCTTCACCCGACGCGACGATGTCAACACAACCTCCAGAATTTAGAGAAGTGTTGCGACCGTCCCTAGAAACCACCCCGGAACAGGCCGCTCACAATTCAACCGGAGCTGACAGGTGGCAGCGGAAATGCACTGGGCCACGTCAGCCATGCGGCGCGGCGAAGCCGCAGCCTTGGCCTTACTCCGGCTGAGCCTCACGCGCCGCCGCCAGCGATTGCCGCAGCGCTTCAGCGAGACGGTCGACGTCGTCGTCTGCTGTCGTCCAGTTGGAGAAGGACACGCGTATCGCCGCTCGACCGTGCCATTCGGTTCCCGCGACCCACGCCTCTCCGCTGCGGCGCACGAGTTCTGCCACACGCCAGGTGCGCTCGTCGCTGTCGTCTGCACGGATCAGGACCTGGTTGAGCACCACGTCGTTGCATACGGAAAAGCCGTCGGTGGCTTGCATCGTCTCGGCCAGGCGGCGGGCATGCTCGCAGCAGCGTTCGATCAGTTGTCGCAACCCCTGCCTGCCCAGCGATGCGAACGCTGCGTAGACGGGTACCGCGCGTGCACGCCGGGACATCTCGGGCACGAGGACGCCGGGTTCGCGCTCGGCACTCGTGGGCAGATAGCTGGTGTTGGCGCCTAGCGCGGAGCGGGCAGCTTGGGGATCGGCGACTATGGCCAGGCCGCAGTCGTAGGGGACGTTGAGCCACTTGTGTGCGTCGGTCGACCAGGAATCGGCCAGCTCGACACCTCGAACGAGTGCCGACAGTCGCGGCGATGCGCTAGCCCATAGTCCAAAGGCGCCGTCGACGTGAACCCAGCCGCCGTACTCATGGGTCGCCGCGACGATCTCTGACATTGGGTCGCACGCTCCGGAGTTCACGTTGCCGACCTGCGCGCACACGATGGCGGGGTCGGAGTCGGCGGCGAGCGCGGCGGCGAGCGCGTCGGCTCTCATCGCTCCTTGTGCGTCGACCGCCACGCGCTCGACGCGGCGCGATCCAAGACCGATCATCTGCAACGCCTGCAGTACGGAGGGATGGACCTCGTCGCCCACGAGTACGCGAACACGGGGCGCCTGGGCGAGCCCGTCGGCCTCAACGTCCCAACCTTGCCGCGCTAAGAGAACGTGCCGCGCGGAAAGCAACCCAACGACGTTTCCCGCTGTGCCTCCGGTGACGAACCCGACGGCCGCGCGCGTGGGCAACCCGAGAGCGTCGAGAACCCAGCGCTCGGTGACGGCATCGATCGCAGCGCCGGCCGGCGACGACATCCGGCTGTACGCGGTCTGGTCCCAGGTCGACACCAGCCAGTCGGCAGCCAGCGCCGCGGGTAGCGTTCCCCCGACGACGAGGCCGAAGTAGCGAGGGCCGGCGCACGCAATGGTTGCCGGACCGAGAGTGGCGGCCAACCGCTCGACTACCGCGACCGCATTCGTACCTTGGTCGGGCAACGGCCCGCTCAGTGCATCGACGACCTCGTCGTAGCTCGTACTCGCATCGACCGGCCGGTGTGGCAGACCTTGCAGGTATTCGGTCGCCAGTTCCAACGCCCTTGGCAGAGCCGCGTACACGTCGTCGGTTCCAAGCGGGGCAGAATGCTGATCCATTGAACCTATCCTCGTTCTCGAGTTCGTGTCGTGCACATGGATGCCGAAGGTCGTTGCGGACGCGGCTGCCCTCGGTGCGCCAGCCGGCTGGGCGAGCCGTCAGCGCCGCGATGCACCTCGCGCTGTGTGGGGCCCGATACCCGCCTGCCAGGCCATTGCAGGGCGGTTGCGGCCTTGGAGCCGTCTCGGAGGCCCCGACCCCGCGCGACCCGATCGGGTGCTGGGCCCAATAACAATCCCTCCAGCAATTCCCCAGCATCGGCTAGAGCTTGGATGAGCTGGTGTCGGCGCGTTCGCCCCGGGGCGATGTCCCTTTGCGACGGTGGTCGCCGGCGGTACCTAGTCCAGCGCATCACGACCGGTCTGAGGGCCATTAGAGGACAACCTCGCCGCGAACAATGACGACATCACCGAGACCGGACACATCATCACCACGAACGCGCCACACCGCAATTAGGACTCCTTGGAGTAGTCGACGCTGAGCCAGTGCTCGGGTCGCATTCGGAACAAAAGCGACTCAACGTCAGGATGGTCCCTGGCGAACGACTCCGTGAACGCGTTGCCCCCCTCCTCCCCGAGATAGCGAACGGCGATCGCGCTCATGGTGGCGTCGTCGGCTGTCTCGATGGAGGTCAACGACCCCTCGGCAGTGACGTAGCGGTACGGAAAGGTCTCATCCTGAACAGTGATGGAGAAGCGGCCGGCAGCGGTGATGAGGCGAGCTTTGAGCGACCCCGCCAAGCTGGAGACGAGAACCTCGCCGCCAGGCTCGTAGGCGTACCAGATCGGTACAGACAACGGCGCGCGATCAGGGCGTTCGACGGCAATGACACCAACGTGCAGATCGGCCAGGTAAGTCTCGCGTTCCGTGCTGGTCATTTTCGACATAATCTGACCAACCTCGTGTCCCCCGACGCGATTCCCGACCTCAGGCGCGGCAGTCGAAATACACCGGCCCACCGCGGACCGTTCCGGCGAGCTGACAATTGGCCGACGATCTTCGTCGGCTGATAGCCCGTAACGCCGCACTGGACAACATTTTCCGCGGCTCCCCTACCGTCACTCCCCTGTACGCCGTCAGCAGCAAACCCCGGCCAATCGGCGCGACGCGTGACGGAGGGACATCGAGGTGTGCTGGCGCGGCCCTGCACTTACAGCTCGGCGCGATCGGCGCCTGGTCGTACATTCCAACCGGTCTAGGCGGAGATCACGGCGGAGACGAATATGACGGATTACCAGGTCAACCACTGCCTATCGCATCAGATGAATCATCGCTTGCCTACCTGTCAGCCACCGCTCCTATCATCATTTCGGCTGCCGCGCAGGACTTTTCGCCCGCCATCCCTACGGTGCAGGCTCGCGCCGCTTGCGCGCTTCTGTGCGGCGACGAGAACATCAACTGTGCGCGCCCGACTTCGCCGAAGTGCTTCCCGCCTTCATCAACGGCGGCTTGCGACTACTGCTCAACCCGGAGCAGATGCCGACGGGACAGCGAATCAAGATCGCGTCGATGCTCACGAACACACCCGGTACTCGATGCTGAACATCATCGACCCCCAACCCGAGACCTCATCGCATAACTGACGCCGATGCCGCGGGGCGCTCGACGCCTGACGGAGGGACATCGAATGTGCTGGCGCCCTGCACTCACGGCTCAGCACGATCCGCGCAGGGTCGTACATTCCAGCCGCGTTTAGGCGGAGATTATGGCGGATCGAATCTGGCGGGCTACCACTAAACACGTGTGTCCTTCGCATGTCGTGCGAATTTGTCCCCTGCTGCTGACGCCGCCCGTGGCGGCCGCACCCCTATCGAGGTGACCACACACCGGTGCCAGACGCGCGATCGCATCACTGGAGTGCGCAACCACGGGATGGCGCCGCCACGCACCGAATCCGAATTGCGCGGCCGAGCGGCTTAGCGCACCCCTGCCCGCCCGCTGGAGGGCGGCGCAGGGACTGCGCCTACTCGTGGAACTCATGATGAATGTCAGTGGTTGTGGAACAACAACGCGACCGAGTCACCGCCGAACGGCTGCTGCAGATTGGCGGCGTTCGCCGCGGACTGCCCAGGGGTGACGACGATTTGGGTATTGCCCGGGCTCTGCACGGTGCTGTCGGCCAAGGCGATCGGCGCGAAACCGATTGCCGCCACTGCCGAGCCTGCGATAACTGCTGATACGACATGTCCAAGCTTCATGATCTTCTCCTCTGCGAGGCCGGAACGTCTGTAAGTGGTTCCGACGGGACGTTTTACGTTTTATAGACTGCTCGCTTCGGCGGGTGTTGTCGTCGCCGCTAGCCACCACTTTGAATGGATGTCCACTGCAAAATCGACCTACCAGCTAGCCATAACACTCGGGAGTACGTGGCCCATCAAGTACCTTGCCGGAGAATACGACCATCCCTGATACGACCGTCATCCAGTGAGGTACGTCGTAATCCCGCTCTTCTCCCGGTGACGCGCGGCTAAAAGCAAAGCTACCGGATTGAACGATCAGGCGAGCCAGCTGTCGGGACCGGTCGTCGGTGCCGCTGTATTCCTGAACGCGGAATTAACGCGCCAAATCGTCCGGGCCGACAAAGGCGAAGCCGTCCTCCTGCCCTCCGTATAGTGGGACCTCACAGCGACATGCTTTGTCACTGCCGTGCAACCCTACGAAGAGGTAGTGCGCCTGATGAAGGCCAAGAGTTCATCCAACCGCTCCGAACCGACGCGGGTCGCACTGATGAATGCTGCGCTGCAGGTGATCACCGAGACTGGGGTGAAGAGCGTTACGCATCGGCGGGTCTGCGCGGTCGCGAAAGTCTCCTTGGGAACCGTGAACTATCACTATGCCGACTTGAATGACCTTCGGCTGGATGCGTTCTCAAGTTATGTGGACAAGGTGTCTGCGCGATACGAAGCGAGCTTCTCGGTCGCGCATGACGATGACGACCTCGCCGACGCCGTGTTGCGTCTGATCGACGGTCTCTCCGAAGACACCGAGAGTGCAATCCTGATGTGGGAGCTGTACGCCGAAGGCGGACGGGACAAGTCGTATCGACGACTGGTTCGCAAGTGGTCCAAGCGGGCGAAGTCCGGGGTCGAACGGTTCTGCTCACCCTTCACCGCAACGGCTTTGGAAGCGATGTGGGACGGCGCCGTCATGCAGCGGATCCTCGGCGATTCCTCCCTGCCGCCGGAGGAACTCCGCAAGGTGATCCTTGCCATCATCCGGCTGGACGAGGACCGTCACTATCCACAGCTGCCTGCCGACGAGTCCGCACCCAAAAGCGTTGTGGGCACTGCGCGTTCGTCTCGGCGTAGAACGCCGGCTGCCGTCGCGGCTCAGTGAGTCGCGACGGCAGGTTTCGAGGCGGGTCAGTTGACCACCGTGATTACTCGGCCACGGTTGGCTCCGACGCCCGCCTGATCCGGTCGGCGACCTCGATCGCGTCACCTTCCGGCGCATCCGAGCTTCCGGAGGGGCGAGCGATCAGCATGTACCCGCCTCCGAGCACCAGCACTACGGCAAGGCCGATCAGTACGATCCACCGGTCTACGAAGCCCAGGCTCGGATCCCCCGGCACCGCCAGCAGAACCATTGCCGCAACGCCGTAGATCAGGGCCAGCACGTTGATCACCAATCCGAAGGGGCCCAGCGTCCATGGTCCGGCGGGACGCCATCCCTTGATCCGCTGCCGCAGGGCGGCGAGCACAACCATTTGGAAGCACACGTAGATGCCCAGCACGGCGAATGCCGTCACCGCAACCACGCTGTCGGGCTTGAAATAGAGCCAAACCGTGATGAGCATGGGTGCGATACATGCCACGACCATGGCGTTGCGCGGGACGGCGCCGCTGCCGCCCACTTCTTCGTGCAGCTTGGACAGCCAGCGACTGCCGGGGAGCATGCCGTCGCGGGCGAAGCTGAACAGCAGTCGACTCAGCGCGGCTTGCTGCGACAACGCCGCGGAGAGGAAGATCGTCGCTGCGACGACTAGGAGCAAGTTCATCCCTAGGTCGCCGGTGCTGCCCCGCACGATCTCGGGAATGGGGTCGGCGACATTGCCTGCCACGATGTCCGCGAGATTCGGTGCTGCCAAGAGGAATCCGGCGTAGGCGATGAACGCGGCGACCAGGCCCACGACGATCGTCAGAATCATCGCCAGCGGTATGCGTCGTTCGGGATTCTTCACCTCTTCGGCGACGTCGCCACACGCCTCGAAGCCGTAGAACTGCCACAACCCGACCAACGCGGCGAGCATGAACGCCCACAGGTAGGAACTGTCCGCGGCGATGCCCATGGAGTCGAAGAGCACTCCGAAGGAGTTCTTCCGTTGGAACAGCAGCAGGTAGAGGCCGAGCGCCACGACTCCGATCAGTTCGCAGTAGAACCCGATGCGAGCGACCATGGCCAGTGTCTTCGTTCCGGTGCTGTTGAGCAGGAAGGCCACCGCCAGGAGACCGAGTCCTATTGCGAGCCCACTGCCCGGTGTCAGTTCTATCCGGAACAGGTTGGCCAGGAACGGAATGGCGAACTGCACGAGGGCGGTGATCGTCACCGCCAGTGCGGCCATGTAGATCCACGCCGCCATCCAGGCATATCGTCGGCCCCACAGCCGCCTGGCCCACGGGTAGATTCCGCCGGTGATTGGATACTGAGACACCACTTCTCCGAAGACCAGCGCGACCAGAAGTTGGCCGGCCGCCACGATTGGGAACCACCAGATGGAAGGGGGTCCCGCGGTAGCGAGTCCGAGCGCGAATATCGACAACACCCCGGCGCCGGGCGAGAGATACGTGAACCCCAGTGAGAAGTTGGAGACGAGGCCGATCGACCGCTTGAACGTCTCGGGCTGTTGGGTGTCACCTTGCGTCGCCGACGGCGGCGGAACGACTGACTCTGACATCGGGCGATTCCTTCCACAGAACTACGGAGAAGCATGATCGGCCACGCGGCGTCTATGCCGTTGGCGGACACTCCCATCCGTGCGCCCGACCGTAGTCTGCGACGGATTGTCGGATATTGAACATTTGTTGAAAGATGGAAGTTGCGTCACCGTAACCCCGACTGCGGGGCCTGTCAACAGATGGATGGCAAGCGGTGCGACACGCCTCGCCGCAGCTCATTCGCTCCAAATGCGCTACTCCATCTGGACACTCGGCCCACCCTTGACACGAACGCGGCTCGCCGATAGCTTGACCTGACATCGCAATCTGAACAAATGTTCAAAGTCATCGTCTGTCGACACTGGCTCATTCTTCGTGCCGAAATCGGTTGCACAGCAGCGCTCTTCACGCGCTCTGTCGCCATCGAAAACCGGCGCGACAACAACCGAAAGAGAACCACCATGAAGTTCGGCCTCTTCAACATCCCCTACTCGCGCGACTATTCGCACGGCCACCGCACGGCCAAACAGGTCATCGACTGGGATCTCACGTTGACCAAGTGGGCGGATGAATTCGGCTGGGAAGAAGCGTATTTCGCCGAGCACTACACCCTCGGCGGCGAGCCAAGCCCGGCACCTGACGCCATGATCGCCGCCGCGTCGCAGATCACCTCGCGCATCAAGCTCGGCGCCGCGGCGCACCTGCTCGCGTACCACAACCCGATCTCGCTGGCCCACCGAACCATGTGGCTCGACCACATGACCGGCGGCCGCTACATCGCCGGCTTCGCGCCCGGCGCGTTCCCAAGCGACGCCCAACTGTTCAACACTGGTAAGAAGAATCCCCAGATGATGATCGAGGCCATGGACATCATCGACGCCATCTGGACCAAGGAAGGTCCCTTCCGCATCGAGGGTGAGTTCTGGACCGTCGACATGCCCGCCTACAGCGATGACATCCACGGGCCGCATCTCAAACCCAGGCAAGATCGCATCCCGGTCATCATGACCGGGATGCAGGCGACGTCGCCCACCCTGACCACCGCGGGCCAGCGCGGTTACTTCCCCATGAGCCAACAGGTGCACCAGAGCGTGTTGACCGCGCACTGGGCCACCTACGCCGAGGCGGCGTCGGCGGCAGGCTTCGAGCCAGACCGGGCGAACTGGCGCATTTGCCGCGACGTTCTGGTGGCGGATACCGACGAGGAGGCGCGCGACGCCTACCTCAACGGCGCCATGGGTGATCTGTGGGCCAACTACAACGTGCCCACCTTCATCAAGCTCGGCATTGGTGACCTCATCTCTGGTGGAACCATTCCCAAGGAAGAGATCGGCGCCGCGTGGATGGTCGACAACTTCCACATCGTCGGCTCTCCGCAGACCGTCGCCGAAAAGATCGAGGCGCTCTACGACGAGGTCGGTGGCTTCGGCACGCTGGTGTCCTTCGGACACGACTATGCCAACGATCCCGAGGTCTACCGTCGCAGCTTCGAGCTCATCGGAACCAAGGTGGCACAACTGGTTTCGCACCTTTCGGCGTAACCAGTTCGCGCCGAACCAGCCAAGTTACTTCTGAGAAGTTCACGATCGGAGATCAGATTGACATCGACCAACGCCACTGGACGGCTCCTCGACGGCAAGGTGATCGTCGTGTCCGGAGGTGCGCGGGGCATGGGTGCCGCGCACGTCCGACGCCTGGCAGAAGAAGGAGCCCGCGTACACTTCGGCGACATCGCCGACGAATTGGGCAGCCAGTACTGCACCGAACTGCAGGACCGCGGCCTCGACGTCGTTTTCCATCACCTGGACGTCACGAAGGGTGATGACTGGCAGATCCTGACCGCCGGCGTTGCGGATTCCGACGGCCGGATCGATGCACTGGTCAACAACGCGGGCATCCTCGACATGGCCGGACTCGACGACGCCACCGAGGAGACGTGGAACCGGACCATCGCCGTCAATCAGACCGGAGTGTTCCTGGGCACGAAGGCCGCTCTGGCGCTGTTGCGCAAGAGCGCGGCGCCGTCGATCGTGAACGTGTCGTCGATCTTCGGACTGGTCGGCGGCACCGGCTACCTCGCATATACCGCGTCCAAGGGTGCGGTGTCCACGATGACGAAGACCATCGCGTTCACGTATGGGCCTGAAGGTATCCGCTGCAACAGCATTCATCCCGGCTACATCGAGACGCCGATGCTCGACGAGGAGATGGCCGGCCTACCCGCCGGAGCCACCGCGGCCATTCACGAACAGATTCCACTACGCCGGTTCGCCAAGGCGGAAGAAGTCTCCGAGGTCGTGGTGTTCCTCGCCTCGGATCGCTCGTCGTACATGTCCGGTGCCGAGATCGTCATCGACGGCGGGCTGCTCGCGGGGCGGTGACCGTGCTGACATGCACAGGGGCCGAGAATTATTCGAGGAGTCCTTTGTCGCGCAACGCACTCATTGTGTTAAACCACTGCACGTACGGCCGGTCGACGGCCTCAGCCCCGCCGTCAACGCCACCCCGCCCTGACGATAACCGCTGCCGTTCACGGTGCCGCCGCTGGCGAGCCGCACCGTGCGGGCGCTGGTGACCGTCACGCATGGCCAAGGCCCGGTGACGTGCCCAACCAGACGTCGGCGCCGATGGCGGCCAGGAGATCACGTAGTCCGGTGAGGGTATTCGCCGGCAAGAACAGGTCGCAGTACGGCAGCGCCGCCGCCATGGACCCGGCCAACGGCCGGTAGTCGGGTGAGGCTGCCCGCGGATTGAGCCAGACGACCCGGTGGGCGCGACGAGACAGCCTGTCCATCGCATGGCCGAGCACCTCGGGCGGGTCGGAATCCCAGCCATCGGAGGCAATGATGACGATGGCGCCGCGTAACGCGTTGCCGTGCGGCGCAGCCAGCAGACCGGCCACGCTACGGCCCAGATGCGTTCCGCCGTAGCGGTCGCTGACCTTGGCGCTGGCCCGCTCCAACGCAACTTCGGCGGATCGATGTGACAGCACGGACGTCAATCGGGTCAGCTCGGTCGAGAAGGCGAAGACCTCGGGTCTAATCGTGGCTCCCGACCGTCGTTGCAGTGCAGCCGCCCGCATCAGGTGCAGGTAGATGGTTGCGTACGGCTGCATGGATCTGCTGACGTCACAGAGGAATACGACCCGACGCGGCCGTTTGCCAGGCCGCGACCGGACAAGTCGAACCGCCTCCCACCCGGTGGTGCGCGACGCCCGGATGGTCTGCCGCAGATCGATCCGGGTGCCATGCGTACCGTCCTGCCGCCGGAGGGTGCGCCGACGGGGCCAGCGTGCGGTCGCCTGCTCCAACCACCCGCCGATGAGTCGCAGGTCCTCGGCGTCGAAGGTCTCGAAGGCGTCGTCGGCGCGGGCGACCCACCTGCTGGGCAACGCGTCGGGGATCGTGATGTCGGTATCGGTGAGCTCGGCGGATCGGGCGGCGGTGACCGTGGCGGGTCGGGTGACCCACGGCAGGCCGCTGCCGTCCAGGGTGGGGCCCTGTGCTGCGCGCGCGCCCGGCACCGACGCGACAGCCGCTCCCAGCGGAGACTGCAGGGCCACCGGATCCAGCCCGAACGCCGCGGCGCCGAACACTTCGTCGAAGACGAGGTCGAACAGGACCAGGTCCTCGGCCCGGTTCACCAGCGTCAGCCGCGCAGCCCAGTACAGATCGGGCCGCGTCACCGGAACCAGGTGGTCCAGCGCTGCGACGAATCCGGCTGCCCCACTGGCCGATACGGTGACGCCTCCTGACCTCAGCCGCGTGACGAGAGCGACGGCGAGAGCAGCGCGGTCGACTCCGCGCAGCAAGACCGGACCAGTCATCTGCCCCTGCAGGCTCCCCTGCGGGCGATCCACGTGAGGACGACGACTGCCGCCACTGCCGCCAGCGCGACCGGCACGTACTTCTTCAGTACCGTGCCGCCTGCGAGCTCCAGCAGATCGATCGGCGCCGCTTCGGGTTGCGGCGAGACCGGCAGGGGAAGCACCGGTGCCGGGTCGGCGGCGTCCTCGGTGGCTACGGCCACGGGAGCGGCGGGTGCGTTCTCAGCGGCCAGTTTCGCCTCGAGGGACTCCACGAACTGGCCGAGCAGCTTCTCCGAAACCTGTTGCAGCATACCGCTGCCAAACTGGGCCAATTTGCCGACGACCTTCAGGTCGGTGTCGACGGTGACGCGGGTCCGGTCGCCCTCGGAGTGCAGGGTGGCGGTGACCGTGGCCGCCGCGTTGCCGGTGCCGCGGGATTCCTTGCCCTTGGCGTCGATGACGGCACGGTACTGCTCGTCATCGCGTTCGATGAAGCGGACCTTGCCGTTGAACTCACTGGTCACCGGTCCCACCTTGATCTTCACCTTGCCCAGGGTGTCGTCACCCTCCTGGCCGGTCATCGTGGCACCCGGCATCAGCGGGATTACCTGCTCGAGATCGTTGAACAACTCCCAGGCCCGAACGATCGGCGCGGTGACGGTGAATTCGTTGGCGATTTTCATCTGCGGTCTTTCCTTCCACGCCTTTACGGCGAGCTGTATTCCACGAACGCCTCGGCGAGCACGTCGCGGTCATCGGGGGTTTTGGCCAGCGCACCGAGGCTGGCCAGAGCGTGCTGGCTGTGGGCGCCCACCAGATCGGTCACTCGCAGGGCAACCAGTGCGGCGACCCAATCGATGGTCTCTGCCACTCCTGGTTGCTTGTCGAGATCGAGAGTCCTTGCCGCACGAACGAAGTGCGTCGTCTGGTCGATGAGCGCGGTGGTGGCCCCGGGTACGGTGCGGCGGACGATCTCGGCTGCGCGCGCCGGGTCGGGGTAGTCGATCCAGTGGTACAGGCAGCGCCGGCGTAGTGCGTCGTGCAGGTCGCGACTGCGGTTGGAGGTCAGCACCGCGATCGGTGGGCGCGGCGCGGTGAAGGTGCCCAGTTCGGGCACGGTGACGCTGGACTCACCGAGGAACTCCAGCAGCAGCGCCTCGAATTCGTCGTCGGCACGGTCGATCTCGTCGATCAGCAGCACGGGCGGGGTGTCACCTCGGTATCGCACGCACTGCAGGATGGGCCGGTTGATCAGGTAATCCTCGGTGTACAGATCCGCTTCCTCGATGCCCACCCCACGCGCCTCGGCCAGCCTAATCGCCAGCAGCTGACGTTGATAGTTCCAGTCGTAGAGCGCTTCGGCCGTGGTCAGACCCTCGTAACATTGCAGCCGAACCACTTGAGAATCAAGCACTTTGGCAAGCGTCTTGGCCGCTGAGGTCTTCCCGACCCCCGGCTCGCCCTCCAGTAGCAGCGGGCGGCCCAGGGCAGCCGCCAGATAGAAGGCGGCCGCCGTGCCCTCGTCCAGCAGATGATCGTGGGCGTCGAAGCGAGCCACGACATCGTCCACATCGGTGAACGCGGATGCCGTCATCCGCCAACCAGCGTCGCGACGAAGGCGACCCGGCACCCCGCACCGCAGAACCAGTAGTCCTGCCCTCCGGCGTGCAGATGCTCCGCCCCTGGGGTGAGCATCACCGACATCCCGCACACCGGATCGGTCGCCTGCTCTGGAGCATCCTGGCCACGGGCCTGCACTTTCAGGCCGTCGATGCGGATGGCCGCAACCACTTCGGCCACCACCGAGACCGCGATCTCCGCGGGTGTCTTGGCTCCGATCGGCAGGCCGACCGGACTGTGGATCAACGCCCGCTCCTCGGCCGTCAGCCCCAGGCTTGCAAGAATCGAGGCACCACGAATCCGGCTGGCCACCAACCCGATATAGCCGACGCGGGCGTCCAACGCCGCCCGAATCACCTCGGCCTCCGGCCCGCCGTGGCTGGCGATCACCACGGCCGTCGTCCCGGCCAGGTCGTCCAACGACTCGCCACCAAGGGCGTCGTAACCCAGAACGCCGCACAGTTGGACCAAGGCGTCGGCGATCGGCGTCGCACCGTGCACGCGGATCAGTGGCGCGGGTACCTGCGGCACCAGGAAGATCTCCAGCGCACCACCGGACAGGCACGGGTTCACCACCACACAGGCCCCCGGCGCCTCGGGGAACGCCACATCGCCGTCCGGCAGAACCCGCAACAACACGCTCTCATTGGTCTGCAGCGCGCCGAGCGCCGCCTTCCGGACGGAACTCTGCGCGCACTCACCGCCGACGAACCCTTCGATCGTGCCGTCGGACAACATGATCGCTTCGTCCCCGGCATGAGCAGAGCTGGGTGGTTGCGCTCGTACGACGGTGGCGTGCACGAACGGGGTCCGCGCCCGCCGTAACTGCTGAACGCGCTCGTTCATCGTCATGGTGGACATGTCTAGATCGGCGGGGTGGCGCGGCCTTGCATCGCCTCCCACACCCTCGAAGGTGTCAGCGGCATATCGGCGTGCCGAACCCCGAACGGCGCCAACGCATCCACCACGGCATTCACCACGGCCGGCGGCGAACCGACGGTGGCGGACTCGCCGACCCCCTTGGCTCCGATCGGATGATGCGGTGACGGTGTCACCGTGTGCCCGGTCTCCAGATTGGGCACCTCCATCGCGGTGGGGATCAGGTAGTCCATCAACGACCCGCCCAGACAGTTGCCGTCGTCGTCGAAGGCGATCATCTCCATCAGGGCCATCCCGATCCCGTCGACGATGCCGCCGTGGACCTGACCTTCGATGATCATCGGGTTGATCCGCGTGCCGCAGTCGTCGACGGCCAGAAACCGGCGCACCTTGACCACTGCGGTACCCGGATCGACGTCGACCACGCAGAAGTAGGCGCCATAGGGATAGGTGAGATTCTCCGGGTTGTAACAGATTTGGGCGTCAAGGCCCCCTTCCAGGCCTTCGGGCAGATCGCCGGCGCCGTGCGCCTTCATGGCGATGTCCTGGATGGTGACCGATGCCGTCGGATCGCCTTTCACATGGAAGGACCCCTTGTCCCATTCCAGGTCGGCGACGCTGGCCTCCAGCATTCCCGAGGCGATGATCTTGGCCTTGTCGCGGATCTTGCGTGCCACCAACGCGGCGGCTGCACCCGAGACGGGGGTGGACCGGGAGCCGTAGGTGCCCAGGCCGAACGGAGTCTGATCCGTGTCTCCGTGCACCACGTCGATGTCGTCGGGCGGGATGCCAAGTTCTTCGGCGATGATCTGCGCGAACGTCGTCTCGTGGCCCTGGCCCTGGGTCTGCACCGACAGCCGCACCACCGCTTTTCCGGTGGGGTGCACCCGCAGCTCGCAGCCGTCGGCCATGCCGAGTCCCAGGATGTCCATGTCCTTACGGGGGCCCGCCCCCACGGCCTCTGTGAAGAACGACATGCCGATGCCCATCAGCTCGCCGCGTTCGCGCTTCTCGACCTGCTCACGGCGCAGCTCGTCGTAACCGATCATGTCCATGGCCAGCCGCATGGTGGTCTCGTAGTCGCCCGAGTCGTATTCCCACCCGGTTTTCGACTGGTAGGGAAACTGCTCCGGCTTCAACAGGTTTCGCAGCCGCAGTTCCGCGGGATCGACCTTCATCTCGTGAGCCAGGCAGTCCACCAGCCGCTCCACGAAGTACACCGCCTCGGTGATCCGGAAGGAACAGGCATACGCCACCCCACCCGGGGCCTTGTTGGTGAACACCGCCGTCATCTGGCAGTACGCGGCCTCGATGTCGTAGCTACCGGTGAACACGCCGAAGAATCCGGCCGGGTACTTCAGCGGCGACGCCACCCCGTTGAAGGCGCCGTGGTCAGCCAGCACCGTGGAGCGGATCGCGAGGATCTTGCCGTCCTTGGTCGCGGCGATGTCGCCGACCATGACGTAGTCGCGGGCGAAGCCGGTGGACGTCAGGTTCTCACTGCGGTCCTCCATCCACTTGACCGGTTTACCGAGGATCAGCGAACCGACGATGGCGCAGACGTACCCGGGATAGATGGGCACCTTGTTGCCGAACCCGCCGCCTATATCGGGGGCGATGACCCGGATCTTGTGTTCGGGGATGCCGGCGACCAGGGCGTACAGCGTCCGGTGGGCGTGCGGGGCCTGGGTGGTGGACCACAGGGTGAGCTTGCCGCTGATCGGGTCGAGATCGGCGACCGCGCCACAGGTTTCCATCGGGGCGGGATGTACCCGCGGGTAGATGATCTCTTGGGAGACAACGACGTCGGCCCGCGCGAAGACTGCGTCGGTGGCAGCCGCGTCCCCGGTTTCCCAGTCGAAACAGTGGTTGTCGGTCTTGCCTTCGAGGTCGGTCCGGATGACTTCGGCATCGGGCGCCAGAGCGCGCCGGACGTCGACGACGGGTTCGAGCGGTTCGTAGTCGACGTCGATGAGTTCGAGTGCGTCACGTGCCGAGTAGCGGTCCTCGGCGACCACGAACGCCACCTCCTGACCCTGGAACCGCACCTTGTCGGTGGCCAGCACGGCCTGCACGTCGTTTGACAGCGTCGGCATCCATGCCAGACCCTTTTCGGCCAGGTCGGCCCCGGTCACCACGGCCTTGACCTTCGGATGTGCCAGCGCGGCAGAGACATCGATGGCGGTGATCCTGGCGTGCGCGTAGGGCGAGCGCAGGATCGCCAGGTGCAGCATGCCGTGCAGGTTCACGTCGTCGACGTAGTTGCCCTTGCCGCGGATGAAGCGCGGATCCTCTTTGCGCAGCATCCGCCCGTAGCCACAGGGTTTCTTGTCGTTGTCGGGCAGTTCGTTTCCAGACGGCGGCCGGACCTCGGTGGTGGTCATCACTTACTCCCGGCTTCGATGAGGTGATCGCCGGCGTCGCCACCGAGGGTGTCCTCGGTCTGCGTCTCGGGGGCGAAGTCGTCGCGGCCCGCTCTGGCAGCCCACTGAATGGACCGCACGATCGTGGTGTAGCCGGTGCAGCGGCAGATTTGGCCGGAGATGGCCTCGCGGATGGTCTCCTCGTCCGGGTCGGGCACACGGTCCAGCAGGGCGCGGGCGGTGATCATCATGCCGGGGGTGCAGAAGCCACACTGCAGGCCGTGGCACTGCATGAATCCTTCTTGCACCGGATCCAGCTTGCCGTCAACCTCCATGCCCTCCACGGTCCGGACGTCGTGCCCGGATGCCATGGCGGCCAACATGGTGCACGACTTCACCGGTTCGCCGTCCACGCTCACCACACAGGTGCCGCAGTTGGAAGTGTCGCAGCCCCAGTGCGTTCCGGTCAGCCGCAGCTGGTCGCGCAGGAAGTGCACCAGCAGCAGTCGCGGTTCGACGTCGGCGCTCACCGAATCGCCGTTCACCGTCATGTTGACCTGCATCTAAGCTCCTCAATTCCCTTGTGGTGCGGGCGCATTGCGAACCCGATCCACCGATGTGCGCAGTGTGCGGATGGTCAGTTCTGATGCCAGGTGGCGCTTGTAGTCGGCGCTGCCCCGCATGTCCGATACCGGCTCGCAGGCTTCCGCCGCGGCCAGGCCCGCTTCGGCAAAGGTGGCCTCGGTGGCGGGTTTGCCTGCCAAGGCGTCGGCCAGTGCACGCAGTCCCTCGTCGTCCGGGTTGACCGCCGTCAGCCCCACCCGGCCGGCGACAATCGTGGCCAGGTCCTTGTCCAGTGTGACGGCGGCACCTGCTGCGGCCACGGCCCAATCCCCCACCCGGCGTTCGACCTTGGCATACGCACTGGACATGTTGTGCCGCAGCGGTACCCGTACCTCGATCAGCATCTCGTTGTGCGCCAGCGACGTCTCGTAGGGACCTTCGTGGAAATCGTCGATCGCGATCTCCCGCTGGCCTGCGGGACCACGGGCGACGCAGACGGCGTCGAGCACCATGCACACCGTCGTGAGGTCCTCGGCCGGGTCGGCCTGGCACAGGGACCCGCCGACGGTGCCGCGGTTGCGCACGATCGGGTCGGCGATCACCTTCTCGGCATCGCGGAAGATCGGTAGCACCGCCGCCAGTGGGGCGGAGTCAAGCACCTCGCGGTGCCGGGTCATGGCGCCGAGCCTAACGATGGTCGGGTCGGTAACGATGTAGCCGAGTTCGCCCGCGAGGTCGTTGATGTCGACCAGGTACTCCGGATTGGCGATCCGCAGTTTCATCATCGGCAGCAGGCTGTGGCCACCCGCGACGATCAGGGCGCCGTCGCCGAGGCGGTCGAGAAGACCCACTGCGTGTTCCACGCTGGTCGCTCGTTCGTACTCGAAGGGGCCGGGAACTTGCATGTGACTGGCCTCACATCTGCTGGGTTGGGGAGCCCAGTGTTGGCCGGTCTTACTGAGCCGTCAATAGCGGGTTAAGGAATCGCTTAATTGACTATGTTGATGCTGGTGATGATGGATGCGGCCCGGCACTTCGACCAGGGGGCGACCACCGCCGCCCCACCTGCGGGCGATGATCTCCGCTGCGATCGAAACCGCCGTCTCCTCCGGAGTTCGGCCGCCGAGGTCCAATCCGATGGGGCTCGACAAGCCCTCCAATTCGGCGTCGGTCAGGCCCGCCTCACGCAGCCGGGCCAGCCGGTCATCGTGGGTTCGGCGGGAGCCCATCGCGCCGATGTAGGCGACCTCGGGCAGTCGCAGCGCCACTTCCAGGAGCGGGACGTCGAACTTCGGATCGTGGGTGAGCACGCAGATCACGGTCCGGGCGTCAATGGCACCGGCGTCGGCCTGAGCGGCCAGGTACCGATGCGGCCAGTCGACGACGACCTCGTCGGCCGTCGGGAACCGTGCCGACGTCGCGAAGACCGGACGCGCGTCGCACACCGTGACCCGGTAGCCCAGGAACGAGCCCTGTTGCGCGACGGCCGCGGCGAAGTCGATGGCACCAAACACCAGCATGCGGGGGCGCGGCGCGTAGCTGGCGACGAACACCTCCATGCCGAGGCCGCGCCGCTGGCCGTCGGGCCCGTAGGTGAGCACCTCGCTGCGGCCTGCCGCCAGCAGACCGCGGGCGTCGTCGGTGACGGCGGAATCGGCGCGCGGCGAGCCCAGCTCCCCGGTCACGTCGTCGCCGCGGACCACCAGGCGCCGGCCCACCCAGGCCGGATCCTGATGGGCGATCACCGTCGCGACGGCAGCGGGCCGGTGGTGCACGATGTCCTCGGCGAGAGCTTCCAATTCGGGAAAGGTGTTCTGCGACATCGGCTCGACGAAGATGTCGATGATTCCCCCGCAGGTGAGGCCGACGGCGAAGGCATCGTCGTCGCTGACGCCGTAGCGCTGCAGTACCGGCACACCTGTCGCCGCCACATCGGTGGCCAGCTCGTAGACGGCGCCTTCGACGCAACCTCCGGACACCGACCCGCTTGCGGTGCCATCCGGGCCGACGACCATCGACGCGCCAGGCAGCCGCGGTGCCGACGAATAGGTGCGGACGACCGTCCCGACACCGACGGTGCCACCGGCACGCCAGACCGCCAACACGTCGCCCAGCACGTCTCTCACGAAATCAAACGTAGGCTCATTCCGTGACACCGGCACAACTTCGCGCGTACTCGGCAGTGGTGAGGCTGGGCTCGGTGCACTCCGCGGCAGCCGAACTCGGGATGTCCGACGCGGGCGTCTCTCTGCATGTCACCCAGTTGCGCAAGGAACTCGACGACCAACTGTTCACCAGGACCGCGGCGGGGCTGGCGTTCACTCCTGGCGGCCTACGGCTGGCCAGCCGGGCCATCGAAATTCTGGGTCTGCAGCGCCAGACGGCGATCGAGGTGACCGAGGCCGCGCATGGCAGGCGGCTGCTGCGGATTGCGGCGTCGAGCGCATTCGCCGAGCACGCGGCGCCCGGTCTGATCGAGCTGTTCTCGTCGCGCGCCGACGATCTGTCGGTGGAGCTGAGCGTGCACCCGGCAAGTCAGTTCCGCTACCTGATCGAATCCAGGGCGGTCGACGTGGCGCTCGGACCCGCCAGCGCCGTGGCTGCCGACGGCACCGACACCATCGCCTCACGCCCGTTCCTGAAGTACCAGATCATCACGGTGGCGGCGCCCGGCAGTCCGCTGGCCGTCAATCCCGCCGTCGCACCGCCTGCAGCGCTGCTCCGCGAGCAGATGTGGATGCTGGGCCCGTCCGCGGGCAGCGTCGACGGCGAAATCGGGCTGATGCTGCAGAAACTGGCCATTCCCGAGGAGCGACAACGGATCTTCCAGAGCGACGCCGCGGCGCTGGAGGAAGTGCAGCGGGTGGGCGGTCTGACGCTGACGATGGGTTTCGCTGTCGGCAAGGACCTTTCGGCGAAACGACTGACCCATGTCAAGGGTACGGGCCTGCAGACTGAAGGCGAATGGGTGGCGTTCACCCTGCCGCCGGCGTCACGGCAGCCGGCCGTCTCCGAACTGGTGCGGTTCATCACCACGCCGCGTTGCACCCAGGCGATGATCCGTGGCACCGGCGTGGGCGTCACCCGGTTCAAGCCGAAAGTCCATGTGACACTCTGGAGTTGACAAGCCTGCCGAGATGGACGAGATGGCAGATCTGTCTCGCACTTCCCGCCCAACTTCTCACCGGACTCCCCCACTCGGGCAATTTCACGGCCCCCAGGTCAGCAGTTCTCATCGCGGGGCGAATACGACCGACGTCGACATGACCGCTATCCACACCAATCCTGATACTCCCCGTCGCGAAAGCAGCCGTGGACACGCGACAACCGCCGGAGCCAGTCATGTGTTAATAATGAAGGTGCATTAATATAACTCTCGACCTGAGGAGTGCTAATGGGCACCTACGATGAGGCTGCGCGTCCGGCAGCTCCCAATGTGGTCATGATCGTGCTGGACGACCTCGGCTACGCCCAGTTCGGCTGCTACGGGTCAGATATACAGACACCTGCCATTGATCGTCTTGCTCGAAATGGACTCCGGTACAACCGCTTTCACGTCACCGGTCTGTGCTCACCGACACGTGCATGCCTGCTTACCGGCCGAAACCACCACTCGGTCGGGATGGGCTTCCTTGCCGACATCCCGACTGCCCACCCGGGCTACACCGGCAAGATTCCGGCCTCGGTGCCGACGCTGCCGCGCTTGCTGCGCGATTCGGGCTGGAGCACGATGGCCGTCGGAAAGTGGCATTTGGCACCGCGTGGTGAACGGACGAGTGCCGGTCCGTTCACCCGCTGGCCGTTGGGGCTCGGGTTCGAGCGCTATTACGGCTTTCTGCTCGGCGACGCCAATCATTGGGATCCGCAACTGGTACGAGACAACACGTACCTCGACGGACCCGATGTGCGCCCAGCCGGCTACCACTTGACCGAGGATCTCACCGATGAGGCGATCAGGATGGTGGTCAGCCAACAGCAGTCAGCACCCGGCAAGCCGTTCTTCCTCTACTTTGCCACCGGGGCGATGCACTCTCCGCATCATGTACACAAGAGCTGGGCCGACGCCTACGCGGGGCAGTTCGACATCGGATGGGACGCTTGGCGAGACGAAGTGTTCGCACGCCAGCTCGCCGAGGGCGTGGTGCCCGCAGGAACCACTCTCACCGAGCGACCCGATTGGGTTCCGGCTTGGACCTCCCTCACCGCAGACGAACGCGCCGTATACGCGCGGATGCACGAGGTATATGCAGGCTTTCTCAGTCATACCGACAGCCAGATCGATCGACTGATCCGCACGCTGGAGGACATCGACGTCATGGACAACACGCTCGTTCTCGTCATGTCCGACAACGGGGCCAGTGCAGAAGGGGGCGTTGCGGGCACCAGCAATGAACACCGGTTCACGCATCGGGTGCCAGAGTCGACGGCCGACAATCTCGATCTCCTACCGGACTGGGGTGGCACGGCGGGGTATCCGCACTATGCATGGGGCTGGGCGTGGGCCGGCAATACTCCTTTCCGACTGTGGAAGCGGTATGCGTGGCTGGGCGGTACCCGCGTTCCACTGATCGTGCACTGGCCGCGCGGTATCGGCGACAGAGGCGCTGTGCGTTCACAGTTCGCGCACGCCGTCGACGTCATGCCAACAGTATTGGAAGCCTGCGGGGTTCGGCAGCAGTCGTCGGGAGTCGGAACTTCCGACAGCGTCGTCCACGGCGCGAGCTTGTTGCCGACCTTCAACGACGCGGCGGCACCTGCACCCCGATCCACTCAGTACTTCGAAGTCGTGGGTTCCCGGTCGATGATCGCGGATGGCTGGAAGGCCACGACGGATCACGTGGCCCAAGGCGTGATGGACGAGGAGGCGATGCTGGAGGGTAGCCGGGACTTCGCCGCTGATCGATGGTCGCTGTTTCGGGCCGACGACTTCTCCGAAGCTCACGACGTGTCGGCGGATCACCCCGACGTGGTGGCGCGATTGACCGCCCTGTGGGCAGCCGAGGCCGCCCGCTATGACGTGCTCCCCCTGACTGATTCGTTGGTGGCACGAGCGGCGGAGATGGTGTGGCCCGAATTCCCGCCCGGGCAGCGCGTGGTGTTGCGGCCTTCGGGCGGGCCGGTCGCCGATGAGGCATTGCCCTTGCTGTACAGCCGGTTGTCCGCTGACGTCGACGTCCCATCCGAGGCTGCCAACGGTGTGTTGTTTGCGATCGGCAACTGGACCGGAGGGCTGGCGGCGTTCGTGATCGAGTCCAGACTGCACATTGCTGTCGCAGCCCCGGGCGGCAACATCCGGGTGCGGGCCGATCGGCTGCTGGCGGAAGGACGCCACAGCGTGGGCTGTCGGTTACACCGCCTCGACGGCGGGACCCGAGTGGAAGCAGTGATCGACGACGCCGTTGTCGGCTCGGCGGTGGCCCCGGTGACGCTGCCCCATGTCTGGCAGCATGGCGGGACATCTTTGTCCTTGGGCCGCGACCGCGGCCTGCCGGTGTGCGAAGACTATCGACCACCGTTTGCGTGGAACGGCGGATTGCGTTCGGTGACAGTGGAATCCGATCTGGACTCGTTACCAGGTCAGGAACTACTCAAGGCCGCGCTCAAGTCTGACTGAATCGGCTCCTTCATGCCGCGACGCCGCCAGGGTTTCTGCTGAGGCCGGCGCACGAATGATCGCGGTCAGCGAATCGATGAGGTCGGACACGAATATCGCCGTGTGCGGCGCCTCGGTGGCGGTAGCCCGTTGTCGCTGGTGGTCGGCCACCGCATTCAGGGAGCTCGTGTAGACGAAACGGAGCCTGGCCGCGGCGACGGCTTCAGGGAGATGCGAAAGATGCTCCCAGATAAGCTGATTGAGTCGTTGGCCGTGCCCGGTCAACGAAGGATCGGCCAGAATCCAGGCATGCCCGCCGGGTTCGCCGTATCCGTGAAACAGCAGTTGGGCTACCAGCTCGACATGTCGCTCCCCCCGCTCGATGCTGCTTACCTGAGGGAAAATCAAGGCCGCAAGGAGGCGTCTGAGCTCGGCCGGGTGATCACCCGAGGCCGCCTGGTCGAGTATTCGTCCGCGATCTTCGTCGATTCGTTCGAGGCGATCTTCGAGTATGGCCTTGATCAGGTCGTCTTTTGAGCCGAAGTGGTAGTTCACCACCGCGGCGTTGCTTTGCCCGGCGGCGAGTCTGATCTCGTTGAGGCTCACAGCTGCGATCCCCCGGTCGGCGAACATCGTCTCCGCGACGGTGATGAGCTTGAGGCGCGTCGCTTCTCCGCTGCTGTTGCGGCCGCGTGTGCGCGCCTGTTCCCGAATGCGGTCCGACTTCGAGGGCATTGCCCGATGGTACGCATCCCCTCCGGTCAGTATATAATGAATGCTCATTAGTTTAATCGACGTGGAGAAAGCACGGGTGCGCAATGCAGGTGGAGCTGGCGTCATTGGCACTGGTCATCGCCGTGTCGCCGGCCTCGGTGGTGCCGGCGATCCTGATGCTGCACACGCCGCGCCCGCTGGCTGCGGGATGGGCGTTCGCCGTGGGCTGGATGCTCTCCGTGGCGGCCACGACCTGGATTTTCGTCGAAATTTCCGGTCAATTGCCTGACGCCGGCGGTCCGCCGCCACCATGGATCCGACCCGCAACGATGATGTTGGCGGTGCTCCTGATCCTCGCCGGCCTCGTCACCTGGATGCGCCGGGGACGTAGTGAACGTGCGCCGGTATGGCTACGGACACTGGACTCGGTCACTGCGCCGCGGGCACTGGCAGCCGCGCCGGTCCTGGCGGCCGTGAATCCAAAAGTGCTCTCTGCCTGCGCTGCAGCAGGTTTCAGCACCGGGGCCACCACGCAGTCCAGCCTGGCCCAGTGGGGTGACGTCACCGGTTTCGCCCTGCTTGCCAGCGCGACAGTGATAGTGCCGGTTCTCAGCTATGCGATCTGGCGTGAGCGCATGAGCGAACCTCTGCGACGGCTCAGGGTCGCGCTCGAATGCCATAATGCCGCCATCCTGGCGGTGGTTCTCGTTGCCGTAGGGCTGATGTTGTTGCTGCAAGCAGCGTGATGACCCTGCCGCTGACATGAAGGAAAGCCTTTGTCTGTAGCCAATTCTCACCGTCCGAGCCGACGGCTCCTCGCTCTCCAAAAGCTCGTGCTGTTGGCGACCTCGCGATCGGACGGTGTTCAAGATGTGGGGAAGACGCGCAGAATCACCCGATCGATGGAGTCGCTCCAGCGAAGGGCGCGCGGAGTCCAGGAGTCCACCGACTCGGTGGCAGGGGTGCCCGTTCGGTGGTTCCGGCCGGACCGGGCGGAAGCAGGATTGATCTTCCACGTACACGGCGGGGCCTTCGTCGCCGGTAGCTCCCTGGCGGCCCGTGCCCACAGCGGGCTGGCCCATTGCCTGGGCGCGGAACTGGTGAGTGTCGACTACCGGCTTGCGCCGGAGCATCCGTTCCCCGCGGCGCTCGATGACGTGTGGACGGTCTACTCGGAGGTGGCGCGCCAACGGCCCACCGTCATCGTCGGAGAGTCCGCGGGAGGTGGTCTGGCCATGTCGCTGGTGCGGCGAGTGTTGGACCAGGGTGGTCACGCGCCGAAAGGTCTCGTGACAATGTTCCCCTGGGCAGACCTCACCAACAGTTCCGAGAGCTTCGTGCGGAACGAACCTCGAGATCTGCTCTCCCGCAACGGTCTTTCGCGTAGTGCAGTGGCCTACGCCGGTGACTGTGATCTGAGGATGCCTCTGGTGTCACCCCTCTACGGCTCATTCGCCGACTTTCCCCCCACGCTGATCGTCGTCGGTACCCACGACTGTTTACTCGATGACTCCCGCACCATCTCGACCCGCATGCGTGCCGACGGTGTAGATGCGACGCTTGTCGAGGTAGCCGGCGGATTCCACGGCTTCATCCTTTTGCCTGCTCCGGAATCGAAAGAAGCCAGCAAGCAGATATCGTCCTTCGTCGCCAGAGCCTTCATCAATTGACGAGGGCCCGCCATCTCCGTCCGGGGCCGGTTCGACGAATAAATTGAAGCTCTCGACGCGGAACGCGGCATAGTCACTGACGTTTCTGCCCGACGCGCCAACGCAGTTCAAGCAACCACGGTACTCCCGCTCTACTCGAATCAACAGCGAAAAAACGAGTAGTCGACTACTGGTGCCGGGCGTGCGCGCGCCAATTTAACTGTCTGCATCCGATATTGACGATCCGACGATCTGTGCAGGAGTGAATGTCATGAACAGCGTGCTTTTCTGGAATTCCGTACTTCTCGAAGCCTCGCGGAGGGACTTCAGCCGCGGCTATGTCAACAACCAGCAACCTGGGCCGATCCGGACCTCGCGGGCCATGGCGATAGTGCATCTGGCGATCCATGACGCGGTCGCCTTCCGCAACAACCCTGCGGCTGCCTATCTCACCAAGAAGAACGTGATGCCACCGATTCCGAATCTGACTGGCCCGGTCGACGACATCATCGCCGGCGCCGCTGTGACGACGCTCAAGGCCCTCTACCCTCACCCCACCTACAGGGCAATTTTCGACGACGCGCTGGGCAGCGTGAACACGGCTGCCTTCGACGGCGGCGTACTGGTCGGCGAAGCGATGCTCAAGCATCGTGAGAGTGACGGCTCGGCAACGATGGTGACCGGCCCGCAGCCCACGGCGCCGGTCTATGGCCAGCACCGCGCCGATCCCTATGCGCCGGGTCAGGCCCAGCTCGGGCCGGTCTGGGGCGATGTGAAGCGTTTCACTGGCACGGCGCATCAGCCGCTCGATCGCTTCCCGGGACACGGTCTACCCGACTACCTCGCCGATCCCGACTTTCGCGCGGACTTCGAAGAGGTACGCGAACACGGCTCGGTAGCCCGGCGGCAGCGCACGGCCAAGCAGGAGCGCCGCGGCGTCTACTGGGGTTATGACGGTGCCAACAATCTGGGCGTGCCGCCGCGGCTTTACAACCAGATTGCACGCGAAGTCGTACGCAACCGCGGGCTCTCGTTGCCCCGACTGGCCGAGCTGTTCGCGGTCGTGAACGTCGCCATGGCGGACGCGGGCATCGACTGCTGGCATCACAAATACATCAACCGCGTGGCGCCGTCGCTTGTAGACCTGTGGCGCCCCGTGGTTGGCATCCGCAATGGGGCCGACCCGGATGGTGACCCATTCTGGGCACCGCTCGGTATGCCGCAGACCAATGCCGCTCGCGGCACGCTCACCCCGCCCTTCCCCGCCTATCCGTCTGGCCACGCGACCTTCGGCGCGGCGCTGATGCAGGCGTTGAGGTTGGGACTGAAGACCGCGCCTGCAATCACCCTCCAGGACGTGCTCAACGTCGAAACCGGGGCGTCCCCGCCGGTTGCGGCGGAGAGTTTCACCTTCGTCTCCGACGAACTCGACGGCGTGTGCAGTGACCCAGACGGGTCGATCCGCACGCGCGTGCCGATCCCGTTCAACAACTTCGTCGAGCCGGTGTGGGAGAACTCGGTGAGCCGCGTCTATCTGGGCGTGCACTGGCGGTTCGACGGCATCCCGCGCAACGCCAGCAAGAATGTCGGCGGTGTCCCCCTTGGCCTCGCCATCGGACAGGAAGCGCACGCCTTGTTCAACACGGCGCCGTCACTGGGGGGCACGGCCTAGGACATGTCGCAGTGGAGCCGGGGCGAGGGATCTGCCGATGATCACGCCGAATTGCCAACGCGGAAACTGAAATTCAACCGCATCGCGGAAACCTCTGTCAGGTGCCGTTTGGCGACGATTTGCCTAGCTCGACTGGGATGACTGGGTTCCGTTCCCGCGGGGTCGGCGGTGCATGGCGTCGAAGCAGTCATCGCACGCTCGCGAAATCGCGGTACCGCAGCGCACGAGACCGTGAATGTCACCGGCCACGGTCCACTAGTCGTACCCGTCTCGGGGTTTGTCAGACGCGCCGGCGCCGCGATAGTCGGGCCTGGTCACCCGTGGCCGATGCGAACCGTCTCCCCCGCGTCGACCCAGGCCCGAACGTGGTGGACATCGACGTCGCGCGTTCTGGTCATGTTCCGCGTTCTGGTCATGTTCATTGCCCTTCTGTGTTCATGCCTGTCCGCGGCCAGTGTCGCCCCGACGGCGCCACCACGACGTCCGATCGCCATGCCGACTAAAGACAAAGGGTGCGACCACCGGTGACACCGGCGAAAGGGACCCGCGTCGGCTGACAAGGTTGAAGGGCAATCCTGCAGCCAGCTCGTCGTTTGCACTCCACTGCCAGGTCCCCTCTCCTGACGCAAGCGCCGACGAGGTGTCGTTCCGCGTCAATCCCCCTTGGACCAGGGTCTCCGGGAGGAGACGGACACCATAATGGTTGCCGTGGACAATCAAGCGCCGTTCTCGCCGCCGAGTACGAAATGTAGAGGTGGAGTCATGTTCACCATATCGCCGCCAACTCTGGCGATCGACGATTCCGACGCCCGCTTTCCGGTACGTCGGGTGTACTGCGTCGGACGCAATTACGCCGACCATGCCCGCGAAATGGGATCAGACCCCGACCGCGAGCCACCGTTCTATTTCACGAAGCCGGCCGACGCGGTGTTCACCGTCGGCGAGGGCTATCGCGGCGGCAGGCCGGGTGTCCTCCCCTATCCGCCCGCGACCCACAATCTGCACCATGAGATCGAGCTCGTCGTCGCGATCGGCTCAACCGTAACCAACGAGCCGGCTACCTCAATCTTGCAACATGTTTGGGGTTATGCGGTCGGCGTGGATCTCACCCGCCGCGACATGCAAGACGACGCGAAGGCCACTAGGCGACCCTGGGATCTCTCCAAGGGGTTCGATGCCTCCGGCCCACTATCACCGTTGGTGCCCGCCAGCGGCGACAGGGGAAAGTCGGGCAGGATCTGGCTCACCGTGGACGACGAACTACGCCAAGAGGGTGACCTCGCAGACCAAATCTGGCCCGTCGCCGACGTCGTGGCACAACTGTCCGCCTCGGTCGTCCTGCAGCCAGGCGACCTCATCATGACGGGAACACCGTCTGGTGTCGGTCCCATCGAACGTGGACAGACGGTCGCCGGAGGCATCGACGGCATCGGTGAACTCACCTTCACCGTGGAGTGACCAACCGCAAAAACCCTTGGCCCACTGGCGATCACCTAAAGTTGCCGGGCATTGGCTCGGTGTCTGTCGCCACCGCGGCCTTGTTGGAGCTTCTGCCCGACCGCACCGCCGACGAACGAACACCGGCCCCCTGCCGGCGGGCAAGAGGGCCGATGTCGTAGCGGCAGAGAGTCAGACGGCCAGCAGGCGGTCGAAGAACTCCCGATAGCGCTTCAGGGCGATCCGCAGATCCTCGGTCGAGACCTCCTCGCCGCGGGCCCACTGCTCCTCCAGACGCGAACGGGCATGGGAGAAGCTCGATGTCAGCTGGTCGACGACGTCGGAGACCAGGCCGTCGGCCTTCTGCACGCACTCCTTCGGGTCGTCGACGAAGCTGGCCTGGACGCTGTCCCACCGGGCGCGGAGCCCGACCATCTCATCGTCGGCGAAGAGGTCGTCCCCGATCGCCGATGACCGTCCGCCAGCAGCGCCGGTGTCGGCCGTGCGCGATGACACGCCCTGGACGCCAGACGGATCGGGCACCGACCCCTCGTGCGAGAGGTGGTCGCCAGCAGGCTGGTTCATCCGGTCGTCCGACGAATGGCCGAGTCGCTCGTCCGACGGCTCGGCGAGACGCTCGTCGCTCGGTTGCGTCACAGTCTCCAACAATGGCGGCTCTGACGTCGGTCGAGCGCCAAGGCCCGCTGACTGATCGGCGTAGCCAGAGTTTTGGTCGTACTCCGGTGCGGCGCCCTGACCGGTGGGATGGTCCTGCCGGTCGGCGGGACGCTGCGCGGTCGACGGGTCGAGAGACGGGTCGTAATCGGTGTGCTGATCGTGGGTGGTCATGCGCGTGCCTCCTGTGACTTGTCCTTCTCCGATTCGAGCAACTTCGTGAACAGTGCGCGGTAGTGCACGAACGCCTGGCGCTGCTGCTCGGTGCCGACGTCCCCCTTCTGCTGCGCGAGGTGAATGTCGTGTGCTGCGCGGTAATCCGCGACCACCGTGGGGTGGTCGACCGAGATGTCGGCGGCCTGGCGGTCGAAGTCGTCCACCGGGTAGCCACGCTCACGCATCACCTCCGTGACGAGCAGATCGGCTTCTCCCACCGCGCTCGACGGATGATCGACGAACGCGGTCTGTACGGCCCTCCACCTGTTGGTGAAGCCGTCCAGCGCCGCGGGGCTCAGGGGCCGGATGTCGAGCTTGTCCCGCTTCCTCTCCCGGGCGATCAGTTCCTTCTCGGCGGCCCGCTCGTCGCCGGCCTCGGACACCGTGCGGTCGTACTCGGGACCGAAGCGCTGCTTGAGCCGGTCCGAATCACGTCGGCCCCGGGTGGCGATGACCACCACCGCCACGATGACGATCACGACGGCGATCGCGACCACTATCCATATCCAATTGGGCATTTCGACTTACCTCCTATGCTGAGCAGGGCGTACCCCGCGGGTTTTCGACGCAAACGTCAATAGTTCTGGATCGAGTCCAGAATGGCCCGAAGACGTTGTCGCGCAGTGCTTCCGCGCGGCCGACTGCCCGACGGGCCGAAGCGCGTCGATCAGTAGTAGGTGCGTCGACCGCCCACTGCGCGCCCCGTCGAGCCCAGCAGCGTCAGGATCAGCCCGACGACGACCAGGATGATCCCGATCGTCCAGAGGATGGAGATGTGCAGGAGAAATCCTGCGATGAGAAGAATGATTCCGAGAACGATCATGGCTTTGCCCTTTCTAAGGTTCTGCATCGCTGAAATCGGGCCCTTGGTGCCCCTTCCCGGTTGACCAGGTGCTCGGCGTGCACTCAGTCGACCACCGTCGGGGGTACCGCACTACACCCCTAGGGAGGGATGTGTGAGCGCCTATCCACGGGGGCGCGGGCAGCGGTCGCCGACCCGCTGGACTACGTCGTGCACACCGAGCACGTCCAGGCCGGCCCGTACCGGGTGACGGTCTCGCAGGCAAGTCCGGCACAATTACGGCGATCGCTCCCGACGGCAGGGAGGTCGCGGATCGACGGTCCTCAGGGCGAAGGCACCGCCGACGCGAGTGCCTAGTGACCCGTCTCAGATGGGCACGCCGCTAGGCCATAGGTGTGGCACGAATCGTGTTGAGCGCCAACCCTGTTCACAGTGCGTGGTTCATCCAAAGCTCTACGTCGCGCCCGCGCCAGTCGCCAGCCTGGCGTTGCGCCGCGCGTTGAGCGCTAAGACCGCTGGGACTTCGCGAAGCAGCACTCGTCGTAGCTGCTAGGCGACCGCTGGTCCGCTCAGCGGAAATAAGGTTCGACCGTGCCGCTGAGCTTGACGACCATGGGATTTCCGCGGCGATCCTTCGCGGTGGGGACTTCAGCGCGCACCCAGCCCTCGGCCACGTTGTATTCGTGAACGTTGGTCTTCTCCACGCCATTGAAGCGAATACCCACGTCGCGGCGAAGCACCTCTTCGCTGTAGAAGGCGCTACGCGGGTCGATGGAGAGGTGATTCGGTGGAACGTCTGTGTTCTGGTCCTCGGACATCATGGCCTTCGTTGAATGCTCGGATTGTTCTCAAGGAATCTACGCGACCCTGCCGTAGTCGGTTGTCGTAGGCCTTGAAGGGCCGCCTCACATTCATTCCTCGAGCGAGGCCGAGAAAGGCGCTTCATTACCCGCAGCGATGCGCACGTTCGCGCCGTAGGCTCACGGCGTGCACCACGTGACCACGGCCACCGCAGCGTCAACGGCGGCGCTGACGGTGGGTCTGTCGGTCTATGCCGCGTTGATCTTCGCTGGCATCGCGGTCGCGCTCTACGACGCACGCCGGCACCGACGCGGGCGGGCGACCGCCGCCGCGGTGATCGTCGGAGTGCTGACCTTGGCCGGGCTGGTCGTCGCGATCGCCAGCAGTGTCGCGTGAACCGCCACAACGAGGCCGGGGCGAACACTGGGCGGTTGGCGGGGTCCGGCAACCGCTGTCCGCGCCTATCTCCTGTCGTTCCCCCCAATGCACTGCTGCGTATCGCGGGGAATACGGCGGAATCGAACATGGGCAGGCAATGGTCGGGGATTGTGGGGCTTAAGCTTGAATTGCGCGGGGCGGGAGCGTAATCCGGCGAGTGTGGAAGGCGACGTGTCAATGGCGACAGTGGGTCTGATCGGGACGTTGGACACCAAGGGGACGGAGTACGCGTGGCTGGTCGACCAGCTGGCCGCAGAGAATTGCGCCACTCTGCTGATCGACGTGGGAACCTTCTCGCAGGAGTCGTCGCGCGCTGACGTCACGTCCGCCGAGGTCGCGGCGGCGGGCGGTTCCAGTCTGGAGGCGCTCCGCGCTGCCGACGATCGCGGGCGAGCCATGGCCGTGATGGCCACGGGCAGTGCCGCCATCGTGCGCGCCTTGCACGCCGAGGGACGCATCGACGCGCTTCTGGCGATCGGCGGCTCCGGTGGTTCGTCCATCGCCGCCGAGGCGATGCAAGCGTTACCTGTCGGCGTTCCTAAGCTGTTGGTGTCGACGATGGCCTCCGGCGACGTGGGCCCCTATGTCGGCGAATCCGATGTGACGCTGATGTACTCGGTGGTCGACATCTCGGGCATCAACCGGATCTCGCGCCAGGTGCTGGGCAACGCCGCATCCGCCGTGGCAGGGATGGCCAGGCGATATGAAGGCCTCCGTGATGCCCCCGACGCGGCCGACGGCAAGCCGCTGATTGGCATGACCATGTTCGGCCTCACCACGCCGGCCGCCAACGAAGCGCGGGCCCGATTGGACGAATTGGGCTACGAGGTGCTCGTCTTTCACGCCACCGGCTCCGGAGGCAAGGCGATGGAGGGCCTCATCGCCAGCGGATTCCTGGCCGGTGTCCTCGACCTGACGACAACGGAGCTGGCCGATGAACTCGTCGGCGGGGTGCTGACGGCAGGCCCGCACCGCTTGGAGGCTGCCGCGAAGTTCGGCACGCCGCAGGTGGTCAGCGTCGGTGCTCTCGACATGGTGAACTTCGGACCCAGGGCGTCAGTCCCAGCGACCTTCTCCGAACGGCTGTTCCTCGTCCACAACCCCACCATCACCCTCATGCGCACCACGCGGGCAGAGATGACGGAACTGGGCAGCATCATCGCCTCCAAGCTGTCTGAAAGTACTGGTCCCGCAGAGGTATTCCTTCCCCTCGCAGGGGTTAGCGGCATCGACGTCGAGGGCGGACCGTTCGCCGACCCGGACGCCGATCGGGCACTCTTCGCCGCCATCCGGACGGGACTGGAAGGCACCGCGGTCACCGTCCACGACGTCCCCACCGCGATCAACGACGAGGGATTTGGTCGGCGGATGGCCGAAGCGCTCGATCAGCTCATCAGAACGACCATGAACCACCCTCTTTCTCAAAAGGATTCGTGATCCACGTGTTGCGAAGCGAAGCGTTGTCCCGACTCGCCGAGACCTTGGCGTCCGGCCGCCCCATCGTCGGAGGAGGGGCCGGCACCGGCCTATCTGCAAAGGCCGCCGAGGCAGGGGGGATCGATCTCCTCATCATCTACAACTCGGGGCGCTACCGCATGGCCGGGCGCGGGTCGCTCGCCGGACTGCTCCCCTACGGTGACGCCAATGCGATCGTCGTCGAAATGGCCAACGAGGTGCTTCCAGTCGTCAAGCACACGCCTGTGCTGGCTGGCGTGTGCGGAACCGACCCATTCCGTCTCATGGACAGGTTCCTCGACGAGCTGATCCGCATCGGATTCACTGGCGTACAGAACTTTCCGACAGTCGGCCTCTACGACGGCGTATTTCGGCAGAACCTCGAAGAGACCGGAATGGGCTTCGACCTCGAAGTCGAGATGATCGCCACCGCGGCACGAAAGGGACTACTGACGGCACCCTACGTCTTCGATTCCCACCAGGCGGCCGCCATGGCCAAGGCCGGGGCCGACATCCTGGTCCCACACGTGGGACTCACGACGAGCGGCACCATCGGTGCATCGACGGCGCTCACGCTCGAGGACGCGGTCAACTCGGTCCAGGCCATGCACGACGCTGCCAAGGCGATCAACCCGGACGTCATCGTGCTGTGCCATGGCGGGCCGATCGCACAGCCGGAGGATGCGCAGTACGTCCTCGACCACACGAGCGGAATCGTCGGCTTCTTCGGCGCATCGTCGCTGGAACGGCTCCCCACCGAAATCGCCATCCGCGGACAGGCGGAGAAGTTCAAGGCCATGACCCTCTGACGGCCCCGCGCCTTCGGAGGGCAGGCCGGACGTCCCGTGCAGCGAGCACTGAAGGCGGATCGCTGCACGCCGTTTGGTGGGGCGGTGGCTGCTCATGCACGACCACGCGGATCGGGTGCCATCGTTTCCTCGAGCAGGTCCAGCACCGCACGCCATGCCCGTGTCGCGTGCAGGGGATGATGCCCGACACCGGGAACCGTAGCCAGCTGTGCAGGTTCGGGACGGTCCGCCGCGTCGCCAGGCTGCATGGGTGCGGCCCAGAAGGCGTGCTGAGCTCCGCCATAGACGTTGACGCGCCAATCGACCCCAGCGTCTTGAAGGACGGCGGTGAAGGCCAACAGTTGCTCGGGGGTGCAGAGGGGATCCTCGGAGCCGGTGCCAAACAGGAATGCTCCGCTGACACTCCCCCACTCCAGTGCGTGGGTAGGCGCTGGCAAGGCCGGGTGGATCGCTGCGAGTGCCTTGACGTGCGTGCCCGTACCGGCGAGTTCGAGCATGATTCGGCCGCCAGCGCCAAACCCCACCATCGCCAGCCGTTCACGGTCGGTTCCAGGTTCAGCTAGTAGAACCTCGAGCGCCGCCCGACCGATGGCTCGCATGCGACCGGGGTCGGCCAGCAGCGGCATGACCCGGGCCAGCATCGCCTCTGGTTCCCCGAAATACGTGCGGCCAGCGTGATAGTCCATGGCGAGGACGATGTATCCGCGGTCGGCGAGGATGTCTGCGCGGCCGCGTTGGTAGTCCTCCAGACCGATTCCGTCGTGGCCGATAAGCACCGCCGGCCATGGACCCTCACCGTCGGGACGCGTCAAGTGGCCGACCATCCTCCGGCCGTCGACCTCGTAGATTGCTTGGCGCGCAACGACCATGGCAGAAACGCTATCGAGTTCATTCGTGGTCACACATGGGTTTCGCCCTGAGCCGAAGACTCACGACGGCGACACCGAAACCTCCGCGGCAGCCCCCGGCACGCATGGTGGTGGCTCCGGGGTGAAGCGCCGACGTGCAAACCGGTGCCGTATCGGGCGCTCAGCGCCGCCCTAACTCGACAGGGCCCCTCGTATCCGTGCGCGCCTCGACGAGGCCTCCTCGCGTGCGGTCAGTGCTTCGTCGATGGTGACGGCTTCGAATGAAGCCGTCGAGCCCGGAGCCAGCTGGGCGAGGACGTTCATGTCGGCACTGATGACGGTTGCGACCATGGCGTAACCGCCTGCCGAGACGGCGTCTCGGTGCAGGACTATCGGTTGACTCCCGCCGGGTATCTGGATCGAGCCCATCGCGTATCCGGCATCGACGATGTTCGACGGGTCCGATCCCGCACCGAAGGGTTGTTCGCGTTCTTCGAACTGGAACTTCTCTTCGCCCTTGAAGCGAAGACCGGTCCGATCGGCTACCGGTGTCAGCTTCCACTCCGCCGACGTCAGCATGTCCAACGAGTGCGTGGTGAGCAGGTGGGCGTACAGGCCTACGACCACGCGGGTGGTGACAGCGCGGGAGAACGACGGCCGTAGATCCTCGGGCAGTGTTCGGAGAGCTGGGCTTTGACGATCCGAGGCTCCGATCGGCACGGAGTCCCCGCTTGCGAGCGGACGACCGTGCAGGCCCCCGAGCTTTCCCAGCGAGTACGTGCCTCGACTCCCCAGAACGATGGGGACGTCGATCCCGCCTGCGAAGGCGAGGTACGTCCGGGTGCCTGCCGATGCGAAGCCACAGGCCACCACGTCACCTTCCTGGAGCGCGACGGCGGTCCACTGCGGAACGGAGTCACCGTTGACGCTGACGTCCATCGTGGCGCCCGTCACCGCCATGACGGTCGGCGCGGTGACGGTGAACTTTGGTGCCGTGTAGGTCGCTTCGATCGTCGCAGCTTCCCGAGGATTCCCCACCAACAGATTTGCGATCTCGTGGGAGACCGTGTCCATCGCACCCCCAAGGGGGATGCCCACATCGTAGTGCCCTGGTCGTCCCAGATCCTGGATCGTGGACTGCAGGCCCGGCTCGTCAATCAGTAGCGCCATCGAGGGCCTCCAGTACGTGTGCGTTGAATGCGTCGGGATCGGCTGTCCACCGGGCGAGATCGAATTCGACCTCGGCACGCCTGTAGCGGAACGTGTTCTGCTCGAGCTCGGTTTGGATTGCGCCGTATTGCTTCTCGTCGATCGGTGTGAACTTCACGATGTCGCCGGCACGGAACAGCACCGGTGATTCCTGGAAGTCCGACAGAGCTGAGTCCAAGGCGAACACCGGCGCTGCAGCGATGCCGAACATCTGGTACCCACCAGCCCCGCGGACCGAATAGACGACGGAGAAGCAGCCGCCGTGCCCGACCGTCAGAGCAGGGGTGTCGGTGCGGGGACTGAGGTACTTGGGCACCTCCAACTGCCTCTCACGGGGGGCCATCTGGTACATGAACGGGAGTCCGGCAACGAAGCCGACGGCGGTCACCATCCACGGTGTGGCGTGGTGACGTTCGATGAACTCCTGCGCGTCGGCCAAGCCGTTCACCTCGGCGGCGAAGTCGAGGTCACTCTTGTCCGGTGTTTGGTGGTTGGACCGAAAGCGTTCGCCCACTTCAGATGTGAACGGATCCTCGTACCAAACCGGGACTTCGATGACCCGCGCCGTCGAGGTCTGGGATGTGCCGGCGCGCACCCGCGTCTCGAGTTCCTGGACCTGCGACCGCAGTGTTCGAGGTGCCGTCACGTCGGGGTCGTAGCGGAGCAGGAGCGAGTTGTTCGTCGGGCAGATGTCGGTGACTCCGCCGATCTTCGCGGCGCGTATTTCCTCGGCGAGTGCGCCGACGACGAAGAAGCCTTCCAAGCTCATGGCTTCGTCGATCTCGACGAACAGGAATTCATCGCCGCCCCAGGAGTATCGGGCGTGCTCCGGCAGTTCGGTGGCGGTCATGCTGTCCCCTGCAACAGTTGCTCGGCGGATTGTTCCAAGAACTTCGTGTGGTGCGTCGCGTCGGCTACGGCTCGATGGGCGAGTACCGCCTCCAAATACACTGCGGTGGTGTCCACCCCGATGATTCGGAGTTCGGACAGCGCCCTCCGCGCTCGCGCGATCGCGGACGGTCGATCGGAGTGCCAGACGATGACCTTGGCCACCAGCGAGTCGTAGTAGGGCGACACGGCGGAGCCGCCGACGACGCCGCTGTCGACCCGCACTCCCGGCCCGCCGGGATAACGTATCTCGGTGATGGTTCCCGGGCTCGGCATGAACCCCTGAGCCGGGTTCTCGGCATTGATGCGCATCTCGATGGCGTGGCCGTTGCGGGTGATGGCGCTCTGGTCGTAGCCGAGCCTTTCGCCGCCGGCGATGCGCAGCTGTTCACGTACCAGATCGATGCCGGTGATCATCTCGGTCACCGGGTGCTCGACCTGAAGTCGGGTGTTCATCTCGATGAAGCAGATTTCACCGCGCGCCCCGTCGTAGAGGAATTCGACCGTGCCCGCTCCGCGGTACCTACAGCGGCGTCCGAGATCGGTTGCTGCGGTCAGCATTTGGTCTCGCAAGTGGCTGGGCAGATTGGGCGCGGGCGTCTCTTCGACGATCTTCTGCTGACGCCGCTGTAGCGAGCAGTCGCGATCGAAGAGGTGGACGACGTCCACTCCGTCACCCAGGATCTGCACCTCGACGTGGCGCGCCTTGTCGATGAAGCGTTCGAGGTACACGGCAGGGTCTCCGAATGCGGCACCGGCCTCCGCGACCGCAAGCTGAATCTCCCCCGCCAGTTTCTCGGCCGATTCGACGATTCGGATACCGCGGCCCCCGCCTCCTGCCGAGGCCTTGATCAACAGTGGGTAGCCGATCGACTCGGCGATCGCCTCGACGTCGTCCTCGGGTCCGACGGCACCGTCGCTGCCGACCAAAACCGGGACGCCGGCATCCTTGGCCGCTTGGCGGGCAGCGGCCTTGTTGCCCATCAGGGCAATGGAATCGGGACTCGGCCCGACCCACGTTGCGCCGGTGGCCTCGACCATTCGCGCGAACTCTGCGTCTTCGGAGAGGAATCCGTATCCGGGGTGCACCGCGTCCGCCCCGGAAGCCTTCAGCGCTTCGATGACGGCTGCCGAGTTGAGATAGCTCTTGGCCGCCTGCGCGGGACCGATGACACTCACGTAATCGGACAGTTCTGCTGCCAGGCTGGCGCGGTCGGCCTCACTGGCGGCGAGAACGGTTTCGAGTCCGACCTCGTGCGCCGTCCGGATGATGCGAACGGCGATCTCGCCGCGGTTGGCTACAAGTAGTCGCTTCACTGGTCCTCCGTGAGTGTTGCGATGACGGTCCCCGGATCGACTTCACCAAGATCGTCGACGACGAACTCGGCGATCACCCCGGCCACGTCACTCTTCACTTCACTGAACTGCTTCATGATCTCCACGAGACCGATCGCCTGCCCGGCTTCGACGTGGTCACCCTCGGAGACGTAGGGCGGTTTTCCTGGTCCGGGGCTTCGGTAGAAGATTCCCGGTAGCGGAGTTGAGATCTCATGGGTGGCCAATGGTTTGCCTCTCGGGACGAGATGCCTGCTGGCATTCTTGGAGCGCAGATACGACGGCTTTCGCCACCTCCACGCAGTTCGGGGTATCGGAGTGCACGCAGATACTGGAGAACTGAACTGGCAACGTGGTGCCGTCGTCGGCGCTGATGGTGCCGGTGGTGACTGCCGACTTCACCCGAGCCGCTGCGGCACCGGGGTCGGTGGTCTCAGGTCGTCGGACGATGACCAGATTCCCGTCATGGTCGTAGTTCAGATCCACGTAGAGTTCCGGAACGAATTGTGCGCCTGCCTCGTCCGCGGCGCGCTGGTGCGCGGTGTCGGCGAGCCCGAAGACTTGAACCCCCAGCCGGGCCGCATGTTCCGCTAGTGGTCTCATCAGATCCTCGTCGCGCGAGAGCATTCCGAAGAACGCCCCGTGCGGTTTGATGTGGTTGAGGCGGCCTCCCGAGTCCGCGATGAAGGCACTCAGTGCCCCCACCTGATAGATCACCAGGTCACGCACTTCGTCGGCCGAGAGGGTCATCTGGCGCCGTCCAAAGCCGGTGAGGTCGGGCAAGCCGGGGTGTGCTCCCAGCGCCACGCCGGCGCGGGCAGCGTTGACGACGGTGGTCGACATGACGTGGGGGTCGCCGGCATGAAAACCGCAGGCGATGTTCGCGGCGTCGATGAGGGTGAGGAGCTCGTCGTCGTGGCCAAAGCTGTGCAGCCCGAATGACTCTCCGAGGTCGGAGTTGACGGTGATGGCGGATGGCATGGAGGAAACGCTATGCAGACATCACCACCCCAGATAGCGTGCATCAGCACGAAAACATGGGAATCTATTTGGGCATCTGCACGAGATTGTGCATTGCAGCGCGCAACGGCATCTCGACCGTAACGTCGACGAAACCTGTCGCCGAGGACCCGTAAGTGCACCAAGAAGGCGGTAAGCCGTGCAACTGGCCGAACTGATGTCGAATCAATACCTCGCCCTCCGACTGAAGACTGCGACGCAACCCACGCGGATGCGTCGGCCCATCTCGACGGTCGCGCCAACGGAGCTGATCGAGCCGACCGCATTTCTCGAGGGAAACGAACTGGTGACACTGACCGGTATCGCCATGAACTTCCAGGATGCCCGGACGTGGGACGCCTACGTGGAGCGCCTTGCCGAGGTGCCCGTTGCGGGCATCCTGTTCAATTCCGGCATCGCCCACCCCGAGGTCCCCGGCGGCCTGATTGACGCTGGAAACCGTTTCGACGTCCCCGTACTGGAGGTGGCGCCGCCGGTCAACCTTCTCCAGGTGCACCGCCTCGTGAACGACAGCATTCAGGCCGAGCAGTATGCCGTCCTTCGCAGTTCGCTCGAATTGGCCGACACCTGCGCCGAACTCGAAGCACGCGGGACCACTCTGCTGGAACTCCTCGAGCAGATCCGAACGGCCGTGGGCGGCGAGGTTGGACTCGTCGATTCGCAAGGGCGGATGGTCGCCAGCCAGCCGCCGGGCATGAATTGGAAGTTGCCTGCGGCGCGCACCCGGAAGACGTCCGACGGCATGTCCGAACACCTACGCCGCCTCAACCCGGTGCGTGGCAGCGAGCGCTTTTCGATCGCCGTCCGTTCGCCACGAAGCGAATCCGTCATAGATCCACTGCTCGGCCCGGTGGGATCCATCGTCAGCCTCCATCTGCACTCTGCCGCCGAGCAGTACAACGTCGAGAACGACCGGATGCGTTCGTTGATCGAGCACCTGCGCATGCCCGACACCGAGTCGCCCCGGTACACGAAGAAATTGATGCGCGCCGCGGGCTTCGATCCCCAGAAGCCGACGCTGCTCACCACGTTCCGCGCCGGGGCCGATCCGAACGATGCGTGGCGGATGCGACTTCAATTCGCAGACATCCTTCCAACTCTCGGGCTACTGGAAGCCGAGCACTTCTCCCTGCTCATCGGCCAGAACTTCGACGTCGACGATGCCCAGACCACGGTCATCCATCGCTTGCACGACATAGCCCCGCGCAGACCGGCGATCGTCACGGCCCCCATGGTCGGCATCGGAAGTCTGCGCACCGCCATCCTGGCCTCACCGCGCCAACTCGTTCGCGTGAACGAGCCCACCATTGCGCGGCGATTCGATCTACCGTCCGTTCTCGCGACGGCGCTCACGAAGGGCGGTGTGGAGCAGGCTCTCGAGTTTCTACGGCCCCTTCGCGACTATGACGACGAGACGAACTCCGATCTGATCGTTACTCTGCGAGCGTTCCTCGATGCGGACGGCAGCCCCACCAAGACCGCCGCCGCTTTGTTCATTCATCGCAATTCCCTTGCCTACCGGTTGAATCGAATCGGCGAGCTCTTGGGGGTCTCCTTGAGCACGGTCGACGGAAAGACGACGTGCGCGGTCGCCCTTGCCGTATGGGAGATGCAGGAGGAAATCATTCCGGACCGCGCTCGGACTACCGAGTGACGAGCCGCCCATGCCACCGGGCGTGGGTCGTCGTGGCCGGCCGTCAGCTGGGAGTCGGGACGGACCCCGCCGCGTCGAGCAGCACCGAACGCAGCACCCGGCGGTCGACACAGCGGCCGGTCAGCTCGTCGAGCAGCTGATCGAACGTGCGGCACACGGTGACCTTGCCGGTGGGCCGGGCGACGGTCCACGCACGGTCGACGACCCGGACGCGAACCCCCCGAGCATGTCTGGTGGCGGCCGCGGCGATGGCGGCCCGACGGCGAGGTCCGGACACGAACGCCGCCATGTCGTCTGGCGGGCCTGCACCGCACGCGCCACACATCAGGGCATCACGTCACCGGAGTTGGGGCCTAGTACCTGGCCGACGAAAAGGTTTCCGCCCGGGTCGGAGGCCAGCAGCACGGCGGTGGGGGCCACTTCGTCCGCGGTGCCGAACCGGCCGAGTGGCAGCTCGGCGCGTTTGGCCCGCTTCCACTCGTCGTCGATCCCGTCGAGCATCGGTGTCTCGATGGGTCCGGGGGCGATGGCGTTGACGAGCACACCCCGCGACGAGACTTCCAGGGCGAGGGACTTCGTCATCGCGATGACACCCGCCTTGGCGGCGGCGTAGTGCGCCAACGACTCGCCGCCCTTGATGCCCAGCTGTGAGGCCACGTTCACGATGCGTCCGCCCCCTTGGTCGAGCATCCCCTGCAGGACAGCGCGATTGAGCAGAAACACACTGGTGAGGTCGACACTCAGCGTCTCCTGCCACAGGGCCGACGACATGTCCACCACCGGCGACTGGGTGAGGATGCCGTGCGAGGTGACCAGAATGTCTATGCGGCCCAGCATCTCGGTGGCCGCCGCGACCGTGGCGTCGACGGCGTCCTCGTCGGTGGCGTCGAGAACGAGTCCGCCGTCGGCCCCTAGTTCACTGGCGACATCGGCGGCGCGTGGACTGCGGTCGGCGACGACGACGCGTGCACCCGCCGCGAGGTAATGCGCGGCGACCGCACGTCCAATGCCACTGGCCGCTCCGGTGATCAGCGCGGTGCGGCCCTGCAGCAGGGAGCTTTGGGGGATCGTCATTGGCGTCCTTCCTGTCAGTCGCGCATGAGGACGGTCAGTCCGCCGTCGACGACGATGGCCTGTCCGTTGACGTAGGAGGCTGCATCGCTGGCCAGAAACGTTGCCACCGAGGCGATCTCCTCGGGTCTGCCGACCCGTCCGGTGGGAATGTTGGCACCGGCCGCGCGCAACCCCTCGGGGCCGAGCGAGTTGACCGCGTCCAGCGACTGAGGCGTCTCGATCAGTCCGGGGATGATGGCGTTGGCGCGCACGCCCCGCGGCCCAAGTTCGACACCCAGGCTCCGGACCAGGCCGATCACGCCGGCCTTCGCAGTGGCGTAGTGCGCGTGTTCGCCCCACCCGTAGACGCCGCCTGCGATGGACGAGATGGCGATGATGGAACCGCCAGCGCCCAAGTGTGGTGCCGCGGCGCGCGCGGTACGCATGACGCCGTGCAGGTCCACCTGCAACACGTCGTCCCACTGCTGGTCGGTCATCGTGGCGAACGGCGCTGCCCGCAGGATGCCGGCGTTGGCGACGGCGGTGTCCAGCCGTCCCCACATCCCGAGTATCTCGGCGACGAAGCCGTCGACGGACTCGGTGCTGCGGACGTCGACTTCGACGATGGCGGCCTCACCTCCGGCGTCGTGGACTGCCTGCAAGGTGGTGTGGGGATCGTGCGGATCGCCCGAGTAAGTGCCGATGCCTACGCGATAACCGACGCTGGCCATGGACACCGCGGTCGCGGCTCCGATGCCCGAGGCCGCACCGGTGATGATCGCAACCGGTGCGTCGGGTCGCTTCGCGGCGGTCATCCGACAGCGCCGGGGGTTGCGGCGGCTTCCTCGAGTTCCTCTGCCGACGAGACCTTCCGCACGAACAGCACGACGACCGCTGAGATCAGCGCGCCGACGGCACCGACGTACAAGGCAGCCGTCGAGTACGGCACCGCCGCAGCGGCGAGGCTCGCGAGAATGAACCCGCCGATGATGGCGCCGGGCTGGCTCATGGCTCCGATGAACGAGCTACCGGTGGCACGGCAGTCGGTGGTGAAGCACTCGGCCTGCAGGAACATGATGGCGGCGTACGGGCCCAACAGGAAGAACAGCCCCATCATGTAGGTGACGATGACGTAGAGCGTGGTGTTGGGACCCAGCAGCATCGCGGCAAAGAAGACGGCGGAAAGCGACCAGCCGACCGCGATGGTGTTGCGACGACCGAAGCGGTCGCCGGCCCAGCCGTGTGCGAGGTAACCGAGCGCGCCGACCACGTTGGACACCACGACCATCAGCAGGGTGTTGGAGGCGTCGATCCCCTTGCCCGACTCGAGCACCGTCGTACCGAGGACGGAGAAGGTCTGGATGGCGAACCAGTTGAACAGCCAGGCCACCGACAGCACGATGGTGTTGCGCAGGTGGACGCCGTGGAAGATGCGTTTGAGGGGCGCGGCGACGTCGTGGTCGAGGTCGTAGGCACCGGCCACTCGTGCGGCACCGGTATCGTCGCCGTCCTTGCGCAGCCGGCGAATCCGCTGCTGTAGCAGGAACTGTGGGCTCTCCTTGAGTTTCAGGCACAGCAGCGCCACGATGATCGCGGGCACGGTGGCCAGCAGGAAGGCCAGACGCCAGGAGCCTTCCCCGAAGACGGCGGTGACGACCGCGACGAAGCCCGCCGCCAGCAGCGCCCCGATGGGCCAGCCGGTCTGCACCATCGAGTAGATGAAGCCGCGGTTGCGCCGGATCTTCTCGTCTTCGGTGAGTTCGTACAGTTCGTTGAGATAGGTGGCGTTGACCGACTGTTCGGCCAGTCCCAGACCACTGATCGAGCGGACACCGATCAGGGACGCGGCGCCGACGGATGCCGCCGTCGCGGCCGACGAGGCTGCGGTGCCCGCAACGGAGATGATCATGCCCTTGCGCCTGCCCAACCGGTCCACCATCGGGCCGACGCCCAGCACGACGATCGCGGTTCCCACGCTGACGAGCGTGGAGACGAAGAGCGCGTGACTCGTAGTCCAGCCGAAGGACTCCGAGATGCGTGGCAGCAGCGTGCCGAAGAGGATGAAGTCGTACACGGCGATCGTCCAGGCGAAGAACGCGATGCCGGTTGCCCTGCGCGTTTCCCGGACCGGTATGCGCCGCAGGGGTGGTGTGTCGTTGTCTTCGGGTGGGGTGCTCATATGCTGGAAGTCCTTCCGGTGCTTTGGTGCTGTAGTTGGCCTGAATGCTCGGAGGTGGGCTGGGCCGGGGTGTCGGGTCGCAATCGCTACCCCGGTCCGGTTGCGGCTAGCTGGTGCTGACGCGCGGCCGCCGTGTCACGAAGTCCTTGGCGATGCCGTCGAACGTGCTCCAGGTGACTCCGGCGTGCGAGTTGATGTGCTCGATCAGACGCTCGAGCATCAGCAGCACCTGAGGTCGCCCGGAGACGTCGGGGTGGATGGTGAAAGTGAAGACGGCGTAATCACTTTCGCGGTAGACCCAGTCGAACTGGTCGCGCCACATCTCTTCGATGTGTCGCGGGTTGACGAAGCCGTGACTGTTCGGGCTGGTCTTGATGAACATCATCGGCGGCAGGTCGTCGAGGTACCAGCTGGCCGGGATCTCGACCAGGTCGGTCTCCTGCCCACGAACCAGCGGCTTCATCCACGTGGACGCCGGTTGTTCGTAGTCGATCGGAGTCCAGGAGTCGCCGACGCGCACGTAATAGGGCTCGAAGTCCCTGTGCATCAACGAGTGGTCGTAGGCGATGCCGCGTTCGATGAGTAGTTCGTTGGTCACCCGACTGAACTCCCACCATGGCGCGACGTATCCGGTGGGCCGCGTGCCCGAGCGGTCTTCGATCAGCGAGATGCAGTGGTCCAGGATGTCGGATTCCTGCTGGCGACTCATGGCGATCGGGTTTTCGTGGCTGTAGCCATGCACCCCGATCTCGTGTCCGGCGCCGACGATCTGATCGAACTGCTCGGGGAAGGTCTCGATGGAGTGCCCGGGCCAGAACCAGGTGGAGGGAAGCTGATAGCGGTCGAAGAGCTGGTTGATGCGTGGCACGCCCACCTCGCCGGCGAAGATGCCTCGCGAGATGTCTCCTGGTGAGTCCTCTCCCCCGTAGGAGCCCAGCCAGCCCCCGACTGCGTCGACGTCGACGCCGAATGCGACGAATATTTCCTTGGCCATGATGCCAATTCCCTTCCGGTGGTTGCGGTTACATGGGTCATCTGGCACATCAACCCAGCGCGGTGGCGATATCGGCAGGCGCGGCGCCTGCCGAGAGCATCAACGCCAGGGTGATGCGGGTCTGCGAAGGCGGCAGCGACGCTGCGACGGCACCGGCGGCCGCCAGGTCGAAGCCCCCGCCGTGGCCGTAGACCGGAAGCACCGGGCCGTCGGCCACGCGGGTGGACAGCGCGATCATCACCTCGCCGGCGACTATGTCGGCCACCGCTTCGGCGATGCCCGCAGGAGCATTGCCAAGACCGGTTCCGACCAACACGATGCCGCGCGCCCCAGCCGTCACCGAGGCCCGTAGCAGCGCATCGTCAGCGCCGGGATAGACGGCGACGACGTCTACTCGCACGGTGTCGAAGGCCGACGTCACGGGGGCTTGCGGTGCGGGCCGCACGGGCACGTTGTGCACGTGCACGGCGCCGTCGCGCACCGTCGCGACGGCGCCCGCCGGATTCGAGAACGCTGCCAGGTCCACGGTGTGCGACTTGCGCACCCCGCGGGCGGCGAAGACCGATCCGTTGAACGCGACGACCACACCCGTACTGCGTGCTTTGGGACTGGCGGCCACGTCGACGGCGTCCCGCAAGTTGCGCGGTCCATCGGTGTCGGCGACGTCAGCCGCACGCTGCGCTCCAGTGAGGACCACGGGGCGGTCGTCGCCATGGGTGAGGTCCAGCAGTATCGCGGTCTCCTCGAGCGTGTCGGTGCCGTGAGTCACCACGATGCCGTCCACGTCATCGCGGCCGAGATGGTAGGCGACGGCCTCTGCGATGGCTCTCATGTCGGTCGGCGTCATGCGGTACGACCCGGTGCGGACCACGTCGTGCGCCTCGACGGTGACGCCCTCACCGGTCTCGATGCCGGATAGCAGAGTCGACGCGTCGTCCACGGCCACCACCGAGTCACCACTACGGCGTGAGGAGATGGTCCCACCGCTGGTGAGGACGACGACGTGGGGCATGACAGGTGGGCTCCGATCGCGTTCGAGAGATCTGGATCACTAAGGCCTTTCCCCAGTCAAGCGCACCCAAACGCTTGACACAATCGATTGGGCCAAACGATTGTGTAAATTCCGCGCTACGGCGTCGCGTCCCCTCCCGCCCAGCTAAGGTGCTACGCAGGCGCCAGGCGGCGCATGCCGCGGGTCGAGGAGGGTGATGGGCGAGACGAGCCGAACGTCGGCGCAGTTCCCCGCCCCGGTGACGCTGAGGGTCATCGCCGAGGAGATCGGCGTGAGCGTGTCGACGGTGTCGCGCGTGCTAAAGGCCGAGGGCGACGACGCCACCCGCTGGGCCTCCGCCGAGACCGTCGCACGGATCAGGGCCTACGCCAAGTCCCGCGAATACCGGCCACATCCGCATGCGGCCAGCCTGCGCACCGCCCGCTCCGGACTGGTGGGGGTACTGGTCCCCCGGCTGCAGGACTTCGTCCTCGCCACCGTCTACGAAGGCGTGGAGGAGGCCGCCACGGAGCACGGCTACTCGACGTTCGTCACCAACTCGCTCGACGATCCGGCGAACAAGGCCCAGCGCACGGAGATGATGCTGCAGCGGCGCGTCGAGGGGATCATCTTCGGCGACGCGCACCATCACGACCCCTTGCTCAGCGCACTCGCCGAGCGTGGAACGCCCTTCGTCCTCGTCTCACGCCGCAGCGGGGACTACGTGTCCGCCACGTGCGACGACCTGCTCGGCGGCGCTCTCGTCGGCCGGCATCTGGTCGAGGCCGGCCGTCGGGACCTGGCGGTGCTCGCCGGGTTGCCGTTCGCCTCGACCGCCATCGAAAGAACCACCGGGGCGGTCGACGCCTTCACCGAGGCGGGGTTGCGCGTCGCGCCGGAGCGCATCGAGTGGGGCCCCTTCGACGCGGCGGGCGGACGGCAGGCAGCCGAGAAGATACTGTCGCGTCGGCCCTACCCGGACGCCATCTTCGCCACCAACGACTTCGCGGCGATCGGCGCGCTCGGCGTGCTGCGCGACCATGGGCTCCGGGTGCCCGACGACATAGCGCTTATCGGCTACAACGACACCCCGCTGGTCGCCGAGATGCCGACGCCGCTGACGACGGTCCGCTCCCCGATGCACGAGATGGGCCGCCGCGGCATCGAGTTGCTGATCGAACTGCTCGGTGGCGGTACGCCGGATTCCGAGCGGCTCACTCCGGAACTCGTTGTGCGGCAATCCGGCTGAGCCGCGTTAGCGCGGCACGAGCGCCAGTACGTCGTCCAGTTCGCCGAGAAGCTGATCGGCATGCGCAACCAGAGTTACGCGCGGCTGCGGGCCACACCAATGGGCGCAGTCGAGGCTGTCGTCGCGACGGGGATACCGCCATGCCCCCAATGGACATCCGGCACGACTCCGCTCCTCGTCGATCTGGAGCGAACTTGGTAGGCCAGCCTCGGCTGCGGCCTGCAAGAAACATACCATCGGAATGTTTCGATGGCTCCCCAGTCTTAATGTGACGCCCGTTACACCCGACCGAAGACGCGGCCGGCGTCGACTGGGCGTCGGTTGACAGCGCCAAGGGCGCCAGCCCGGGGGGTCTGGGCGGTGACACAATCGTGGGGTGACGGCCACCAGAACTGCCCGCTACGAGAAAGTCTCGGCACTTCTGGCCGCGCGCAGCGACTTCGAGCTCGCTGAGCTAGTGAGCACCGGTCAAGTCATCAGCGTGGGGGTGGGTGGTGAATCGGGGATTCTCGACATCGACGGCGTGCCGGTGTTCACCAAGCGGAGCCCGCTATCCGACCGCGAGATCGTCGGCACAGGGTCCACGGCGAACCTGTTCGACCTGCCGATGTTCTGCCAGTACGGTATGGGCGGACCGGGTTTCAACGCGTGGCGCGAGCTGGCCGCGAACGTCATCGTCACCGACGCCGTTCTGGCCGGCGAGACCCAATCGTTCCCAATCCTCCACCACTGGCGGGTGCTACCTGGCCGGTCGCCGATCGCAGCCGAACACGCCGACGTCGACACCGTCGTCGCCGCGCAGTGCGGCAGTCCGGCCGTGCGGACCCGTCTCGAAGCGCTAGCCGCCGCAACGTGCAGTCTCGTGCTGTTCTGCGAGTACATCCCACACCCGATGGCGAACTTGTTGCGAGACAATCCGGCGGATAGGGCCGTCACGGTCGAACGGCAGCTTTCGGAGATCGTGACGTTTCTACGCGATCGCGAGTTGCTGCACATGGACGGGCATTTCGGCAACATGCGCACCGACATGGAGCGCATCTATCTCAGCGACTTCGGGCTGGCCACATCCCCGCAATTCGAGCTGTCGGCCGCCGAACGCGACTTCGTTGGACGACACCTCACGCATGATGCCGGTTACTCCGCGATGCGACTGGTCGACTGGCTGGTGACCGACGTCTGCAAGATTCCGGCTTCGCCCAGTGTCGGAGGCATAGGCGCCCGTGAGTACGTAGTCCAGTGCGCCGCTGGACGCATACCGGATGACGTGCCACCGACGATCGCCGCGATCTTGAGCCGGCACGCACCCGCGGCCGCGAAGATGAGCGCCTTCTACCGGAGGCTCTTCAGCGGTGACCTCCACGCGAAGTACCCCGAAATATGAGGTTCCTGCGGAGGGGCTGGTGCAGGCGGTATGCAACGGTTCCCATGTTGGCACGCAGCAACTCTCGTATCCATTGCGCGTCATGTGATGTCTAGGTGATCGTGGCCGAGCGAGCGACTCTGGGGTCAAGCGCATCCGCGGTCGTCCGTCCGCAGGATCGAGACTCGTCGATTGACGCTCGCGGCTTGACTAGACTTCTCGATTCATGGCCTACCTCCTGCAGCTGGACTCGTCTGCCAACCTCAACTCGTCGGCATCGCGGCGACTGACTGCCGAGGCCGCCGAGCGGTGGGTTTCGGGGGGCGCTGACCGCGAGATTCGTCGGCGCGATCTGCACACCGACCCGCTGCCACACCTGCCGACCAACGCACTGCACTTCATCGCGTCCCGTAGACCGGAAGATTCCGCCGCGCCAGCGCCGGAGGCCCAACGGTTGCAGGACGAGTTGCTCGACGAGCTGGCGGGCGCCGCGGTGGTGCTGATCGGCTCGCCGATGTACAACTTCTCGATGCCGTCGACGCTCAAGGCGTGGCTCGACTACGTCCACGTCATCGGCGCCAATTCGCCGTCCGCCGAGGGCATCGACCCCCTGCGGTCCAAGCCGGTGACGGTGATATCCGCGCGCTCGACGCCGACGGGCGAGGACCCGCAAACCGACTTCGTCCTAGGCCCGTTCTTCGCGATCCTCGGGGGCTTCATGAGCATGGACGTCCGGGGCTTCGTCGTGCACACCGAGCCACCCGCTGCGCCGGGCGACTTCCACCGACCCTACGACGTCGTCCGCGACGAGGTGCTCGCCAGCATCGACAGCTAGATGAACTGCATCGAGAACGCAAACACCTCGGCGACCGACGGTGGCATGGTGCCAAGATCGGAACCAACCGACCTCGCCGGTGTGACTGCGTCAAGTTGCGATCTGTGAATTATGTTGCAGTGCAACCAATAGAGGTGAATGCCCCGTGCCCGCCCTCGTCGTCGCGGATCTGCACATGGTGGTGTGTCGTGTGCTATGCCCAGTCACCTGTGCACCTTGCTGGGCTGAATTGTGATTGAGGGAATCGAACCCCTGCACTGCCCTCCGTGCACCAGCAAGTGACCGGAATTGACCCGCCGGTCGCGGGCTCGTACACGCCTCCGCTACGACTACCTGCTCCACCTCAGTCCAGAAGGTCGACCTCCCAGTTGGTGCGCTGAATTCGAACGTCGAGCTCACGCAGTTCGCGCGCCACCTGGTCGGCTTGAGTCCGCAGATCGCCAACGGGCAGGGCCGAGAACATCTTCAGTTCCGAGCGCAGCTGCCGCGCGTAGGCGTGCTGGTTGGTGCCCGCCGCCGCGTCGGCCGCCGTCGTCAGAACGTGGTGACGCAGCCGCAGCACGTCGCGGCGCGCCAATGCGTCGGTCAACGTGCCGTCGACCTCCATGGCGGTGGCCGCGTTGGTGCGGTTGATCCGCCGGATCAGCTGCTCGAACTCGCGTAGCGCCTCGTCGGCCTCGACCAGTAGCGCGCCGGCGTCCTCGGACGGCTCCTCACCCTCCTGGTACCGGGCGTTGCTCGCGATCCGGGTCCGCAGTTGTTCGATGCGACGATGCACATTCGCCCGCAGTGACAGGGCCTCAGCCAACCTCACGACGACGCCTCCTGCTCTGTGTCGAACCGCCGAACCGTTTCGGTGGCCACGCCATGGTGGGTCCTCGAACGACCGGCCGGCAACCGGTTTTCTCTCCGCGAGACGTCACCTGGAATGGGAAAACGCATCGACGACTCCGTCGGCAGCCGACGATCTACTACGAATCACGAAGACCAACCCCAGCGGGAGAGGCTGAGAAGCGTTGCCGTGCAACCGGGCGCGCCTCGGCACGGCCGTGATCAACCGTCGTAACTGGCCCGACCGTCGTCGTTGTAGGCCATCAAGCGCAGCTCGCGCTGCCAGGATGCTGCACGGTAGAGGTCAAGGCAGCGACGGATTGCGAAGGCCATCAGCGCGCAGAGTCCTACGATGCCAACCCATGAAGCCCACGCGCGGCCCGTCGCGACCGCCTGCGCGTCTACCTCTCGGTCTGGGGCAGACACCACCGCACCCGCGTCGTCGAGCCAAACAGTCACCGGCGTCTTGGCTTTGACGAACGACGGACTCGTGATGACTTCCGAGCGACGGTGCACTCCCTCACGCCACTCGACGCGAACTGTGACGGGTGAACCAAAACGACGAGGCGCGGGATTCCCGCTGTCCTCAGTGGCAACCGCTGCGACGGAGTGCCGGGACTGCTGTTGCCTGCTGATCTGCTGCATGCGATCTGCGTAGGCCTCGTCGCCCACCCGCTGGGCAACCGGGATCGCAAAAATCGCTACTAAGAGGACCAGTAGGAGCGCACATGCCTCCAGGCGGTCGCTGGCGCGAGCGAGGCGGTTACGACTCAACGCGTGCACCAGCCAGCGAACCCGGAGGGCAGGGACGGACTCGATCAGCGCCACGTCCACGCCCCCGGCGGAAGCTGACCGTTTGTTACGACCATGTTTCCATGCTGGCACCGTCATCCACACGTGTGCCAATCGCGCCCGCTGATCGCGACCGAAGTCACACCAGTCGCAGTCGAGTCGGGATGGCCGATCACCCCATGTCGCGAGGGTTCCGCTGCTGAGCGACGCCCTGCTCGAGCAGCTTCCCCGAACCGACCCCCGAGACGCTCGACTTGGGATCACGCCTGCGGACCGTGCACGCCGTCGGGATGGTGTGCTTCGTGGGCTTCGCCTTGGCGCAACGGCGCCTTGCGCGCGAAGCCATCCCCGATTGACTCCACCCACGTCGGGGACCGCTGCGTCGGCCTGCGGCGGTCAGACGCCGGCGCTAACCGATCCGTTCCGGTGGCGCCGGACGGCCTGGCCGCGGGCACCGATGGCCGCCGAAGTCGCTCCGATCACCAGCCACATCAACGCCTGGTTGGCCAGCGAGTACACGCGGAACTCGCCGAGCACTTCGGCCGGAAAGCCGTCGAGCAGAAACCCATTCGGGCCGGTAACCGGGCCAGGCACCTCGTGAAAACTGGGCAGCAGCGCCATCGCGAAGAAGATCACCACGGCGTAACCGGTGACAGCCGCCGCGGTCGCCCGCCAGCTCCCCCACCGTCGGGCCCAGACCAGTCCGGCCGCAAGGGCCACCGCCGCAGCCATGACCGAGACGACCGTCATCGTCAGGAACGCCGTACTTCGCGCGCCGATGGTGTCCTCCAGCCCGACCGTCGGCGGGTTCGCCGGATACTTCAGCCCGGGCGCCAGCGCGATGGCGGCGAACATTCCCGCCGCGACCAGCAACGCCATCGCAGTGGAGTCGGGCCGGAAGCCCCGGCGCTCCAGGACGCCGCGAATCACGGTGTGGGCGACCGCGAACAGAACGCCCATCGCGATGCCAAACGCCACGACGCCCACCGCGGCACCGACGTTCTCCTGGATGGTGCGGGTGAACAGTTCGTGACCATGGGCGTGGTCGCCACCGCTGGCGAGGTGAGCCTCGGCGTGCTCACGCGCGCCCTCGTAGTCCACCGCGGCACCAATCAGCGGCTCGATCATCACCCGGCTGAAGCCGAAGGCCACGACGCCGGCGACGGCACCGGGAACGAGATAGCCGATCGCCAGGCGGGCATCGCCGCTCAGTGGCACGGGAACCCCAGGAGGTGACGGGCGTCGTGCAGGAATTCGTGAATGTGGGTGTCGGATCCGAACACCGACACCGCGCCCTGGTCGATGCCGACGAAGTAGTACGCGACCAGCGCAAGCATCGTCATCGCGGCGAGCCACGCGGGCGTGGCGGCAGCGGCGGCGATCGCACGCGGATCGACGCGGGAAGCGGGCAGGGCGGGGCTCGTGTCGTTCATAGGTGAGTCCTAGTGGTCGTGATCGTGGGCAACGGCGTGGTCATTGGCGTCGGTGAGCACCGGGGCGGTCAACAGTTCGTGACGGTCGACCAGCGTGCCGAGCGTTGCGACCCAGTGGTCGTAGTACTCCCATTGCCCCCGTTCGGATTCGGGTGCGCCCTCCCACTCCCCGATCCTCGCGATCAGGCCCTCCTGAAACTCGCTCCAGTCGTAGTGGCGGAACTCCGAGAGCGCGAGCGCCAGCCCGAACGCGCGGCGCTGCCATTCGTGGTCGAACTGCGGTGCCGCCTGGTCGGTGGTGCAGGTCTCGTGCAACATCATGACGCCGGCCCTGCCAATGCGACGCCGATCATGGCCTCCGTGGTCACCAAGTCCATCAGCATCTCATCAGTGAAACCCTCTGTGCCAGAAGGACGCTCGGGGATGACGAACCACCGCGAGTGCCCGCTGGAGTCCCACACCTTGATCTCGGTGTCGGCGGGTAGCTCGACGCCCACTTCGGCGAGCACCTTGCGGGGTTCACGGGCGGCCCGTGACCGGAAGGTCGGATCCTTGTACCAGTAGGGCGGCAGCCCGAGTACCGGCCACGGGAAGCAGGAGCACAGGGTGCAGATCACCAGGTTGTGCACGTCGGAGGTGTTGGCCACCGCCTGCAGGTGCTCGCCCTCGGCGCCTGCCATGCCGTCGGGCAGGTTCATTTCCGCGATCGCTCCAGGGGTGTCGACGACCACCTTCTCGGCGAATGCCGGATCAGTCCAGGCCTTTACGACGATCTTCTTGCCGTTGAGCGGTGTCATCTCGGTCTCGAAGTAGGCCAGCACCTTGTCCACGGTCTGCGGGGTGATGACGCCCTTCTCGATGAGTAGGGCCTCCAAGGCCGCGACCTTCTTGGCGCTGGCCTCTTCACGGTCGGGCGGGTACGCGAACTGGTCGGTCATGATTCCTCCTCGATGGGTGTCAAATAGGCTTCGAACAGCTCGGCGTAGAGCTCTTCCGGGCCCGCTTCGGCGCGTGGTCCCCAGATGTCCGTCGGTTGGAATTCGACGATGTAGATCGGCATTGGTTCGCCGATGCCGTCACCGGTGTGGGTGAAGTAGGCGTAGTCGCCCTCGAAGACGCGCTCCACGGTTCCGGTTCGCCCGCGGAGGTATCCAGGCAGCCGACTGTGCGCGTCGGCGGCCGGGTTGGCGATCCGAACGACCGAGCCGACCGGGAAGTTCGGATGCGCGACGTCACGGCGAGGGCTGTCGCCGAGCCGGAGGTAGGCGATCACCTGGTCGTCGATGGCCGCTTCGGGAGTACCCGTCGCGGGGGTGAGTCCCCCGACTTTGGCGGTGAGTTCCTCTTCGGTCACGTACCCCTTGTCGATGAAGAACTGGGTGATGCCACCCAACCACTTCTCGTAGTAGCGAAACTTGAAGTAGTCGAACGGGTTCATCGCCTCGGCGCCGGTGCGCAGGTCGGCCCACGTCCATTCGTCCTCGAAGGCCGTCGGCACGCCGTCGATGGGGTACTCCGGCAGCGCCGTTCCGAGGTGCTTCGACAGCCCCATCATCGCGACGTGGATGCCGAAGATGCGCTTCTCCCAATCCTCCACGAAGACACGCTTTTCCATTTCGAGCGGTTCCGGCAGGCCCTCGAGGCCACCGAGATAGTGCTGCAGTTTCATGCGGGGCTTCCTTCGATCGGCGGGGAGGCGGAGCTCGTGGCGGGGGCACCGGTTGATCTGGTCATGACGGTCGCGAGGTACTCGGAGAGCAACCCAAAGGACGCTCCGAGCACGCAGGCCACGGCCGCCACCAGGCCGGGATGGGAGATGGTGGTGACGGTGACGTCGTGGCCGCGTCCGGCGACCGTCGACACCGTGGAGGCGAATCCGACGACGACGGCCGGCGTGGTCGCCAGCAGCGGCACCCACGACGCCTGCACCATGACGGCGCTGCCGATCCCCACGGCGACGGCGGTGACCAACAGGCTGCCACCCATGAGGTGGGCGGCGAACAGGCTGGCCGCCGCGATCACCACGCCGACGATGTTCGACGACACCGACCTGACCCAGCCGGCGACACCGCCACCGACGAAGAAGAACGACGCCCACGCCAGGAATACCACCCAGATCGGTACCGTGACGACGTCGGCGGTGAGAGCGACGGCGAGGCCGCCGAGTACACCGATGCTCAGCGTCAAGGCTGTCCGTGAATCCATGAAATGAGCTTGGAGTCAGTAGGTTTCGCCAGCGTTACGTCTGGATTGCTCTGCCCGCCAGGTCCGGACACGAATCGGGCGATTCCGGACGTCGGCCCGCTCGCGTTGCCGTCGTCGAACCCCGAGGCTACGTTGGCCTCACCCCAGGGGTCACGGAAGGACAGCCGCACGTGTCCGACATCAAGCCGAAGGCGCCCAAGACCGTCGTATTCGCGTTGTACGACAAGGTCACCTTGCAGGACGTCGCGGCACCGCTCGAGATCTTCGCGCGCGCAATCGATTTCGGCGCGAAGTACAAGGTCATCCTGGTGTCCCCGACCGGCAGGGCCGTCGACACGACGTCGTTCGTCTCACTAAACGTCGACATGGCACTGGCGGAGGTGCCCGATCGGTTCGACACGTTGATCGTGCCGGGCGGGGTACCACCCGACTTCTACTTCACCCCCGGCGAGCACGACATCCCGGAAGAGCAGACGCCGGACGCCGTCGCGGCGGCACTTCAAATGGTCGGCGAACTAGCGCCGCGGGCGCGCCGGGTCGCCTCGGTGTGCACCGGTGCGTTCGTGCTGGCTGCGCTCGGACTGCTCGACGGCCGCCGTGCGACCACGCACTGGGCGCACTGCCAGGAGCTGTCGCGGATCTACCCCGAGGTCGAGGTCGTGCCGGATTCGCTGTTCGTGCAGGACGGCCCGTTCATCACCGGTGCGGGCATCACCGCGGGCATCGACCTGGGGCTCGCCATGGTGGAGAGCGACTACGGTCCCGACGTGGCCCGGCGGGTGGCCCGCTGGATGGTGGTATTCCTGCAGCGTCCGGGCGGTCAAGCGCAATTCAGCGTGTGGACGGAGTCGGAGCTCGCCGTGTCGGGTGGGCTGCGCGAGATCCTCCACGCGGTGGTCGCCGATCCGAGCGGCGACCACTCGATCGCAACGATGGCCGATCGGGCCACGGTCAGCGAGCGCCATCTCGTCCGTATGTTCCGGGTTCAGGTCGGAGTGACCCCGGCGCGCTTCGTCGAGCAGGCACGACTGGAAGCTGCGAAGGTGCTGCTCGCGACCGGCGACCTGGGCCAGGAGGCCGTGGCACGCCGCGCCGGCTTCGGCTCGGCGGACACCATGCGGCGCACCTTTCGCCGTGCGCTCGGGGTATCACCGAGCATGTACCGCAGTCGATTTCGGACGACGGGCATACACAAGGGCTTCTAGGCCAAACGTGAAACCGTCGAGTGTCTCACCGGCTTCTATGACGACCGTGGCTTGTCAGGCCTCGGTGGGGCGCTCGTTGGCTACGGCAGAAGCCACCTCTGGCTGAGCCATCAATTCGCGCAGGAACCTCTCGGTGCCCGCAACGTAGGCGGTGGCCATGTTCGCCATGACGTGTACGTCGGCGGGCGCCTCCCCGCACGCTTCGGTGGCGCGGCGGATGGCTCTGTCGGCCTGGTCGCGGACCACACTCGGAACCGGACGCTCACCGGGTTGGCGTTCCAGTCGCAGCACCGCCTCGACGGTGCCGCCAGAGGTCCGCGCGTCATCCAGTTGACGTAGCAACTCGGGATCAGTTGGCTGCTCGACCACGGCCACTCCTCGCTCGATGGTCACAAATTTACTCCCGGTGGACTGGGCGCGTCGCACCGCGAAGCGCCTCACTCGTCCCGCAAGGCCGCCAACGCGCGAACGGCGTTGACCGCGCCGCGGTTGACCCGCTCGACGTCCATCTGGCCGGCCAGGGCCGAGGCGAAGATGGCCTGCTCGAGCCGGTCGACCGTAACGTCAGGCCGTGCTTCGATGAGCAAGGCGGCCAGACCGGCAACATGGGGGGTGGCCATCGACGTTCCCGACAGCGACCGGTACTTCCCTTGGGAAGCCGCCGACACGACGTCGACCCCGGGTCCGACGACGTCGGGAACCAACGGCTGGGACCGTCGCACGAAACGTTGACTCGACGAGAACTCGGCCACGGCGAACTGCTCGTCGTGCGCGCCGACCGACAACGCACTGGGGTAGTTGCCCGGTGACCGGCTGGTGCCAGGCCCCTCGTTGCCGACGGCCACCACCGGCAGCACGCCGTTGGACCGGAGGACGTCGACGATGTCGAGGAAACTGGCGTCGATGCCCCGGATCCCGAGAGACATCGACAGCACCCGTGCCCGTTCACCAACTGCCCAGTCCATGCCGCCGAGAATGCGAGCCACGATGTCCCCGCCCTCGATCACCATTGCCGAATACAGTGACGCCCCCGGAGCTACCCCGATGTGGCTGCCGCGGACCGGCCGGCCGGCAATCGTCGCAGCGGTATGGGTGCCGTGGGAGTCCTCGGCATCGGAATCGTAGGGCTCGACGCCGGGGCGCTCCCGGCCGGCGCGGTCGAACTCGGCGAACTCGACCACCGCAGCACGCAGCGCGGGGTGGGTGGCGTCGACCCCGGTGTCGAGATGGGCGACACGAACGTCCTTGCCGGTCAACCCTTCTGCCCAAAGGACCGGCACCTCCATCGCCTCCAGGCCCCACGTGTTCGTCTTCGGCTGGACCGCCGCGGCCCTTGCAACGGGTCGGATCAGGCTGAACTCGGGGGCGGCCGTGACCTTCCTGACGTGCGGGTCGGCTCGCAGCGCTGCCAGACCCTGCCGGTCGACGGTCCCGTAGACGACGCCCAAATTGCGGTAGCCGCGGGCACTTTCAGCACGGGGACGGGACGCCCCTGAGATACGTCCTTCGCTCAGCGAGGCGCTGCCGAACTGCGAGGAGCGCTGGGCGGAGAAGTGCTTGCTGACCGTCGTGACGTCGTTGCTGCCCTGGGCCAACACGGCGATGACGGGCGCGAAGCCGAGCTCGGACATGTTGCGTGCGATGGTCGTCACTGCGGTTCCCCTCCAAACGACGACTGCTCGATGCAGCCTCGAGGCCTCCATTGTGCGCTCGGTTCGCAGGGCAGCCCTGGCGTCCCGTCCGACGAGCGCTGAAGGCGGATTGCCCGAGCCGCCGTATGGTGGGGCATGCCGATTAGTAGCGGGTGCTCACGTTGACCGACTCGACCGGCGATGACCGCGAGTCATTCATCGTGGCCAATCTCGTCGACGCCTTCTCGGACCTGATGGCGGCCGATCCCGATTCGTTTCGGACCAAGTTCCGCAAGATGGCAGCCGACCCGTTCGCGTTCTACCGGGGCAGCGCGTGCATCTTCTACGCCGACGTCGCTGCCGGCGAGGACCGGTGGGCAGACGAGCGCACCAGCCGGGTCTGGATCCAGGGCGACCTTCACGCGGAGAACTTCGGCACGTACATGGACGGCGAGGGCGTGTTGATCTTCGACGTCAACGACTTCGACGAGGCCTTCGTTGGGCACTTCACCTGGGACCTGAAGCGCTTCGCGGCGAGCATCGCCCTGATGTGTTGGCAGAAGGCGCTTTCCGACGGCGCCATCACCACGCTGATCGACGCCTTCGTCCGTACCTACGTCGAGCAGGTGCGGTGGTTCGTCGATGTCGAGGACGATTCCTCATTCTCGCTGAACCTGTTGACCGCGCGCGGCGCAGTGCTCTCGGCGTTGGAGTCGGCCCGGCTGTCGACCCGTGCCGGAATGCTGGACCGCATCACCGTCGTCGGCCAGAACGACCGTCGGTTCCGCGAACTGTCCGGTGTCAGACGCGTCGACGACGCGGAGCGGCTGACCGTGGAGGCCGCGTTCGGTCGTTACCTCGAGACGATCCCTGACACGCAGCGCTTCCGCGGAATCGCCTACGACGTCAAGGACGTCGTAGCCAAGACCGGCTTCGGCATCGGCAGCGCGGGACTACCCGCCTACACGGTGCTGATCGAGGGCTTCAACCAGGCGCTCGACAACGACGTGGTGCTGTCGATGAAGCAGGGCAACGTGGCCGCACCCAGCCGCGTGGTCGACGACGCCGAAGTTCACAGGTACTTCCAGCACCACGGGCACCGCACCGCGGTGTCTCAGCGAGCTCTGCAGGCCCACGCCGATCCCCTGCTCGGCCACACCGTCATCAACGGCGTCGGCTTCGTGGTCAGCGAGATCTCACCGTACGAGGCCGATCTCGACTGGAGCGAGTTGACCGAGCCGGACGAACTCGTCGAAGTCATCGAGCAGCTGGGCCGAGCGGTCGCCAAGGTGCACTGCGTGAGCGACACCGACAGCGATCAGTCGCTGGTTCCCTTTCAGACCGAGGAGGCAATCGTCCGAGTGATCGGCGACCGCGACGCTGAATTCGTCGCCGACATGGTGGAGTTCGGGCTGGAGTACGCCTCGGTCGTGCGCGACGATCACCGCCACTTCGTCGAGGCGTTCCGCGAGGGCCGCATTCCCGGAGTCAGCGCGACCTGATCCACATCAGTCGCCGAGCACCATCGTCTCCAGACTGGCCACCGCCTCGGAGCGATCACGCCCTCGGTTTGCAATCTGCGCCCCAGCCCGCGGGCACAGTTGGTGGGCGACGAAGAGCTCCAGCAGGAAGGTGTTCCGCGGTCTGCTGCCACAGTCCTCGACACGGATTGTCGCGTGTACCGCGTCGCCGGCCTACGAGTGGCCGACGCGCGAGCGATCCTGGCGTGAGTCAGAGCCCGGAGGGTACGACCTTGCCGTTGACCGTCACCTCGACCTGATCCGTCTTCGCGTCGTAGGTGATCTTGCCGTGTTCGAAGGTCGTCACGAGGAGATCGCCGACGGTGTTCTCGTCGCTGGTGGGCGCACCCAGTGGACCCACTGAGCCGTTCTCGCCGGTGACCGCTGGCACGCCCGCTGGGTCGCGCTGGACATTCCAGGCTTCGCGGATCTTGCCCCAGGTGATGTATCCAGGCGTGCCCGGATCGTCGTTCTTGGCGGTGATCACGCCGCCCTGGAACTGCTGGAACACGACGCCGCTCTCCCGTGCTCCCGCATTGCGGTCACCCGTCAGCGGCTTGCCAAGAGCCTGCCGCTGATATTCGGTTGCCGACGCGTACTTGGCCGCAATGGGACCGGTCAGCGTCACCTCGACGTCACGCTCCCCAGTGAGCGTCACCTCGGCGGGCGGGGCTTGAGTCTCGGAGGTGGCGATGAGCCCGACCTGCGGCGACTCCGACGCATCGACGCTCGTGTCGTTGCTGCAGCCGACGGTGATCAAGGCGACGGCGGCCAGGCCGACGACTGCGCTGTGGCGGTGTGCGATCGTCCTCATCGACTCACTCTCGCGCCTTCCGTCGGTGTGGGTCAAATCACGGCATCGGTGGTTCTGCGGACCGTTCGGGCGGCTTCTTCGACGGATCTTGATCACCGAACCCCCTTCTGGCGATCGACGCGTCATCGATCGGCCGGTGGGATCGTGAACCTTGGTTGCCGACGTCTCTCGGCGGTCCACGACGCCGACAGGGACTTGCTACGCGGTCAGCCGATCTTCTATGGCGTGACCCGATGGGCGTAGTCAGCGCGCCGAACCTGTTGAAGTGCCAACATCTTTCATAGCTCGCACAGAGTCCGAACGCCGCAAGCTTGGGACCAGACCGGTGGATCGTCACGGGAAGCGGGTCCGCTGACTTCGAAGGACATGGGTTCCGACCTAGCAGTATGGAGCCCCTCCGCGTGGGAAGCGCGTATCGTCTTGAGTCCGAGCCCGGCCTGGTCCCTTGCCACATCGGCGAGTGGCACTTAGGTCAGGTTGCGCCAGATGTTCCTGTCCCACTTGCTGCGGTGAACACCCCCGTGTTTAGAGCACGCCGCGAACAGCCGATTGCAGAGTGGGGAAGATGTCGGGCAAGCAAGGCGTCGCCGGCACGACCCGCTGCAGTCTCCTGAGTGCGCGGCCGGCGGATACGTTGCCTGCCGCTGCGGGTGTCGCCTTGGTTCTGCTCTTTCTGCTCGTTTTCGATTGGGGCGGCGAAGGATTCGATCCGACGATCGGCAACGTCACCCTGTTGTCCTTGTCGGTGTACGCCACGATGTGCATGGCGTTGGCTGCTCGGTTCGCGCAGGGACGCGCCCGCAGGGCCTGGGGAACGATGGTGCTCGCATGTGCATTCTGGGCTATCGGCGACGCTGTCCGCACGTTCTACGACCTCAGCCTGCCGCACGCGCCGTTCCCGAACCCGTCGGCGTTCTGTTACCTAGCCTCCAGCTTCTTGACCGTTGTGGGCATTGTCTTCTTCCTGAACGCGAAGCGGCTGCAGTCGAGGCTGCGGCTGCTGCTCGACGGGGCCACCGTGGCGCTAAGTCTGACGTTGATTCTCTGGACCACCGCGCTGCACGAGGTCTACGACAGCAGCCCACGGCCGAGCATCGGAATCGTCGTGATGGTGCTCTTTCCCGTACTTCATCTGATGGCCCTGACGATCGCCGTGCCGGCCCTGGTCAACGCCGATGCGCGCGACCGGGGTGCGCTCTGGTGGATGTCCGGTGCGATCGGTTTGACGGCGTTCGCGCACAACGCATCCGCGTCTTCTGTCTTCACTGGCGTGCACGAGCCAACCGCTGGCTACACGCACCTTCTCTGGGCTGGGGCACTGATCGCTCTCGCCGCGGCTGCGCTCGCAAGCCGGCGGACATCACCACCCTCGCGGCCAGCGATGAAGATCCCCTCGAACTCGTCGCTCTGGCTGCCGTACATGCCATTGCTCCTGTCGGGCATCGTCGGTCCAGCCCTGATCCTGTCGGGCCTGGAGCGGGTACTCGTGCCGCTCGTGATGGTCACTGTGTGCCTACGGCAGATGTTGGCGGCATGGGAGAACCGGCGGCTGCTGATCGCCGTCGCCGATCGGTCGTTGCGAGATCCGTTGACGGGCCTGGCGAACCGAACCTTGTTCAGCGACCGTCTGGCGCACGCCATCACGCTCCCCCGAAGCGACGACCATTCGGTAGCAGTCGTGTCTGTCGACCTAGACGACTTCAAGTTGGTCAATGACGGTATGGGTCATCAGGCCGCTGACACCATCTTGGTCCACGTCGGGCAGCGCATCAGTGCGTGCATCCGACCGAATGACACCGCCGCACGTTACGGCGGTGACGAATTCATCTTGTTGCTCGAGGGCCGGGTAGACGATTCCCAGCTGATTGCCGAACGTGTCGTCGAGGCGTTCCGCGAGCCCTTCCTGGTCGATGGCGAGAGCATGTTGCTTCATCCCAGCGTCGGAATCGCGTTCGCTTCACCGGTCGAGCCGGACCTGACGGCCGATGCGCTGGTGAAGCGAGCCGACATCGCGATGTACGCCGCGAAGCGCGCACAGACCAAGGGGGTGCACACCTTTAGCCTCGACATGGCCTTGGTTGCGCCCGAACTGGTGGAGACGACCAGAAGGGTGGGTGGTGGTCGCTCTGCCGGTGATGGGGCTGCGCAGGTTCGCCTGTTGGGCGAATTGCGTGACGCCACGCGCAATCATGGTCTCGAGGTGGTGTATCAGCCCAAAGTGGACTTGCAGACCAATCAGGTCGTGGGGGTGGAGTCGCTGCTGCGCTGGCCGCATCCGCAGTTGGGCACGCTGCGGCCTGCTGCGTTCATGTCGCTCGTACGCCAGCACGGCCTGATGCGGCCCGTCACGGAATTGGTGCTGAACCTGGTACTCGATGATGCCGCGTATTGGGTGTCACAGGGGGTGCATGCACCGGTCGCGGTGAACGTCTTTGCACCGGTGCTGCGCGACGAACACCTGCCAGATGCGTTGATCGGTGCACTTCGCAAACGCGGTCTCACGCCCAACGTCTTGACCATCGAGATTACCGAGGATTTGGTCTTCAGCGAGGGCGGTCGCGCGGCCGACGTGTTGCACCGTCTGCGCGAACACGGCATCCGCGTGTCCATCGACGACTTCGGCAGCGGCTATTCCGCACTGTCCTATCTGCGCGATTTGCCGATCGACGAGGTCAAGTTGGATCGTTCCTTCATAGAATCCGTCACGACTGATGCGCGGGCCGCGTCAGTGGTGCGGTCGGTGATCGGCCTCGCCCACGAACTGGATCTCACCGTAGTCGCCGAGGGCATCCAGGATGCCGACACCGCCAGTTGGTTACGTGAGCACGGTTGCGACATCGGTCAGGGCTACTACTTCGGTCGGCCTGCCGCGGCAGGAGTGATACTCCAGCGGTTGCAGCGATGACCGAGCTGGCCGCGTGCAGTGCGTTGGCTCTCCCCCCTTCGTGGGGAACCCGAGGCGGAAAACTGGCCACACGGGTGGCCCCGTCGACCGTCAAGGCGGGCACCTCCGTCTAGCCCGGCCATCCCGTATCTATCCCAGAAGTGGTCGGATCAAGGGTGGGTGATCCACCGGTGGCGTGAAGCTCGGTCACCGACATCTCCTTGCCAGCCCACGACGCCAACGTGGCCAGCTTGTCAGCGGCCGGCCCTCCCGCAGCTGCGGTGTAGACGTTCATCTGAAGGCCAGGTTCGGTGGGCAGATCCATGGACTCGAAGTTCAACTCGAGCAGGCCCACCACCGGATGGTTCACGCGCTTGCTCCCGTAACCCTTCAGCCGTACGTCCCGAGATGCCCAATGCTGCCGGAATAGCTCACTGCACGTTGACAATTCGCCCACCAACGCGGTGAGTTCCTCGTCGTGGAGACTACGGCCGACTTCCATGCGCAACATCGCGGCTGCGTTTGCGGCCACCTGGTGGTAGTCGACGAAGAACGCCTCGGCCTCGCTGGGATTCAGGTACACGAACCGCGCCATGTTGGCGGGCCGGCGCGTGTCGGCCAGCGCCGGTGAATACAGTGCGCGCCCAAGATGATTCATGGCGAGCACGTCGAGGCGTCCATTGCGGATCCACGCCGGTGCAACCGACATGGCGTCGAGCACCTCCCGTAGCGCGGGGCGCACCGTCGCAGGAGGTGTGCGGTGCCGTCGACCGTCGGGTGCCCCGGACTGGCGTGCGAGATGGAACAGGTGGTCGCGCTCCGCGTCGTCGAGTCGAAGAGCTGCGGCCAGAGCCTCGAGCACGCCATCCGAGGTGCCGGCCAAGCTGCCGCGTTCGATGCGCACGTAGTACTCGACCGATACGCCAGCCAGTAGCGCAACCTCCTCACGACGCAGACCCTCGACCCGGCGATGACCGCCGTAGGCGGGCAGTCCGACCATCTCAGGGGAGATGCGCGCGCGACGCGACCTCAGGAACTCGCGGATCTCGGTGCGCAGATCAAGCGTGGCGGCCATTCACCCACGGTAGGCCTGCACCGCACACCGAGGGGTATCACGCGGTCGTGGCGATCCCTCCGTCGACGGGGATGATGGTGCCCGTCAGGTAAGCGCCGGCCCGGCTGGCGAGGAACACGGCGACACCCGCCATGTCGTCGTCGCGGCCGATCCGGCCCAGCGGCGCCGACGCCGCGATCGCCTCGCCGATCTGGTCTAGGGTTGCAGCCATCATCGCCGACGGGAACGCTCCCGGCGCCACCGCGTTGACCGTGATGTGCTGTGGGCCCAGCTCCTTGGCGAGCACTCTGGTGAGTTGATGCAGCGCAGCCTTGCTACTGGAGTACGAGTAGTTGGGCCGGGCCGGGATGTGTATCGCGGCGATGCTGCCGATGTTGACGATCCGCGCGGGATCGTCGGCGGTCCCAGCGGTACGAAGTGCCGGCAACAACGCCTGGATCAGCCAGAACGGCGACTTCAGGTTGAGATCGAGCACCGTCTCCCAGGCTTCGTCCGGGAACGTCTCCAACGGCTCGTCCCACATGGCGCCCGCATTGTTGACGAGGATGTCCAGACTCCCCCCGTCGGCCATGACGACCTGAGCCAGGCGTTCGCACTCTTCGTGCCGGGACAGATCGGCGGGGACCGCCCGGACGTCGCCGTATTGGGACAGGTGCTCCTGTGCCTGAGCGCACGCGTCTGCATTGCGTGAGCTGATCACGACGCGAGCGCCCGCCTGGAGAAGCCCGCGGGCGATCATCATCCCGATGCCCCTGGTGCCACCGGTGACCAGGCCTCGCTTACCACGCAAATCGAATAGCTCTGCATGCGTTGCCAATTGGCTGTTTTCCACTCGTCGCCTACTCCCTGATCAGACCGAACCGTGCAAGCCACCCACCGCTGCCCCTCTCCTGGGCCAGCTGGGAACCTCTGATGGCACGTTATGCGGCCATTCCCGCACCAGGGAGAACCCCGCAATACGGGTACCGCCAGAGTCCCCCAGCGGCAAGGGCGCTTACGAAGGACCGCCGCCAGGCCCCGGGTGCCAGGACACAGGAGAGTACGGAAGGGTCGACAAATCATGTCCGCGCCGAGCTCGGCCGCGGCCGAGGACGACCCTCGAATGCCGATTCCGCTCTACCGTCGCTAGCAGGTGTACATCGCTGTTCAACTGCCGCTCAACGGGTTTCACTTCAACCTTTGAGGTCGAGGCACACCGTCGCTTGACCGATCTCACGACAGGATGTTGTCTCACATGCAGTTTCGACATTGTGCGCGCTCGGCGAGCAGAAGGCATCCGGTTGCCCAGATCAGTTCTGCGGTCTCAAATAGGCCGGAGAACATGAACGCGCCGGACGAACGTACGGGTCGGACGCAATGCGCCGATTCAACGGACTTCCTCCCATTCTCGGCTCACAGACTTTCTGAAGAGGTAGACGGACACGGAATTTATGAACCATTGCCATAGGAGCCTCGGCCACCCCACTGCGTGGGCCCTCCTACCGGTATGGAATATCGTGAGGCTGTTGACGAACCGAGTTCTACCGATTCGCGACAACCGCCGGAATAGGTCCATATCCTCAGCAGCGACGAGCCGTTCATCGAATCCACCAACTCTCCGAAAGGCTTCCGCCGTCACCATTTGAAACTCGCCGCCGGCCGCACCGATCCTGAACACGTTGTTTTGCAGAAAGAACTGCAGGCCCAACATGGTGAAGACGCCGCGATCGAAGAACGTGCTCACTTCCGGCGTCACTCGATATTTAACAGTCAACGCGACCAAGTCTGACCTGGAGCGGAATTCCTTCAATGCCGTCTCGAAAAAATCGTCGATGTCGGGAATTATCACGTCTGCATCCACGAAGACGATATAGTTGCCTTGCGCAACCGCCGCACCCACGTTTCGCGCCATCGCGATGGTTTGTCTCGTCGGTTTGTCGTGGATCACGACCTGGGTGACCTGATCGCAACAGAGAGCAAGCGTATCGTCGCGACTATTTCCGTCGGATATTATGATCTCGTGATCCCGAGAAAATGGTTTGATCGAATTGATCGTGCTCATGATTGTCTTTGATTCATTTAAGGTTGGAATGACGAATGAGATCATGCCCTGAAACTCCTGGTTAGCGGGTTCACGGGATCCATGAACCTCCGAGCGGGAAATGTCAGTGGCTTTCGTCGGTCAACAGAGTGCGTATTTTCGATAAACCACCATTGCATTGAGCGCATCAGCACCACCGACCCGTGCTGGACGGGATTACGTAGTCGGCAAACGGCGAAGCTTCAGTGCGTGCCGGAACTTGAACAGCGCGCCGAGATCCGTCTCTGGATCGAACTGGTCGTCCAGGACGTCGCGGACGAACCTTTGCGTCCACTCTTCGGACTGCTGATTGGCCTGGCGGCAAAGTCGCGGCGTGAGCGAGAGCGGGCGGTCTGACGCAAGGCCCGGGAGGCTAAGCACCGTCTCTCGTGGTCGGGCGACCAGACTCTCATAAGTTAGTTCTTGATACGGCACACCGCGCTCAGTCAGAAAGCTCTGGATGACGGTGTTTTGATTTTGTATTATCTTCAGCATTCTCAGGATCCGCCGGAACGAATACTTGGCCGCCGTGGTGGAATCAAACTGATTCGACCATTTTCGGCTTTGCCTTGCGATTTCAAATGATATGGCTTGGGCGACATGATCTTGTCGCCGAAGATATAAGTAATGAATTCGTACGTCGCGGAGATGCTCTTCAACGCCGACAAAGTACGGCAGATGATTGCCATGAACGTTGATCCCGAGCCAACCATTCTTATGTGTCCGGTGTCGGCGCAGAGCGTCAATGTAGGCAGATCCGTCGACGACTCCATTCTTGAGGCAGCTCCAACGATCCGCCAACAGTGGCATGTATTGAAATGGCTGGAGGTACTCGTGAGCAGTGTAGCCATAGTTTTTGCGTATCAGCTCGCAAAGCAACGTACTCCCACTACGGGGGGTGCTGAGCAGAATCATCACGTCGGTGGTCTGAGTTGCTTCGGGTTCGTCATATTGCCGGTCCACAAAGTCCTCTGCCGGAATCGATTTCGCTGCGGCAGCGACTTTGAGACGATGAAGATGGGCGTCAGTTCTCGCCAAGGTGCGAATCCCTCCAAATTGCATGGCCATACGCCGCCGCCATATCGACCACTTCCAGGTTGCCGATATGATTTGCGCTTCGTACACACGGGCTACCGATATTGCTGGTGCACGCGGAAGTAGTAAGAATTAAATAGCATTTCGAAGCGCCGGAACGATACGGTAACAGCGGGGTGCAGCAGCGTCGAGCTCCAAAGTGGAACCTATGAATACTCACAGCGCGCAGCATTTCCTAACCCGCATGTGCTAGACATCGCCTCTCGGACCAATCGCGATGGCTCGGTCCGAACGGGTGGGTGCCCACTCGCCCCCACGCATCTCCCCCACCTCGGCACCGTCGTGACACTGCATCAGCCAGAACCTCGTCAATGTCGAGCGCGCGCAGCGGGCAGCATCTTCCAGCCGGAGTCCCCCGAGATGTGTGTGCGGGATGTTCTCGAGGTGAAACTCGCGGGCGACGGTGCGGGCCTCCCCACATCGGCGACTTACGCGGCGCCGTGACGTAGGGTTGGAAACGTACTTGGGCTGCGGGATCCCACGCGATGGATAGTGCGGGTGGCGTCCCGGTAGCCGTGACGAAAGGCAAGCGTTGTGTCTGGCCAGGTGCCCGACCCCACCGGAACCAAGATCCTTGATGCGGCGCGCGGCGTCCTCGAAGACTTTGGGTTCAAGCACGCAACCATCGAACTAGTCGCGAAGTCCGCCGGCGTATCTCACATGACGATTTACCGGCGTTGGCCGACTAAGGTCGAGCTACTCACAACAGCCCTTCTTCGTGAGTTTTCCCGCGTGTTGTCGGCCGCGTTCGACCGCGTCGATCAATGCGGATCATTCGATGAAGAACTTGTTCGCGCCTTCACTGAAATGCTGGATACGGCTCGAAGTAACGCTGTCATCGTGGGTGCCTTCGCAGCTGACGGTGGAGATACTTCCCAGCGTGGAAACAACAATCTTGGCTCGGTGATGATAGCGTCGGCGGCCCCGGTGGTTGCGGATCATATAGGTCGTCTGGCTAACGCCGAGCTCGACCCGGGCGACGAAATAATCCTCGCTGATGTCTTCTTGCGATTGATGCACTCATTGCTGGTGCTGGATTACCCCGGGCAACCACTGTCCGATCCAGATGACGTCAGGCAATATGCATTACGCACCGTCGGGCCACTCGCTCGCTCAGTTGGCGAAGTCTCCAGCGCCCCCGAGGCCGTCGATTCTGATTATCAAGCCGGCGATGAAGTGGTCGCCATCGGCGCGAGGAACAGAGGGTTCTTCCGTTCCGACAGAAGCAGAGGTGCCGACGCCAGGCGGTCAAAGGCGATGCTGAGTGCCGCTGCACTGCTCTCGGTGCTCGTCGTTTCGTCCACCTTGGCCGTGGCGGTTCTGCATCCCGACAAGGCTCGGATCGGCCCGGTCGACATCAGTCGTACTGAGGGATCGCAGCAGGTTCCGGTTCCCTCTGTGCCCGGCCCCTTCCGGGAGGACTTGCCGGGCAGTGCCGAGATTCCCGTCGGGCCAACCGAGCCTGCCCTTGAACGGCCGGCGCAATTTGGCGAATCGGTGGCCTCTGAGACGCCGACACCGGCAGAGCCCGTAGACGGCGATGTGAGCGACCGGAGATCGGGCGCAAGTAGCGGTGGCGATGGCCCGAATGACCGACCCAGACCACCGCGCCCCGATCGTCAGCCGGGGTTGTTTACACCTCAGCCGGACGAGGGACCACAGTCGGGTCCGATGCCCCGTCCACGCGCAGGTGTTCCCGGATCACAGCCTGGTCCTGCGAGGCCGCCTCAGCAGCGGCCCCGACCTCAGGGATCGGGCGGCACCGCTCCGAACTGAGTAGTGCGCACTCGCGCCAGGGCATTCACCCGATTCAGGACGTGACGAAGCCGGCTGCCACCGTCTCGGCAGCCAGCTTGCCCGTTCACTATGCGCACGCACGTGGGAGCGCGCCACAGCACGCACGTCCCCATCCCGCACTTGCGATTCATCGAGGCGGAAGTTACCCAAGGTTCGAGCAGTCATGAAACTCGCTGCTTACAGGGCTAAGTTACGATGTTATGAAACAACTAACATGCTATCTTCTACGTCGTGAACAGCAGTTGTCGCGAGCCAGAGGGATGGACCGCCAATTAGGCGTGTCCGCTCCCTCGATTTGCTGGTTGCCGATGGCAGATTGAGGCGAGGACTGATGTCGTCGAGCTGGCTCGTCGAGGCGGGCCAGGTGGAAACGCCGGAAAGTTGGCCGACCAAGTCGACCGTAGGGATATGAGAATGACGACGATCTCGGAACCGCCCTGGGGGACCCAGAGCTACGGCCACCACGTACCGGTCCCAATGGTTCGTGCGAGCGGCGAACCCATACACGCACTGATCGTCGACGTCGACCCCCTGGCCACGGAACTGGTCAGCTTCGCACTTCGCCGCGAGGGTTGGCACGTATCGGTTGCGACCGACGGCCCCGGCGCCCTTCACATGGGGCGGAGCGATCCACCCGATCTCGTCGTCATCGAAGTCGACCTGCCAGGTCTCGACGGCCTGGAGGTGATGCGAGGTCTACGGGCCAGTCGACCCACAATCCCGGTAATGCTGCTGAGCACCTTGACCGCGCCCGAAAGTCGTATAGAGGGTTTGGCGCAAGGGTGTGACGACTATGTCACGAAGCCATTCCATATCGAGGAAGTGGTGCTGCGGCTGCGCTCCTTGATAAAGCGTTCCGGGCTTGGTGTGGAGTCCGGAATCATCGAGGTCGGCGATTTGATCCTCAACGAGTTCAGTCACGAGGCCACCCGTGGTGGCAAACCGGTGTCGCTAACGGCAACTGAATATCGGCTCTTGCGGCTACTCATGCTGAACGCCAACCGGATTGTGTCCAAACCGAAGCTCTTGGAAGAAGTATGGGGTTATGACTTCGGGGGCAATACGAACATCGTCGAGTTGTTCATTTCTTACCTTCGGAAAAAAGTCGACTCGGGGCATCAGCCGATGATTCGCACGGTACGGGGTTGCGGTTACATGCTCAAGGCAGTGAGTCGCCCTACCGGGTAGATTCCATTCGGTTGTCGACCGACCGCCGCGGAAGTGGCCAGTGTTGATCGGTGAAAGCGCCGACCTGTGAACTGCGTCATGGCGGGTTCCGCTGGTGGTTCTTCACCTAACCCTGCGCCACAACCTGAAACAACTCTGACGCAGCTTCGTCGGGCAGCGGAAGGTAGTCAGTTCGTCGGTCACCAGACGTGTTGGTCCGGCGTAGAACCGCATCATGGTGGTTGTGGTCTCGATGCGGCGGAACGTGTGGGGAGGCGAGAAGGCACAGGCCGACGCCGCACCATCACATTGTCGCTCTGTGTGCGTCCGGGCGGGTCTCGCACACTAGGACCCGCATTGACGCTATAGAGGAACAATGCCGGACATGAACCCCGTCGCCGAATTCGACTTCGTCATCGTGGGGGCGGGCAGTGCCGGCTGTCTGCTCGCCAACCGGCTCAGTGCCAACCCCGATCACCGTGTGCTCTTGATCGAGGCTGGCGGCAAGGACAATTGGTTTTGGATCAAGGTCCCGGTGGGCTACCTGTACACGATTGCCAACCCACGCACCGACTGGTGCTTCACGACCGAGGCAGACCCCGGTTTGGCGGGTCGCAGCATTCACTACGCGCGGGGCCGCGTGATCGGCGGCAGCTCGTCGATCAACGCCATGATCCACATGCGCGGACAAGCCTCCGATTACGAACTTTGGGCGCAGGCCACCGGTGACGAGCGGTGGCTTTGGGGAGGCGAGGACCGTGCGGGCGACACCCTGGCGATCTACAAGGAGCTAGAGGACTACTTCGGCGGCGCCGACGAGTGGCACGGCGCGGGCGGCGAGGTCGCCGTCGAACGGCCGCGGGTGCGCTGGAAGATCTTGGACGCTTGGCAGGCCGCCGCGTCCCAGGTGGGCATCGCCCCGATCGAGGAGTTCAACCGCGGGGACAACGCCGGCAGTGCGTACTTTCACGTCAACCAACGGCGCGGCCGGCGCTGGTCGATGGCCGACTCCTTCCTTCATCCCGTCGCCCGACGACCGAATCTCACCGTCTACACCCACACCCAGGCCGTGAAGCTGCTGATGGACGACCAGGTGCAGGACGACCAGCGTCGCGGTGCCTGGACCACCGCTCGGCATCGCGCCACCGGTGTACGACTGCTCAAGGACGGCCAGATCGTCGACGTCCGGGCTCGCCGGGAGGTGATCCTGAGCGCCGGAGCGATTGGTTCGCCTCAGCTCATGCAAGCCTCGGGTCTTGGGCCGGCCGGGCTGCTCACCCAGCATCAGGTGCCGGTGTCGGTTGACCTTCCCGGAGTGGGTGAAAACCTCCAGGACCACCTGCAGCTGCGAACGGTCTACCGGGTGCGGGGCGCCCGGACCGTCAACACGCTGTATCGGAATTGGATCACCCGTGCAGGCATGGGACTTCAATACCTGTTGCTGCGATCGGGACCCATGACCATGCCGCCCTCCACGCTGGGAGCCTTCGCCAAGAGTGATCCCGCGTTGGCCAGTCCCAATCTGGAGTGGCACGTGCAGCCGTTGTCCTTGGCCAAGTTTGGCGAACCGCTACATACCTTCGGAGCGATCACGCCGTCGGTGTGCAATCTGCGGCCCAGCTCGCGGGGCCATGTGCGGATAGCCGATGCAGACCCGCTGGCCTCCCCCAAGATCTCCTGTAACTACCTGTCCACCGACGCCGATCGTGAGCTCGCCGTGCGCGGCCTTCGAATGACACGGCAAATCATGGCGGCGCCCTCCCTGGCGCGCTACCGCCCAGAAGAACTACTTCCCGGCTCGCATCTGGTGAGCGACGACGACCTGCAGCAGGCGGCCCGTGAGCTCGGTACCACCATCTTTCATCCGGTGGGTACCTGCGCGATGGGAGCCTTCGACACACGCGGCGTGCCGCGGTCGCCCGCCACGGTGCTCGACACAGACTGTCGCGTGTACCGCGTCGCCGGCCTACGAGTGGCCGACGCGTCGGCGATGCCCACCATCACCTCCGGAAACACCAACGCTCCGGTCATGCTGATCGCAGAACGCGCAGCGCGAGCGATTCTGGGCTGAGTCGGTCACTACCGGCGGTCCTCCGGTCTAACGGCCGATCCGGAATAAACTCGGCGCCGAACGAACTTGCCTCAAGAGTCGCCCTCCCCTCGACTCAGGAGAATCCATGACCCGTCCCGTCCGCGTCGCAGTACAGATCCAGCCCGGCGGCACGCCCGACTACGCCACCTGGCGCGAGGCCGTCCTGGCCGCTGACGACCTCGGCGTCGATGTGATCTTCGGCTACGACCACTTCCATCGCCCGGCGATGAAGGGCCTCGTCGACGGCAAGCCGGTCATGTTCGACAAGCAGCCCGACGTCGCGAACTTCGAGGGTTGGACCGCGCTCGCGTCGTGGGGCGAGATCACCTCACACGCCGAGATCGGGCTCCTCGTCACTGGCGTCGGCTACCGCAACGCGGACCTGCTCGCTGACATGGCGCGCACCGTCGACCACATCAGCGGCGGCCGGCTCATCCTCGGCCTCGGCGCGGGATGGTACGAAAAGGACTACACCACTTACGGTTACGACTTCGGCACCTTCGGATCCCGCTTCGACCTGTTCGACGAGAGCCTGATCCGCATCGAGAACCGGCTCGCCGCACTGATCCCCCCGCCCGTGCGCAAGCTGCCGATCCTCATCGGCGGGACGGGCCCGAAACGCTCGCTGCCCGCCGTTGCCCGGCACGCTGACATCTGGCACGCATTCACGGACCTCGACGCCTTCCGCAAGTCCAGCGACCGCGTCGACGAGCTCGCAGCGACGTTCGGCCGCAACGGCGCCGACATCGAACGCTCGACGCTGTGGAAGGACGCCGACGGCGCCGACGCCTTCCGGGAGGCAGGAGTCACCTTGTTCCAGACCGAACTCACTCCGGCCAACGGTTACGACCTTGCATCTCTGAAGGCGGTGCTCACTTGGCGAGATCAGTAGAGGTCGAAAATAGTTGTTTTGCAGCTACTTTCGTGTGTTGACAGCTCCCCGTTCTCAGTCGACACGGGCCATGCGTGTCGATCGCGTCAGCCTCTGCTCGTGCGCAGAATCAAAGCGACGGTGTCCCGACGGTGGGCTGCTGGAGTAAGAACTCGCTGCAATTCCTACGGCGGAGTGTCTACCAACGTCGCCGCGGCTCTTCGGTGTGACGATCACCACGATGTCGACCCAGCCCGAATGCAACCGTGGCACGCGAACGTCTCCTAGTCATGCAAATGATTCAGGTGAAGGCGTGGTCGGCGGGGGCACAGGCGCTCGCCTTGCTTTCGGCAGTGCACGAACGACAGTGGACGACCTACCTCACCGAACCCAGGAGCCTGGATGAGTTGGCCAAGTTCACGTTGCTTCCCACCGACCGGCTGCGAGACGTGGTGGCCGCGTTGGAAGCCATTGGCGTCGTGCGGCCGACCGACCAGGGAGTGGCATTGGCCCCGGAGTATGCCGCGCTGCTCTCCGATGACGCCCCCTTCTCCTTGGACAGTCTGCTCGACGAGGCGCAGATGATGAGTCGGCTAGTGGCCGATGCGGTCCACGGTGTGTCGTCGGGGCCGGACAGTGCGCTCACCGTCGCCAACGCGTACGGGCTACGCCCGTCGGCTACCTCGCGGGCCATGTTCGGTCAGCTGTTGGACGCGCTTCCAGACTTCCGCGATGCGCTGGTCGACGGCCGCTACCTCGACGTCGGTTGTGGCGTCGGCAGCTTCGTGCTCTCGACTGCGCAAACGTTGCCCGGGATGCGGGCCGTCGGAATCGAATTGGTGCCAGCCGTGGCCGCCGAGGGCGCACGCAGGGCCGCTGCCCTCGGCGTGGCCGACCGGGCGGACATCCGGTGCATGGACGCGCGCGATCTCGAGGTGCAGGACGAATTCGATGCGGCGTTCTGGGCGCAGCCGTTCTTCCCGACGGACACGCGGCCTCGAACACTCGCTGCCATTCGACGCGCGCTCAAGCCAGGGGCGAAGCTCTACATGCAGGAATTGGAGCGCCTGCCCGAGGCCGGCGTCGAGCGGGATGCGTTCGCATTGCGGCGGCTGGTCTTCACCGGCTGGGGCGTGCCGTTTGCGCGGTCGGCCGAGGATTTGACCGCCGAGGCCGAGGCTGCGGGCTTCGTCCTCGATCGGGTGGCGTCGACGCCGTTCGGCCGCATCGTCGTCGCCCGGGCTTAGGGCACGCCCGCTCCCCTGCCGTCACCACCAGTAGTGGGGGTAGTTCACCCCGTTGAGCTTGTTGCCCACCAACCCCACTGCAATCAGGATCACCGCCGCAGAGCCCACCAGAACGACGAACTCCCATCGGGGGATGACGGGGACGACCGCGATCATCGCGGTGGCGGCGGCCGGGGAATGCGACATCCGTAGGAGCTTCATCGCGCCGAGAGCCAACGCTCCGGCGAGCGCACCGGCCCAAAGCACATCGATGCCGATCAAACCGACGAGAACGCCGACGGTCGCCGACGCCACGTGTCCGCCAATGACGTTGCGGGGCTGAGCGAGTGGGAAGTGTGCGCCGCCGACGACCAGCGCCATGCTCGCGGCGAACGGCGGGATCAACCAGGGATCGTGGGTGAAGACCGTCAGCGCCCCCACGATGGCGAGCGCCACCAAGCTCGCGATGGTCTCGACGACGATCACCCTCAGCCTCTGCCGAGGTGGAGCAGAACTGACGTACCACGGCGTGCGACTTGGCGAGGAAGGCTCGGCCAATTGCGGCGAAGCGGACGTCACGGACTGTTCGGTCACGAGGCTCGCCTGGCTGATGAACCCATTCGAGAAAAGCTATACGGGGTGTCATGGATTCAGGAAGGGTACGGCGCCGATGGGGTCATTCACGTTGGTTATCGTGCGCCACAACGGTTTTGCCACTTTCGCCAACGGCCGTGATTCACGCAGATTATCGACGATGATCTGACCGCCAGCCGTGGTGCACGTGGTCAGTCGACGTCGATTTGCGGGGGGCGTTTACAGGAACGACGGTCTTGGTCACCGGCGGCGGTAGCGGAAACGGCCGTGCAATCGCATTGATGGTGCCGGCGTTCCCTCGTCCCACGGGATCGGCGCGGTGGGGCAGAACATCTTGACCCGATGGCCCGAAACGTCGAACGCGAACACCGACATACCGTTGTCGCGACGATGCCCGACGCTGACGTCATGAACCAAGACACGAAGACAATGGAGACGAACTCGGCTGCTGCGGATGCGGCACTCGCGGTGTGGTTGGAGATGTGGAACGGGGACCACGACATCGCGCGTCGAATCTGCAGCGAGGACTTCCGGATTCACTTCCTGATATCCAATGCGGACGGGTCGAACCCCGGCGACGACGTGCTGGGCGCGGAGAGCTTCGCCCGGTTCCTCGATCGGTATCGCGAGCAGCATCCGGAGGTGGTGTTCAGCGAGGTCGAGCGGGCCGTCGACGGCGCGCACGGGCGGATGCTGTGGAACGTGCAGGACGGGGCGATGGCCGCGGGCGGGATCGACGTCTTCGACTTCACCGAGGATGGGCTGATCCGCGAGGTGTGGTCGACGACGGGGACACGCACGCACCTCACCTGAGACCGGGGAGACTCAGGTCCATGAGGAGAGCCGAGCGGTTGTACGCGCTGGTGGATCTGCTGCGGGGATCACGCCGGCCGCTGTCGGCCGCTCGGCTCGCCGAGGAGTTCGAGGTGTCCAAGCGCACGATCGAGCGTGACATCCAATCCCTGCAACTCGCCGGGGTCCCGGTCTACGCCGACCATGGGGCGTCGGGCGGCTATTCGATCCTGCGTGAGCACTCCCTTCCTCCGCTGAATCTCACGGTGCCGGAGTCACTCGCGGTGCTCGCCGGCCTTGGCTTGCTGGAGAACTCGCCGTACGGCGCGGCAGCGCGGCGGGCGAGGGCGAAGGTCCTCGCGATCAGCCGGGAGGATCAACTCGCCCCGGTCGACGAGGCATTGGCGTCGATGTTCGTCATCGACGCCCGGTCACCGTCCGAGGCGGCGGTCACCCTGATTCCCGAGGCGATCGCCGCGCGCCGGGTCATGCGGTTGGACTACACCTCCGAGGACGGCCAGACCCACACCACCCGTGACGTGGAGGCGATGGGTCTGCTGCGCGGAGGGGATTCGTGGATGTTCTTGGGCTGGTGCCGGCTCCGCCACGGCATCCGCGGATTTCACCTCGACCGCATCCGGCACCTGGAGATGACCGGAGAGGTATTCCCCGAACGTGATCCCGCGGTGCTGGACGAGGATCTGTCGCGATGGCGCACGCGGCGGCTCGGGTGACGGAGCCGGGTGCGCCGATCGGATCATGTTCTCCGTCGACTACCCCTACGAAGTCATGACCGAGGCATCCGAGTGTTTCGAGTCTTGCGATATCTCCGAAGCCGATCAGCGCAAGATTGGGTATGAGAACGCGAAGCGCTTGCTTCGGCTGTAAGTGCGGCGCTGCTCGAATGACCTGAAACCAAGGCAAGGGAGAACACCAAGATGCCATCGACGAAATTGACGGACGACGAAAAGGCCATGCTGGCCAAACCCAACCCCGCGGTGATCAGCACGATCCGCAGCGACGGACACCCCGTTTCCGCCGCGACGTGGTACCTGCTGCGAGACGATCACATCTTGGTGAACATGGATGTCGGACGAAAGCGCCTGGGACACATGCGCAAGGACCCACGGGTGTCGCTCACCGTGCTCGACGAGGCCAGTTGGTACACCCACATCACCCTCATCGGCCGAGTCGTGGACATTTACGACGACGAAGGCATGGCAGACATCGACGCGGTGTCTCAGCACTACCAGGGAAAGCCCTACCCACGACGAGACCGGGCACGCGTCAGCGCACTCATCGAAGTCGACCGGGTGCATGGCTGGGGTGCGTACAAGAACAACGACCAGGCCTGACCGAGGAGGCCGCACGCGCCTCAGTTGCACGGTAACGGGACCAACTGGCGGATGACTCAGGCTTCTCCGGCGACGTGGTACCTCTTCCTGATTAAGCCCACCGCAGACGGGGCATGTGCCTACCGACGCACGCCGGCGGGACATACCCCCCGGGTTGACCAGGAGGACACGCAATGACGATGCCCAGTGACGCCACGGATGCGGTCGAGACCGCCGGATCCAACGAAGGTCCACGCGATCATGAAGGCGTCGACACCGAACACGCGGCCTACGTCGACGACGACAACGTTCCCCATCCTGGTGACGTCAACGAGGCCGACTGACCGCGCAAGGTGCCATCTTGGGCTGAATTCTCTTCCGCGGCAAGCGGTTTAGACTTGAGCCATACCTCCGTCGATGCACAGTTCGGCACCGGTCATGAAACTGCTCTCGTCAGAGGCGAGGAACAGTGCACCGTTGGCGATCTCCTCGGGAAGCCCGAGACGGCCCATCGGGACGAGGGTGCTCATATGGGTTCGCAGGGCTGCGGGATCTAGGCCGAAGTACTCGGCCTGTCCATCGATGATGAGGGTGTCGACCGGGCCGGGGCTGAGCACGTTGATTCGAAGTCCGCGGTCGCCGAACTCCGCCGCCCACGTGCGGGCGTAGGAGCGCACGGCGGCCTTCGCGGCGCTGTACGCCCCTGACCCGGGGGCACCCTTGACTGCCGTAATCGAGCCCAGCAGGACGATCGAGCCGCCCGTTCGTAGAAGCGGCAGCGCCTTTTGGACGGTGAACAAGGTGCCGCGGGCGTTGACGTCGAAGGTGCGGTCGAAGTGTTCCTCGGTGACGTCCTCGAAATTCAGCCGCTCGATGCTCCCGGCATTCGCGACGACCACGTCGAGGTGCCCGCTCTTCTGACGGATGGCGTCGACGACAGAGTCGAGATCGTCCTGAACAGTCACGTCCGAGGCGATCGCGGTGACCCGTCCGTCGATGGATGCTGTCGCCGCGTCTAGGACCTCCTTCCGTCGGCCCGTGACGTAGACGTGTGCACCTTCGACTGCAAACCTCTGGGCTATTGCCAGACCGAGGCCCGCGCTTCCGCCGGTGACTAGGGCAACCTTGTTTGCAAGACGCATGCTTCTCCTCCAGTCGAGACCGAGATGTTCGGTCCTATTGCGTTGGCCGAACATGCTTTTGACGTCCGGCGTCACAGGTGTGCGCTACGGCCGGACACCACGCTAGGACGGGCGCGACATAGAGGCAAATAGTGGCAATGCATACTCTGCATTGACACTCCCTATGTCAGGCAAGGTGGATTCGGATGAACCTGCGCCAGTACGAGTACGCCCTCGCGGTCGCCGACGAGGGCTCCATGACGGCGGCGGCAGAACGCCTACGGGTCACTCAGCCCTCGCTGTCCCAGCAGATCGGCACCTTGGAGAGACACCTCGGGGTGCAGCTGTTCACCCGCACGCCGAGCGGGGTCACCGTGACGGTGGCCGGGCGGGCCTTCCTTGCGGAGGCGAAGATCGCGACGACCGCGTCCCGGCGTGCCATCACGGCCGCCCGCGCTGCCAACGGGGAACTGGCAGGCGAACTCATCATTGCCGTCCACATGGGCCTCGGAGCCCGCCAACTGCCGCAGGCTCTGGGGCAGCTGCGCAAACGCCACCCGAAGCTGCAGGTGACCCTCCACGAAGAGCCCGATCCCGCCGAGATGGAGCGGCTGCTCCGCCAGGGAACCCTCGACATGGTCCTCGTGCACCGCATTCCTGCCGGGTGCGCCTTCGACTCTCACCCTCTGGGTGAGGAGACCTACGTCGCCGTCGTGCCGAAGGGGCACCCACTACTCGCGACCGGAGCCGACCTTCGCCTAGAAGACCTCGCCCAGGAGGGGTGGGTTCGATTCCGGCACAACAGCCTTCTGGACGACTACCTAGCCCGCCTGCTCGCCACCGCGGGACTGAGCCCGCACACGGTGGCCCGAGCGTCACAGATCTCCACCGCGGTGCGGCTCGTGGCGCAGGGGTTGGGTGTCACCGTGGTCCCGGCCTCGGCCATCCCCGAAGGCTTCGAAGAACTGGCCTGCCCGCTGTCGCCCCCTCTCACCGAGACCGTCCTCGTCGGCGTGCGGCGCAATCCGGGTGGGGCCGAGATGGCCATGCTCGATCAACTCGACCAGCAAAACTGGTGTGGCACAGACCTTCTCAGTCGTGCAATCGTGTGAGATCTGACGCCTACGCCACCATGTCAGCACCTGTGGCATTCAGTCTTCGATGCGCCGCGAGTTACGGCTAGCACCACCCTGGAAGGTCATGCCAGCCTCATTGGCGGCACGACCCCGTCGCAGACAAGCTTGTCGAACCGAGGGGCCGAGCCTCGAAAGCTACGACAGGATCAGCACCCAGTGGCTGAAAACCTTTCCTACACCGGAATATCAGCGTTGCGCCCCAGGCGATCACAAGGCGGCCGGCTACACCGTCGTCGACGACGGCACCCCGATGTCGATCAACGTCGAGATGATAGGCACCGGACTGGTGGTGCAGCGATACCGGTTCGAAGTGTCCGAAGCCCACTACTGCAAGATGGTCTCGATCTCCTACATCCTCACCCCGTCGGGATGGACCACGACCCAGGTCATCTGGGAACTGCGCATGGCCTCGGGACGGCACGCCGGAGGCAAATGACGTCAGCGGCAATACCTGAGCAGCCACGACCACGGCAACGACGACAAGGAGCCAGCGTCTGAACCCCCGTGAGGTCGAGGCGGTGGCTCAGGGCACTCGCGCCAACATGTTGCACGCGGCCGCAGTCACGACGGCGCGGTCGTAGGTGATGACGAAGTCGAAGCGCCGGTCTTCGTCAGGGCCGGTCTCTTCGTTGCCGTCGTGTTCGCGGGCGATCAGCGCGACGGCCATGTGGGGCCCCAACGCCAACACGGTCCATTCCTTGGCCAGTGCGTCCGTGGGCTCAAGCGCTATCCCACGGACGCCAGATCCAGGGTCAGCGGGCATGTTCGACCCGAAGACCGCGACCATCGACGAGCGGGCGGCGAGTTCGCGGTACGCGTCACGGGTACGCCTGGTGAAGTGCTTGGCATGCTGCAACGCCGTGAGCAGAATCGGCGGGTCGGTCGCGTCGTGGGCCTGGCTTTCGATGTGGCGGGAGAACGCCGTCAGCGTCTGCTTCCTGGCGGTGCGGATCGTCGCCCTGTCTCGAACGAGGTCGAACGGTGAGCCCGACGCGAGCCCGCGGCCAGTCGGTCGAGTGGGAAGCGACCAGCCAGCACCCAGAGCATGGTGGTTCATCGCGCCTGGACGCCCGAACTTGTATCCCTGCCCCAGGGTGGCTCCTACGGCCAGCGCCTGTTCCAGATGGTCGTCGGTCTCGATGCCCTCGGCAAGAATCAGCGCCCCGCTGCGTTCATGGTGCGCCAAGACGGCCGACAGCGTCCGCGCCTGCGCGTCGTCGGGTTGCGACTGAACCAACCCCATGTCCAACTTCACCACGTCGGGCGCAATCACATCCAGCAGCGCCAACGAATCTGGATGTGCCCCTACGTCGTCCAACGCGATCCCAAAGCCGTCGGCGCGTAACGCGGCGACCTTCTCCAGCAGCGCGCGGGGGTGGGCGAGCAGGCTCCGCTCGGTCAGCTCGAACATCAACTGTAGCTCGGTGCGCCCGCGCTTGAGAACCTCGTTCTGCGCGCGGTCGACCATCGTGCTCGAGGGTTCACAATTGATGCACAACAACGACTTTCGAGTCAACCCTTGTGCCAAGGCCCCGGTGATGGCGGTGTCGATGCACAAGCGGTCGAGCTCGTCGACGCGGTTCAGGGCCTCGGCCCGCGCAAACACCACCTCTGGACCCAAGCCAGTCGACTCGGGCCACCGAGCCAACGCTTCGAAGCCCACGACCGCCCCGTCGGGCAGCGCCACGATCGGCTGAAAGGCTGACGAGAGACCGACCCCGCGAATGGCGGCGTCCACCTGTGCAGGTGAGGCACGGCCACGATGCCGACGCTGCGAGGCTCCGGTGTCACGAATCTCTACGGACATCCCCGCCACCCCTCCACCGCTGCTCCCTTGCAACCTACCGTGCCCGGGGAAAGGCCGGGCGCAGCGCCGCTTCGGCGAAGCATGCGCGGCCCGCCACCCCTGAGATACCGTCGCCAACCATGGGCATCCCAAAGGTCGAACCGACGGCGCCGTCGCCGTTGTTCAAGGCAGGCGCCAAAATGATGAGCACCGACCCCGCCCGCCGATTCCTCAAGCGCTACGGCTGGCGCGTCGACCGCGCCGTCATCAAGCTGACCAACGGCCACGTCTCGATGTCGCTGGTTCTCCCCGAGGTACTGCTCACTCATATCGGCGCGAAGACGGGCAAGCAGCGCAGCACTCCGCTGACGTACTTCACCGACCGCGGCCGGGTCATCACGGTTGCCTCCAACTACGGCGGCGAGCGCCACCCATCCTGGTACCACAACGTGATGGCGCATCCTCGCGTCACGCTGGCGGCGCGCGGCTACACGGGCACCTTCGTCGCCGAGGAGACGACCGGCGCCGAACGCGACCGATTGTTCGGCCTCGCAAAGCAGTTCGTCCCGAATTACGCCGATTACGAGAAGATGGCCGGCGGCAGGCGCATTCCCGTGGTGGCGTTCACCGAGGTGACGCAGAATTCGACGCCGCCCGCTTAGCGCCTGCGGTATGGCGGAACCCGCTCCACCGCAACGCCTTTGCGTATTCTGACGGCCTCCCATAATGTCAGCCGACGGTCCTGGCCAACGCGGCCAAGGTCTCCGCAGCGGTATGTTCCGGCTGCCACCCGAGCTGATTCTTGGCCTTGCTGGTATCCATCACCGTCGAGGCGCGGCCGGCGTGCAACCACTCCAGCGCCGAAGGCACGAACGGCAAGCGCGCCAACACCTCCGACGTGACCACCGCGGCGACGTGAGGCACTCTGATCGGCCGGGCCCCCAAAGCCCTGCCGACATCGGAGAACGTCAGCAACCCGTCGTCGGCGATGTTGTACGCCCCCGGGGGTGCGGTCGTGGTGGTGACCGCCAGGGCGATCGCCGAGGCGACGTCGTCGTGGGCCGGATCGAAGGGCCGCCGGGCCATTCCGACGATCTGCGTAACCTCGGGATGGACCTCAAGTGCCTCGATCGTCGAGATCCCGATCTCACCGGTCGGTCCGGTGACTGCGACGCGAAGTGCCATGGCGACTGCTGTTCCCGGCTCGGCAAGGGACAAAACGTCGCTGACCCAGCGGTGCGGGCGGTCAGCGGAAGAGGCGGAAGAACCCGCGTACCTGCTCGACCAACGACTCCGGCTGCTCAAGCGCGGCGAAATGGCCCCCGCGTGGCATCTCCTCGAACCACCGCAGGTCGGTGAACCGCAGCTCGGCCTCCCGTCGCGAAGGGCGGGCAAGGTCGTGCGGGTAGATCGACAGACCGGACGGCGCGGTCACCTTGCCCCGGAAGCTGCTGAAGCTTTCCCAGTACAGGCGCGCGGAGGACGTGGCCGACGCGGTGAACCAGTACGTCGAGATCTCGTCGAGGATCTGCTGCCTCGTCACCGCGTCCTCGGGGTGGCCGTCGTTGTCCGTCCACGCCCAGAACTTCTCGGCGATCCAGGCGGCCTGGCCGGCGGGTGAGTCGGTGAGGGCGTACCCGAGGGTCTGCGGCCGCGTCGACTGCTGCCCCGAGTAGCCTCGACCTGTGCGCTGGAACTCCTTGACGGCCAACAGATTTGCTTGTTCCGCAGGCGTCGGGTCGTCGAATGTGCCCTGCGGCGCGGCCCCCATGTTGAGGTGCACCGCCGCGACCCGCTCCGGTGCCACCTCCCCCAGTGCGCCCGACACCGCTGAACCCCAGTCACCGCCCTGCGCGCCGTACCGCTCATAACCCAGCGACGCCATCAACGCGTCCCAGGCCCGTGCGATGCGCTCGACGCCCCAACCCGTCGTCGACGGCTTGTCACTCCATCCGTAGCCGGGCAGAGACGGGGCGACCACGTGGAACGCGTCGGCCGGGTCCCCGCCGTGGGCCCGAGGGTCGGTCAGCGGGCCGAGGATGTCCAGGAACTCGAGTACCGAACCCGGCCACCCGTGCGTGATCACCAGCGGGAACGCGTCTGGCTCCGGCGAGCGGACGTGCACGAAGTGGATGCCCAGCCCGTCGACGGTGTCGCGGAACTGAGGAAAGGCGTTGAGCCGCTTGGCGAATCCGAAGTCGTAGTCCTCGGCCCAGCTGCGGCAGAGTTCACGGGCGTATGTCAGCGGCAAGCCTTGTGACCAGTCGTCCACCGTCTCGGGCTCGGGCCACCGCGTCCGCCGCAATCGGTCGCGCAGGTCCTCGATCTCGGCGTCAGTCACTGTGACCTCGAACGGCTCGGCGACCACGGCGGCTCCCTTCGTCGATGCAACCTCGGTTCCACGCTAACCGACCGCCACGTGGGTGCTGAGCTGACCGGCCCGCCGACGCCGAGATCATGGCCAGCGTTGGCGCTTGTCCCGCAGGCTCGTTAGCGCATCCCCGCAGCCGCGGCGATACGTCGGCAAAGGGACATCGCATCTGCAATGGTGTACCCGTGCCGAAGACCGCCGTTCACCGACGCCACTCCCTGCGATGGGTTGCCACCGCCGCACTGACGGTGGCCGCGAGCGTCGGCGCCACGCTGCCGGTCGCGGCGGCAGACAGCTCGATTTGCCCACAGGTCGGCGCATTCTGCGGGTTCTACTCGCCGTCACACCGGATCGACTGCGAGGTGAACACCGGCGGCCGGACGGGTCCCGATTCGGTGTACTGCAAGACTCTCGAGCCTGCCCAGTCGGCGTCGCTGGACGACCGCGGAACGGTCACGACCTGCTCTGGCCAATCGTGCGTGGGTGACGCCGCCGAAGGCACCCCGACGCTGGCATACGGCCAGACGGTGTCACTGGGACCGTTCCAGTGCCTCTCGGAACGGACCGGGATGACCTGCACGGCGGCGCACGGCCGCGGATTCGTCATCTCGACGGCAGGCATCAAGTCCGTCGGATGACGGCGGAAACGACCGCCGATCCCGACGCGCAGTAGCGCTCGAAGCCGTTGCGGCGGTAGACCTCAGCCGCGCCGGACGACCGGCTCCGAGTTGGCCTCGAGCGCGTCCAGGACCGCGTCGCCGTTTGTCCTCGCCCACTCGGTGAGTACGTGAATTGGGTCGATGAGCGTCTCCCCAAGGGCGGTGAGCTCGTATTCGACGCGCGGCGGCACCTCGGCGTAGGCGTGGCGCCGGACGAGTCCGTGCGACTCGAGCCGACGCAGCGTCTGGGTGAGCACCTTTCGCGAGATGCCCCCGATCATGTCGACCAACTCGCCATGGCGCACCGGCCCCGCGCTGAGGCCAGACAGGACGACCACGGTCCACTTGTCGGCGATCAACTCGACCGCCATCCGCCCCGGACAGTCGGCGAGGAACACGCCGCTTGAACCGAATTCGCTCATGGCGCCAAGGTACCCGCAGGTAACCGACGACTACCTAGGCTCGATCTCGATTGCCAAACGACGAGGAGAGTCATGCGAGTCATCACCCAGCAGGAGTTCGGCGGCCCCGAGGTGCTCACCGTCGTCGAGGCGCCCGCCCCTCGGCCACTTCCCACCGAGGTGCTCGTCCGCGTCCACGCGATCGGGTTGAACCCCCTGGACGCGCGGCTGCGCGGCGGTGAGTTCCCACTGCTCGGTCCGCCGCCGTTCATCCTCGGCTGGGACGTCAGCGGAGTCGTCGAGGAGGCCCTGACGGGCCGATTCGCGCCCGGTGACGAGGTGTTCGGCATGCCGTTGTTTCCCCGCCCCGCCAACGCGTACGCCGAACTGGTCGCCGCGCCGGCACTGCATCTGGCGCTCAAGCCTGCGTCGCTCTCCCACGTCGAGGCGTCGGCGTTGCCGGTCGTCGGGCTGACGGCGTGGCAGGGTCTGGTCGACCTCGGCGGCGTGACCGAGGGCGACCGCGTCCTGGTCCACGGCGGCGGCGGAGGTGTCGGACACGTCGCCATCCAAATAGCGAAAGCCCTTGGTGCATACGTGATCACCACCGCAAGTGGCAGCAAGCGGGAGTTGGTCGAGGGGCTCGGCGCCGACGAGGTGATCGATTACACGACGGTCGACTTCGCCGACGTCGTCCGCGACGTCGATCTGGTGCTCGACACGCTCGGCGGCGACAGCGCCGAACGATCGCTGGGGGTGCTCCGCCCAGGCGGCCACCTCGTCACCGCGGTCGCGGAGGGCGACCTGGAACTGGTCGCCGCGTTCGAGCGGGCGGGCATGCGGTTCAGCGGCGTCGCCGTCGACCCCGACCCGGTGGCATTGCGAGGACTCGTCGACCTCGTCGAACGAGGCAAGCTCCGGGTCCACGTGCAGGAGACGCTCCCGTTCCACCACGTCGTCGACGCGCACCGACTGCTCGACGCCGGGCATCTTCACGGCAAGCTCGTCCTCTCCGTCTGAGCGTCGACGCGGTCCATTTGAACGAATCCTGCGGCATCGGCCACGCTTCCGAGTTCGGCCCCAGAACTGGCCACGACACGTATGGGCGACGGCACCGCGGCCGACGTATCGTCGTCTCGGGCTAGGAGAGGCAGGTAGCGATGGGTCCGTTCGACCTGCTCGTCGCCGACGAGCGCACACAACTCGAAGCGTTCATCGAGGACTACCGCACAGCCGTGGAGCGCACCCTCGACGGTCTTACCGACGAACAGGCCCGCCGCCGGCTGGTGCCGTCGGCGACGACGCTGCTGGGCGTGCTCAAACACGTCACGTGGATGCAACGCGTCTGGTTCGAGGAGTGCGTAGGGGGCCGGTCTCGACGTGAACTCGGATTGGTGAACAGCCCCGACGAGTCATTCGCCCTGGCCGACGACGACACGATTGCCGGTGTCCGGGAGGCCTACCGGCAGGCCTGCGCGACGGCGCGGACCACGGTCGCGGATCTTCCGTTGGACGCCGTCGTCACCGGCCATCGTGGCGGCCCCCGCACCGTGCACTGGGTGTATCTGCAGGTCCTGAGGGAGCTCGCCCACCATTGCGGGCACGCGGACATCCTCCGCGAGCAGATCCTCGCGGACTGAGCCATCGACGAGGTTCTGCCTCGTATGTTCCTGTTCTTGAAGGCAATTCGTTTGATCACGCCGCCCAGATCTCGACATCCCGGCATTTCGGTGATGTAAACAGTTCGCCTTGATTCGCCCATTCTGTTGCGAGACCTCACAGCTGGCCTTACCGTTCCCCAGTAAGCAATCCGTTAAGTGAGTCTTAACGAAATGAGGCAAGTGTTTTCTGATCCTGGGGTGGCCGTACCCACGACCGACGGTGCCGCTCGCGCGATGCTCGGCGGTCGGCTACGGGCTGCCCGCGAGCGCGCCCGGCTGTCCACCCGGGACCTGGCCGCCCGGGCCGGGGTGAGCGCAGGCTTCATCAGCCAACTGGAGAACGGCAAGTGCGGTGTCTCCGTCAGCGTGCTAAAACGGATCGCCGCTGCGGTGGGCATCTCGGTCGCCGACCTACTCTCCGACGAAGCTCCGGTCTCGCGCCCCGTGCTGCGGGCACACGAGAGGCCGCTGTTCTCCAGCGACGGTGGATTGCAAAAACTACTGCTGTCGCGGCCCCCAATCCGCCAACTCGAGGTCTACGAAGGCACATTCGAGGTGGGCGGGTCGACCGGGCCAGAACCCTATGCCCACGACGACGCGCAGGAACTCTTCTACGTGCTGACCGGTCACATGGAGATCTCGATCGGTTCCGAGACCCTCATCCTCGGCCCCCGCGACAGCGTCGAGTACCTCTCGTCGGTACCCCACCGAGCCGTGAACATCGGCGCCACCCCGGCCCAGGCCATGTGGATCACGTCGCACTTCACCCCGCCGATCGACACCAACCCGCTCAAAGCGCCCATGAATCAACACGTTCCGTCCACCAAACCCACCGAGGACTGACACCATGACCGATCCCGACCGCCTGCTGATCACCGGAGGCCACGTCTTCACCCCCGCCGGAATCGTCGAAGAACCACTCCTCATCGAGAACGGCGTCATCACCGCAATCGGTGCGGACGCGCTCGCCGCGAGCGGCGCCGTCGAGATCGACGCCGCGGGTGGCCTCGTCGGCCCCGGCTTCCAGGACTGCCACATCCATCCGTACCACGCGGGTCTCGACATGATCGCGTGCGACTTGACCCCGTACGACACCGCCGACGGCTACCTCGAGCGAATCGCCGAATACGCGGCCGCCAATCCCGAACTGCCGTGGGTCAGTGGCGGCGGCTGGTCGATGGACTCCTTCCCCGGCGGGTTACCAACGGCCGCGGCGCTCGACGCGGTCGTCCCCGACCGGCCGGCGTACTTCCCCAACCGCGACGGTCACGGCGCCTGGGTCAACACCAAGGCCCTCGAGGTCGGCGGCATCGACGACTCGACGCCCGACCCCTTCGACGGTCGCATCGAACGCGACGCGGACGGCCACGCCATCGGAACACTGCAGGAAGGTGCCATGGCCCTCGTCGCCCGGCACATCCCACTGGCGACCCAGGAAGACCTTGACGAAGCCCTGACCATCGCCCAGCGCCAACTGTTCGCGTGGGGCGTCACCGCATGGCAGGACGCCATCGTCGGGGCCACGAACGACACCCCCGACACACTCGACTCGTACCTGCGGGTCACCGCGTCCGGAGTGCTGAAGGCGCACGTGGTCGGGGCGCTCTGGTGGGATCGCAATCGTGGGCTGGAGCAGATACCCGAGCTCGTCGAGAAGCGCGAACGCGCCCTGGCGGCCGGATTCGCGGCCACCACCGTCAAGATCATGCAGGACGGCGTCGCCGAGAACTTCACGGCCGGGATGCTCGAGCCCTATCTCGACTCGTGCGGCTGCCCAGGGGAGAACACCGGCAAGAGCTTCGTGGACCCGACCACACTCATCGAGATCGCCACCCAGCTCGACGCGCTCGGCTTCCAGCTGCACTTCCACGCCCTCGGCGACCGAGCCGTTCGCGAGTCGCTCGACGCCATCGAGTCGGCCCGGAAGGCCAACGGAGACAAAGATCTTCGCCACACGCTGGCCCACATTCAGGTGGTCCACCCCGACGACGTCCCCCGCTTCGCCGAGCTGGGGGTGGTCGCGAACATGCAGCCGCTTTGGGCCAGGCACGAGGCCCAGATGGACGTTCTGACGATCCCCTTCCTCGGCACCCGCCGAGCCGCCTGGCAATATCCGTTCGGCTCGCTGCATCGGGCCGGAGCGCCGCTGGCTTCGGGCAGCGACTGGCCCGTGAGCACGGCGAACCCACTGGAGATCATCCACACCAGCGTCAACCGCGCGCCGGCCGGAGCCACGGGAGCCTCCGCATTGCCCTTCCTCGGCGAGCAGGCACTCTCGTTGGCCGACGCACTGATCGCGCACAGCCTGGGCACCGCCTACCTCAACCACGACGAGGAGCGTTCGGGGAGCATCGAAGTCGGCAAGGCGGGCGACATCGTCATCCTCGACCGGGACATCTTCGCCGCACCGGTCGCCGAGATCGGTTCGGCCACAGTGGCCTACACGATCATCGGCGGCGAGGTCGTCTACGACGCCACCTCGACGCTGGTGTCGGCGTGAGCACCGTGGACATGACCGCCCCGGCCACGACCGCACCCAGTTCGGTGGCCGGATCGGTCGAACTGCGCTCCCTCACGAAGACGTACGGGTCGGCCGTCGCGGTGGACAACCTCAGCCTCGAAGTGCAACCCGGTGAATTCCTCAGCCTGCTCGGGCCCAGCGGTTGCGGCAAGACCACGACGCTGCGGATGATCGGTGGATTCGAGTTTCCCGACGACGGCACCATCGCAATCTCGGGCCAGAACGTCGAGAACCTGCCACCGCACAAGCGCCCGGTGAACACCGTCTTCCAGGCCTACGCCCTGTTCCCCCACATGAAGGTCGCCGACAACGTGGCCTACGGTCTACGCCGGTCGGGAGTAGTCAAGGCGGACATGGCAAGTCGCGTGAGCCGAGCGCTCGAGATGGTGCGGATGACCGCATACGCATCGCGAAAGCCCGCGCAGCTCTCCGGCGGCCAACAGCAACGGGTCGCGTTGGCGAGGGCTCTGGTCAACCGTCCCGCCGTTCTGCTCCTCGACGAACCGATGAGTGCCCTCGACCGGAAATTGCGGGAGGAGATGCAGGTCGAGCTCAAACTTCTGCAGCACGAACTCGGCACGACTTTCGTCTTCGTCACCCACGACCAGGAAGAGGCTCTGTCGATGAGCGATCGGGTCGCCGTGATGAAGGACGGCCGCATCGAGCAGATCGGCACCGCCTCAGACGTTTACGACGCGCCCGAGTCGTCGTTCGTGGCGGGTTTCATCGGCAGGCAGAATTCCTTTGCGGGGACGATCGCGTCCTTCGACGCCGACGGTGTGCGCGTGCACACCAAGGGCCTGTCGTTGCATTCCTCGCGCCCGACCAAGGGCACCGTGCCCGCCGCAAGTGGTGCCGAGGTAAGCGCCGCGATCAGGCCGGAGTCGGTGGTGGTCTCGAGCGCGGCGGTGACCGACACGGCGTCGGACACCTCGGTCAACTCCGTTACCGGCACGCTGCTCGGAGTCTCCGAACTCGGTCACAGCCTGCAGCTGGTCATCCACACCCCGAGTGACGACCAAATCCTCGCTCGCCTCCCCCGAGCCGCCAACCCACCCACCGAACTCGGATCACCAGTGCTGTGCTCGTGGTCCGCAGAAGCCGTCCGGATCTTCACCTCGTAATCGCCCGCTACCCGTTACCGTCTCGCCAACTCGACCTGGAGGTCCCGTCATGACACAGCAACCCCACATCCGCGCACTCATTCCCGAGGCACTGAAGAGTTCACTGACCCGTCGCAGCTTCCTCGGTGGAACCGCGGCGCTCGGAGTCGGCGCCTTCCTCGCCGCGTGCTCCAATTCCTCAGGCGGCGGTGGTAGCGCGTCATCCGACGGCCTCAACATCTACACCTGGGGCGAGTACGACGATCCCGCGGTGCTGACCGACTTCACCGCGGCCAAGGGCCCCAAGATCACCCTCGACTCCTACGGCTCGAACCCCGAGATGATCGCCAAGCTCAGTGCGGCAAAGGGCACGACGGGCTACGACATCTGCGTGCCCACCCACTCGTCCGTTCAACAGATGGCGACGGGCGGGCTGCTCACCGAGCTCGACCACTCCAAGCTGCCGAACATGAAGAACCTCAGCCCAAAGGTTCTCAACACACCGTTCGATCCCGGCAACAAGTACAGCGTGTGCAAGGACTGGGGCTCGACGGGTTACGTCTACGACACCACCGTCATCAAGCGCGACCTGACGTCGTGGGCGGACTTCCTCGACGCCGCGCAGAAGGAGGCATCGGGCAGCATGTCGCTTCTCGAAGACCAGGGCGAGGTGTCGTACACCTACTTCTGGGCCAACGGAATCGACGAGAACACAACCGATCCCGCCCACATCGCGGCGTATCGCTCGTTCATCATCGACAAGATCGCTCCGCACGTGCAGGCCTTCGAATCGTCGACCAACGCCTCGATCTCCTCGTCGGCCCGGACGCTGATCCACTGCTGGAACGGCGACGCCCGTCTCGGAATCCTCGCCAACTCGGAGCCGGATCGCTACAAGTGGGTGTGGCCCTCGGAGGGCGCGAACCTGTGGCAGGACAACTGGGCGATCGTCAAGGGCGCGCCCCACGAGGACGCCGCCTACGAGTTCATCAACTACGTTCTCGACCCGACCGTGTCCCTCAAGGAACTCACCTACATCGGGTACAACACCGGAATCCAAGGCATCGAGGACGCGGCCAAGAAGGCTGACGTCAAGCGACCCGACCTGATTTTCATCAGCGACGCCGTCATGTCGAAGCTGGTCTACAGCCAGATGACGTCGGCGGACGGCACCATCATCGGCATCTACGACGAGCTCAAGGCCGCGGCGGGCAAGTGACCACCCTGGAAGGCCGGGCGGCGCCGGCGCCCGGCACGGTCGACCTACCGGCCGCGCGCCGGCGGCTGCGCGCACCCAAGGGTCTTGGGGCACTGCCGATCAGCGTGTGGATTCTGCTGTTCTTCATCCTGCCGTTCGGCCTGGTGGTCTGGTACAGCTTCGGCTACAAACCCGGCCTCTACGTCACCCATGCCAACGACGTCCTCTCGTTCGACCGCTACGGACAGGCCGCCTCACCGGCCTTCTTCTCGATCTTCGTCCGCACGTTGAAGATCGCCGTCACGGGAACCGTGATCTGCCTGGCCGTCGCATTTCCGATGGCCTACTGGATGGCGGTCAAACTGGCCCCCAAGTGGCGCGGCATCGTGCTGGCCCTGATCCTCATCCCGTACTGGACCAACTTCCTGGTGCGCACCATTGGATGGCAAATCTCGCTCAGCCCAGAGGGTTTCGTGTCGAAGACACTGCAATGGGCCCATCTCACCGACGGCTCACTGCACGTGCTCTACACCTCGGCCGCGGTTCAGCTCGGCGTGGTCTACAACTACCTGCCGCTGATGATCCTTCCGCTATACGTCGCGCTGGAACGCCTCGACCTGAAACTGCTCGAGGCCAGCCGTGACCTCGGCGGCACGGTGTGGAGCACGTTCTGGCACGTGACCATTCCCCTGTCCATGCCGGGCGTGACCGCCGGAATGCTTCTGGTCTTCGTGCCGTTGATGGGCGACTACATCACCCCCACCGTTCTCGGCGGGGCAAGCGGCAGCATGGTCGGCCAGATGGTGGCCGCCCAGTTCCAGAGTGCCCAGAACTGGGCGCTCGGTTCGGCGATGGCGGTACTGCTGATGCTCGCGATCTTCGGCACCAGCGCCGTGGTCGGTGCCGCACTCAAGGTGGTCGGTGCCATCGCCACCGCCGCGACCTCTCTGAAACTGCCGCTCAAGGAGAATGCGTGACCGACACCGCGTCCGTCTCGAAACCGGTTCGCCGACGCCGGATTCGGCCCGGCGACGCCCTGTTGAACGTGTGGGGCTTGCTGGGGTTGCTGTTCCTGTTCTTCCCGATCGTCGTCATCGTGGTGTTCTCGTTCAACACCGGGCGCACCCTGCAGATGTTCGAGGGGTTCGGCGTCGACGCCTACGTCTCGGCAATGAACAACCCGGCGATCGTCAACGCGATCACCGTCTCCTTGATCACCGCCGCGGGCACCGCGGTGGTCGCCACCCTGCTGGGCACCTTCGCAGGCATCGCGTTGACCCGGCGCCCCGGCTGGTGGGCACCGGGACTGCTCGTCCTCCTGGGTCTGGTGATGGTCACACCGGAGATCGTCAGCGCGATCTCGCTGCTCCCCTGGTTCGTCACCCTCGGCGTCGACTGGGGTTTCGACGCCTTCAACATCGGCCAGGTGCGCCTCATCATCGCCAACTCGCTGTTCGCCAGCGCGGTCGTCACGTTCATCGTGCGGGCCCGGATGACGGGGATGAACGAGTTTCTCGAAGAGGCCGCCGCCGACCTGTACGCCCCGCCGTTTCGGCGGTTCACCGACATCACGCTGCCGCTGATCCGTCCCGCCGTCATCTCCGGTGCGCTGCTGGCGTTCACGCTGAGCCTCGACAACACCGTGGTGTCGTCATTCGTGTCGGTCGCAGGCTCGACGCCGTGGCCGGTGTACATCTTCGCGTCCCTGAAGGCGTCACTACGGCCGGACATCGCCGCGATGTCGACGCTGATGCTGGTGCTCACCCTGATCGTCCTCGCCGTGGCCGCCCTGATCCTCCGCCGCGACCCGACGGGTGAGGGTGGTGGCGCCGCCGGCCTGACGAGTGCGATGGTGGGCCGATGAGCACCGCACTTACCAACGGCAAGGTGTCCTTCTGGTGGGACAGCATCGGGCGGGAACCGGCGCGACCGCCACTGCCCGGTTCCACCCAGGCCGACGTCTGCATCGTCGGGGCCGGGTACACCGGGCTGTGGACCGCGTACTACCTCAAGAAGGCTGCCCCCCAGCTGCGAATCGTCGTGCTGGAGCAGCGGTTCGCGGGTTTCGGGGCGTCGGGCCGCAACGGTGGTTGGCTGACCAACGAGATCACCGGTGGGCGTGGCTCGTACCTGAAGTCGCACGGCCGCGAGGCCGTGGGACGGCAGCAGACGGCAATGAACGAGACGGTTGACGAGGTCATCCGCGTCACCCGTGACGAGAACATCGAGTCCGACGTCGTCAAGGGTGGCGAGTTCACGGTTGCCACGAACGCCGCCCAGCAGACCCGCCTGGTGCACGCCGTCGAGGAGGCCCACTCCTGGCCGATGACCGACGTCGAACTCCTCAGCGCGGCAGAGGCGACGGCACGGATCAACGTGCGCGGCACGACGGGCGCGATGTGGCATCCGCACTGCGCGAGACTGCATCCGGCGAAGCTCGCCGCGGGCCTGGCCCGCGTCGTCGAGTCGCTCGGCGTCGAGATCTACGAGCAGACACGGGTTTCCGAGATCCGCCCGCACGAGGCGGTCACGGAGGCCGGCACCGTCACCGCCGAGACCGTAGTCAGGGCCACCGAGGGATTCACCGCCCAGATCGACGGCCTTCGGCGCACGTGGCTGCCGATGAACTCCTCGTTGATCGTGACGGAGCCACTGTCCCCCGAGGTCTGGGCCGACATCGGCTGGGGCGGCTACGAGACTCTCGGCGACCAAGCCCACGCCTACATGTACGCCCAGCGCACGGCGGACGACCGCATCGCCATCGGCGGACGGGGCGCCCCCTACCGTTACGGCTCGGGCACCGACGTCGACGGGGCGACCGACCCGAAAACCGTTGGGCTGCTTCGTGACATCTTGGTCCGATTCTTTCCGGCAACGGCAGGGGCCGCGGTGGAGCACGTCTGGTCGGGTGTCCTCGGGGTACCTCGGGACTGGTCGGCGACGGTAGGGCTCGACACCTCGACCGGGCTAGGCTGGGCCGGTGGCTACGTGGGCACCGGTGTCACCTCGACCAACCTCGCCGGACGCACCCTGCGTGACCTCATCCTCAAGACCCCGTCGGCACTCACCGAGCTGCCCTGGGTGAACCACCAGGTACGCAAGTGGGAGCCGGAGCCGCTGCGGTACATCGCCGTGCAGGCCATGTACAAGGCCTACTACGCCGCCGACCGGGCGGAGCTGCGCGGTCGTGCCACGACGTCGCCGATCGCCACGGCCGCCGACCTCGTCTCCGGTCGCGGCCACTGACCGCTTCGGCAGGCACCTGCCCCACGCCGTCACTACGGTTGAAGGGGAAAGCTCGTCGAGAGGAACAGGCCATGAACACGAAGACACGCGCCACCTACCGCACGATGTCCGAGGGCACCGCGGAGGACTATGCCCTCATCGACCGCGCGGAGGAAGCGAACAATGCGGGGCTGGTGCCCCGTGTCCTCAGCCTGGTGGAGGCTCTCGCCGACGGTCGACAGGCCTACCCGATCAGCCGACTGGATCATTCCCTGCAGTCGGCCACCCGGGCCGTCGACGACGGACGTTCGGACGGGTACGTCGTCGCGGCGCTGCTGCACGACGTGGGTGACACTTACGCACCGCACGCCCACGGCGCCTTCGCCGCCTCGGTGATCGCGCCCTACGTATCCGAGCGACTGGCCTGGATAGTCAAGGTGCACCCCGAGTTTCAGCAGTACTACTACGCCCCTCACATGGGTGGTGTGCGCGACGCCCGCGAGAAGTACCGCGGGCACCAGTGGTTCGACGACTGCGTGGAGTTCTGCGAGAAGTACGACCAGAACTGTTTCGACGTGGACTTCGAGCACCGTCCACTCGACTTCTTTCGACCTATGGTGGAACGGGTCTTCGCCAGGGAGCCGTGGACTTCTACCGACTGACGCATGGCAAACTCGCCTGCTCGGCGCGTTGGGGTCGGACACGCTGACCGTGAAGCTGCGCGTGTCGTCGGGAAGGCCCGACCAACTCAGGTGTGTTGAGACGTCACCTCCCCCGGCACCCAAGATTCCGCGCGACATTTAGGCACTCGGCCAGCGCCGACCGCCGAAGGCGCTGCGCACCAAAGGAATCTGCCAGCTGCCGCAGGTACCTTTTGGGCAAGCAATGCAGCACGTCCGAAATCCAAGGAGATGAGGCAAATGGCGGCCGGCACCGGACTCACTGCCGACGCAGAGCTCGTCGTGGCCGCCCAGAGCGGAAACGTCTCAGCACTTGGTCAGCTGCTCGCCCGGCACGAGACCAGCATGCGGGCCGTGGCGTTGAGCATCCTGGGCTCGGGTCCCGAGTCACAGGATGCGGTCCAAGACGCCACTCTGGTGGCCCTGCAGCGCATCGGCGACCTGAGACGACCCGAAGCGGCTGCTCCATGGCTGCACGCGATAGTCCGCAACGCCTGCCGCATGCATCTGCGGTCCAGGGTTGCCGTGCCCATGTCGCACGACGAGTCCGTGCTTGCGTCGGTCGACCCGATGGATCCCGCCGCGTTGGTGGAGCGGCACGAGATGCGGGACTGGGTGTGGCACGCCGTCGACGAGCTGTCGCCCGACCTTCGGCTGGTCGTGATCCTGCGGTACTTCACCGACGTCAGTGCGTACGGACAGATCGCGCAACTGTGCGGCGTTCCGATCGGAACGGTCCGCAGCCGGCTCAACCAGGCTCGGGTGAAACTCCACGACGCGCTGATGAGGACGGCGGATCTGTCCCACGACGACGCCGCGACACGGCTCGCCGCGCGGGATGACGCCGAGAACGTCATCGACGCTGCCCAGCGGGGCTCGTTCCTGGCCGAGTTGAGCGCCAGGTGGAGTCCCGCGGTGCACATCACGTGGCCCACGGGCAAGGACACCCACGGGTTCGACTACATCGTCCGAGCCATGGACCGCGACCTGGCCGCCGGCGTCCGCCACCGCATCGCCAACGTCGTCGCCGGTCGTGACGTGGTGATCTGGGAATCCGACCTGATCAATCCGCCGCACGACCCGTTCCACTGCCCACCCGGGGTGGCATGGGCGTTGTTCACCGACGAGGGCCGGGTCAGCCGTGTGCGGCTGTTCCATCCGCGCCCGCGAGCTGAGCTTCGACCGGCAGTGTGACGCACATCGCACGAAAACCTGGGCGCCGGACCGAACCTTTTACCCCCGCTGCGCATCGTGCAGGTAGAGGTCCGCTGATGGAGCGGGCCACAACCCACGGTGAGGTTCACATGCGTGAAGACGAGATCGGTTCGTTGGCCGAGGCGGCCGAGGCCGAGTTCATGTACCGGTACGAGTCGACGGCGTCCCCCGCGACCAAGCGTGCGCTCGGCATTGCGACCGCACGGATCGGAGGCGGCGTGTGTCTGTCGGTGCGCCATGACGTCACCGGATACTGGAGCAAGGCGCTTGGTTTCGGGGTGACCGAACCGGTCACCGAAGAGCTCGTCGAGGAACTCGTCGCCTTCTATCTCGCCGAGAAGGCGACAGGCGCCGTCATCCAGATCGCGCCGGCTCGCCTGCCCGAGGACTGGCCCGAAATCTGTCGCCGTCACGGACTGACCCCGACGTCGCCGTGGATAAAGCTCGTCGGCGCGGCCGACGACGTCCAGATGAGTCACGCCACCGACTTGTCCATCAGGCCCGTCGATGCGTTCGACTATCCGCTGTGGGCGTCGACGGCGCTGCGCGGGTTCGGCATGCCGACGGCCGGTTTGTCGGACATGCTGGCCGAGGCCCTCACCCACCCGGGATTTCGTCCCTTCGCCGCCTGGGACGGCGACGAAATGGTGGCCGCGGCAAACCTGTTCGTACACGGGCCCGTGGGGTCCCTGAACGCCACGGCCACGCTGGACACCCATCGCAATCGCGGTGCGCAGTCGGCGCTGATCGCCGCCCGGGCCAACGAGGCCGCAAACGCGGGTTGCCGCTGGCTGTGTGCCGAGACGGGGAAGCCCGGCGACGGTGAAGTCAACCCGTCGTTGACCAATCTCGTGCGTAGCGGCCTGCGGCCGCTGTACGAGCGGCAGAACTGGATGTGGTCACCCGGTGACTCAACGGAATCCCACGGTTCATAGCCGGTGCATCTCGCGCGCCATGGCCGCACGTTCGACGAAGTCGGCGCGACGGGCGTGCTGCCCTGGCCGGTTGGTGCGCGTCCGAGACCGCCCGTTGCGTCGGCGGCTCAAGGATCGGAACCACCCACGGAGCCGGCCGGGTTCGACATGCACGGAGTCCGAACCATGGCATGGGACAACACTTTCAACATGCGGGGGGCGGGTTCCGACGTACTCGCTCTTCGTCATGCCGACAAGCCTCACGCGCCGGCAGGCCGATTACATGAAGAGCATATGGAGATCGAATGGAGATGTTCTGTTGCACAACACGATTCGAAACAGGCGCATCAGCACGAAGGGAAGCGACGCCGCGACGGCCACGCCCGAAGTCCTCTACGCCAATCCCGTCGGGAAGCCACTTGCCGAGGACGTCGGAGAGCCGCCATGCCAAATCCCCTGAGGGACAACGACGTCACGCACGCCGGCGCATGGCGCTTCGACGACTTCGTCCTCGACACCCGTCGTGCCGAACTTCGGCGTGGAGACGAACGCGTCAGCGTCGAACCGCAGGTCTTCGCAGTGATTGCGAAACTGGTCAGACATCATGACCGCTTCGTCAGCAGGAACGAATTGTTCGATTCCGTTTGGGGTGGACGCTTCGTCGGTCATGCCGCGCTGAGCAGCCGGATCATGGCGGCGCGGCGTGCGCTTGGCGACGACGGCGAGTCGCAACGGTACATCCGCACCGTCCGTGGTCGCGGGTACCTCTTCGTCGGCCGCCTCTCGCCGAGTGCCTGACGCGACGACCCCACCGATCGCCGAACGTGGAGTTATGCATCGGTTTTCGGTGAAATGGCGCCAACAACTCCACACTCGCGACGACTTGATGGTGGATTATCGAGTCACCCGTCGAGTACGTCGACCGTCGCGACGACGAAGTCACTGCGTTCGAACAGTACCGGGGTGCACTCGACACCGGTAATGCGTTGGGCAAGTGCGAATCCCGCTGCACTTAGGTCGGTCGTCGCGATCTCCTCGGGGTCGGCGTCGACGGGAAGGCCCACGCCTCGGACGTGCTCGACGATGGCGTCCGGGTCGCTGCCGGAGCGCTCCGCCGGGAACATCAGGTCGGCGTCGACCAGCAGCCGCCCGTCGTGCCACCAGTGGAAGGTGTGGACGGCGTTGACGTTGCGGAAGTGCGACACCACCGTTCGCCCTGACGACAACGGTCCGACGAGTCGTTCGGTCACCCCGACGTAGCCGTTGACCTCGGCGACCAAGGTCCACGCGTCGTCGAGCGTCGCGACGCCGATCACGGCGCGGGACGGGTCGTAGCCACCGGTCCAGTCGGCGACGGCGTGGTCGTAGAGTGCGTCGGCGCCGCGCACGCGGGTCACGGGATCGGCGTGGAGCGCGTCGACGACGCCGTCGGCGGTGGCGTCGCCGACGAGGGTGACGCAATGGGCCTCCGCCCACGCCGGTCGCCAGGTTCGCCACCACGAATAGTCGTTCATCGTCACCGACACACCGTCTCCCCTCGACGCGGCGATTCTAGTGCGGCCGGTCCGCTGCGCGGTGCCCACAGTCGGCGGTTCGTCGGCCGACTAAACGGTCGATTGCATTGCGGCGACCACCTCTTCGGTGGTGACCACCCCATGGGCGAGAAAGCGGTAGTTGACCAGAGCGGCCTGATAGCCGTCACCCCACTCGGGGTGACGCGGTCCCGCAACCGCGTCGCGGACCACGTAGACCTCGAAACCCTGCTCGAGCAGATCGCGTAGGTGCGATTCGACGCACATGTTCGCGAGCATGCCACCCAGCAGCACCTTGTTGATTCGGCGTTTGCGCAATTGCAACACCAAATCGTTTGTCTGCGAACCGAATACCTTGTGCGGGCTGACGACGATCGTGTTCGGATCCTCGATGTAGGGCTTGAACTCCTCGAGCCAGTCTGCCCCCGAGCCCGAGAAGCCGTCCAGGTTCAGGGGGCCCGGCCGGTCGAAGGTGCCGGTGCTCAATTCGTCGGCTTCCAATGCGCCGTTGAACAGCCAGCGATGATCGGTCGGATAGAAGTAGTGCGGTGAGATGAACATGCCGAACGACGCGGCCTTTGCCGCCTTGAAGATGGCGAGCATGTGCGCGACGGTGTCGTTCTCGGTGACGCTGGCGCCCGTCGCTCCCCAGTTGACGCCGGTGGGGCTCAGGACGTCGTTCTGCGGGTCGATGAAGACGACGGCGGTGTCGGCTTGAATCCAGTTCATCGGGGTGACTCTTTCCGCTCGAGGGTTGTCACGCTTGATGATGCCGCTGCCGGCGACCGCTGTCGTCAGTGTTCGCCACCATTGCGTACCCCCGCTGACGCCCGGCCGCGTATGCCTGCTGACGGTAATGCGCCGGACGCCGGACGCCGCATACGTTCTCGACGGGCGGGTCGACGACGACCTACGTAGACAATCGCGCACAGGAGCGGCGGCTCCGATGGAGGCAAGAATGACGATCTCGGTAGGCATCGTTGGCGTCGGCGACATGGGGTCGGAGCTGGTCCCGCATCTCGTCGCCGACGGGTACGCGGTCACGGCGTTCGACGTGGACCCGGCCCGATTGGACGCTGCGGTGGCCTCGGGAGCGCAACGCGCGGTGTCGCCGTACGACGCCGCCACCCGCGCGGAGGTCCTCTTGAGTCTGGTCATGTCCCAGGACATTCCGGCAGCGCACTTCGGCGACCAAGGCATCCTCGCTGGCCTGCGGCCTGGGGCCGTGCTCGTCGTCGGGTCGACGACCACGCCGGACATGATGGAGGCCGTGCACCGTCACGCCGATCCCGCGGTGGCGGTCGTGGACGCACCGATCGTGGGTGGGGTCCGCTACGCCAGGGAGAAGTCGTTGACCTTTCTGGTCGGGGGCGTGCCTGCGGCAGTGGACCGCGCCGAAGCGGTGCTCACGTCCTTGGGCAAGGTCGAGAAGGTCGGACCGGCTGGTTCGGGCGTCGCCTACAAGCTCATCACCAACTCCTTCGTCATGGCAGCCGAGGTGGGCCTGCGGGAAGCACTCGACCTGACCGACGTCCTCGGCGGGGACTACGAGACGGCCCTGCGCCTCTTCCGGCTGGGGCCCATGGCAGCCGTCGTCACACGCGCGCTGGACGAATCCAATCCGCGACCGCTGCGTGCGTCGGCGGAGGACTTCGACACGCTGCTGGCGGCGGTGGGCGACCCGTCGTTGCTTCCGATTTCGGCCGCGGGACGGAGCCGGCTGTGGAACGCAATCACCGTCGACCCGACCCATGAACCGATGTTCGTCGAACTGACCCGCAAGACGACGGCGCTGCCGCCTTTCCGCGGGTGATTCTTACCAAAGATCCCCTTCGCGCCAATCACAAATCAGCGGAACACCTTTCGAGAACCCGGTCAGTTCACTCGACGGCGTCGCGAACAGCAAGATTCGGTCCGCGGGGTCGTAGGTGTCGACCAATCCCTCCGGCGTGTCGGCCCGAGTAGGCCCCTCCCACGGCGCCCAGCCGCGGGCGGCATAGAACGGGACAGCGCTCTTCACGGCGTTGAGAGCCCCGAGGACATGCCGCTCGCGGACGACGGACTCGGCGTAATCCATCACCAGACGACCAAGGCCACGGCCCTGATGGCCCTCGCGCACGGCGACCGCTTCGACGTACCCGGTATCGAAGTTACGGCCGTCATGGCGCAGGGTGCGGGTGACCACCGACGCGTGCGCCAGCAGGACGCCGCCGTCGCTGATCTCCACGTGCACCCCGTCGACGCCGTGCAGCCAGTCGTGCGGACGGAAACCGTCACCGAACGCCGAGCGGACCAACGCCTCGGCAGTGTCCAACTGGCCCTGGCTCAGCTCACCCGATTCGGCGACGCGCACCTTCGTCACGGACCCAGAATGCCAGCCGGGCGGGGCTTGCCCGCGACGGCACGCCAGAGGGTGATGATGTAGTCGACGAACGATCCGACGTCGGAGGGGAGCTCAGGTGGGTCGACGAGGAAGGTGGGCACTCGTCGTCCTGTGCGGACTGATCGTCGCCGCCGTCGCCTGGACGTTCGCGCCGCCGACGCCGCCCGCCACTCCGACGGCGTCGGGCCCCCGGACCTGCCCGGTGGCAACCCTCCCGCCCCAGGTCCCCGACACCCTTCGGGCGATCCACTCGAACGGCCCCTTCACCTTTCCGCACGACGACGGGGCGGTGTTCGGCAACCGCGAGGGTCACCTGCCCGACCAGGCACGGGGCTACTACCGGGAGTACACGGTGGTCACACCGGGTGCGCACAACCGGGCGACGCGGCGCATCGTCACCGGCGGATCACCGGCTACCGATCCGCGCGAGTACTTCTACACCGCCGATCACTACGACTCCTTCTGCCTGATCACCGACGTAGGCGGGCAACCGTGACGCGAACCATCCGAATCGACGGACGAAACATCAAGACCCCCAAGGACTTCTACCGAGAAATAGGTCGAGCAGTCAACGGTCCCGGCGGATACTTCGGAAACAACCTCGACGCCCTGGCCGACTGTCTGCGTGGCGGATTCGGCACGCCTGCGGATGAGCCCTACGAGTTCGACTGGCAGCACAGCGACCTGTCCCGCCGGCATCTGCGCGACGAGAATCGCGGACGGGCGAAGTTCGTCGACGCGGTACGGGACGTGTTCGACGACGCCGGAGTGCCGCTGCACCTGAGGTGAGCGACCGTCGCGAAACGCCCCTTCTGTAGCGTGGCCACCGTGAATTCAACTCGCGGGTCCCGTTCCGTCGCGTTCGTGGCATGTGCCACGCCGCTCGTCATGATGCTCGCCGCGTGCGGCTCCGACGCCGACGCTGAACCCGGTTCGTCCACCTCTGCCGCGAGCACCTCGTCGGCGGTCGCCGCACCCGCCGCGGCGTCGTGCCCGTCGGCCGCCCCCGCCGCCGGTGGCACCCCCGAGTGGACGCTGCCAGGCGCGACCGGCACCGTCGCGGTCACCGGGTCGACGGACTCGGCTGCACCAGAAGTCACGGTGACCGGGCCGTTCAGCGTCACCGCCACCCAGGTGCACACCCTTCAGGCCGGCTCCGGCCCCGTCGTCCCCGACACGGCGACGGTCTCGGTCTGCTACATGGGCGTCAACGGTCGCGACGGAAGCGTGTTCGACAGCAGCTACCAGCGTGGCGAGCCTGCCGAGTTCCCACTCGACGGCGTCGTCCCCGGCTTCCAGAAGGCCATCGCGGGCCAGAACGTCGGGTCCACCGTCGCGGTGGCCATGGACCCGGCCGACGGTTACCCCGAGGGCCAGCCGAGCGCCGGCATCCAGAAGGGCGACTCGCTCGTCTTCGCGATCAAGATCCTCGGCATCACGGGCTGAGCGCGCGGCGGAACTCGCTGGGGTTGACGCCGCGGACCCGTTTGAACGCCACACTGAAACCAAACGGGTCCGAGTACCCCACCTCGCGGGCGACGTCGGCAATGGTGGCCTTCTCCCGCTCGACCAGCAGGTCGGCCGCGAGCGTCATGCGCCACCTGGTGAGGTAGGTCAGCGGAGGTTCGCCGACCAGGTCGGCGAACCTCTTGGCCAACGTCGACCGCGACACATTCGCCCCCTCGGCCAGTGAGGCGATCGTCCACGGCGCCGCCGGGTCGGCGTGCAGCAGGCGCAAGGCGTCACCGACGACCGAATCGCGCTGCGCGGCCCACCACGCCGGAGGTTCGCCATCCGGCCGGTCGAACCACTCGCGCAGCGTGCACACCAACATCCAGTCGAGCAACCGGTCCAGCACCACCTGCTGACCCGGGACGTCGAGGGCCACCTCCGCCGCGAGGTGGTCGAGCACCGGGTCGCCGGTGCCCCCGGCATCCACGCGGAGGATCACCGGCAGGGCGTCCAGGAGTGGGCGGCTGATCTCGCCGCGGACCGGATAGGCGCCCACGATGAGGGTGGTCCCACCCGTGCCCTCGTCGACGTCGCTCCAGCCGAGCCGATGCCGGGTGCCACCCTGGTCGGGTGTCGCGCAATCCTCGCCGCAGACGATCGGCTCGGCCGCGGTTCCCACCTCGTCGACGAAGGTGAACGTCGTCGGGCCCCGCACGACGATCGTGTCGTAGGGGCCGAGCGGCTCGGGCGGACAGCCGTCGGCGACGATCCACCCGGATCCGCCGAGCACGGTGCACAAGGTGAGCGGCGCACCGTCGACGAAGTGCAGCGCCCACGGTGGCGACAGAGTCGAACTGCCGAACAACGAGCCGTTGGCCCGCACCCCGCGAATCAGGTCGTCGAACACACTCACGACAGCCACGTTAGACGATTGCACATGCAAATCGGCCGATCACCCATGGATTCGTCCGACGTGCCTGCGTTGAATGAACATCATGAGCGTTGACAACACCCTGGTCCTCGGCGCCACCGGCAAGACCGGCCGACGCGTCGCCGCCCGCTTGCGCCTCGCTGACACCCCCGTCCGAACCGCCTCGCGCTCCAGCCAAATCCGGTTCGACTGGACCGAACCCGACACCTGGGACGCCGCGCTTCGAGGAATCACCGCCGCCTATCTGATCGCCCCCGGCCAGGTGGGGACGGCACACGACTTCGTCGCCGCGGCCGAGGCGGCCGGAGTGCGGAGGCTGGTGCTGCTGTCGGGTCGCGGGGCCGACACCTGGGGTGACTCCCGGTTCGGGCAGGACATGCGCTCCGCCGAGGACGCGGTCCGCGGCGGAACGCTGGAGTGGACCATCCTGCGGGCGTCCAACTTTCAGCAAAACTTCGACGAGGACGTCTTCCACGCGCCGCTGGTCGCCGGAGAACTGGCGCTTCCCGCCGGCGAAGTGCCCGAACCGTTCGTCGACGTCGAGGACGTCGCCGCCGTGGCCGCCGCGGTCCTTTCCCAGCCCGGCGACCATGCCGGCCGGACCTACGAACTGACCGGACCGCGCGGGCTCACCTTCGGCGAAGCGGTCGAGCAGATCTCCCGAGCGTCGGGATTGCCCATCACCTACAAGCAGGTGTCGACGGCGGAGTACGTCGCCGCCGCGGTCGAGCAGGGCTTGAGCGAGCAGGAGGCCCGCTCCGTCGCCGACATGTTCGAGCTCATGGCAGGCGGGCTGATCGCCGCCACGACCGACGACGTCGCCGCCGTACTGGGCCGGCAGCCTCGCAGCTTCGAGGACTACGTCGTGCGGACCGCCGCGACGGGGGCGTGGCAACGATGAGCGACGGCACCACCTCGCTGACCGAGGACGACTTGCAGTTCTTGCGACGACCGCTGTTCGGATTCCTGACGGTCGCCACGGGCCCGCAGCCACCGCAACCCCGGCCCGTCTGGTTCGAGGCGACCGACCACGGCACGGTCGAATTGTTCACCGGCCCGGACACCGCCAAGGTACGGCGCCTGCGCCGCGACCCCCGCGCCTCGCTCGTCGTCGCCGCGCCGGTCGGCGAACGCGAGCGTTGGGTGGCGATCGCCGGTCCCACCGAGGTGGTGGCCGACGGTGCCCACGAGCTGGCCACGCGACTGGCCGCCCGCTACTGGGACCTCGGCGACCCAGCCAGGGCCGACGACCTGGCCGACATCCTGGCCGACGACCAGGTGCGGCTGATCATCCGTGCGGAGACGGTCAACCGCTACACGATGGATTGAGTTGCGCCTCACGCGAACTGGTGAGGTCGGTGTACGTTGTCGATTGACCCAGCCGTCTGCCCTCTTGAGGACCCGACATCATGAGCCCGAACGTACCCGGCGGAGTGGTGCACGAACTGCCCGCCGATCTGCGCAGCGCACTGGTCGCGAACGACACGGCTCTGCTTGCGTGGCAGGACATCACGCCGCTGGCACGCAACGAGTTCATCTGCTGGGTCGAGGACGCCAAGCAGGACAAGACCAGGGAGCGTCGCATCCGGCGCACGCAGGAGGAGCTCGAGGAGGGCAAGCGCCGTCCGTGTTGCTGGCCAGGATGCAAGCACCGCACGACCACCAAGCGACCCCCAGCTCCGTAAAACCGTTGGCGCCAGCGGTACTCGATCCGCGACGCTTGGGTGATGGACGTCGACGACTTCGCCGAAAACGGCTACGTCAAGATCGAGGCGGCGGCGCCGCGCGAGGTCGCCGAGGCGGCACAGCGGGAGCTGTGGACCCGGATTCCCATGTCGCCAGACCAGCCGGAGACGTGGACCGAGCCGGTGGTGTGGGCCGCCGATCTGCGCGGTGACGGTCCGTTCGGCGTCCTTACCCGCAGCCGCAAACTGGCCGACACCCTCGACGCGATCTGCGGGGTTGGTGGCTGGCTGCCGCGCGGATCGTTGGGCAACGTACCCATCCGGTTCCCGGTGCGCCCCGTCGTCGACGACCGCGGGTGGCACGTCGACCTCAACACTCCACTGCCAGACGGCACGTGGGCGGTCAGCGGTCGCCCCCACACGGTGTTGCTGTTGACCATCCTGTCCGAGGTGGGTCCCGACAACGCACCCACCCGGATTCGGGCCGGGTCGCACCGCGACGCCGCCGCGGTCCTCGGCGAACAGTCGGTCGACGCCTTCGCGTGCGGTCCGCTGGTCGCCGACGCCAGTACCCATCGAGAGGTCGTCGTCGCGACGGGCCGACCCGGCGACATGTACGTGGTGCACCCGTTGACCGTGCACGCCGCGGACGAACATCGCGGTCACACACCACGATTCATGGCGCAGGCGCCGGTACTACTCACCGAGCCGCTGACCCCGTTCACGCAGTTGCCGCTCGGATCGGCGTGGCGACGCTGAGGAGCTAACCCGGCGGGGCAGGGACGATCGTCGGTGGCGCCGCCGGATCGGCCGGCGCCGGCGGCGGAGCGTCGAATCCGGGGGGCGGCGGACCGTTCAGCGGGTAGTAGCCGGGCGGCAGCGCCGGTCCACCGGAGTTCGGGGCCGCCGCCACGGGAGCCGTCTCGGACTCGGGGAACTGCAACGACTTGAATCCCGGCGGAAGCGGCGGTGGCGGACCTGCCCCTGGTGGGGGCGGCGCGCCCACTGGCATGCCGTCCGGCGAATCACCGACGCCATAGGGGTCCTTCGCCTGGTTCCAGGCATCCCTGATGAAGCCCAGGGGTCCCGATCCCGATCCGTACTGCTGGTTGGCGACCTGGGGCACCACCGGTGCTCCGACGGGCGGCGGTGCAGGCGGGGCGTCACCGCCCGCGACGACCTGCTGGTCAGGCGCCGGCGCGGCGGGAGCTCCCGGCACCGGCGTGAACGGCACCTCTGGATCGGCGGCGGCCTGGCCCGCCATGCTCAGCGCACCGCCGGCGAGGAACACCCCCGCACAGGCGATCTTCGCGGCGTTCACGGCCGTGGTGCGACGTCGTTCAGTCATGTAACCGGGTGTCCTCTCTGCTGACGCCCGGCCATCGTCCCATATATCCACCCCGCACGACCCGACATCGCCGCCGAGGCCGGCTCATCCTTGGCCCGCGCGCCACTTGTCCAGGAGTCGCCGATCCCGCTTGGTCGGACGCCCGGCGCCCCGATCACGCAGGGCCACCGGGATGGCCACCGTCGGAGGCGGCTTTGGCGTGTGGTCGAGGAAGCAGGTGACGGCGTCGGCAGCCCCCACGCGCTTCTGGATGACGCGCACCACCTCGACGATGCGCGTCGTATCTCCCACCCGAGCCTGCACCCGATCACCGGGCACGACCGTCGTCGATGGTTTGGCCGGTCGGTCGTTGATGCGGACGTGCCCTCCGCGGCAGGCTGCGGCGGCGTCTGGCCGGGTCTTCGTCAGCCGGACCGCCCACAACCAGCGGTCCACCCGGGCCGACTCGATCGCAGCCGTCACGGCGTGCCACCGGTGTGGTGCCGGTGAGTCAACCAGTCGCGCTGTCGCCGCACGAATCCAGCATCCACCATCGCGCCGTGGCCTGGCACGTACACCGCGTCCTCGCCGCCCAGTTCCAGCAGTCGGTCCAAGGTGCGCGGCCACGACGCCAGGTCGGACTCGGCCGTGATCGAGGGGTCGCCCGACTCCTCGACGAGGTCACCGCAGAAGACGACGGAGGGCCGGCCATGGACGACGACGACCAGGTCGTGATCGGTGTGACCGAGGCCCAGGTGCCTGACCTGTACCACTCGGCCGCCGAGGTCCAGGTCGGCGTCGATCAGCTGGTGGTCCGGCGCCCGGACGGCGGCGACGGCGCGATCCAGCTCCACCGGGTCGGCGCCGTAGCCGAGCGCGTGCGCGCGAACGCCGGCGAGCCCGGTCGTCAAGGCCGCCGATACCGCGGGCGGGCCGAAGAGCTCGGCGTCGGGGAAGCCGGCCGAACCAAGGATGTGGTCGAAGTGGTCGTGGGTCATCACCAGGTGCGTGACCGCTCCCGCGCCGAGGGTCTCGACGTCGGCCGCGACCGCCGCCGCCTCGACCAACGTCGTCCCGCAGTCGACCAGAAGCGTGGCAGTGCTCCCCCGCACCAACCCCACGGTGACGTCGAGGAACGGCAACCGGCACCGGTACACGCCCTCGGCAGGCGTCTCCCAGGCGTAGGACAGCGGTTCAGGCACCGAGCACCCGTCCGGTGAAACAGCTGCGGTACTCGCTCGGCGTCGTCCGCAGCGCACGGACGAAGTGGTGGCGGAACGTGACGGGCGAGTCGAACCCGACCCGCGCCGCGATCTGTTCGATCGACAGGTCCGAGGACTCCAGCAGCGCCAGACTCGCCTGGATGCGCTGGGTGATCAGCCATTTGATGGGCGTGGTCCCCGTTGCCTTGGCGAAGCGACGCAGATAGCTGCGCCGCGACAGCGACGACCGCGCCGCCAGCTGGTCGAGCGTGATGGGTGCGTCCAAATTGGCCAGGGCCCAAGCCATTCCGCCGGCGATCTGGCCGTCGGTGGTCGGTTCGGGAATCGGCGACTCGATGTATTGCGCCTGGCCGCCGGCCCGGTGCGGCGCGATCACCAGTCGTCGCGCCACGTCGTTGGCGACGTGGGCGCCATGGTCGGAGCGCACGATGTGGAGGCACAGGTCGAGGCCGGCCGCGCATCCCGCACTGGTGAGGACGTTGCCGCCGTCGACGTAGAGCGGGGTCGGGTCGACGTCGACTTCGGGGAAGCGTTCCTGCATGAGGTCGACGTAGATCCAGTGGGTGGTGGCCGTCCGGCCGTCGAGCACACCGGCCTCGGCGAGCGCGAAGGCGCCGGAGCAGATGGATACCAGGCGCGAATTACGTTGGTGGGCAGCGCGAATCGCCTCGACGAGCGCCTGCGAGGCGGGCTTCGTGGTGTCTCCGACGCTGGGGATGACGACCGTGTCGGCGGCCGCCAGGTCGGCGAGTCCGTACGACGTCCGCACCGTGGCGCCGCCCAACATCCGGACCTCCGGCTTCTCGGAGCACAGCTTGACCGAATACCAGGGCGTGGGGATGCCCGCAGAGAACGCCGCGGACAGATCGTGCATCCCGAAGATCTCCGCCGCCAGGCCCGACTCGAAACCCGACATCCCGTCGTAGGCGAGAACGGCCACCGAATGCATGTCACTATCTTAGCGGATAACGGCCTTAGTGCCACTGGGCAATGCCGAGCGCGGCGGCAATGGTGGAAACATGTTCTACAAGAGAGTGTCTCGCCCCCAGAAGATCCGCCGTACCCGAGCGTTCCGGCTGATGGCCGACATGGCGGCCGGCATCCACGCCGCCAACGGTCTCGCCCACGGCGTGCAGCCGTCGGCGAACTCCCGTGCGCGCTACCCGAACAAGCCCGAGTAGGCGTTGAGCGCGGGCTGGCCACCCAAGTGTGCGTAGAGCACGTTGGACTCCTTCGGAATCGTGCCGTCGCGCACCATGTCGACCAGACCGGCCATCGACTTCCCCTCGTAGACGGGGTCGACGATCATGCCCTCGAGACTGCCGGAGAGCCTGATGGCGTCCATCGTCGACTGGACGGGAACGCCGTAGAGGTCGCCTGCCCAGCCTTCGAGGACGGTGATCTCGTCGTCGCGCAGATCGCGTCCGAGGCCGATGAGGTCGGCGGTGCGCCGGGCGATGCGGGCGACCTGAGCCCGGGTCTTCTCCAGCGTCGCGGAGGCGTCGATGCCGAGGACGGTTCGCGGCCGATCCTGACCGGCGAAGCCGGCGATCATTCCGGCATGGGTAGACCCCGTCACCGTGCAGACGACGATCGTGTCGAAGAAGACGCCGAGTTCGGCTTCCTGACGCTGAACCTCGTAGGCCCAGTTGGCGAAGCCGAGACCGCCCAGCGGATGCTCCGACGCGCCAGCGGGGATCGGATACGGCTTGCCGCCGGCCTCCGTGACCTCGCGCAGGGCGTCCTCCCACGAGGAGCGGATGCCGATGTCGAACCCCGACGGGTCCAGTCGTACGTCGGCTCCCATGATGCGGGACAGCAGGATGTTGCCTACGGTCTCGTCCAACCGCGTCTCGTTCCACGCGCCGGGCCAGTCGACCCACTTCTCTTGCACCAGGCGGGCTTTCAGGCCCAACTTCGCGGCCACGGCGGCGACCTGACGGGTGTGGTTGCTCTGATAGCCGCCGATGGAGACCAACGTGTCGGCGCCAGAGGCGAGCACGTCGGGAACGATGTACTCGAGCTTGCGAGTCTTGTTGCCGCCGTAAGCCAAACCCGAGTTGCAATCCTCCCTCTTGGCCCAGATTCGTGCGCCGCCAAGGTGGGCGGTCAGCCGGTCGAGCGGGTGGATCGGGCTCGGCCCGAACGTGAGCGGATACCTCTCGAAGTCCTCGATGGACATTCCTGCTCCTCTGGCTCGTCGCGGATTGCGAAACGCAATATATCGCATAACCCTCAGCGAGCGTCAGCCCCGTGCCGAGCCGGGTCTCAGCACAACGGGGCTGGCGCCGCCGTCACAGCCTTGCGAAGCAGGGATCGGCGTCGTCCTGGGGAATCGACGCGTTGCGCGTGGAGAACGTCCCGACCACTCCGGTCGGGGTCACCTCGACACTGTCGGCGTGAATCCCAAGCGGGTACTGGGCGTTCAGCTTCGCGGTCAGCCCGTCGAGCGCCGTTTGCACGGTGTCCCTGCCAAGCGGACCCGTGACGTCGACGACCTCCAAGGCGAGGTCGCCGTCGTTCACCACCGGTTTGGCCGTCACGGTGATGTCGCCCGCCTCGAGGTTGAGCGTCCCCGCCGCCGGATCGGTGGTCACCCCGGTGACGAGGCTGCCGACGCCAGGCAGGTTCGCGGCCACCGTGTCCTTGATGCCCGCCGCCGTCCAGGTCAACGTGGCATCGAGGGATCCGATGGTCCCCTTGGAATCCGCCGTGCCGAGCAGCCGGACGTCGGACACCGACACGTCGGCCTTCATACCCTTGGCGTCCTGCACGTTGTCGCCGTCGGTGACCACCGAGATGTTGGTGTAGTGCCCGGTGACGTGCTGCCACAGGAACGGCGGATTGACGCCGAACGACACGCTGGCACCGTCCCTCACGACGCACTCGGCGACCTCGACCAGCAGCGCGTCGACGCGATGCCGCGCATACAGCTCGCCACCGGCGAGCCCGCCGACGAGGACCGCGACGACGATGACCGCGAGCAATGCGAGCGACAGCGGATCGCGCAGCCACGAAAGCCGAGCCTTCTTGGGCGCCGGTGGCGGGGTGTCCTGAGAACCGAGGTGCGGCCGCTCCAGCGGCCGCGGTGCAACTCGCATCCGCTCCGTCGGCACGGCGTCGGCGGGCGGCGCAGGGGGCGGCGGACGAAGCCGTTCGGTGGGCGCCGCGTCGGCGGGGCGTTGCGGCGCTCGGAATCGTTGGGTCGGCGGCTCGGGTCGCGGGGGGCCCGGATTGCGGCGAGGCGGCACGTCCCGGCGAGCGGGTTCACCGCGCTCGCCCGGTCGCCTGGGACCCTGCGGCGGTGTCGTCACGCCTTCGATTCTGCCCTAGCCGTCCGCGGGGTCAGCCTCGTTGCTCCAGCGAGATCACGCTGATGTCCGGTGGCGCGCCGACTCGCACCGGCGGACCCCAGAACCCGGCTCCCCTTGTCACGTACAGCTGGGTGTCGCCGACGGCGGACAACCCCGCCAGCGACGGCTGCACCGCGCGGACGGCGTAGTGGAACGGCCACATCTGGCCACCGTGGGTGTGCCCGGACAGTTGCAAGTCCACGCCGTGTTGGGCGGCCGTGGCCACCTGCACCGGTTGGTGAGCCAGGAGAACGGTCGGCCGGGCCGGGTCCCGCCCGCTCAGCGCCTTGTCGAAGTCGGGCGGGTCCGACCGGGACGCACCCGCGACGTCGTTGACTCCGGCGAGGTCGAACGCCGCGCCACCGCGCCGAATCACCGTGTTCTCGTTGCGCAGCGGCTGCACCCCAAGCCGCTCGAGCTCGGTCAGCCACGAGGCCGTGTCGTCGACGAAGTACTCGTGGTTTCCGGTGACGAAGAACGTGCCCTCGCGAGAGTGCAAGTCGCGCAGCGGTTCCGCCGCTGAGCCCAGCTCGGCCACCGTGCCGTCAACCAGGTCGCCGACGATCGCCACCAGATCCGGCGAGGTCTCGTTGATCATCCTGACAATGCGTTCGGTGTGCGCTCGGCCCGCGAGCGGCCCCAGGTGGATGTCGGACACCACGGCGATCCGAAAGCCGCTCAACCCCTGGTCGAGTCGGCGCAATCGCACCGGGACGTGCACGACGTTCGGCGGCCCCAGCGCCGTCGCGGCACCGACCCCGACCACGCCGACCGAGACGGCGCCCGCCGCCGCCGCACTGGCCCGGGCCAGGAACAGCCGCCGGTTCACCGTGTCCGGCTCGGGAGCGTCCGGCTCTGGCGCCGTCGGCACCTCCCCCGCCGGGCGCCGCCGGATCCGTCGTCGCAGTATCCAGCGAACGGGCTCCAGCACGAGCAGCACCAAGAACAGGTACGCGACGAGCGCGAACCACAGGTAGCCGGGCCAGGCTATCTCCGCGGGAACGACCCCACGGAGGCCCAACGTCGCCATCAGCAGGACGGCCAGGGCCACGACGAGGCCCGACAGGATCCAGCGGACCCGACCGGGGCGGGTGGTGTCCTTGACCAACCTCGCCCAGACGAAGAAGTGCATCGACGCGAGAACCGCGCCGAGGACGACGAGGAACATCAGGCGAACGTCATGGTCAGCGGACCCGCACGCTCAGACAGGTCACGCAGCCCTCCAGCTTTTCGTACTCCGAGACGTCCACGCGTTCCAGTCGATAGCCGCGGTCGGTGAGCAGCGCGGCGGTCTCCGGCGCGGCGGAGCTCATCAGCAGCAGGTCGTCGTCGAGGACGACCACGTGCGCACCGGGTTCCTCCGCGACGGCGAGGAACGACTCGAAGATGCCTGGGTCGTCCACGACGGGCTCGTACCCGATGATCGTGCCGTCCGGGAGCGCGGTGACCGCGCTCTTGAGGTGTAGCGCCTTGGTCAGCGGCACCGCGGTCACGGTGTATCCCCGCGGAGTCAGGATGCGGGCCAACTGGTCGATCGCCGAGGCGCTGGTGGTGCCGCTGAGACCGACGTACACCTGGGAACCCACCTTGAGGACGTCACCACCGTCGAGGGTTCCCTCGGTGATCGAGGTCGACTCGAGGCCCAGGTCGTCGAGGGTTCGCCGCACCGCCGTCGTCTCCGGGTTGCGCGTTGGCTGACGCGGATTGGTCACCACCGCAAGGTCTCCGAACATCACCACGACGTCCTCGACGAAGACGCAGTCGGGCATGGCGTCGTCGCCGGCGATCACCACGGTCGGCCAACCGCTGCGGTGCAGTGCCGCCACGTAACCGTCCCATTGACGCTTCGCCAACTCGAGGTCGACGGGATGGCGTTCGATGAAGGTGACGATGCCCTCGGCCAGGGTGTCCGCTGGTCGACGGACGAGTGCGAAGGGGCGCTCAGGCATCCCGACATCGTAGGTGAGCGGCGCGCTGATCAGATTCCGTGTGACAGCATCGCGAGGGTGCCGTCGCTCCCTCCTGTGAGAATCACGCTCGCCTTCATGATTGCCGCGTTCGCGGCCATGGGGTTCGCCCTGTCCCCCTCGGCGGTGGCGGCGACCGCCCCGCATTGGTCGGGTCTGAACGCCACGCATTACGACGGGCCGATCCCTCCGCCAGGCGGATTGATCGACACCGTCCCGCTGGATCCGGCCCTCTCGGTCACCGGGGCAGGGGCGGCGTACCGAATCCTGTATTCGACACTCAACCAGCACGGCCAGCCTGCGGTCAGTACCGCCGCGGTCTTCCTGCCCAAGCGGCCGGCACCCGAGGGTGGTTGGCCAGTCGTGGCGTGGGCGCACGGCACTGTCGGGTTGGGTGATGACTGCACCCCGTCGGCGCAGCCACGCAGCGCCAGGGACGACGAGTACTTGTCGCACTGGCTGGATCAGGGCTACGCGATCGTCGCCAGTGATTACGTCGGACTCGGCACACCGGGGCTGATGAGCTATCTCAACAGCATGGCCACCGCTCACGCCGTCGTCGACTCGGTGCTCGCCCTTCATCACATGGACCTGCCGCTGTCACCGGAGTGGGCCATCATCGGCCAGTCCCAAGGCGGCGGCGCGGCGGTGAACAGCGCCCGCTGGGCCACCGAGTTCAGCGCAGGCTCCGGGTTGGACTACCGCGGCGTAGTCGCCACTGGCACCCCGGCCAACATCGAGGCCGTCATCAAGCTCGGTGGACCGGACTTGGCGCTGCCTGCACAACTGGGACCCGCCGCCAACAGTTACACCGCCTACATCCTGGCCGGATTCCGCGAGGCCAACCCCGACATCGACGTCGACTCAGTCCTGTCCCCCGTAGGACTCGATGCCGTGGCCAAGGCCGAAACCACCTGCAAACCTCAGCTCGACACGGAACTGGCCGGCATGACTCCCACGACGTTCTTCAGTCGGCCGCTGGCTGCGCTGCCCGGTGTCGACGCAGCGCTGGACGCCTACATGGGCACAGCTGTCACAGGGTACGACCGTCCAATATTCCTCGGCGCGGGTCTGTTGGACACCGATGTGCCCGCCAAGTCGTCGCTGGTGCTCTACGACCAGCTCACGACCAACAACCAGGACGTCACCCTGAAGATCTATCCCGACGAGGACCACAGCGGCACTGTGTTGGCGTCGACGCCCGACACCACCCCATTCCTTCGGCACTTGTTCGAGAGCCACGATTGATCACCGCCTGTTGACCACCCGCACCAACAACCCTGCACGCGCGAACGAGGGGCCGGGTTCCCACACGGGCACCGCACGTGAAGCGGACAGGCTAAGCTAACGCGAGTCGGGCTAACCGTTTGGAGCAAAATGATCAACGTCAGACGCGGAATCTGGGTTTTCGGCTGTGCCGCCGCGTTCGTTGCTGCGCCCCTGGTTGCCGCCTCCCCGGCAGTGGCCAAGGACTGCCCGTTCGGCACCGTGCCAACCCGGTTCGAGGGAGTCTGCTCCCCGGGCCAGGCGGGCGGCTTCGGCGCTCCGGGTGTCGTCGTCCCGCCACAGGCGTCCGCCACCGGCCCGATCGTGGACCCCAACTTCAACGGGTACGGATCGGTGCAGGGCATCCCGTGCACCCCCGAGAACTACGGCAAGTGCATCGCGCTTCAGAAGAGCCTCGGCGGCGGATAGTCGCCCGGCCGTCGGCGCCGCAAAGCGGATGCTGACGGTGCTCACAGCTGGTACTTAACATGGCTAACTACCGTGACGGGTGTGTTGCTAGGCGGAACATTCCGCCCAGCGCCGAACCCGGAAGGACCGAATGTCGATGAAGTCCACGAAGATCGTCGCCGGAATTGCCATGGCCGGCGGACTCGCCGCCGCCGCCCTGGGAGTCAGCACCGGCGTGGCCAATGCCGCACCCGCCCCGGGCGGACCCGTACCCGCCCGCTGGGGCCCGCCTCCCCCACCCGCACCGTGGGGCCCGCCACCGCCGCCGGCCTGGGGTCCCGGTCCCGTCGGCTGGGGCCCGCCACCACCTCCGCCCTACCAGGGCGGACCCATCCCCGGCGGCTGGAACGGTGGTTGGGAACCCAACGGCGGCATCTGCATCGGGCCGTTCTGCGTGTAGCGTCCGCGCACCCTTCGAATCGCCCTGACGCAAAGCAGTGACGTCGCGCGGTCCGGTCGCCAAACTCGTGCCAGTGACCCGACCGATCCGTTTCAACGCGTTCGACATGAACTGCGTCGCCCACCAGTCACCCGGCCTCTGGCGGCACCCGCAGGACAGGTCCTCGCAGTACAAGGACCTGTCCTACTGGGCCGACCTCGCCCGACTCCTCGAGCGAGGTCGGTTCGACGGGCTGTTCATCGCCGACGTCCTCGGCACCTACGACGTCTACGGCGCCAGCGACGAGGCCGCGATCCGGCAGGCCGCCCAGGTTCCGGTCAACGACCCGCTGCTGCTGGTGTCCGCGATGGCATTGGTCACCGAGCACCTCGGCTTCGGCATCACCACCGGAACGGGGTTCGAGCACCCGTATCCGTTCGCCAGGCGCGTGTCCACGCTCGACCACCTCACCAAGGGCCGGGTCGGCTGGAACGTCGTCACCGGCTACCTTCCCTCGGCGGCCCGCAACATGGGCCAGACCGACCAACCGGCCCACGACGCCCGCTACGACCACGCCGACGAGTACCTGGAAGTCCTCTACAAGCTGTGGGAAGGGTCCTGGGAGGACGACGCCGTCATCCGCGACCGCGAACGCGGTGTCTTCACCGATCCCGACAAGGTGCACCACATCGGCCATGCCGGAACGCATTTCACCGTGCCGGGAATCCACCTCTCCGAGCCGTCCCCGCAGCGGACACCCGTCATGTTCCAGGCCGGAGCCTCACCGCGTGGGGTCCGGTTCGCCGCCGAGAACGCCGAGGCCATCTTCACCGCGGCCCCGACGAAGGAGATCCTTCGCGAGACGGTGACGACGATTCGCCGGGAGCTGGAGCTGGCGGGCCGAGATCCCTACGCGGCGAAGATCTTCAACCTGTCCACGGTCATCACCGCCGAGACCGACGAGGAAGCCCGGGCCAAGCACGCCGAGTACCTCTCCTACGGCGACCCCGAGGGCGCCCTGGTGTTCATGTCCGGCTGGATGGGCGTCGACCTGGCCGGCTACGGGCTCGACGAGCCAATCGGCAACGTCGACTCCAACGCCATCCTCTCGGCGGTCAAGGCCTTCCAGTCCGCCGATCCGGACGGCGGTGAATGGGCGGTCCGCGACATCGCCAACTGGGGCAAGATCGGCGGCATCGGCCCGCTGATCGTCGGCTCGGGTGAACGCGTCGCCGACGTCTTGCAGGAGTGGGTCGCCGAAACCGACGTCGACGGCTTCAACCTGGCCTACGCCATCACGCCGGGCACCTTCGCCGACTTCGTCGACCACGTGGTGCCGGTGTTGACCGCGCGTGGCGCCTACCAATCGGAGTACGCGCCGGGCACGTTGCGCAACAAGCTGTTTGGCCGGGGCGACCGCCTCCCCGACGAACATCGCGGATCCCGGTACCGGGTGGGCGGGCCGTCGTCGACGACAATCGAACGACCCTCCACCAAGCCCTCATCATCGTCGTCGACGGCCTCGCAGCCGACGGCCAGCCGCTAGGAGTCTCGCCATGCCCGTCAAGCTTCACTGGTTCCTGCCCACCTATGGCGACAGCCGACTGATCGTCGGCGGCGGTCACGGCACCCCGGCCGGATCGGCACACAGCGACCGCGACGCCTCGATCGACTACCTCGGCTCGATCGTTCGCGCCGCGGAGTCGTTCGGGTTCACCGGTGCGCTCATCCCCACCGGCGCGTGGTGTGAGGACGCCTTCATCACCGCCGCCCTGCTGGCCAGGGAGACCACGTCGCTGGCCTTCCTCGTCGCGTTCCGCCCCGGCCTCGTCAGCCCCACCCTCTCGGCTCAGATGGCGGCAACGTTCGCCAGACACGCCCCGGGTCGTCTGCTCCTCAACGTCGTCGTCGGCGGGGAAGCCCACGAGCAACGGTCGTTCGGGGACTACCTCGACAAGGACGCGCGCTACGAGCGATGCGACGAGTTCCTCGACGTGGTGCGGCGGCTGTGGGCAGGCGAGACCGTGACCCTGGACGGCAAGCACATCCAGGTGGAGGACGCCGCGCTGGCGCTGCCGCCAAACCCGGTGCCGCCGCTGTACTTTGGCGGTAGCTCGAAGGCCGCCGGCCCGGTGGCCGCCAAGCACGCCGACGTCTACCTGACCTGGGGCGAGCCGCCGGAAGCGGTCCGCGACAAGATCGAGTGGATCCGCAAGGAGGCCGCCGACGAGGGCCGCACGGTGCGCTTCGGCATTCGGTTGCACACCATCTCGCGTGACACCGCCGACGAAGCGTGGGCGCAGGCAGGCAAATTCGTCGACGCGCTCGACGAGGAGACGGTGCGCAACGCCCAGGCCGGGCTGAGCCGCAGCCAGTCCGAGGGACAGAAGCGCATGCTCGCCCTGCACGAAGCCAACCGTGCCGACGGGTCCTGGAACGACGCCCGCAGCCTGGAGATCGCACCCAACCTGTGGGCGGGCGTGGGCCTTGTCCGCGGCGGGGCGGGTACCGCTCTGGTGGGTAGTCACACCGACGTCGCCGACCGGATCGCCGAATACGCCGAAATTGGCATCGACGAGTTCATCTTCTCCGGTTATCCGCACCTCGAGGAGCTGTACTGGTTCGGCGAGGGCGTCGTCCCTGTGCTGCGTGAGCGCGGGTTTTTCGACGCCGGTCGGATCGATGCGACTCCCACCTCGGTCCCCTTCCTTGGCACCGCGCGGTGACCGCACCGGCCGCGACGGAGGTCGTCACGACCGCCGCCGACGCGGTGGCGTTGGCGCGTCGCCTCTCTGTCGAGTTCGGCGCCGACGCCAGTGCCCGCGACTCCGAACGCGCCCTGCCGCACGACCAGGTCCGGGCGCTCAAGGAATCCGGATTGCTGGCCCTGACGGTGCCAGAAGAGTTCGGCGGGGTGGACGCCCCCTTCGAGGTGGTGTCCGAGGTGTTTCGGTCGGTCGCCGAGGCGGACCCGTCACTGGCGCAAATTCCCCACTCGCACTTCACCTTTCTCGAAGCCGTGCGGCTGAAGGGGACGCCATCGCAACAGTCGTTCTTCTACGGCGTCGTCCGTGGCGGCGGACTGCTCGCCAACGCCCAATCCGAACGCGGTCCGCACCCGATCGACGTCGATTCCACCACGCTCACCAAAGCCGAGTCCGGTGACTACGTGCTCGCCGGTCGCAAGTTCTACTCAACGGGAGCGCTCTTCGCCGACTGGGTGATCGTCAGGGCGTCCGTCGCGGACGGCTCCGGCGACGCGCCGACGTCCAGCACGCCCAAGGCACTGGCCTTCGTGCCACGCGATGCTCCAGGCCTGCAGATCGTCGACGACTGGGACGGCATGGGCCAGCGGACCACCGCGTCGGGCACCGTCACCCTGGACGACGTACGGGTACCCGAGGAGCACGTCGTCCCCTTCTCCCCCATCTTCGCCGAGCCGACCACCTACGGCGCCCAGGCCCAGTTGCTGCACGCCGCCATCGACGTCGGGATCGCCACGGGCGCACTCGAAGAAGGCGTACGGAACGCCACGAAGGCCCGCCCGCACTTCGAGGCTCGGGTCGACTCGACCGTCGACGACCCCACCGTCGTCGCACTCGCCGGGGAGTTGGTGGTCACCGTGCGTGGCGCGCAGGCGTTGCTCGCCGAGGCGGCCCGTCAGGTCGACACGGCGCGGGCCAACCCGACCGCGGACGCGACGGCGGCCGCGTCGATCGCCGTCGCGGTCGCCAAGGTCGCCGCGGTGCGCGCGTCACTCGAGGCGTCGGCTGCCCTGTTCGAACTGGGCGGCACCCGCAGCGCCTCGGCGAGCGGGAACCTGTCGCGCTACTGGCGCGACGCCCGTACCCACACCCTGCACGATCCGGTGCGGTGGAAGATCCAGCACATCGGCCGCCATGCCCTCTCGGGGACCCGGCCGCCGCGACACGGACAGATCTAGGCCCAGGCGCCGTCGAGATACTGCGCCCGACACGCCCTTCGGGCCAACTTCCCACTGGTGGTGCGTGGAATTGCCCCGGCGGGAAGGACTTTCACGTCGTGGACGGTCAAGTCGTGGCGG
>NZ_MVOC01000037.1:128598-128903 GCF_002043095.1 Mycobacterium sp. AT1 | reverse complement strand
CAAGCACCGCCGGAACCCCGCTACCGACCGTCGAAGAAGCTGGCCGACTTCGTCCGCTGCCGCGACATGACGTGTCGATTCCCAGGCTGCAAGGTGCCCGCCACGAATTGTGATGTCGACCATACGATTCCGTGGCCATACGGGCCGACCGCGGCGTCCAACCTGAAATGTCTATGCCGAAGACACCATCTCTTGAAAACCTTCTGGGGCGGCCAAAGCGGCTGGCGTGACGAGCAACTCGACGACGGCACCATCATCTGGACCGCACCCGACCGGCGGAGCTATATCACCACCCCGGGCAGCCG
>NZ_MVOC01000037.1:0-128583 GCF_002043095.1 Mycobacterium sp. AT1 | reverse complement strand
ACCGCCGGACTGACCATGCCACGCCGCAAGACCACCCGCGCCCAAGACCGCGCCAGCCGCATCCAACGCGAACGCGAACTCAACGGCTAGACGGGGACCACCACGAGGTCGCGGGGCTGATCGTTGACCGACTGGGCGCCGTCGCTGGTGACGATCACGATGTCTTCGATGCGCGCACCCCACGACCCGGGGAAGTAGATGCCCGGCTCGATGCTGAAGGCCATGCCCTCCTCGAGCGGCAGATCGTTGCCGGCGACGATGTAGGGCTCCTCGTGCACGGAGAGGCCTATCCCATGTCCGGTGCGGTGCACGAACGCCTCCGCCAAGCCCTCCGCGGCCAGCACGTCGCGCGCGGCGGCGTCGATCTGCTCGGCGGTGACACCAGGCCGCACCGCCGCCACGGCCGCCTCCTGCGCCCGCTGTAGGACCGCGTACCGCGCTGCCACGTCGTCGGCAGGCTGCCCGATGCTGTAGGTCCGCGTCGAATCCGAGTTGTACCCGGGCTCGTACGGCCCGCCGATGTCGACGACCACCACGTCACCCTCCTCCAGCACACGGTCGGAGCACTCGTGATGAGGGTCTGCACCGTTGGGTCCTGACCCGACGATGATGAACGCCACCTCCGAATGCCCTTCGGCGACAATCGCTTCCGCGATGTCGGCGGCCACGTCGGCCTCCGTTCGGCCGGGCACCAGAAACTCGGGAACACGTGCGTGCACCCGGTCGATCGCGGCCCCCGCCTTGCGAAGCGCGTCGACTTCCGCGTCGTCCTTGATCATCCGCAGCCGGCGCAGCACGTCGGTGGCCAGCACCGGCACCGTCCCGAGCACCTTGGCCAGCGGAAGCAGGTGCAGCGCAGGCATCGCGTCGGTGACCGCAGTCGCGACCGGGCCACCTCCGAACACGTCGGCGACCAAAGCGTAGGGATCCTCGCCGTCAACCCAATCCCGCACGCGCAGGCCCAGTTCCACCACCGCAGAGTCCTTCAGCGCCGCCAACTCCATCCGCGGAACCACCACCGTGGGCTCACCGTCTGAGGGCAGCACCAACGCGGTCAGCCGCTCGAAGGTCTGGGCGCGTGACCCGACGAGATAGCGCAGGTCATACCCGGGCGTGATCACCAGACCGGCCAAGCCGGCCGCGGCGGCCGCAGCCGTCGCCGCCCGCAAGCGTCCCGCGTATACCTCCGTGCCAAATCTGCCGCTGTCCATGCCGTCGAGGTTAATCGGCGCGCCGATAGGTGGCGACCTCGATCAGGTTGCCGTCGGGGTCGCGGCAGTAGTGCGACGTCATCGGACCGAGGGCACCCGTCTTGGCGACCGGCCCGTCGGTGATCTCCACGCCACAGGACCGCAGATGCGCCCCGACGGCGGCGGCCCCCGCATCGACGACGAAGCACAGGTCCAGGGTGCCGGGAGCGTCGACGGCCGCGGTGACCCAGTTCGGCGCCCCGGTGGGTCGGACGTTGAGCTTCTGGTCGCCAAACCGCAGCGCGATCCGGCCGTCGCCGAAGACTTCGCGCGTCATCCCGAGCACCCGGACGTACCAGTCGACCGTGCGGTCGACGTCGACTGTGTTGACGACCACGTGATCGACGCGGTCCACGGACAAGCCCATGGCTCCATCAATACCGCACGCTACTGTCAATCGATGACCGCACCCGTCCTGCTCCTCGACGGCGCCAGCATGTGGTTCCGCTCGTTCTTCGGGATCCCGTCGTCCATCACCGCACCCGACGGCCGCCCGGTGAACGCGCTCCGCGGCTTCCTCGACGCCGTCGCGACCCTCGTCGCCAACCACCAGCCGTCGCGGTTGGCGGTGTGCCTGGACCTCGACTGGCGACCGCAGTGGCGGGTCGACCTGATCCCGTCGTACAAGGCGCATCGGGTCGAAGAGGAACGGGCGCCGGGTGAGCCCGACGTCGAGCAGGTGCCCGACGACCTCACGCCACAGGTCGACATGATCATGGCGATGCTCGACGCGTTCGGCATCGCCACCGCGGGCGCACCGGGTTTCGAAGCCGACGACGTCCTCGGCACGCTGGCGGCCCGAGAGCGCGTCGACCCCGTCGTGGTGGTCAGCGGTGACCGGGATCTGCTTCAACTCGTTGCCGACGACCCCGTTCAGGTCAGGGTCCTCTACATCGGCCGCGGTTTGGCCAAGGCGACACTCTTCGGTCCCAGTGAGGTAGCCGAGCAGTACGGGGTGCCGCTAGAACGCGCAGGCACCGCCTACGCGGAGTTGGCACTGCTGCGCGGCGACCCGTCCGACGGCTTGCCCGGCGTCGCGGGCATCGGCGACAAGACGGCGTCCACCCTGCTCGCCCAGTACGGCTCGCTGGAGCGGATCATGGCGGCCGCCGACGATCCGTCCTCGAAAATGCCTGTCGCACAACGCAAAAAGCTGTCCGCGGCGGTCGAATACGTGCCTGCGGCGGAGAAGGTGGTCCGCGTCGCGACCGACGCCGCAGTCAGCCTCTCGACGGAATCGGACCTGTTGCCCCTGACCGCCCGCGACCCGCGCCGGGTGGCCGAACTTGCCGGCGAATTCGGCGTCACGTCGTCCGTCGGACGCCTACAGAAGGCGCTCGACGGACTCCCCTCCAGCTAGCGGGGCCTGCCGACTTCGTAGGTGCCGCTGTTGTCTTGGAACGTCACGGTCACCTGGCGCTTGGTGCCGTCGATGCTGACCTCACAGTCGAAGGTCCCGCCCTTGACGACCTTCGGGTTGGCCCCGTCGTTGCACGTGACGTCCTGGACGTTCTTGGCGCCGTAGCCGTTGGTCTCGTCGCTGAGGATCTGCTGCACGCCCGACTGGGCGGCCTTGACGTCGAGGTTGGTCGTCATGAAGAAGCCCGGCTTCCAGAAGCCGAGGATGCCGACGACGACGACGACCACGGCCACCAGGGCGCCGACCACACCGAGGATCAGGCCCCGCGACTTCTTGGAGCCCCCGTCGGTCGACGAGTACGGCGAGAACTGCTGATTGGGATCGAACTGTCCCGGCTGCTGGCCGTACTGCTGCTGGTTGGGGTCGTACTGCCCGTACTGCGGAGGCTGCCCGTACTGCGGCTGGCCATACTGCGGAGGCTGCCCGTACTGCGGCTGCTGCGGGTAGGACGACGGGCCATACGCGGTGGGCTGCTGGCCGTACTGGTCGGGCTGCTGGTACTGCGGCTGACCGTACGTGGGCTGCTGGTACTGCGGCTGCCCGCCGTACGCCGGCGGCTGCTGGCCGTAGGCGGGAGGTTGCTGCCCCCAAGGCGATTGCTCCGGCTGCGGCTGTTCTGGAGCCTGAGGCTGCCACGCGGGATCGGCCGGCTGCTGACCCGCCCACGGCTGGGTGGGATCGGATCCCTGCGGTCCGCTCATCGTCTCTCCTTGGTTCCATCTGACGTCAAAATCGAAACGTTGGCCACACACTACCCCGCATCAACAGCCACGACGCCGCGCCGAATCGCGTCGATTGCGCGTTTCGCAGACGTCCGCAACGCCGGCGTGGGGGCGGCATTTCGCACCTGGTCGAGCAGATCGAGGACTTGCCGACACCATCGCACGAAATCGCCTGCCGACAAAGGAGATCCGCTACCCGAGGCATCGGATGCCGCCAAGGATGCCGACAGGTCGCCCGTGGTCGCCCAGCAGTGGATCGCGGCCACGAAACCGACGTCCGGTTCGCGACTCGCCGGGAGCCGGTGCTGCTGCTCCTCGGCGCGAATCTCCGCCCACGAACGCCGGGTCTGTGACAGCGCCCGTCGCATACCGGGCGTCGCGCTCTCCACGACCGACGACGAACCAGGTGTGTCGCCCCTCGACTCGAACAACACCGCCGACACCACCCCGGCCAACTCGGCGGCGTCGAGACCGTTCCAGGTGCCGCTGCGCAGGCACTCGGCGACCAGCAGATCGCTCTCGCTGTAGATGCGCGCCAACAGACGCCCGTCGTCGGTCACCACCAGATCACCGTCCGCCGTCTTCTCGACGAAGCCACGGCCGGTGAGCAACAACACGATTCGGTCGAAGGTGCGGGCCAACGAGTTGGTCGCGGCGTTGACCTTCTTCTGGATGTCGGCGTTGTCCCTCTCGATGCGCAGAAAGCGCTCGGCCTGCCTGACGCGTTCGTCGCGATCGGCGAGGTGGTGCGCGGGATGGGCTCGCATCCGATCGCGCAGGCCTGCGAGTTCGGGATCCACGTCGTGCTCCCGATCCTGGCCAGGCTGACCACGTTTGGGCCGCCCGGCAGGCATCTTCAGACCCGCGGCTGCCGATCGCAACGCCGACGCGACGTCACGACGGACCCGCGGTTGCCGGTGTTCCACCCTTTTTGGCAGGGTCATCGACCCCACCCGCAGCGACGAGCCGGAGAAGTCCGTCGACGAAATGCGGCCTGCCCAACGGTCTTCGGTGAGCACCAGCGGCCTGGGATCGTCGCTGTCCCCCGCCGGCTCGAGTACCACCGCGAGCCCGCCGCGCCGCCCCTGCCCGATGGTGATGATGTCACCGCGGCGCAGCGCCACCAGCGCGTCGTTGGCCGCCTGCCTGCGCTGCAACCGGGACGCCCGGGACTGTGCGCGTTCACGTTCGGCGATCGTCGCGCGCAACCGCGCGTATTCGAGAATGGGTGCGTCCCGACCGCCGAACTCCGCGGCGATCTCGTCCATCATCTTCTCGCCGCGGGACACGCCGCGGACCAGGCCGACGACGGAGCGGTCGGCCTGGAACTGCGCGAACGACCGCTCCAGCAGTTGATGCGCCTGCTCGGGGCCCATCTGGTTGGTCAGATTGATCGTCATGTTGTACGACGGCGCGAACGAACTGCGAAGGGGGAACGTACGAGTCGACGCCAGCCCCGCGACGTCGGCGGGTTCGACGTCGGGATGCCACAGCACCACCGCGTGACCCTCGACGTCGATTCCGCGGCGCCCTGCGCGCCCCGTGAGTTGGGTGTACTCCCCCGGCGTCAACGGCGCGTGCTGCTCGCCGTTGAACTTGACCAGCCGCTCGAGCACGACGGTCCGCGCGGGCATGTTGATGCCCAAAGCCAATGTCTCGGTGGCGAACACGGCCTTCACCAGCCCGGCGGTGAACAGCTCCTCGACCGTATGACGGAAGACCGGCAACAGCCCGGCGTGGTGGGCGGCGATGCCGCGCAGCAGCCCCTCGCGCCATTCGTAGTAACCGAGCACCACCAGGTCGGCGTCGTCGAGATCGGCGCATCGTCGGTCGATCACCTCGGCGATGCGCGCCCGTTCCTTCTCGTCGGTCAGTCGCAACGACGAGCGCAGGCACTGCTTCACCGCGGCGTCGCAGCCGGCCCGGGAGAACACGAACGTGATGGCGGGCAGCAAGCCCTCTTGGTCGAGCACGCCGATGACGTCGGGTCGTGACGGCGGCCGGTAGATGGTGGGGCGGCCGCCACCGTGACGGTTGCCCTCACGCCCGCGGTTGCCCGGTCGCCCGCGAGGCTGCCAATCCGACAACCGGTCGGCTTCGCGCCGGTGCGAGATGTGGCGGATCAACTCCCGGTCGACGAGGGTCTGCTTGGCGTTGGGCTCGGAGCCCTCGAACAGGTCGAACACGCGTTTGCCGACCATCATGTGCTGCCACAGCGGGACGGGGCGGTGCTCGTCGACGACGACGGTGGTGTCGCCGCGGACGGTCTGGATCCAGCCGCCGAACTCCTCTGCGTTGCTCACCGTCGCCGACAGGCTGACCAGCCGCACGTCCTCGGAGAGGTGCAGGATGACCTCCTCCCAGACTGCGCCGCGCATCCGATCGGCCAGAAAGTGCACCTCGTCCATGACGACGTGGGAAAGACCGTGCAGCGCATCGGAGTTCGCGTACAGCATGTTGCGAAGGACTTCGGTGGTCATGACGACGATCGGGGCGTCACCGTTGAGGTTCTGGTCGCCGGTCAACAGCCCGATGCGCTCGGCACCGTAACGCTGCACCAGATCATTGTGCTTCTGGTTGCTCAGCGCCTTGATCGGCGTGGTGTAGAAGCACTTTCGGCCCGCGGCGAGCGCAAGGTGCACGGCGAACTCCCCGACGACGGTCTTACCGGCGCCGGTGGGTGCGCACACCAGGACCCCGTGACCGTTCTCAAGGGCCTTGCAGGCGCGGATCTGGAAGTCGTCGAGAGTGAACGGCAGCCCCGCGGTGAAGTCTTCGAGCTGGCTCTGCTCAGGTGGCTTGGTCATCGATGCCCAGCCGGGACGGGGTCGGCACGGCGCTGGGGACCTCGACGGGCTCGACGCTGCCGATGGGAGCCGCCTGGTCGTCGGGGACGTCCTCGAGCGCCGCCCGGCGGGCCTTGCGGCCGTCGTTGAAGCGGGCCACCTGGATGGCCAGTTCGAGCAGCAGCGACAGCGCGCAGGCCAGCGCCAACATGGAGAACGGATCCGAGCCTGGCGTCGCGAACGCGGCGAAGACGAACATGCCGAATATCAGCCCGCGTCGCCAGGCCTTCAGCCGCTCGTACGGCAGCATCCCGACCAGGTTCAGCATGATGATCAGCAAGGGGAATTCGAAGCTGATGCCGAACACCAGCAACAGGTTGATCAGGAAGCTGAAGTACTGGTCACCGGAGAGGGCGGTGATCTGCACGTCGCTGCCGACGGTCAACAGGAAGCTCAACGCCTGGGACAGGACCACGTAGGCGAGCACCGTGCCGCCGATGAACAGCAGCGCCCCGAACCCGACGAACACCGACGCGAACCGGCGCTCCCTTTGGTAAAGCCCCGGGGTGATGAAGGCCCACAACTGCTGGAGCCACACCGGACACGCCAAGACGACGCCCGCGGTCAGCGCAACCTTGAAGCGCAGCATGAACTGGTCGAAGGGCGCGGTGGCGAGCAACCGGCACTCCCCGTCGGGGGCAATGTCGGCCCGCGACGACGCCGGCAGTGAGCAGTAGGGCGCGCGGAGCCAGTCACCGAGACTGGGCAACCCGAAGAAACCGTGGCTGTACCAAACGAAGCCGAAGATCGTCGTCAACAGAATCGCCGCCACCGCGATGAGGACGCGGTTGCGCAGCTCGTGCAGATGGTCGACCAGCGACATGGTGCCGTCGGGATTGGCCTGCGATCGCCGACGTCGCGGATCGAGCCGCTTGAAGATTCCAGGGATGCGCACGGGTTTTCTAGACACCAATCAGCCGCGCAGCCTCACGGCGCGCTGGTGGGAAGGTTGCGATCAGGCCGGTCGTTGCTCGGGAGACTGCACGGGTGCCTGCTCCGGCTGGACCCGCTCCGAGGTGATGGGCGACGGCGCCGGATTCGGTGTGTCGTCCTTCCCGTCGGACTGCATTTCCTTGATCTCGGACTTGAAGATTCGCATCGACTTGCCCAGCGAACGAGCAGCGTCGGGAAGCTTCTTGGCTCCGAACAACAAGACGAACACCGCGATGACGATCAACCAGTGCCACGGCTGTAGACCACCCAATTTGGACACCTCCAAGTGTTGTGGACGAGTCTACCCGTCCTCGTCGACGCCCACGGATCCGTAGGCCTCGAGCGCGGCGACGGCGGCTTCGCGAACTCGGTCGGCCAACGCCTGCGGTTCCAGTATGCGCACCGCCGAGCCGAAGCCGAGTACGAAGCGCACCATCCATCCCTCGGAGGCGTACGTCATCGCCGCTTCCGCCGCTCCGTCGGCATGCTCGCGCACCACCCGCAGCGGGTAGTAGTCGAACATCCAGGCTGCCGACCGGTCGATCAGCAGCGTTGCCGCAGGAAGCGACGGGTCCGCGTCGAAGAGCGACGTGTCAGGGCGGGCGGCCACGGCGGGCTCCGGCGGTGCCGACCGCTCGTCGAGCACCCGCGCGTCGACGATGCGGTCGAAGCGGAAGAGCCGGACGCCTTCGGCAGTGCGGCACCACGCCTCGAGGTAGGTGTGGTCGGCGACCAGCACCACGCGGATCGGGTCGACGACACGGCTCGACAGCGTGTCGTGGCTCGCCGAGTAATAGTCGATCGACAGCGCGCGGCCGTCCCGCACCGCGCCGCGCACCGCGGCGGCGGTCCCACTCTCGACGGGGGCGGGCTCGTCGACCGCGGCGTCGGCGCCCTCACGTGCGCCGGTGGCTGTCCCGGCCGCGGACTCGATCTTCGCGATCGCGCTGCGCGCGGCTTCCGGGTCGACGATGCCGGGCACCTCGAGGAGGGCACGCAGTGCCACCAGGATGCCGGTCGCCTCGGGAGAGGTCAGCCGCAGCGGGTGATCCATCCCCGCCGAGAACGTGACGTCGATCGTGTCACCGGAGAACTCGAAGTCGATGAGATCGCCGGGGCCGTAACCGGGGAGGCCACACATCCACAGCTGGTCGAGGTCCTGGGTGAGCTGCGATTCGGTCACCCCGAGTTCCGCGGCAGCCTCGGCCCGGGTGATCCTCGGGTTGGCCTGGAAGTACGGGACCATGTTCAGCAACCGAACCAGCCGCGTCGAGACGCTACTCATGCCCCTACTCCCGCACTTGCGCGGAGCCGCTCGACGACGTTCTCCCGCAGCGACGCCGGATCCAGGACGACGGCGTCCGCACCGCAGCTGGCGACGTCGCGCGCCAATTGATCCTCGCGGCCGACGTCGAGTGCGATCTCGTCACCGGCGCGCCCGGCCAACGCCCGCGGCGCCGTGGTGACCGCCTGCCGGCGCAACGCCGTGCCGCGGCCCTCGGCCACCCACACCCGGGCCTGCGCACTCGGCGGCGCGTCGGCCACCGCGAGGTGCACGATGTGGCGCAGGTCGACACCGTCCGGGCGGTGCACCGCATTGCGCGGTCCGATCGCCGTCACGTCGGAGTCGATGCGCGACAACCGGAACGTTCGGGTGGCTTGGCGGGTGCGGTCGTGGCCCACCAGGTACCAGCGTCCGCGATAGGTGACGACACCCCACGGCTCGACGGTGCGTTCGGTGTACGGCTCGCTGCGCGACGACCGGTGCCTGAACTGGACCGCCTGCCCAGAGTCGATCGCCGCCAACAGGATTCCCAGCACGTCCTCCGACCCGCGCAAGCCGGGCAGCGCGGCGGTGGTGGTGATGGCGATCGCCGACTCCGGCGCGTCGACGTCCACGCCTGCCGCCCGCAACTTCAGCAGTGCGCCCTGGGTCGCCGTCACCATCTCCGGCGATTCCCACAACTGGGTGGCCATGGCGACCGCCGCGGCCTCGTCCGCGGTCAGCTCGACGGGAGCCAGCGCGTAGGCCTCCCGGTTGATCCGGTAGCCCTCCGTCGGGTCCAGCGACGACACCCGTCCGGTCTCCAACGGGATGCCGAGATCGCGCAATTCGTTCTTGTCCCGCTCGAACATTCGCGAGAATGCCTCGTCGCTGGGACTGTCCGCGTAGCCGGACACGGTCTCTCGAATGCGCTCGGCCGTGATGAACGAGCGGGTCGACAGCAGCGCGATGACGAGGTTCATCAAGCGCTCGACTTTGGAGATCCCCACCCAGCGAGCTTAAGGCGTGCCGGGAGACGCCAGTTACATCGACGCGATGAGGCGCTTCACACGTTCGTCGACCGAGCGGAACGGGTCCTTGCACAGCACCGTGCGCTGAGCCTGGTCGTTGAGCTTGAGGTGCACCCAGTCGACGGTGAAGTCCCGACCCGCGGCCTGTGCGGCGGTGATGAACTCACCGCGGAGCTTGGCCCTGGTGGTCTGCGGCGGTTCGTTGACCGCCGCGTCGATGTCCTCGTCGGTGGTGATGCGGGCGGCCAGCCCCTTGCGCTGCAGCAGGTCGAACACGCCGCGACCGCGCTTGATGTCGTGGTAGGCCAAGTCGAGCTGCGCGATCTTGGGATCGGACAGCTCCATGTCGTAGCGATCCTGGTAGCGCTCGAACAGCTTCTTCTTGATCACCCAGTCGATCTCGGTGTCGACCTTGGCGAAGTCCTGGCTCTCGACGGCGTCGAGCTGGCGCCCCCACAGGTCGACGACCTGCTCGATCTGGGCATTGGGCTCACGGGTCTGGAGGTGTTCGACCGCGCGGCTGTAGTACTCACGCTGGATGTCGAGCGCGCTGGCCTGCCTGCCGCCGGCCAGCCGCACGGGGCGGCGTCCGGTCAGGTCATGACTGACCTCGCGGATCGCGCGAATCGGATTGTCGAGCGAGAAGTCCCGGAACGGGACACCCGCCTCGATCATCTCGAGGACCAGCGCGGCGGTGCCCACCTTGAGCATCGTGCTGGCCTCGCACATGTTGGAGTCCCCGACGATGACGTGCAGCCGGCGGTACTTCTCGGCGTCGGCGTGGGGCTCGTCGCGGGTGTTGATGATGGGCCTGCTGCGGGTGGTCGCGCTCGAGACGCCCTCCCAGATGTGCTCGGCCCGCTGGCTAAGGCAGAACGCCGCGGCCTTCGGCGTCTGCAGCACTTTGCCCGCGCCGCAGATCAATTGGCGCGTGACGAGGAACGGCAGCAGGACGTCGGAAATCCTGGAGAACTCCCCCGCTCGGACGATGAGGTAGTTCTCGTGGCACCCGTAGGAGTTGCCCGCCGAGTCGGTGTTGTTCTTGAACAGGTAGATGTCGCCACCGATGCCCTCGTCGGCGAGGCGCTGTTCGGCGTCGACCAGAAGGTCCTCCAGGACGCGCTCGCCCGCGCGGTCGTGGGTGACGAGCTGAATCAGGCTGTCACATTCTGCCGTCGCGTATTCGGGGTGTGACCCCACGTCGAGGTAGAGACGCGCGCCGTTGCGGAGGAACACGTTGGAGCTACGTCCCCACGAGACCACGCGCCGGAAGAGGTAGCGGGCAACTTCGTCGGGAGACAGCCTTCGGTGACCGTGAAAAGTGCACGTCACACCGAATTCGGTCTCAATGCCCATGATTCGCCGCTGCACGTAGTCGAGCTTACGGGTTGCCGGTGCGCGGTGTGGTGACCGCCACTCGTCGGGCCTGTGGATGAATCAAGCGAGGTGTCGCCGAAACCTGCCATCGTCGGGCATGGGCGAAGTCGGGATGAACGCGGCGGAGGTGCGCGCGCTGGCGCAGCGGGTTCTGGACGGAGCCGATGCGCTTGACGGCGTCGGGTGGCCCGTCGACGCCGCGGAGGACCTGGCCGGATCGGCGATTGCCGCCACCGTGGCGACCATCGGTCTCGCGGACCGGGTCGCGGACGTGGCCGCTGCCATGCGGGCCTGGGCGGCTGCCACCTCGTCGGCGACGGCAGGTCTGCAACACGCCGACGAGCGCCATGCCGGCCGACTGCAGGCACCGCGGTGACCACGCCGATGCTCGACCGGGCCACAGCCTGGCGCCCCGATGCGCTGCGCCGACTGGCCGACGCGTGGGACGAGGCGGCCCGCGTCGTCCACCTCGGTGCCTCGATCGCGGCAAGGTCGTCGGTGCCGTGGGCTGGCGCCAGCGGCGACGCAGCCCAACGGCACGCCATCGCCATCGCCGCCGACGGTGACGCGGTGGCTCGCGCACTGGTCCTCGCGGCCGTCGCCGCCAGGGACGGCGCCGACCAGATCGCCGCCGCGCAAGCCGAGGTCACGGCGCGGGTCGGCGCGGCACACGACGAGGGGTTTCTGGTCAGGGACGACGGTTCGGTGGTAGCGGCGACGGAACCGCCTGCGCTGCTCGTGCTCCTGTGTGGCGGCGACGCGGCCGTGCTCGCCCAGGTACTCGCCGATCGTGGCGCCGAACTGTCGCAGCGGATCACCGAGGCGTTGGACGCGCTCGGGGCCGCCGACGACGACGCAGCCCGCGACGTGCGCGACGCCCTGAACGCGATGGACCACCCGGTTGACGCGGAAGTGGGCAACTCCGACGCGGTGGCATGGGACGTGCGCATCGCCGCCAATCGCGCCGCCGTCGCACAGGCGGTGGTCGAGGGGCTAGGCGACAGTTCCGCCGCCGACCGGGGCACCTTCTACCGGGGTCTGCTCGGCGAGATCGACGATCCCACGGGCGGTGCGGACCGCGTCGACCGCAAGATCCTGGCGTTCGACCCCACCCACGACACACTGGTCGAACTCAACGGCGACCTGACCCGTGCGACCAGCGTCGCGGTGTTGGTGCCCGGCATGAACACCACCGTCGCGGGCTCGGCAGGCGTCACCAGATCCGCGCGCCAGTTCGTGTCGGCGACGCGGGGTGAGGTCGCCGCGATCACCTATCTCGGCGGGCCATTTCCGGCGGACGACACCGTGGTCGGCGCCCTCGTCGAGGCGGCGAGCCCGCGTTTCGCAATCGACATGGCCCCGCGGTTGGCCTCGTTCAGCCGCGCAGTCGACGCGGCCGTGGACTCCGCCGCGGCAGGAAGGGGACGCAGCATTCCGGTGACCTACGTCGGGCACTCCTACGGTGGCGCGATCCTCGGTACGGCAGAGGCATTGGGGCTGACCGCCGACCGCACGCTGTACGCCGCGGCGGCAGGTGCGGGGTTCGGCGTCGACGATCCCGGCGATTGGCACAACCGCAATCCCCACGTTCTGCGGTTCTCGATGACGGCGCCGGGAGATCCCATTCAGCTCGTCCAGGGGATCGTCGGCGGATCCCACGGCGCCGATCCCGACGAGATGCCCGGCGTAATCCACTTGGCCACCGGTCGTTACGACGACGGGCGACTGATGGCGGGCCCCAGCGCCCACACCGACGTCCTCGCCGCCATGGGCTCCGACGCGTGGCGCAACGTGCTGGCGGTCATCACCGGGGACCGCCCGCACATCGTGATGGCCGGCTGACCGCTACGGTGGGGCGAAATGTCGCCATAAGAATGTCGTCGTGAAGAGGAGAAACTGATGGGCTTCAACCCCAGGGACGCGATCGAGTCGGTCAAGGACATCGCGACCAACGCCGTCGAGCGGTCCGCGGACATCGTCGACAGCGCGGGACACATCCTCAAGGGTGACGTCTCCGCCGGAGTCGAGGGCATCGTCTCGAGCTCGATGGACATCGCCACCCACTCCGTCCACAAGATCAAGGAGATCGCCACCGGCAGGGGTGACGATCTCGACGAGATCGTCTAGGAGTCCGCTTCGGGCTGCTGCTCCGGAACGGATTCCTCCACCGGAAGCAGCGCCTCAAGCGCCGAGCCAGTGATGCGGCGGAACGCGCGCCGCGGGCGGTTCACGTCCAAGACCGCGATCTCAAGCGTCGCCGGGCCCAGCGTGCGGGGCTCGGCGCCGTTGCCGGTGGCCGCCGCGATACCCGACTTCAGCGCGTCGACCGCGATCTTCACCGCCTCGCTCAAGCTGGCGTTCTCGGTGAAGGACTCGTTGAGCGCCGTGATGATCGGCTCGGTGGTGCCACCCATCACGACGAAGTGCGGCTCGTCGGCAATGGATCCGTCGTAGGTGATGCGGTACAGCTCAGGCGATTTCGTCTCGCCATAGTGCGCGACCTCGGCGACGCACAGCTCGACCTCGAACGGCTTGGCCTGCTCGGTGAAGATCGTGCCAAGCGCCTGGGCGTACACGTTCGCGAGCTGACGGCCCGTGACGTCGCGCCGGTCGTAGGCGTAGCCGCGGGTGTCGGCGAACTGGATGCCCGCGACCCGCAGCTTGTCGAACTCGTTGAACCGGCCGACCGCGGCGAAGCCGACCCGGTCGTACAGCTCCGAGACCTTCTGCAAGGAGCGCGACGGGTTCTCCGCCACGAACAGCACCCCGCCCGAATAGGCGAGGACGATGACGCTTCGGCCGCGGGAGATGCCCTTGCGCGCGAGCTCGGAGCGCTCACGCATCGCCTGCTCTGGCGAGATGAAGTACGGAAAGCTCACAGCTCTACCGTCCCCTCATCGATGCCGAAAGACTCGTCACGGGAACGCCTTTCGATGACTTCACGGGCGAGGGCGGCAATCCGGTCCTTGGTGACCTCCACCGCGCCGTCGGCGTCGATGACCACTGCGGTCGGGTAGATGCCGCGCGCCAGGTCCGGGCCGCCGGTCGCGGAGTCGTCGTCGGCTGCGTCGTAGAGCGCCTCGACGGCCGCCGACAACGCGGACTCGGCGTCGGTCACCCGCGAGTACAACTTCTTGATCGACGACTTGGCGAAGATCGAGCCCGAGCCCACCGACTGGTAGCCCTCGAGTTCGACGTTCCAGCCGCCTGCCGCGTCGAACGACACGATGCGTCCCGCGCCATCGGGGTTGGGATCGTCGAGGTCGTAACCCACCAGCAGGGGCAGTGCCACGAATCCCTGCAGGGCGGCACCAAGATTGCCGCGGACCATGATCGACAGTCGGTTCACCTTGCCCGCGAAGGTCAGTGCGACACCCTCGACCTTTTCGTAGTGCTCGAGCTCGACGGCGTAGAGCCGGGCGAACTCGACGGCGATGGCTGCGGTGCCTGCGATGCCGGTCGCGGTGTAGTCGTCGGTGACGTGAATCTTCTGGACGTCGCGCCCGGCGATGATGTTGCCCTGCGTCGAGCGGCGGTCACCGGCGATCAGGACGCCACCGGGGAACTTGATCGCCACGATGGTGGTGCCATGTGGAAGCGCGTCACTCACAGTCAGGTCACCAGGTCGGCTCGCGGGCAGCAGATGCGGCGAGTTCCGACGCAGCAACTCGTAGAACGACGACGTGTCCATCGAGGGCACCGAGGGCGCTCCGAGACTGTGTTGGAAGGAAGACGGCCGATCGTTATGCGGCCAGGTCACTGTCCGCCCTTTTGGACATACGCCCGCACGAAGTCCTCCGCGTTCTCCTCGAGCACGTCGTCGATCTCGTCGAGCAGATCGTCGGTCTCGTCGGTGAGCTTCTCGCGACGCTCCTGGCCGGCCGCAGTGCTGCCGGTGGGGTCGTCGCCATCGTCGCCGCCACCACCACGCTTGGTCTGCTCCTGAGCCATCGCTGCCTCCTGCTCGTCTTAAGCCCTGCTAGTTACTTCACCCTACCGGTCGACTCCCAGAATGCCGGTCGTCAGGTGGTCAGCTGCGCGACGAGTTCCGCTGCACTGTCCACCGAGTCGAGCAACGCTCCGACGTGGGCTTTGCTTCCGCGCAACGGCTCCAGCGTGGGAATTCGCACCAGCGAGTCACCGCCGAGGTCGAAGATCACCGAATCCCAGCTGGCCGCGGCGATGTCAGCGCCGAATCGACGCAGGCATTCACCGCGGAAGTAGGCGCGCGTGTCGGTCGGCGGATTGTGCACCGCGTCGAGGACCTGTTGCTCGGTGACGAGACGCTTCATCGACCCGCGGGCCACCAGCCGGTTGTAGAGACCCTTGTCGAGCCGGACGTCCGAGTACTGAAGGTCCACCAGGTGCAGCCGCGGCGCGGACCACCCGAGGTTCTCGCGCTGCCGGAAGCCTTCGAGGAGCCGCAGTTTGGCCGGCCAGTCGAGAATCTCCGCGCACTCCATCGGGTCGCGCTCCAGCAGGTCCAACACCGTCGCCCAGGTTTCGAGCACCTTCGTGGCGGACGGATCGGGATCCCGGGCGTCGACCAACTTGGCCACCCGGTCGAGGTAGATGCGTTGCAGCGCAAGGGCAGTCAACTCGCGACCGTCGGAGAGGGCGATGGTGGCCCGAAGCGACGGATCTCGGCTGACGACGTGCACGGCGTGCACGGGGCGCGCCAGGGCGAGATCGGAGAGGTCTAGCCCGTGCGCCGGGCCCTCCTCGATGAGGTCGAGCACCAGCGAGGTGGTGCCCACCTTCAGATAGGTCGACGTCTCAGCCAGGTTGGCGTCACCGATGATGACGTGCAGGCGGCGGTACTTGTCGGCGTCGGCGTGCGGCTCGTCGCGGGTGTTGATGATGCCGCGCTTGAGCGTCGTCTCGAGGCCGACCTCCACCTCGATGTAGTCGGCGCGCTGCGTCAGCTGGAAGCCGGGTTCGTCACCCGCGGGGCCGATGCCGACGCGGCCGGAGCCCGTGACGACCTGACGCGACACCAGGAACGGCGTCAGCCCGGCGATCACCGCGGAGAACGGCGTCTGACGACTCATCAGATAGTTCTCGTGGGTGCCGTAGGACGCGCCCTTGCCGTCCACGTTGTTCTTGTAGAGCTGCAGCTTGGCTGCGCCAGGCACGCTGGCGACGTGGCGCGCGGCCGCCTCCATCACCCGCTCCCCCGCCTTGTCCCAGATGACCGCGTCCAATGGATCGGTCACCTCGGGTGCGGAGTACTCGGGGTGGGCGTGGTCGACGTAGAGGCGGGCCCCGTTGGTCAAGATCATGTTGGCGGCGCCGACCTCGTCGGCGTCCACGATCGGGGGCGGCCCACTCGCCCGGCTCAAGTCGAAGCCACGCGCGTCACGCAGCGGTGATTCGACTTCGTAGTCCCACCGCGTCCGCTTCGCCCGCTGGATGCCGGCGGCGGCCGCATAGGCGAGCACCGCCTGCGTCGACGTCAGAATCGGATTGGCGGTCGGATCGGACGGCGATGAGATGCCGTATTCGACCTCGGTACCGATGATCCGTTGCATGCACTCAGCGTAGGGGAAGGCCCCTGGTTGCGAGCCGGGCACCCGAGTTGGTCAACTAACCCGTGCCCCCCGAGCCCGACGACGCCGCAGCGATGCAGTTCGTCGCCGCGCTGGGCGCCGCCATGGCGGCGGCGAACTATCCGGTGACGATGGTGCGCAACACCATGGTTGCGACGTCACGGGCGTACGGCCTGGAGACCCAGTACCTGGCCCTGCCCAACTACGTTCAGGTCGGCACGTCCAGCGGCGGTGGCCGGCTATACATCGCTCACCCCGACGAGGACTTGCGGTTCGACCAGACCTTCCCGCTGGCCACGCTCGTCTCCCTGGCGCAGTCGGGAGCGGTCACCCCCGCCGAAGGCCAAGCCGAGCTGACCCGAATCTGGCAGATGCCCAACCGATTTCCGGCGTGGGTCGGCGTCATCGGTTACACGGTGCAGAGCGCCGGGTTGTCGTTGATCCTTCAGCCCGCCCCGCTGACGCTTCTGATGGCGGTGGTGCTTGGCGCCATGGTCGGGGTGATGTGCGAACTGGCCCGCCGCAACGACGCGGTGCAGCAGCTGCTTCCGACCCTGTGCGCGTTCACCGTGTCGCTGGTCGCCTTCACCGCCGCCGACCGGCTGCACATCGCCGACGCCAGTCTGCGGGCGCTGGCGCCGCCGTTGGCGACCTTCCTTCCCGGCGCGGCGATCACCCTCGCCGTCGCCGAATTGTCCTCGCGGCAACTGGTTTCCGGCGCCAGTCGGCTGGTGAGCGGGTTGATGCGGATGGCGCAGTTGGCATTCGGGATTCTGGTCGCCGCCCAGGTCGCGGGCATCTCCGATTCGCACCTCAGTGTGGCGCACGTCGACCGACTCGGCCCCTGGGCACCGTGGCTCGGCATCGCGTTGTACGGGGTTGGCGCCATGCTGTCGTTCGGTTCCCCGACGCGGTTCCTGCCCTGGATGCTGGCCATGCTGACGATCGCCTACCTCGGCCAGCTCGCGGGCAACGCCGCACTGGGCACGTACGCCGCAGGTTTCGGTGGCGGGTTCACCCTCACCGTGTGTGCGCTCGCCGTGGCGCGCCGACCCGGTTCGCCCGCCGCGATCTCGTTGATCCTGCCGGGCTTCTGGCTCCTGGTGCCCGGCTCGCTGGGATTGATGGGGGTGACCGAAGTACTGGGCACCGACAGCACGACGGTGTTCACGGGAACGTTGATCTCGATGATCTCGATCGCCCTCGGCGTTCAGAGTGGACTGCTGGTCTGGCGGGCTCGCCGTGGGTGAGGCCGCCGACCGCGTCGCGGCCGAATCGTGGTTCCTGCAGCGCGGCCTGCCGTCCGTCCTGACCCGACGGGCCCGGTGGCGCCGATTGTGGCCACGGTCGGCGCCTGCGCTTGCCGCGTACGCCGTGGTGCTCGCGTGCCTCACGGTCGTCGACGTCACCGACGGCGGACAAGCCGTCGACGTCGACGAGAACCCAACGTCCGCCGAAGTACTGATCCTCGTGGTGCTGGCGGCGATGCTGCCCCTCGCCGTGCTGGTGAGCTGGCTGGTGTCCCGGATTCACGGCGCGCGAGGGCGCCACACCGCGGCGACGGCCTCGGTCGTCGTGGCGGTCGGATGCGCGCTGGTGAACCCGTCGTGGGCCGATCGGATCGACGACGTCGTCACGATCGCCCAGATCACGGCGCTGATCCTGGTGCTGAACGGCCTCGGCGTGGGATCGGTGCTCGGTTGGGCCGTCCGGCTCACGGTGTCCCACCTCGCCAGCGCGGGCGCCCTCGTCACCAGGGCGCTGCCCGTCGTCCTGCTGACCGTGCTCGTCTTCTTCAACGGATTCGTCTGGTCGATGGCCACCAAGATCGGCCGCGACCGCATGTGGTTGGTCGTCGGGTTCATGGTCGTCATCGCCGTCGCGTTCCTGTGCACCGGCGTCGCGGAGAGAACACGACCGGTGCTCGGGGACCGGAGCACCCGCGATACCGACCCCCTTCGACTGGCCGAGACCCCGTTCGCCTCGATGCCCGACCCGGTCCGGGGCGATCGGCTCCGGCCCACGGAACGGGCCAACGTGGTCTTCGTCGTGATTGCCTCGCAAGTCACGCAGATCGCCATGGTCGCCATCGTCACCGCGGCCATCTTCTTCGTCATGGGTCTCCTCGTGCTCAGCCCCGCAGTCCTGGCGGCCTGGACCACCAACGGGTCCGACCAGGGCACCTGGTTCGGCATGACACTGCCGGTGCCCCAACCGCTGATCCACGTCACGATGTTCCTCGGTGCGCTGACGTTCATGTACGTCAGCGCACGGTCGGTCGGCGACGGCGAATACCGCAAGCAGTTCCTCGACCCCTTGGTCGACGACCTGCGGCTGAATCTGGTGGCGCGCAACCGCTACCGGGCCTACGTACGGGAAGGACGATGAACGACAGATGAGAGTCCTTGTCGTCGAAGACGAGCCGCTGCTGGCCTCGACCCTGTTGATCGGTTTGCGCGCCGAGGGGTTCACGGTGGTGGCCGTGGCCACCGGGGTGGACGGGTTGGCGCGGGCCACCGAGGAGGACTTCGACGTCGTCGTCCTGGACATCATGCTGCCGGGACTGAACGGCTACGAAGTGTTGCGGCACATGCGTTCCCGCGGCATCTGGACACCGGTGATGATGCTGACCGCCAAGGACGGCGAATACGACCAGACCGACGCCTTCGACCTCGGCGCCGACGACTACCTGACCAAACCGTTCTCGTTCATCGTTCTGGTCGCCCGACTCAAGGCCCTGGTGCGACGAGCCACACCGCAGCGTCCCGCCATCCTCGAGGCAGGAAACCTGTCGCTCGACCCGTCCCGGCGGGAGGTGCACCGCGACGACGTGGCGATCTCGCTGACTCCGCGCGAGTACGGGCTGCTCGAATACTTGATGCGCAACAAGGATTCGGTCGTCACCAAGTCCCAGATCTTGCAGAACGTGTGGGACGCCAACTACGAAGGCGCCGACAACGTCGTCGAGGTGTACGTCGGCTACGTGCGGCGCAAGATCGACATCCCCTTCGGCACCAGGACGATCGAGACCGTCCGCGGCGTCGGCTACCGGCTGGCGTCCGAAGATCTGAGCTGAACCGTCACCGTCGTCCCGGTGCCGACGGCCGAGCCAATGCCCGTGCCGATGCTCACCCGTCCGCCGTGGGCCAGCACGATCTCGCGGACGATCGCCAGGCCGAGGCCCGTGCCGCCTGCGCTTCTCGACCGGTCGGAGTCCAGCCGGACGAAGCGGTCGAAGACCCGACCCCGATCCGCGGGCGAGATGCCCGGACCGTCGTCGGCAACCTCGAGTAGGACGACTCCCGAGCCCTGCCGAACGGTGACCGCCACCTGCGAAACTGCATGCCGCGCAGCGTTGTTGAGCAAATTTCGTAGGACCCTCGACAGCGCGACGGGGTCGCCGGTCAGCCGGGCCGGCTCCAGATCGGCCCGAACCTCGAGGGCACTGTCGCGTCGTAGCCGCTCGACTTCCCCGGCCGCCAGATCGTCGAGGTCGACGTCTTCGCGGCCGATCTCGAGGCCTCGTTCGTCGGCCCGCGCCAACAACAGCAGATCGTCGATGAGGACCTTCATGCGCAGCGCCTCGGGCATCAACGTCGTGGTGGCGAGATCGGCACTGAGCACTTCCGGGTGGGCCGCCGCCACCTCGAGGGCCGAGATGATGGTCGTCAGCGGGCTTCTCAGCTCGTGCGACGCGTCGCCGACGAACCGCTTCTGGGCGTCGTGCCCCGCCTGGATGCGGGCCAGCATCTCGTTCATCGTGACCGCGAGCGCCGCGATTTCGTCGCGGCTGTCCGGCACCGGAACGCGCTCGGTGAGATCTGAGGTGGTGATGTCGGCGACCCTCGAGCGGATGTCGTCGACCGACCTCATGGATCGATGCACCAGTACGTAGGTGGCCACCCCGGACACCAGGACCACCACCGGTGCGGCGACGGCAAGCGCGACGATGACCGCCCACACCGTCGACGCGATCGTCGCGCTGCCCTCCCCGACCAGGATCGTGTACCGATCGTCGGGACCCGCCACCGTCTGAGCGCTGAAGCGAATCCGGCCGAACGGCGAGGACTGCTCGGGCATCCCGATGCGGATTCCGTCGCCCACGTCGTTCATCGCGACCAGCGGCGTGTCGGGGGCCGATCGCGACCGTCGCACCACCGTGCCGTCCCTGGCGATCACCTGAACCGCCACGATCCGCTGATCGGTGGCCAGCAGCGCCGGGTCCAGCCCCGCCGCGCCGCGCTCGACGACCTCGGCGGAGATCTCGCTGACCCTGGTTGCCGCGGCGGAGTCGATGCCCGACAACATGGTTCGGTACAGGATCGCGGCGAGTCCCGCTCCCGCGATCCCGAGGGCGACGAAGACCACCGTCGCGGCGACGAACGCCGAGCGCGCCGATATGCCCCAATTCGCAGTGCGTCGTCTCGCCATAGCGGTCACCAGTCCATCACAATGTTTGCCGTGCCCGACATGCAGCAGGTCCACGAGTGGTTTCTGCATCGTGGACTGCCGCTGGTGCTCACCAGGCGGGTGCGTTCACGCAATCTGATCGAGCGTTCGGCACCGATGGTCAGCGGTGTCGGTGCACTCACCGCCGTGACCATGCTGCTGGCCGAGGTGACGGGCGACTCCCCCGACTACGGTTACACCCTGCGCCTGGGCGTCATCGCCGTCGTCCTCGTCGCCGCGCCCTTCGCGCTGTACGTGCTGCACCGCCTCGACACCACCCGCGGCGAGGCGGGCCGCCGCACGGCGGCGCTGCTGGTCATGGCGATCTTCGTGGTCGTGATGCCGGTGACCGTCAGCGGGTGGTCGGCCGCCGCGGCGGCGGAGGCACCCGCGTTCGTCGCCATCACCCTGCTGGCGATCTGGCTCACCTACATCGGGTTCGGCTCGATCGCCGGTTGGGCGTTCCGGTTCGCCTGGGTGCAGTTGGGCGCGCTCGGCACGCTGATGAGCCGCGCCCTTCCCCTGCTGATGCTGACCGTGGTGGTCTACTTCACCGGCGAGCTCTGGCAGCTCGCCGCCCGCATGACGCGCCAACGGCTGTGGCAGGTCATCGGATTTCTCGCCCTCGTCGCGCTGGCCTTCATGGTGACGACGATCCGCGACGAGGTGCGGGCGCTGCGCGACGACCGCGCCGAGCAGACCGACCAGGCCAGCCTCCTGACCGGAACGCCGCTGGCCGTGACTCCGGGTGAACAGATCCCCCGCACCCCGCTGTCGCGCGCCGAACAGATCAACGTCGTCGCCGTGATGGTGGTGTCCCAGGCGATCCAGGTGGTCTTCTTCACGGCGGGCCTGTTTGCCTTCTTCCTCGCCCTCGGCATCGTCGCGGTCCCGTACGACGTCGCCGTCCTGTGGTCGGGCGAGCAGACCTGCACCGTCGGCCAACCACCCTGCGCCGGAACGTGGTTCGGGGTTCACATTCCGATTCCGCAGACGGTCGTGCACATGTCGTTGTTCGTCGCGGTGCTCTCCGGGCTGTACTTCACGGTCAGCACCAGCGTCGACCCGCTGTATCGGCAGCGATTCTTCGACCCGCTGATCGCCGACGTCGCCGTCAGCCTGGCGGGCCGTGACGCCTACCTGGAACTCGACTCGCGCGTACGATCAGGCACCTGATGACGTCGGAATCACTGTTCGGCAAGCGCTACGGCGAGGTGCTGCTGATCCGCGTCGGCGAGGACGGACCCACGGCGACGGTCTACAACACCTTCCCGCTCAACGACTGCCCGGCCGATCAGTGGGAGCGTCTCGACGCCGCGGCCGTCGCAGCGGAGAACGACGCCGTCGGCGCGCTGCTCAACGGGCCCCGCTATTGGCTGATGAGCCACATCGAGAAGCGCGGCGGCACCGATCAGGAGCGACGGACCTTTGGCGGCATCGAGATGCTCCGCCAAGCCACCGTGGTGCTGTCGTCGACGAATCCGGCGCCGTACAGCGTCAACGAGGTCGACCGCAAGGCCGTCTTCGTCTACGACGCGGGGCAACCGGTGTTCGAGCTCGTCGACCCGCAGGGTCGAGTTTGGCTGATGCAGACCTACAGTCAGACCGTCGACCCGACGCTCGACCTCACCGATCTGCCGGGCCTGGCCGCTCACCTGAACCTGCCCGAGGGCTGGAGCTACCAGACCCGCACCCTCGACGCGGAGCTGCGCGTCGACACCTCGACCACCGCTGCGCACGTCCTACAAGACGATCAGGCCAACAGCTATTCGCTGCTGGCCTGATTCGCTCTCGACGGTGTGCGCTACAGGTACTGACCCAGGTTCGACTCGGTGTCGATGGCGCGGCTGGCCGACGAACTCTTGCCGGTGACGAGCGTGCGGATGTAGACGATCCGCTCGCCCTTCTTGCCCGAGATGCGGGCCCAGTCGTCGGGATTCGTGGTGTTGGGCAGGTCCTCGTTCTCGGCGAACTCGTCGACGATCGAGTCCAACAGATGCTGAATCCGCAGACCGTGCTGACCGCTTTCCAGCACCGACTTGATCGCGAACTTCTTGGCCTTGTCGACGACGTTCTGAATCATCGCCCCGGAGTTGAAGTCCTTGAAGTACATGACTTCCTTGTCACCGTTGGCATAGGTGACCTCCAGGAACCGGTTCTCGTCGACCTCGGCGTACATCCGGTCGACGACCTTCTCGATCATCGTCTTGATGGTCAGCGCGCGATCCCCGCCGAACTCGGCGAGATCGTCGGCGTGCACGGGAAGGTTCTCGGTCAGGTACTTGGAGAAGATGTCCTGTGCCGCTTCGGCATCCGGGCGCTCGATCTTGATCTTGACGTCCAGGCGGCCGGGCCGCAGGATCGCCGGATCGATCATGTCCTCACGGTTGGAGGCACCGATGACGATGACGTTCTCCAGGCCCTCGACGCCGTCGATCTCGCTCAGGAGCTGAGGGACGACGGTGGTCTCGACGTCGGAGCTGACGCCGGTGCCGCGGGTGCGGAAGATCGAGTCCATTTCGTCGAAGAACACGATGACCGGGGTGCCTTCGGACGCCTTCTCGCGGGCCCGCTGGAAGATCAAGCGGATGTGCCGCTCGGTCTCGCCGACGAACTTGTTCAGCAGTTCCGGACCCTTGATGTTGAGGAAGTAGGACTTCGCCTCACGGGCGTCCTCGCCGCGAACCTCGGCCATCTTCTTGGCCAGTGAGTTGGCCACGGCCTTGGCGATGAGGGTCTTTCCGCACCCGGGAGGTCCGTAGAGCAGCACGCCCTTCGGCGGCCGCAGCGAGTACTCGCGGTAGAGGTCCTTGTGCAGGAACGGCAGCTCGACGGCGTCGCGGATCTGCTCGATCTGCCGAGTCAGGCCACCGATGTCCTCGTAGCTGACGTCCGGCACCTCTTCGAGCACCAGATCCTCGACCTCGGCCTTGGGAATGCGCTCGAAGGCGTAGCCGGCCTTCGTGTCGACCAGCAGTGAGTCACCGGGACGCAGCTTCCTGGGCCGACGGTCGTCGTCGGAGTCCTCGGCGTCGGGATCCTCGACCAAGAACTCCGCGGCGACCAGTGGCTCGGCGAGCCAGACGATGCGTTCCTCGTCGGCATGCCCCACGACGAGCGCCCGATGGCCGTCACCGAGGATCTCGCGCAGCGTGCTGATCTCGCCGACGGACTCGAACGTGCCGGCCTCGACGACGGTCAGTGCCTCGTTGAGCCGGACGGTCTGGCCCTGCTTGAGATCCTTCACCTCGATGTTCGGCGAGCACGTCAGCCGCATCTTGCGACCGGAGGTGAACACGTCGACGGTGTCGTCCTCGTGGCTGCCGAGAAGAACGCCGTAGCCGCTGGGTGGCTGACCAAGGCGGTCGACCTCCTCACGCAGCGCCAGCAACTGCTGACGGGCCTCCTTGAGGGTGTCCATCAGCTTGGCGTTGCGCGCCGCCAACGAGTCGATGCGCGCCTCGAGTTGGTGAACGTCCCGAGCACTTCGGAGGCCGCTGTCGGGCCCTACCGACTGCTCGAGCTGCTCGCGAAGCGCGGCGGCTTCGCGGCGCAGTTCTTCCAATTCGGCAGCTTCGCCACTGGACATGGGCTGTGACTCACTCATGTTGCGCCCCTCCCCGCACCGAAAGTTGGTGCAGTAACGACTTCAACGCTACCGGCGATTCAGTCTTTGTGTGTGCTCTAGGAATTCGACACACCAGCAACACTGTTAGCCTCCTTGAAGAGTTTGACCGATTGAAAGGACAGCCGTGATCCTGAAAACCCTCGTTACCGGCATGGCAGCAGTTGCCGTCGTAGCCGCAGCAGCGGGTGGTGTGACGTCCGTTGCATCGAGCCTCGGCTCGGGCGCGTCATCGTCCACGGCGGCCATCCAGCCGGTAGTCATCGGCATTCCACTCCCGCAGGCACCGGCTCCGGATCTCCAGGCACCCCTGCTCCAGACGCTCAACGGCCTCGCCGGCGGCGGGTCGTTCTCCGGTGCCAAGGGCACCTACATCGAAGGCGGCCTCGGCCGCTTCGAGGGTATCGCCGCCGACCGCGAGTACAGCAAGGCCGCGGCCAAGGGGTACTTCCCGCTGAGCTTCGTCGTCGCCGACGTTGACTCCGACGGCACGATCGCCACAGCGAACGTCACCGCCACCGCGAACACCGGGGTGACCAAGACCGAGCCGGTGACCTTCGTCGCCGGCCCCAGCCCGACTGGCTGGCAGATCTCCAAGCAGTCCGCCCTCGGATTGCTGTCGTCGAACGGCTGAGTGCACCGCACCCAAGGCTTGACCACGAGCGCCGTCACCCTGGTGGCGGCGCTCTGGCTTGGCGGCTGCGCCCCCGAACCACCCTCGGCCGGACCGCAGAGCCCCCGTTCGACGACGGCCACGATGCGTCCCGCGATGCCGACGGTCGCCCCGCTGCCCGCGGCCGACCAGTTGACCGGCGTGCTCTACCGGCTCGCCGACACGTCGGTTCCCGCTGAGCAGAAGGTCGCCCTGGTGCAGTACGCCACGGCCGACGACGTGCCAGCGCTGAGGAACTTCGGCGAAGCCCTCGTCGCCAGTGGTTTCACCCCGCTGAGCGTGGACGCCGCCGACCTCCGGTGGGGTGGCGATCCGGGGCACGTCATCGCCTCCGTCACGATCGGCTCCCCCAATCCGCAGGTTCGCCCGTTCACGTTCCCGATGGAGTTCGCCCCGGTCCGGAACGGGTGGCAGCTGTCCAAGCGCACCGCCGACCAGTTACTGCCGCTCGTCGGACCCGAACCACCTCGTTAGGTGGCGAAGCGCTTTCGCCGGTACGGCGCGGGCGTCACGGTTCCTGGCGCCAACTTGCGCGCGCTGACCAGGAACGCCGTATGGCCGCGCATCGAGTGCTGAGGGCGCACGGCGAGGCCGACGACGTCCCAGCCCCGCTGCAGCGACTCCCAGGCCCGCGGCTCGGTCCAGCACAGCTGCTCCCGCAGCGCCTCGACGATCCGCGACAACTGCGTCACCGTGGCGACGTAGACCATCAGGACGCCACCGGAGACGAGCGCACCGGCGACCGCGTCGAGGACCTCCCACGGCGACAGCATGTCGAGCACCGCGCGGTCGACCTGCGGTCCGTCGTAGGTGTTGAGGTCGGCGATGCGGAGGTCCCAGTTCGCGGGGCGCTCACCGTAGAAGGTCACGACGTTGCGCTCGGCGTGCACGGCGTGGTCCTCGCGCAGCTCGTAGGACACCACGGCGCCCTCGGGGCCGACCGCACGCAGCAGCGAGCAGGTCAACGCGCCCGATCCCGCACCGGCTTCCAGCACACGCGCGCCGGGGAAGATGTCCCCCTCGTGCACGATCTGCGCGGCGTCCTTCGGGTAGATGACCTGCGCACCGCGGGGCATCGACAGCACGTAGTCCATCAGTAGCGGGCGCAGCACCAGGAACGGATCACCGTTGGCGGACTTGACCACGCTGCCCTCGGGCTGCCCGATCATCGAATCGTGCGCGATGCCGCCGCGATGGGTGTGGTACTCGCCGCCGGCGGCGAGCACCATGGTGTAGTGCTTGCCCTTGGCGTCGGTCAGCTGGACACGATCGCCTACCTCGAACGGCCCGGTGCGTTTCACAGCTGATCAGCCTGCCAGCAGACCCGCCGCCTCCGGTGCGCGGGGTTGTCGGAGGCGCGTCATAGGCTTTCCTTCGTGACCGAGGCAGTGACTGAGGACGTGAGCGCGCCGACCCGGCGTCCCGCCCTGTCACCGTCACGGGCCAGCGACTTCAAGCAGTGCCCGCTGCTGTATCGCCTTCGTGCCATCGACAGGTTGCCGGAGCCGTCCTCACCCGCCCAGGTCCGCGGGACGGTCGTGCACGGTGCGCTGGAGCTGCTCTACGCGCTGCCCGCGGCCAGCCGGGTGGCCGCCACCGCGATGACGTTGGTCGAACCGGCGTGGCAGGACATGGCCGCCTCCCGCCCCGAGCTCGCCGACGACGTGGATCCGGCGCTTCGGGACAAGCTGCTCGACGAGGCCCGCGCGCTGGTGTCCGGGTACTACCGACTGGAGGACCCGACGCGGTTCGATCCCGAGAGCTGCGAGCAGCGAGTGGAAGTCGAGCTCTCCGACGGCACTCTGCTGCGCGGGTTCGTCGACCGGATCGACGTCGCCCCCACCGGTGAGATGCGGGTGGTGGACTACAAGACCGGCAAGGCGCCGTCGGCCACCCGCGAGCTCGCCGAGGCCAAGGCGTTGTTCCAGATGAAGTTCTACGCCGTGGCGCTGCTGCGTTCCCGTGGAGTGCTCCCCGCCCGCCTTCGGCTGCTGTACCTCGCCGACGGGCAGGTGCTCGACTACACCCCCGACCTCGACGAGCTGGTGCGCTTCGAGAAGACGCTGATGGCGATGTGGCAGGCCATCCAATCGGCCGGTGTGACGGGCGACTTCCGACCCAAGCCGTCCCGGATGTGCGACTGGTGCGCCCACCACGCGCATTGCCCGACGTTCGGCGGCACGCCGCCGCCCTACCCCGGCTGGCCGATGCCGGTGGAGCCCGCCGCATGACCGACGCCTTCTACCGTCGGCTGGATTCCGACGGCGACGTCCAGGTGTTCTCCTCGACCGAGAGCACGGCAAGCAACTGGAGCAGCGAAATACAGCACGGGTCACCGCCGTTGGCGTTGCTGACCAAGGCCGTCGAGGAGTTGGCGGCGCCCGGCGGTCAGCGCATCGGCAGGTTGACCCTCGACATCCTCGGCGCGATTCCGGTGGCGCCGGTGCGAGTGCGGGCCTGGACCATGCGGCCGGGAGCCCGCATTTCGCTGCTGGGCGCCGAGATGTCGCCGGTGGGTGTCGACCGGCCCGTTGCCCGGGTGACGGCCTGGCTGCTGGCCACCTCCGACACGGCCGACGTGGCCACCGACCGCTACCCACCCCTGGTCGAGGGTGAGAGCGTGCCGCACGCCCACGGCTGGGCCGGCGCGCCCGGGTACCTGGAGAAGGTCAGCTGGCGGACTCAGGCCACTGCGCCGGGTGAGGCCGCAGTCGGCTGGCTCAGCCCCCTGGTGCCGTTGGTGGCAGGCGAGGACACCACCGCCGTGCAGCGGCTCGCCATGGTCGTCGACTCCGCCAACGGCGTCGGCGCGGTACTCGACCCGGACCGATTCCTGTTCATGAACACCGACACCTCCGTGCACCTGCACCGGGCGCCGGAGGGCGAGGACTTCGCACTGCGTTCCCGGGCGTCGATCGGCCCGGACGGGATCGGCGCGACCACCGCGGAGATCTTCGACCGCCGCGGCTTCGTCGGCACGTCGGTCCAGACGCTTCTGATCCAGCGGCGTTGAGGCTCAGGTCAATTCAGCGGGGTCAGCTCCTGCAGCATCGTCGGCACCAGCTCGCTGACCGTCGGGTGGATGTGCATCGTCCGGGAGATGGCCGTGTAGGGCAGCTTCGCGGTCATCACGTCGAGGATGTCCTGGACCACCTCGTCACCGCCGACTCCGAGGATCGACGCACCGAGGATCTCGTGGGTTTCGGCGTCGACGACGACCTTCATGAAACCCCGGGTCTCGCCCTTCTCGACGGCGCGGCCCACCTTCGTCATGGGCCGCTTGCCAACCAGCGCCTTGCGGCCCGACGTGCGGACTTCGTCGGCGGTCATGCCGGCCCGGCCCAGCGGCGGATCGATGTACAGCGCGTAGGTCGGCACGCGGTCGCTGACCCGGCGCGGGTCGTCGTCGAGCAGATTGGCCGCAACGATCTCGAAGTCGTTGTACGAGGTGTGGGTGAACGCGCCCTTGCCGTTGCAGTCCCCCATCGCCCAGACGCCGTCGACCGTGGTGCGCAACTGGTCGTCGACGACGACGTATCCACGCTCGTCGGTCTCGATCCCGGCGACGTCGAGCCCGAGGTCGTCGGTGTTGGGCCTGCGACCGGTCGCCACCAACAGATGGCTGCCCGAGATGGGGTCGGCGCCGTCACGCGGATAGAGGTCGAAGCCAGACCCGTTGTCGTGCTTCATGATTCGCATGCCGGTCGCACCGACGTGCACGTCGACGCCCTCGCTCTCCAGGATCTCCTGAATCGCGGCGGACACGTCTTCGTCCTCGCGGGCGGTCACCCTCGGACCGCGCTCGACGACGCTGACGCGGGCGCCAAAGCGGCGATACATCTGCGCGAACTCCAACCCGATGTAGCTGCCGCCGATGATCACCAGGTGTTCGGGAACGACGTCCAGGTCGAGGATGCCGACGTTGGTCAGGTAGTCGACGTCGGCGAGCCCTGGGATCGGGGGCGCGGTCGCGCGGCCGCCGACGTTGAGGAAGATCCGGTCGGCCTCCAGCACCTGGTCGTCGACCCGAATGGTGTGGGGTCCCTCGAAGCGGGCGTGGCCTCGGATGAAGGTGCACCCGTCCATGCCCTCGAGCCAGGACTCGAGGCCGTGGCGGTCGCCCTGGCTGATCTCGTCCTTGCGCGCCTTGACCTTTGCCATGTCGACGACGACCTCGCCGGTGGTGATGCCGTAGTCCGCACCGCGGCGCGCGGCGTGCGCGACGTGCGCGCTGGCCACCAGCGTCTTGGTGGGGATGCACCCGGTGTTGACGCAGGTGCCGCCGACCAGCTTGCGTTCGATCACGGCCACCGTCTGGCCCGCCGCGGTCAGCCTGCCCGCCAGCGGCGGTCCCGCCTGCCCCGCGCCGACGACGATCGCGTCGTATCTCGTCGTCACGCCGACCCTCAGAACGCGGTCGACGCCAGGGCGACGACGGCGAGGCCGCCGAGCACCGCGATCGCGTCCTCGGTCAGTGCGACGGGCAGGTCCCGCCCGCCGTTGGCGGCGACCAGGCGGCTGCGGGCCTGGTAACCGCCGAGCGTGCCGAGGACGCCACCGATCATGCCCGCCCCGATGCCGAGGATGGTGTGGTGCGTACCGGCCCCGATGACGGCACCGGCGAACGCGCCCGTCAGCAGTCGCGCGATGAACTGCGAAGGCACGGTGCGGCTGGGGGTCTTGGGCAACTGGTCGGTGACCAGTTCCACGACCAGCAGCACGGTGAGCACCCCGACGGTGATGGGATGGCCGACCCACTGCGCCCAGGTGCCGTCGACTGGCAGCCAGCCGAGCAGCGCGCCCCAGGCGACGATCGCAGGCGGGGTCAGTGCGCGAAGTCCGGCCACGACACCGATGAGGAGAGCCAGGACGATCACCAGGACTTGCGTCATGGCTGGAAAGTTAACACTGAATGCTCAGAAGCGGCAGAACCTGATGTCGGAGGCCAGGATCGCCTTGGCGCCGATGGCCGCCAACTCGTCCATGATGGCGTTGACGGTCCGGCGCGGCACCAGCGCCCGCACCGCGACCCAGGCCGGATCGGCCAGCGGCGCGATGGTGGGCGACTCGAGTCCGGGGGTGACCGCGGTCGCCTGCTCCAAAACCGTTCGCGGGCAGTCGTAGTCGAGCATCAGGTACTGCTGACCGAACACCACGCCCTGGACGCGGCCCGCGAGCTGGTCGCGAGCCCGTGCCGTCGCCGGATCCGGGTCGGCGCGCTCGATCAGGATGGCCTCCGAATCGCACAGCGGCTCGCCGAATGCCACCAGGCCGTGCAGGCCCAGGGTGCGGCCCGTCCCCACGATGTCGGCGATGACGTCGGCGAGACCCAGCTGCACCGAGATCTCGACGGCGCCGTCGAGCCGGATGACGGTGGCCTCAATGCCCTTGGCAGCCAGATCCTTTCGGACCAGGTTCGGGTAGGCGGTGGCGATGCGCTTGCCCGCGAGCCCGGCGACGGTCCACTCGGGGCCGGCAGGCGCGGCGTACCGGAAGCTCGACGAGCCGAAGCCGAGCGCCAGCCGCTCCTGGACGGGGGCGTCGGATTCCTGCGCGAGATCGCGGCCGGTGATCCCGAAGTCCAGCTCACCCGATCCGACGTAGATCGCGATGTCCTTGGGACGCAGAAAGAAGAATTCGACGTTGTTCGCCGGGTCGACGACGGTCAGGTCCTTGGGGTCGCGCCGGCGGCGGTACCCGGCCTCGGAGAGGATCTCGGCGGCCGATTCGCTGAGCGCACCCTTGTTGGGGACGGCGACGCGGAGCATGGCGTTGTTCGTGCCAAGTGAATCGTTCACAGCTTGGCGTACACGTCGTCGAGGGTCAGACCCCGCGAGATCATCAGGACCTGCGTCCAGTAGAGGAGCTGGCTGATCTCCCCCGCCAGCTCGTCGTCGCTCTCGTGTTCGGCGGCCAGCCACACCTCGCCGGCCTCCTCGAGGACCTTCTTGCCCAGTCCGTGCACGCCGCCGTCCAGTGCCTTGACGGTGCCACTACCTGCGGGTCGGGTTTGCGCGCGCTCGCTGAGTTCGGCGAACAGCGCGTCGAAGGTCTTCACGGCAGGCGATTGTTCCACGTCACCGCCCGTGAAGTCACGGCGGTTTCACGCCGAGCCGTCTCAGGCGGTCTTCGCGGGCTTGTCCGACGCGACGATCGCGCCGTGCATGTCCTCCAGCGAGACGCCCTTCGTCTCCATGACCCACTTCCACACGAACAGTCCGGACAGCACCGCGCACAGACCGTAGAAGCCGTACGCCAGGCCCAGGTGACTCCGCAGTTCGGGGAACGACACGGTGATCAGCCAGTTGGCCACCCATTGACCGGCCGCGGCGAGACCGAGGGCGGCGGCGCGGATGCGGTTGGGGAACATCTCGCCGAGCAGCACCCAGACCACCGGGCCCCAGGACATGCCGAACGCGACGACGAACAGGTTCGCCGCGATCAGCGCGATGATGTCGGTGCCCTCGGGGAGGGCCGGAACGCCGTCGGCGCCCACCGTCGCGTTGGCGAAGATGACGGACATGGTCAGCAGGGTCACGGCCATTCCGGCAGAACCGATGAGCAGCAGCGGCTTACGGCCGATCTTGTCGATCAGCGCGATGGCGATGAGCGTCGTCGCCACGTTGATCACCGAGGTGATCACGGTTGACCACGCTGCCTCGGACTCGGAGAAGCCGACCGCCTGCCACAGCACGTTGGAGTAGTAGAAGATCACGTTGATGCCGACGAACTGCTGGAAGACCGACAGTCCGAGGCCCACCCACACGATGCCGTAGAAGCTGAGGACGCTGCCGCCAGGCTTACGCATGTCCTTCCAGGACGGCTTGTCCTCGCGCTCCAGAGTCTCCTTGATGCGATCGATGGTGATCTCGAGGTTCTTCTCGCCGAGCAGCAGGTTCAGCACCCTGCGGGCTTCCGGGATCTTGTGGCTGGCGACGAGATACCGCGGTGACTCTGGAATCGTGAAGGACAACACGCCGTATACGACTGCGGGCACCATCATCACCAGGAACATCCACCGCCAGGCCTCGAGGCCGAACCACAGGTTCTCGCTGGCACCGCCCGCGATCGTCTGCAGCAGGGTGTTGACGGCGAAGGACAGGAAGATGCCCAGCACGATCGCCAACTGTTGCAGCGAACCCAATCTGCCCCGGATCCGGGGCGGCGAGGTCTCCGCGATGTAGGCGGGCGCGATCACCGAGGCGACCCCGACACCGATACCGCCGATCACGCGGAAGACCACCAGGGTGACGACCTCGGGCGCGAACGCCGTCCCGATGGCACTGACGAAGAACAGGACCGCGGCGATCTTCATCACCGAGATGCGGCCGATCTTGTCGGCGATGCGACCCGCCGTCATCGCGCCGACCGCGGCGCCGAGGAGCGCCGACGCCACGGCGAATCCCAATTCGATCGAACCGACCTGGAATTGCTCCTCGATCGACTTGACCGCGCCGTTGATGACGGCGCTGTCGTAGCCGAACAGCAGGCCGCCAAGTGCTGCGACGCCGGCGATGCGGACGGCCGTGCCACCGGAGGAGAAGTCTTCGTCCGAGATCGCCGACGGCTCGTCGGATACCGGGGGACCCTGACCAGCCATGGAGGTTCCTTTCGCAGCGCTGCGTGATGCTCGTCAGATCACGATAGGACACTGCGACGCTCGAAATGGCCGTATGCCACTTGGCATTTCGCCGATCTTGAACATGCCTGGCGTCAGCGAACCCAGGCGTTGAGCAAAACTACTGCTCTGATTGCGATCCCACACCGCCAGCAACACCGGCGAGAGTGCTCAACCGGTCGTGAATCGCGCGCAGCCCGTCGACGCCGACCTCGGTCAGCGACACCGCGTGGTGACGTCGGGGCCCCTCGGGTACCTCGACGTCGTTGGGTACGACGAGCACCGGGCACCCGGCCGCCTCGGCAGCCAACGATCCCGTCACCGAATCCTCGACGGCCAAGCACTGCTCGGGTTCGAGACCCAGCAGTCGGGCCGCACGCAGATATGGGTCCGGTGCCGGCTTGGCGTTCTCGACCTCGTCACCGCAGACCGACGCCGAGAAGTAGTGGCTGCCAATGCTCTTCAGCGCGCGTTCGGTGAGCCCGCGGCGCGTGTTGGTGACCAACGCCATCGGGACGCCTGCGGCGGTCAACGCGTCGAGCATCTCTCGGGCACCGGGCATCCAGGTCAGACCCTGCTCGAAGAGGTCGCCGGTGTAGTCGTGCAACCAGTCCGCAGACTCCTCCATCGCGACCGGATCCTGAGCCAGGCCAAGATCCGAGTACACGATGCGCATCAGCCCCTCCGACGAGCTGCCCACCGTGCTGTCCCGCACCTCGGGGGTCATCACGCCACCGAGGCGCCCGTAGAGCGCCTGCAGCGAGACGTCCCACAGCTTCTCGGAGTCGACGAGGGTGCCGTCCATGTCCCATAACACTGCAAGCATTGGTCAGTCCTCCGGGTTGTAGCCGAGATTGGGGGCGAGCCAGCGCTCGGCTTCCTTCAGGGTCCAGCCCTTGCGCTTCGCGTAGTCGGCCACCTGGTCCTGGGAGATCCGGCCGACCACGAAGTACTGCGACTGCGGGTGGCTGAAGTACCAGCCGCTGACGGCGGCACCGGGCCACATCGCCATCGACTCGGTCAGCTCGATGCCGGTGCGCTCCTTGACGTCCATCAGGTCCCAGAGCGTCGCCTTCTCGGTGTGCTCGGGGCAGGCCGGGTAGCCGGGGGCCGGTCGAATTCCGACGTACTTCTCGCCGATCAGATCCTCGTTGTCGAGCTGCTCGTCGGGCTGAAAACCCCAGAACTCCTTGCGAACCCGCTGGTGCATCCGCTCGGCGAACGCCTCTGCCAGCCGGTCGGCGAGCGATTCGAGCAGGATGGCGTTGTAGTCGTCGTTGGCCGCCTTGAACTCGTCGATCTTGTCGCGGATGCCGAGCCCCGTGGTGACGGCGAAGGCTCCGACGTAATCGGCCAGCCCAGTCTCCTTGGGCGCGATGAAGTCACCGAGACTGCGATTCGGGATGCCGTCTCGGTGCTCACCCTGCTGGCGCAGGTTCCGCAACGTGGTCAGCACCTCGGTCCGGGTGTCGTCGGTGTAGACCTCGACGTCGTCGCCGACCGCGTTCGCGGGGAAGAAGCCGATCACGCCGTTGGCGGTCAGCCACCTCTCCTTGATCATGGTGTCGAGCATCTCCTGGGCGTCCTCGTACAGCTTGCGCGCCGTCTCGCCGGAGACCGGGTTGTTGAGGATGTCGGGGAATCGGCCCTTCATCTCCCAGGCGTTGAAGAACGGCTGCCAGTCGATGTACTCGCGCAACTCGGCGAAGTCGTAGTCGAGGAATTCACGAACTCCCGTGCCTTGCGCGGGCACCGGCGGCGTATAGCCCTCCCACTCGATCGGCGTCCGGTTGGCTCGAGCCTTCTCCAGCGTGAGCATCTTCCGCTCGCTCTTCTGAGCGTGCCGTTCGCGCAGGGCGGCGTAATCCTTCTCAGTGGCCTCCAGCAGGGCAGGCCGCTGCTTGTCGTCCAGCAGGGCGGCCGCGACCGGCACCGAGCGGGACGCGTCCTTGACCCAGACCACCGGTCCCTTGCGGCGCGGCGCCACCTTGACGGCGGTGTGCGCCCTAGATGTGGTGGCGCCACCGATGAGCAAGGGAATCGTCAGCCCCTGACGCTCCATCTCGACGGCGAAGTTGACCATCTCGTCCAGGGACGGGGTGATCAGGCCGGACAGCCCGATGATGTCGGCGTCGTGCTCCTTGGCGGCGTCCAGGATCTTCTGGGCGGGCACCATCACGCCGAGGTCGATCACCTCGTAGTTGTTGCACTGCAGCACGACCCCGACGATGTTCTTGCCGATGTCGTGGACGTCACCCTTGACCGTCGCCATGATGATCGTGCCGTTGGTGTCCTTCTTCGCAGTGGCTCCTGGCAGGGGCTGGGCCTTCTCCGCCTCGATGAACGGCAGCAGGTACGCCACGGCCTTCTTCATCACCCTTGCCGACTTCACCACCTGGGGCAGGAACATCTTGCCAGCGCCGAAGAGGTCGCCGACGACGTTCATGCCGTCCATCAGCGGACCCTCGATCACCTCGATGGGCCGCCCTCCCGCGGCCTCGATCTCGGCGCGCAGTTCCTCGGTGTCGGCGTCGACGTTGGCGTCGATGCCCTTCACCAAGGCGTGGGTGATCCGCTCGCGGACCGGGAGACTGCGCCACTCGGCGGCAACCGGGTCGTCGGCCTTCTCGGAGCTGTTGAACCGCTCGGCGATCTCCAGCAGCCGTTCCGCCGCGTCCTCGCGACGGTTGAGCACGACGTCCTCGATGCGGTCCCGCAGCTCGGGGTCGATCGAGTCGTACGGCACCAGCGCGCCCGCGTTGACGATGCCCATGTCCAGGCCGGCCTTGATGGCGTGGAAGAGGAACACCGCATGGATGGCCTCGCGGACGGGGTTGTTGCCGCGGAACGAGAACGACACGTTGGAGATGCCGCCGGAGATGTGCACCCCTGGCAGGTTCTCCTTGATCCAGGAGCAGGCCTCGATGAAGTCGATGCCGTAGGTCGCGTGCTCCTCGATGCCCGTCGCCAGCGCGAAGCAGTTCGGGTCGAAGATGATGTCCTCGGCCGGGAAGCCGACCTCTTCGGTCAGGATCCGGTAGGCGCGCCCGCAGATCTCCTTGCGGCGCTCCAGGTTGTCGGCCTGGCCCTGTTCGTCGAAGGCCATCACGACGACCGCGGCGCCGTACTTGCGGCACAGCCGGGCCTCGCGGACGAACTTCTCCTCGCCCTCCTTCATGGAGATCGAGTTGACGATCGGCTTGCCCTGGACGTTCTTCAGGCCCGCCTCGATGACCTCCCACTTGGAGGAGTCGATCATCACGGGGACGCGGCTGATGTCCGGCTCGGCCGCGATCAGCTTGGTGAAGCGGTCCATCGCGGCGACACCGTCGATCATGCCCTCGTCCATGTTGACGTCGATGACCTGCGCACCGACCTCGACCTGCTGCAACGCGACCGACAGGGCGGTGTCGTAGTCCTCGGCCTTGATCAGGTTGCGGAACCGGGCCGAGCCGGTGATGTTGGTGCGCTCGCCGATGTTGACGAACAGGGAGTCGGAGGTGATGTTGAGCGGCTCGAGACCCGAGAGCCGGGTGGCCACCGGGATCTCCGGCAGCTCGCGCTGAGGTTTGCCCTCGACGACCTTGGCGATCTCGGCGATGTGCTCCGGGGTGGTGCCGCAGCACCCGCCGACCAGGTTGACCAGCCCGGCCTCGGCGAATTCGGCGATGTAGCCGGCCTGGGCCTCCGGGGACTCGTCGTACTCGCCGAAGGCGTTGGGCAGTCCGGCGTTCGGGTAGCAGGAGACGAAGGTGTCCGCGATGCGCGCCACCTCGGCGATGTACGGCCTCATCTCCGGCGCGCCAAGGGCGCAGTTGAGGCCGACCGCGAGCGGCTTCGCGTGCCGGATCGCGTTCCAGAACGCCTCGGTGACCTGCCCGGACAGCGTTCGGCCTGACGCGTCGGTGATGGTGCCCGAGATGATCAGCGGCCAGCGGCGGCCGCGCTCCTCGAACAGCGTCTCCACGGCGAACACCGCCGCCTTCGCGTTCAGCGAGTCGAAGATGGTCTCGACGATGAGAAGGTCGGAACCGCCGTCGACGAGGCCGTTGGCTGCCTCGAGGTAGGCGGCGACCAGCTGGTCGTAGGAGACGTTGCGGGCACCGGGGTCGTTGACGTCCGGCGAGATCGACGCGGTCCGCGTCGTCGGCCCGATGGCGCCCGCGACGTAGCGGGGCTTGTCGGAGGTGCTGAACTCGTCGGCCGCCTTGCGGGCCAGCGCCGCGCCCGCGTAGTTCAGCTCGTAGCTGAGGTCGGACATGTCGTAGTCCGACAGCGAGACCGCGTTCGCGTTGAACGTGTTGGTCTCGAGGATGTCGGCGCCCGCCTCGAGGTATTCGCGGTGGATGCCCTCGATGATCTGCGGCTGCGTCAGGGTGAGCAGGTCGTTGTTGCCCTGAAGCGCGCTCGGCCACTCCGTGAACCGGTCACCGCGGTAGCCGGCCTCGTCTGGCCGGTCCCGCTGGATCGCGGTGCCCATGGCGCCGTCGATGACCATGATCCGCTCGCGCAGCGCGGCCGTCAGAACATCGGTGCAGTCGGGGCGGATGTTCGGCTCGAAGCCATCGCTAGCCGTGCTCGCTTCCACGTGCACTCCTTCCGTTACGGAAGGCGTCCTTAACTCTGCCGAGCGTGGCGGATACCGAGGAGAATCAGCCCTCCGGCAACCGTTGCAACGCCTCTCGACCGAGCAAGTCTACGTCGTCATCCGACAGACGACCGGACGCCCACGTCCTGCGGTCTTGGTTACCCAGGGTAACGAGGCTGTAGCCGAAGGTATTTCACGGCAACGCCAGCGCGTACGGCGACCCGCCAGGAGATGGCGCTCGCCGGTGCCGGGCAGGGCTTACGCTTGCCTGGTGACAGACCTGCCCAACCTGCAGGACACGATCATCGTGGCAGCCTTCGAAGGCTGGAACGACGCCGGTGACGCGGCCAGTGACGCGCTCGAGCACCTCGACGTGATCTGGGAGGCCGACACCATCGTCGAGATCGACGACGAGTCCTACTACGACTACCAGGTGAATCGCCCGGTGATTCGCCAGATCGACGGCGTCACCCGCGAGTTGGTGTGGCCCTCGATGCGCATCTCGCATTGCCGCCCGCCTGGCAGCGACCGCGACATCGTGCTGATGCACGGCGTCGAGCCGAACATGCGGTGGCGAACGTTCTGCGCCGAGTTGCTGGCCATCGCCGAGAAGCTCAACGTCGAGACCGTCGTGATCCTGGGCGCACTGCTGGCTGACACGCCGCACACCAGGCCGGTGCCGGTCTCCGGGGCCGCCTACTCCCCCGAATCGGCGAAGTTCTTCGGCCTCGAGGAGACCCGGTACGAGGGCCCCACGGGCATCGCCGGCGTCTTCCAGGACGCCTGTGTGGCCGCCGGCATCCCGGCCGTGACGTTCTGGGCCGCGGTGCCGCACTACGTGTCGCAGCCGCCGAACCCCAAGGCGACGGTGGCGTTGCTGCGTCGCGTCGAGGACGTCCTCGACATCGAGGTGCCGCTGGCCGATCTGCCGATCCAGGCCGAGGAGTGGGAGCAGGCCGTCACCGAGATGACCGCCGACGACGACGAGATCGCCGAATACGTGCAGACTCTCGAAGAGCGCGGCGACGCCGAGGTGGACATGACCGAGGCCCTCGGCAAGATCGACGGCGACGCGTTGGCCGCGGAGTTCGAGCGGTACCTGCGCAGGCGTGGGCCCGGCTACCGGGGTTAGACGAGCGCCTTGGCCGCGACGCGGTCCGCCTTGCGCGCGGCGCGTTCGAGGTACCTGCCCTTCGCGTCATCGAACTTGACCGCTTCGGCCTCGAGCTTCTCGAGGAACGCGCCCAGCTCGTCGCGGCTGCGCTCGCCGTCTGCGGTGAAGTCGGTGCGCTCGAAGATCCGCCACTTGCGCAGCACCGGCAACACCACCTCGTCGAGGTGCTGGCGGGCGTCGTAGATGCCGCCGACGGCCATCGTCACCGCGTTGCGCCGAAAGTTCGGGATCGAGAAGCCAGGCATCGCGAAGTTGACCAGGATGCGCGTGATGGAGTGCATGGCGCGGTCGGGCGACAAATCGAGCGCCGCCCCGGTCAGTCCGCGGTAGAAGATCATGTGCAGGTTCTCGTCGAATGCGATGCGCTTCAGCAGCGCGTCGGCGACGGGTTCGTCGCACGCCTTGCCGGTGTTGCGGTGGGACACCCTGGTGGCCAACTCCTGGAACGTCACGTAGGCGGCTGCGTCGAGGAACGATTCCGGCGCGACGTCACCCTGACCCTGCTGCCCCGGGCTGAACCCCGAGGTGACCTGCAGCATCCTGGCCCGTTCCAGCTCCACGGGGTCGACGGCCCTGGTGACCACCAGGTAGTCGCGCAGGGCGATCCCATGCCGGTTCTCCTCGACCGTCCACCGGTTCACCCAGGTGCCCCAGGCGTCGTCGACGGTGAAGTACCCGGCGACCGCGCGGTGATACGACGGCAGGTTGTCCTCGGTCAGCAGGTTGGTGACCATGGCGACGCGCGCCAGCTCGGACAGCGGCGACCGTTCGAGCTCCCATTCCGACCCGCCGAGTGCCGCGTAGTTGGAGCCGTCCGACCATGGCACGTAGTCGTGCGGGGACCAGTCCCTGGTGGTGGCGAAGTGTTGGTTGAGGCCGGCTTCCACGACCGGTTCGAGTTCGGCGATGAGCTCGGGGTCGGTCAGGAGGCGTGTCACGCCACCACCTTCTCGGGCTTCGGCGCCTGCCATTGACCGTCCAGCGCGTCGGGCTTGGGCCAGTACAACCGCAGCACCAACGAGAAGGGGCCCTCGGGGGCCGGCAGCCAGTTCGGTTCGCGCTCCGGCCCTGGTGAATTCCGCTGCACGTACAGCGTGTAGCCGCCGTCGGCGTCGGGGACCAGCTCGCGGAGCATCGGCGAGTTGATCAGGTAGCGGTTGATCGGGTTGGCCACCAACAGGCTCTTCGGCAGCCCGTACATGGTCAACGACCAGAACGCGTTGACGGGCGGCAGCTGGCCCGGGGCGAAGTGGTAGGTGTAGTCGTTGGCGCCGGTGAGCGGCGCGCCCGCCGCGTCGACGGAGAAGTTCGGGTACAGCGCCTCGGCGGCGGTGTTGCCGTAGATGCCGAACACCGCGCCGGCCATCCGGTTCAGGTAGTTGCCCTTGAGGTCCTCCTTGGTGCCAAACAGGCTGGCGGAGGACAGCTTTCCGGTGTCGATCTCGTTCTTCTTCAGAGCGTCGAGTTCGGCCCAGGCGTCGGCCATGCCGTCTTGGATCGCGGTGCGCATCTCGGGCGAGAGCTTCTCGGCGTCGAAGGAACCGTCGGGACCGATGCCGATGGTGGCGAACCGGTCCCGCATCGCCTTTTCCGACGGCAGCGTCGGGGTGAACTTCATGACGAAGTTCAGGATGTCGAAGAACTGGGGTGAGGTGCGCTCCTGGTCGGGGGTCAGGGCGGGGACGAAGTCGATCGCGGGGGCCGGTGGCGGCAGCGGCTGCTTGAGGAAGACCGACAGCGGCTCCACCCGATAACCGTCCTGAATCCGCTTGACGGCGTCCAGGTCCAGCGGCTCGAACAACTGGGTGCGGTAGAGCACCAGCGCCAGCTCGGTGTCGGACCGGATGACCTCGTTGACGCCCGCGGGCTTGGGTCCCGTCCAATTGGGGCCTGCCAGAAGGTATTTGCCGCCGCTGTTGCCGGTGGTCCGGCTGCCGACGTAGGCGAAGTTCGCCGTGTACTGGTCGATGAACTGCAGCGAGAAGTACCGGTCCTGCTCGACCGGCGGCACGGTGAGCACCAGCGGCTCGGTGCGCAGGTCGGCTCCGACGACCGAGTACGGCGTGTCGGAGTTCGGCGTCTGGATCGTGGTGTCGGCCGGCGTGTAAACCCGTGCGGTGTTGTGGATTTCGTTCCAGCCGCCCTTGTACTCGGCGTCGCCCTTGTCCACGAAGTAGGAGTACATGACGCGGTAGTCGTCGACCATCGGGAAGCCGTAGACGTAGGCCTCCTTCGCGATCGCCCTGGCCTGCTCGGGGCTCACCGCCGACGACGGTGGCGGCGGCGGCGCGGAGCCGACGACCTCGGGCTTCTCGCTCTTCGCGCAGGCGGCCATGACGACGACGAGCACCGCCGCGACGCTTACGGCAACGGCCCGGCGGAGGTGTGTCGACTTCACGACATCATCAAACCATCGGAGCGCCTACCCGCCTCGGATCCCCGATTGGCGGGGTGTCACGTCGTCGGGGGCGAATCCAGGGCCTCGGAATGGGCGCTCGTCGAACGGCCGAGTGCCACCACTTCGGCGTCCATCCGAGGCAGGAGGTCTGGCACGAACCTCTTGATCGGCGCCTCGCCGATGCGGGTCGACATGATCGGCTTGAGCCACCGCAGCGCACCCACCCAGCGCGGGCAGTACACCCGGGTCTTCCGCCCCTCGATGCCGTCGACGAAGGCAGCGCCGCACTTCTCCACCGACGTGGTGACGTTCACCGGATACGGGAGCTTGGACAACATCTCGCCGAAGGTGGACAGGTCGGTCTTGGTGTCGCGCACCATCGCCGTGTCGACCCACGACATGTGCGCCGAGCCGACGTCGACGCCGTGGTGGGCGACCTCGAGTCGCAGCGCGTTCGCAAACTGCTCCACCGCGGCCTTGCTCGCGTTGTACGGCGCCAATCCCGGGGCGGCGGTGAAGGCGGCCAGCGACGACACGACCAGCACGTAGCCGCGACGCTCGACGATCGCCGGAAGCGCGGCTCGCACGGTGTGGAACACCCCGAGGACGTTGACGTCCATCAGCCGCTTGAACGCCGCCGGGTCGACCTGCAGCACCGAACCGTAGCTGGCGATGCCCGCATTGGCGACCACGACGTCGACGCCGCCGAAGCGCTGAACCCCGGCGTCGACCGCGGCCTGCATGGCGGGCAGGTCGCGGACGTCGGCGGTCACCGTCAACACGCGATCACCACCGAGTGCCGCGGCGAAGCTGGCGAGCGCACCCGCGTCGACGTCGGTCAACAGCAGCCGAGCACCCTTGGCGTGCAACCGCCTGGCGACCTCCGCGCCGACGCCGGCCGCGCCACCGGTGATGAACACGACCTTGCCGTCAACCGAAGCCATGGGCGGCAAGGTACCTCGTGGCTAGAGCGCGACTCCGAGCAGCGCGTCGACGGCCGCCGCCACCCGGCCGGGCGCCTCGACGTCGTCGCCGCCGTACTGCTGCGCGTCGGCAACCCAACCGTCAAGTGCGGCAAGGGCTTTGGGAGTGTCGAGGTCGTCGGCGAGGTACTGCCTGACCCTGGCGACCACGTCGGTGGCATCGGGTCCGGCAGGCAACGCCGTCGCCGCCCGCCACCGGGCAAGTCGGTCCTGCGCCTCGGCGAGAACCGCGTCACTCCAGTACCGGTCGGAACGATAGTGCCCGGCGAGCAGACCCAGCCGGATGGCAGCGGGGTCGACACCCTCGGCGCGGAGCTTGGAGACCAGCACCAGGTTGCCGCGACTCTTGCTCATCTTGTGACCGTCCCAGCCGATCATCCCGGCGTGGACGTAGTGCCTGGCGAAACGTCGCTCCCCCGTTACCGATTCGGCGTGGGCGGCCGAGAACTCGTGGTGCGGGAAGATCAGATCACTGCCGCCACCCTGGACGTCGAGCCCGGTGCCGATGCGATCCAGAGCGATGGCGGCACACTCTACGTGCCACCCCGGCCGACCAGGCCCGAACGGCGACGGCCAACTCGGCTCGCCCGGCCGCTCCGCACGCCACAGCAGCGCGTCCAACGCGTCACCCTTGCCCGCCCGGTCGGGGTCCCCGCCCCGCTCGGCGAACAGCCGCAGCATGGTCTCGCGGTCGTACCCCGACTCGTAGCCGAACTGCGCGGTCGCGTCGGCCCGGTAGTACACGTCGGGATACTCCGCGTCCTCCACCACGTACGCCGCGCCGGAGGCCAGCATCTTCTCCACCAGCTCGATCACCTCGGCGATCGCGTCGGTGGCGGCCACGTAGTCCTGCGGAGGAAGGACGCGCAGAGCCGCCATGTCCTCGCGGAAGAGCTGGGTCTCGCGAGCCCCTAGCTCGCGCCAGTCGATGCCGTCGCGCGCAGCCCGCTCGAACAGCGGATCGTCGACGTCGGTGACGTTCTGGACGTAGTGCACGTGATGGCCGGCGTCGAGCCAGGCCCGGTAGACCAGGTCGAAGGTCAGATAGGTCGCCGCGTGGCCGAGGTGGGTCGCGTCGTACGGGGTGATGCCGCACACGTACATGGTCGCGGTCTCACCGGCCGCCACCGGACGCACCTGTTGGTCGGCGCTGTCGAAGAGGCGCAACGGCGTTCCCACACCGGTGAGCTGCGGAACGGTCGGCGCAGGCCACGATTGCATGGCTCCGACTCTAGGGTGTGCGTTCAGTTCGGCCTCCGACGGTGGTTGTTCGCAGTGTGGGACAACGGGCGGAGCTGATCCATTCCCGGTTCGCTCAAAACACCGATCGAATCGCCTCGAGCAGGGTGTCCGCAAGCTCCGGCCTGCACATCACGAAGTCGGGCAGATACGGGTCCGGCCGGTTGTAGCGAAGGGGCGACCCGTCCAGCCGCGAGGCGTGCAGACCCGCTGCGGTCACCACGCCGGACGGAGCCGCAGAGTCCCACTCGTACTGGCCGCCGGCGTGGACGTAGGCGTCGACGTCGCCGCGGACGACCGCCATGGCCTTGGCGCCTGCGGACCCGATGCCGACCAGTTCGACGTCGAGCATGTCCCGCAGCCACCACAGCACCGTTGGCGGGCGGTGGCGGCTCGTCGCGATACGAATGGGCCCCGCTTCGCGCGGCGGCGGTGCCGTCACGGTGTCACTGCGATACGCCTCGCCGAGCGCGGGCAACCCGACCACGGCGTCGGTGATCACGCCGTCGGGTCCACCCGTTCGCTGCCACAGTGCGATGTGCACCGCCCAGTCGGTGCGCCCCGGCGTCGAGAACTCCCTGGTGCCGTCGACGGGGTCGACGATCCACACCCGGTCGGCGCGGATCCGCGACAGGTCGTCGGCCGCCTCCTCGGAGAGGACGGCGTCGTCGGGCCGGTGCTCGCGGAGCCGGTTGAGGATCAGGGTGTTGGCGCGCCGGTCACCGGCGTCGCCGAGATCGTAGTAGTCGTCGAAGCCGATCTCGGCGCGCAACGCGACGAGCATGCGACCGGCCTCGGCGGCCACCTCCGCGGCGAGCGCCGCATCGCTGATGCGGGAGCTAATCGGGCCCTACTTGGGCGTGGCGCCGGGAGCGCGCACGACCATCGGCACCGCGGGGAAGTACGCCGCCATCTCCGAACGGCAGCGCCGCAGGGCGGCCGTACCGAAACCGCGGTGCCGGTGGTCGGGGTGAATCCAGACGCGGACGTTGACCTCCCCGCCGACGAGCTCACCGAAGACCATGCCGACCTTGTCCGCACCTTCCTCCGCGACGAACCACACCGCCTCTTCGTTGGAGACGCGGCCGAGCGCGGCGCTGATCTCGTCGTCGATGCTGCCCGCCGGCGCGCCGGACCCGTCGCCCGTGGCGCCGACGTCGGAGGTGCGGGCGACGAACAGGTCGCGGTCGGCGTCCGAGGAGAACACGCGCAGTGACAGGCTCTCCCCCGAGCTGGCAGGCCGCTCACCGAGGGTGAAGGTCAGCTGCTTGTTCAGATCCTCGAGTTCCTCGGCGATCTTGCGACGCGAATCCCTGGTGAGCTGGTCGAACGAGATCGTCATCACGGCCTCGCCGCCCTTGGGCGAGGTGTCGAGCAACGTCGCGATGGCATTGACGGCGGCGGCCCGGTCACCGGCTTCGACGATCGCGTCGAGCACCTCGTGGCGGCGGTCGAGCGCCTTCTGGAGGGCGTCGGCGATCTCCCTGCGGGCGGCGGCGTGGTCGTGATCAGTCATGACGACGAGCGTAGAACACGAAGGTCAGAACGCCGGCCACGGGATCGGCCTGCGCCGATCAGGCGACGGCATCACCGGGTTCTCCAGCAGACCAACGGTTCTGGCATATAGCGCGTCGATCTCGCGATTGGTGACGTGCGGCCGCAGCGTCTGGTCGAAGTCACCGAGCAGCGCGTCCCGAAGGCCTGCGACGTCACGCAGCGTGTCCTCGTCGACTGGCTTGCCAGCCCACCCCCACAGCACCGTGCGGAGCTTGTCCTCGGTGTGCAGGCTGACACCGTGGTCGACGCCGTAGACCCCGCCGTCGACCCCGGCCAGGATGTGCCCCCCCTTGCGGTCGGCGTTGTTGATCAGGACGTCGAACACCGCCATCCGGCGCAGCCGCGCATCGTCGGCATGGACGAGGGTCACCTCGTCACCGGCGTAGTCGTAGGCCTGCAGGACGGGCAGGAAACCGGGCGGCACGTGGCCGGCAGGCAGCAGGTCGACCAGGTCGGGGCCGGCGTCGGGTTCTTCGTCGGCGGTGTCGTCGACCTCGGTGTCGTCCAGGACGTCACCGGGTTGGTCGACCCACCGCTGCACCATCCCGCGCCCCGCGGGCCCGTCACGAAGGACGGTGTAGGGCACCACGTTCCAGCCCAGCGCCGCCGACACCAGGTACGCGGACACCTCCCGGCCCGCGAGGGTGCCGTCGGGAAAGTCCCACAGCGGCGCCTCGCCGGCCACCGGCTTGTACACGCAGTGCGCCAGGCGGTCGCCGAGATGCGCCTCGCACAGGAACGTGGCGTTGCTCGCCGACCGGATGCGGCCGAGGACCGTCAGCGTGCCGCATCGAAGTGCTTCGTCGTCACCCGTGCGGTCAGAAGTCGGTGTCATCGTCGGATTCCGCCAGGGCACCTCGTCGGTAACCGTTGGTGCGCACACAGATGTGTCCCGCGGGATCCAGTGGCTCGTCGCAGAGCGGGCACGGCGGCCGGCCCGCGGAGATGACGCGGTTGGAGCGGGCGGCGAACTCCCGCGCCGACTCCGGGGTCAGGAACACCCGAACCGCGTCGGGACCGTCCTCGGCGTCGTCGAGCACCACCGACGCGTCGAACTCCGTCTCCGACACCGCGAGCAGCTCCACGACCACGGTCTCGGCCTCCGAGTCCCAGCCCAAGCCCATCGTGCCAACGCGGAACTCGGCGTCGACCGGCGTGATCAGGGGACTGAGGTCCTCGACTTCGGTCGTCTCCGGCGGCACCGGGGTGCCGAAGCGGCGGTTGATCTCGAGCAGCAGCGCGGCGATCCGCTCGGCGAGCACCGCCACCTGTTGCTTCTCAAGGATCACCGAGACGACTCGCTCGTCGTGCACGGCCTGAAGGTAGAACGTCCGGTCGCCAGGTTGCCCGACGGTCCCGGCCACGAATCGGTCGGGTGAGCGGAAGACGTGAATCGAACGGGCCATGACACCTCCCAAAATACCGGTATGGGGACCGCAGCCGTAACTCGACGGACGGCGCGGGCGCAGCGATCGAACGGGTCAGTCGGTGGAACCACCCACGACGGCGTCACCCGAGGGCTCGGGTTTGGCCAGCAGGGCGGCGGTCAAGGCCGGGCCCGTGTGGTTGACGTGAAGCACGAATGGACGCGCCGAGGTGTACCTGATGACGCTCATGGATGCGGGGTCGGCCGTGATGCGCTGGAAGTTGTCCAGATGGCTCCCCACCGCATCGGCGATGATCGACTTGATGACGTCGCCGTGCGTACAGGCGATCCACAGAACGTCGCCTTCGTGCTGCTCGGCGAGGGTGCGGTCGTGTTCGCGGACCGCTGCGACCGCCCTGGCCTGAACCTGCGCCAGCCCCTCCCCGTCGGGGAACACCGCAGCGCTGGGCTGCTGCTGGACCACCGCCCACAGCGGCTCCTTGAAGAGGTCGCCGATCTTGCAGCCGGTCCACGCGCCGTAGTCGACTTCCGAGAGCCGCTCCTCCACCACGGGTTCCAGGCCGAGGGCCGCGGCAAGGGGCGCCACCGTTCGCTCACAGCGCAGAAGCGGTGACCTCACGATCGCCTTGATCGGAAGGTCGGCGACGCGGGCGACCACGGCCTCGGCTTGTTCGCGGCCCTTGTCGTCGAGGTCGACCCCCTCGGAGCGACCCGCGAGGGTGTGCGCGGTGTTCGACGTCGACCGACCGTGTCGGAGCAGGATGACCGTCATGTCACTGCGCCGCGATCGTGCCGGTGCCCAGCAGGACGAGCAGCGTCGCCCCGAGGATCACGCGGTAGCCGACGAACCAGTACATGCCGTGGCGCACCAGGAATTTCAGGAACCAGGAGACGGCCGCGAGACCCACTACGAAGGCGATCGCGACCGACACCGCGAGCTGCGGCCCCGACGCGCTCATCCCCCGCCCGTCGGGGTGGAAGGCGTCGGGCAGCGAATACAGCCCCGAGGCGAGGACGGCGGGAATGGCGAGCAGAAAGCCGAAGCGGGCGGCGGCCTCGCGCTCCTGTCCCATGAACAGGCCGGCGCTGATGGTCGCGCCCGACCGGGACACCCCGGGAATCAGGGCCAAGCACTGGGAGACGCCGATGACGATGCTGTCCTTCCAGGTGAACTGCTCTATTCCGCGGGTTTGCCTGCCGAAGTACTCGGCGGCGGCGATGACGGCGGAGAACACGATCAGTGCCGTCGCGATGATCCACAGGTTGCGGACGTCGTCGCGGATGTAGTGCTTGAAGATCAGCCCGGCCGCGCCGATCGGGATCGTGCCGATGATCACCCACCAGCCCAGCCAGTAGTCCGAGGTGCGGCGCGAGGGGTCGCGCAGGCCCCCGAACCACGCCACCAGAATGCGGCCGATGTCCCTGGCGAAGTAGATCAGCACCGCGAGCTCGGTGCCGAGCTGGCTGACCGCGGTGAACGACGCGCCAGCGTCGTCGGCGAAGAACAGCTCCGAAACGATCGCGAGATGGCCGGACGAGGACACCGGAAGGAACTCGGTCAGGCCCTGGACCACCGACAACACGACCACTTGCAGCCACGACATGTCCATCACGCCGACGACCGTACCGTGGGCTCACCGTCAGCGAGCTGTGCGTGGCACCGGCTGAGCGTCGTTGACGGCGTCGCGCACGGCCGCCGTCAAGCTGCGCTCGTCGGCAACGTCCACGTGGGCCAGGCTGCGGCTCGCCGCGGCGACGACGTCCTCCTGCTGCGGGACCGGGCCCGTCAGCCGCGGGCGGTACACCTCGACGTTGAGCTGGCGTCGGTCGACGTGAAAGGAGAAACTCCTGCCGTCACCGACTCGACCAAACCCGCTGGCGTGCATGCCAGTCGACACGACCTCGACGCTGAACTCACTTTCGGACAGGTCGTCGACGGTCGCCCGGCTCATGTCCGAACCATACCGCCGGGGCGATTCCGCGGCGTGCCTAAACTGGCCCTTCATCCGCCATTCCCATCGCACCGTTGAGGTCTACCCTTTGCCACCGTTCACAACACCGAGGCGTCGCCTGGCTCACAGCGTCGCCGTGATCGTGACGACGGTTGCCCTCGCGTCCTGTGGGTCCAAGGCCGCCGACAGTCCCCCACCGACCATCTCTCCGGCGCAGGCCGCGGTCTCACCCGTGGCGGCCGAGGCGCCGGCCGGGTCGGTGCGTCCGCTGGCCGGGCGTGGGGAGGCCGTCGTCTTCGACGCCGCCACGTCGTCTTCCGTCGTGCTGAGCAGTGACCCCGCGGGCGGTTCGGCCCTCGTCACGTTCCCGGTCACGGGCCCGTCGCGAACCGTGGCTCTGCCCAGCCCCGCGACGGCGATCGTCGGCGACGGCAGCGGGACGGTGTACGCGGCGACCAAGGGCGGCTACTTCGCGGTTCCCCTCGGCGCGGGCGACGCGGTGGCGAGATTCGACGTCGGCGGCGAACGCGACACCGACTTCACCGCCATAACCCGCCGCGCCGACGGCAAGATCGTCCTCGGCAGTGCCTCGGGAGCGGTCTACACGCTGAGCTCCACCACCGCGGTCGGTGCGCGACTGCAGATCTTCGCGCGCGTGGATGCGCTTGTCGCAGAGGGCGATACGGTCGCCGTGCTGGACCGAGGCCAAACGTCGGTGACGACGGTCGACCCGTCGGGCACCCGACAGCAGCACGCCCTGCGGGCCGGCGAGGGAGCCACCACCATGGCCGCCGACCCGGAGGGCCGCATCCTGGTGGCCGACACCCGCGGGCAGGCCCTGCTGGTGTTCGGCGCCGATCCGCTGATGTTGCGGCAGCAGTATCCGGTGCCGGGCGCGCCGTTTGCCCTGGCCGGGTCGTCGCGGCTGGCTTGGGTGTCGCAAACTGCGACGAACACCGTCGTTGGTTACGATCTGGCGACCGGAATACCCGTCGAAAAGGTGCGTTATCGAACCGTGCAGCAGCCGAACTCCATGACATACGACGACAAGACCGGGACGCTCTTCGTGGTTTCCGGATCGGGTGCTGGCGTGCAAGTGATCCCGGGGGCAGGCTCGTGAGCGGCCATCAGCGGGGACGCATGCCTGCCGCGTGGGAAGCCGACCTCTCCGACGACTACGAATGGGTGCCGCTGCGACTGCCGCCCGACGTGACGCGGGTTTCGGCGTCGGTCCGGTTGTCGATCGAAGCCGAGTATCGAGGGTGGGAGCTGACCAGGGTGCGCCTCTACACCGACGGAAGTCGTCGAGTTCTGTTGCGGCGCAGGAAGTCCGCCGTGTGGGCTGGCGTCGACGGTCAGCCCGCCTCGTGATCTACCGCGCGCTGCGGCGAATCTTCTTCCTGGTCCCACCCGAGCGAATCCACACCCTGGTGTTCGCGTTCCTGCGGCTGATCACCGCGCTCGGGCCGCTGCGCCGGGTCCTGGCCAGGTGGCTTGCGCCGCACGATCCCGTCCTCGCCAGCACCGTGTTCGGCGTGCGGTTCCCAGGACCGGTTGGCCTCGCCGCCGGCTTCGACAAGGACGGCACCGGCCTGAACACCTGGGGGGCCTTGGGTTTCGGCTACGCGGAAGTCGGCACCGTGACCGCGCGCCCGCAGCCGGGCAACCCCGCCCCGCGCATGTTTCGGCTGCCCGAGGACCGGGCGCTGCTGAACCGGATGGGCTTCAACAACCACGGTGCGGCTGAGCTGGCGCTGCGGTTGAGCCGCCACGACTCCGAGGTGCCCATCGGGGCCAACATCGGCAAGACGAAGGCGACGCCGGCCGAGGAGGCCGTCGCCGACTACACCGAAAGCGCCCGCCTGGTCGGCCCTCTCGCGTCGTTCCTCGTCGTCAACGTCAGCTCCCCCAACACCCCCGGCCTCCGCGATCTGCAGGCGGTCGAGTCGTTGCGTCCGATCCTGGCGGCCGTCCGCGCCGAGACCACGACCCCGGTCCTGGTGAAGATCGCCCCCGACCTGTCGGATTCCGACGTCGACGACATCGCCGACCTCGCAGTCGAACTCGGCTTGGCAGGCATCGTCGCCACCAACACCACCATCTCCCGCGCCGGTCTCGCCACCCCAGGGGTCGACGAGTTGGGGGCGGGTGGCATCTCCGGCGCTCCCGTCGCCCGCCGCTCGCTCGAGGTGCTTCAGCGGCTCCATCGCCGCGTCGGCGACCGACTGGTGCTCGTCAGCGCCGGCGGCATCGAGACCGCCGACGACGCCTGGGAGCGCATCACCGCAGGCGCCTCACTGCTGCAGGGCTACACCGGCTTCGTCTACGGCGGCGGCTTGTGGGCCAAGCACATTCACGACGGCCTTGCCCAACGGCTGCATGCCGGCGGCTTCACGTCGCTGGCCGAGGCCGTCGGGTCGGCCGCGCGCTGACGCCTCGCCGACCAGACACATAGGGCCCTCATTCGCCCCGATTCAGGGCCCTTTACGTCTGCTCGCGGGTGTTATTTCTGCTTGTAGGTGCCCATGATGACGGCGCGGGCGATGGCATGACTGAACAGGTTGAAACCAAGGTAGGCCGGCGTCGCGCCCTCGGGGATGTCCAGCTTCTCGACGTCGACGGCGTGCACGGCGATGAAGTAGCGGTGCGGGCCGTGACCGGCGGGCGGGGCGGCGCCGATGAAGCGCTTGAGGCTGGCGTCGTTGGCCAGGGTGATCGCGTCGCCGGGGAACCCGCTGTGACTGCCGTCGCCAACACCCTCGGGTAGCTCGGTCACGGTCGCGGGCAGGTTCGCCACCGCCCAGTGCCAGAAACCCGACGCGGTCGGGGCGTCGGGGTCGTACATCGTCACCGCGAAGCTGCGGGTCGTCTCGGGGAATCCCGACCAGCTCAACTGCGGGGAGACGTCGGAACCGCCCGCGCCCATGATGCCGCTGACTTGGTCGTTCGACAGCGGCTGGCCGTCGGTGACCGACGTCGACGTCAGGGTGAAGGTCGGCAACTTGGGGAGGTTGTCGTACGGGGTGCTCATCAAGATCCTTTCGGTGGAACTCTGGTGGTGTTGGTCAGCAGTTCAGCAGGAAGTGCTCGAGGACCTCGGTGCCGAACGTCAGCGATTCGACGGGTACCCGCTCGTCGACTCCGTGGAACAACGCGGCGAAGTCCAGTTCCGGCGGCAGCCGCAACGGGATGAAGCCAAAGCACCGAATACCAAGGCGGGCAAAGTGTTTGGCATCGGTTCCGCCGGACAACATGTAGGGCACGATGCGCGCGTCCGGGTCGACCGCCAGCAGTGCGGCGTTCATGGCGTCGACCAGCTCACCGTCGAAGGTGGTCTCGTAGGCGGGCAGGTCGGTGATCCACTCGCGGGTGACGTCCGGGCCGATCAACTCGTCGACCGTCGCCTCGAACTCACCGGCATGGCCGGGCAGGATCCGGCAGTCCACCACGGCCTCGGCCGACCCTGGGATGACGTTGGCCTTGTAGCCGGCCTTCAGCATCGTCGGGTTCGCCGAGTCACGCAGCGTCGCACCGACGATGCGCCCGATCGGACCCAGCTTGGCGACCACGCCGTCCAGATCCGGCGAGTCGGGGTCGAAGGAGTGCCCGGTCTCCTCGCCGACGGCGGTCAGGAACTGCGCGACGGTGTCGGTGAGCACGATGGGGAACTGGTGGCGGCCAAGCCTGTCCACCGCGCCGGCGAGGGTCGTGACGGCGTTGTCGTCGTGGACGAACGAGCCGTGCCCCGCGCGGCCGCGGGCGGTGAGCCGCATCCAACGCATGCCCTTCTCGGCCGTCTCGATCAGGTACAGGCGCTTGTCGCCGCCGTCGCGGTGCGGCACCGTCAGCGAGAACCCGCCCACTTCGCCGATCGCCTCGGTGACGCCCTCGAAGAGGTCGGGGCGGTTCTCGACCAGCCACCCGCAGCCGTACTTGCCGCCCGCCTCCTCGTCGGCGACGAAGGCGAACACCAGGTCGCGCGGCGGCACGGTGCCCGTGCGCTTCAAGTGCCGCGCGACGGCGATCATCATGCCGATCATGTTCTTCATGTCGACGGCGCCGCGGCCCCACACGTAGCCGTCGGACACGGCCCCCGAGAACGGGTGCACGCTCCAGTCGGCGGCTTCGGCGGGAACCACGTCGAGGTGCCCGTGCACGAGCAGCGCGCCCCGGCTCCGGTCGGCGCCTGCCAACCTGGTGAAGACGTTCCCCCGGCCCGGGGCGCCGGACTCGACGTACTCGCATTCGTAGCCGACCTCGGCGAGCTGCTGGGCCACCCAGCGGGCGCAATCGGCCTCGCCCTTGGTGGTTTCGAGCTCGCCGGTATTCGACGTGTCGAACCTGATCAACGAGCTCACGAGCTCGACGACCTCGTCGGACGGCTGCAGGGAATCACTCACGGTCACCATTCGTACCACTGCTCTCGTTCCCACGTTTTGGTCCGGGCACCGAAATCCGTTAGCCTTAGCCCGCTTGTCCGAGTGGCGGAATGGCAGACGCGCTAGCTTGAGGTGCTAGTGCCCTACTAATGGGCGTGGGGGTTCAAGTCCCCCCTCGGACACTCTTTTCACTTCAGCGCTGGTCAATCCAGCGTTCTGCTCACCCCACGAGCGAAGTCGACGACGTCGTGCAGGGCCCGCTCGAAGAGGTCGGGCACGAACGCTCCCATCAACTGTTCGCAGGCATGGCCGACACCGCTGTAGGTGTGGCCGGTGGCGTCGACTCCCGCCCGCTGCAGCGCCCGCAGGAACGCCAGCCCCTCGTCACGCAGCGGGTCGATCTCGTCGGTGGTGACGACGTGCGGCGGCAGACCCCGCAGGTCCTCCTCTTTCGCGTAGTACGGCCACGCCAGCGGGTTGGTGGTGTGCTCCCCCTTCGGGTCGTAGAGCGTCGCCATGAGCGTCATCACCGACGGGCTGAGGATGTACCCCTCGTTCTCGATCAGCGACGGCAGCGCGGGGTTGGGAGCGTCGTAACCGCCGTAGACGAACGGCACCTGCGCGTAGACCCCGTCGACGTGGTCCAGCCGGCCCTCGCGCTTTGCCTTGAGCGCCGTCGCGATCGACAGGTTGCCGCCGCCCGATTCGCCCGTCACGACGATCGACGTCAACCCGAGACCCTCACGCTGGGCGTGCATCCAGTCCAGCGCGCTGGCGCAGTCGTTCAGGCCGGCGGGAAACGGATGCGGCCCGAGCGCGCCGCCGGAGTTGCGGAACTCCACCCCGACGACGACGCACCCGCGGGCCGCCAGATGCTCGCGCCACAGCGCTGCGCCCTTGTCGACTGCGGTGAGGATGGCCATGCCGCCGCCGTGCAGATGCAACAGGCCCGGCAAGGGCATCGACACCCCGATCGGGCGGTGGACGTACAGCGCGATGTCGTTGCCGTCGACTCCGGTGATGGTGAGGTTCCGGGTTTCGACGCCCTGGGCGGCCGGGACGTCGGCGAGCAGCGCGCCGAACACTCCGTCGAACCCCTGCTCGGTGGCAGCCGCAACGGCGAGCAGATCCTCGAGCGGGGAGTCCCTCGTGACGGGCAACTCGGGCGCCTTCGCGTCGAGGCCGAAGGGGGCGATGGCTGCCAGCATTCGGGGGTCGGCGCGTGGATCGGTGCGCATTTCCATGGTCGGGTCGCCAAGGCGGCCCGGCAGATTCACGTTCACGGTGGGTGCGGCCATGGTCTGCAAACCTACACCTCGGAGGTGACGGTCACGGGTGGTCGACTACTCGTCAGTACACGTCGCGCACATAGCGTTTGGTGGCGACCAGCTCGCGTTTGTAGTCGTGCGCGCCTTCACTCGACATCCCGCCGTGCTCGCGAATGACCGCGGTCAACGCGTCGTCGACGTCCTTGGCCATCCGGCTGGCGTCACCACACACGTAGAAGTGCGCGCCGTCCTCGAGCCAGCGCCACAGATCGGCCCCGTAGTCACGAATCTTGTGTTGCACGTACACCCGCTGGGCCTGGTCGCGCGAGAACGCCAAGTCCAGCCGGCTCAACAGTCCGTCGTCGACCATGTCCTCGAGATCATCACGGTAGTAGAAGTTCTCGGCGCGATGCCGATCACCGAAGAACAGCCAATTGCGACCGGTGTGCCCCAGCGCGCGGCGCTCCTGCAGGAATCCGCGGAAGGGTGCGACGCCGGTGCCTGGACCCACCATGATCATCGGCGCGGAGCCGTCCTCGGGCGGCCGAAAGTGCGGCGACGGCTGCAGGAACACCGACGCCCGCGACGCCCGATCCGCGAGGAACGTCGAGCACACTCCCCCGCGTCGTTGCCCGTCACCGCCCAGGTAACGGACGACCGACACCGTCAGCTGAATCTCGTGCGGGCTGACCAGGGGGCTGCTCGAGATCGAGTACGACCGCGGCGTCAGCCGCACCAGGGCGTCGCGCCACTGCTCCGGCTCGGCCCGGACCGCGAACTCGGTGACGACGTCGACCCCGTCGCGGCCTCGAAGCCACTCGTCCAACTCGGCCCGGCTACGGCGCAGGGTCCGTAGCGATCCCGCCGCCGCCGCACTTCCCTCGACGACGAAGTCGAGCAGGTTGGGCGTGACGCGACAGATGTCGTAGCGCGACGTCAACGCCTCGCCGAGCGCCATCTCGACACCGTCGACCTCGATCACGTCGTCGGCGGCCAACCCGGTCGCGTCGAGCCACCGCCGCACCGTCTCCTCGGCGTTGACGGCGTAGACGCCCAGCGCGTCCCCGACGGCATATCCGACGCCGTGCTCGGAGACGTCGAAACCGAACTGCCGCACCTCCTTTGCCGCCCCCGGCGGGGTCAGCAACACGTTCCGGCTCAGCGGCGCGTCGACCGGGCTGGTCCTGGTGAACGGTGCGGCAGGGCGCACCGGCGCGGGGGTTGCCGGACTTGCGCCGGGGCCGACCAGAGCGGACACCTTCTGCGCCCACTGCGTCATCGGCTCGTCGTCGTAGGCCTCGCAGTCGACGCGTGCGGTCAGCTGGGTGGCCCCCAATTCGGTGAGCCGGACGTCGACCGCTCTGGCGTGTCCGCAGAAGTCGTCATACGACCGGTCGCCGATGCCCAGTACCGCATACCGCACGCCGTCCAATGCCGGCGCGTCGTCGGCCGCCAGGCGCGTCCAGAAGTCCGCGCCGTTGTCCGGTGGTCCGCCGTCACCGAAGGTGCTGGTGACGATGAGAACCTCACCAGCACCGGCCAAGTCGGAGAGCTGGCAGTCGTCCATGTTCATCACCGTCGCTGGACCGAGTCCGTCGGCCACCCGAGTCGCGAAGTCCTCGGCGGTCCCGGTTTGCGACGCCCAGAGCACCAACGGCCGCGGCCCGGTCGGCGCGTCGGTTCGGTCGGCTGGGTCGATTCGGGAGTACCGTCCCGCCAGCATTCCGTCGACGTAGCGGCGCACCACGGCTCCCACCGGAGCCTCGGCCGGCAGTACCGGAACACCTTCGACATTCGGCGGCAAGGCGTGGAAGAACCCTGCCAGGTACTGCTTCTCGGCGTCGGTGAGGACCGGGACGGGTTGGTCGTCGAGCCCAAGTGCTGAGCCGATCGCATTGATCCGACCGACCGGTTGCGGTGGTGGCCCGGCAGCCCGCACCCTGACCGCGCACGCCTTGAACTCGGGTTGAAGCGAGAACGGGTCGACGGCATCCGAGGTGACCGCGTTCACGGCGAGGTACTCACCGTGCTCGTCGTTCCAGTGAAACGGCGCAAAGCAATTGCCCGGCCGGACCCGGTCGGTCACCACGGCGGGAAGTACCGCGCGCCCGCGCCGCGAGGCCAGCTCGACGGGCTGACCGTCGACGACGTTGCGTGCCTCGGCGTCGACAGGGTGGATCTCCACGAACGGACCGCGGTCGAGCTTGTTGAGCTTGGCGACCTTTCCGGTCTTGGTCATGGTGTGCCATTGATGTTGCAGGCGACCAGTGTTCAACACCATCGGGTAGTCGTCGTCGGGCATCTCCCCGAGCGGCAGGTGCGGTCGGGGGTGGAATACCGCGCGCCGCGACGGGGTCGGGAAGGCCAGCTTCGGGCGGTGCCCGTCGCCGTCGACGAACAGGTCCTGGCTCACGCCGTCGTTCAGATAGCGGATGGGATGACGGTCGACGTCTCCACCCGGCTGATCGAGTGACGGCGCAGGCCATTGCACCGGGCCCAGCCGAAGACGGTCGTGAGTGACACCCCGGAGGTCGTAACCGGTTCGCGGGTTGGAGAACTCGCGGATCTCGTCGAAGACCTCCGCGGCTGACGAGTACCCGAAGTGCTCCCCGAAGCCGAGTGCCCCGGCGACCTGGCAGATCAACTGCCAGTCGGGTCTGGCGTCGCCGTGGGCGGGGATGGACTGCGGCAGCAGCGTCATGGTGCGATCCGAGTTGACCATCACCGCGTCCGCCTCGGCCCACAGCGTCGCAGGCAGGACGACGTCGGCGTAGTGGTTGGTCGCCGTCGTCCGGTAGGCGTCCTGGGTGACGACGAGCTCCGCCGACTCGAGTCCGGTGATCACCGTCTTGCGGTTGGCCACGCTGGCAACGGGATTGGTGCAGATGATCCAGCACGCCTTGATGTCGCCGTCGGCCATGCGCCTGAACATGTCGACCGTTCCCGGACCGACGTCGGCGCGGATGGTGCCTGCCTCGAGCTGCCACGCCCGCTCTACGAACGCGCGGTCCTCGGCCGAGGTCACCACCCGCTGGCCGGGTAGACCCGGTCCCATGTAGCCCATTTCGCGGCCGCCCATGGCGTTGGGCTGACCCGTCAACGACAAGGGTCCGCTACCCGGCCTGCAGATGGCACCGGTCGCCAGATGAAGGTTGCAGATGGCATTGGTGTTCCAGGTGCCATGGGTGCTCTGGTTGAGACCCATCGTCCAGCAACTCATCCACTCACCGGCGTCGGCGATCATCCGCGCGGCCAACCGGATGTCGGCCTCGGCCAAGCCGGTGATCTCCGCCACGACGTCGGGCGGATAGTCCGCGAGGAAGGCCGGCATCGCGTCCCAGCCCTCGGTGTGTTCGGCGATGAAGGCGTCGTCGACGGCACCGGATTCGACCAGCAGGTGCAGGATGCCGTTGAGGAGTGCGAGATCGGTGCCTGGGGCGATCTGGAGGAAGAGGTCGGCCTTCTCCGCCGTCGTGGTGCGGCGCGGGTCGACGACGATGAGCTTGGCCCCGGCCTTGAGTCGTTCGGCCATGCGCAGGAACAGAATCGGATGACAGTCGGCCATGTTGGACCCGATCACGAAGAACAGGTCGGCGGCGTCGAAGTCCGTATACGACCCCGGCGGGCCGTCCGCGCCCAGCGACTGCTTGTACCCCGTGCCCGCACTCGCCATGCACAGCCGCGAGTTCGACTCGATGTGGACGGTCCGCAGAAAGCCCTTGGCCAGCTTCGTCGCCAGATACTGTGCCTCGATCGACATTTGACCGGAGACGTACAGCGCCACCGCGTCGGGACCGTGTTCGTCGACGATCGCCCGTAATCGCCGGCCGGCTTCGGCGACGGCCTCGTCGACCGGCGTCACCACGGGTTGCTCGCCACGCGACGGACGCACCAATGCCGAGCTCAACCGGTCACCGTCGGCGGCCATCAGCTCGGCGTGGGTGGCACCCTTGGTGCACAGTCGCCCGAAATTGCTGGGGTGCAACGCATCCCCCGACACCCTGGCAATCACCGGCTTGCCGTCAGCGGTGTCGGTTCGGGTCTGCACCTCGATGCCACAGCCGACACCGCAGTACGAGCACGCGGTCCTGGTTGTGACGGTCACGGGAATCAGCCCGCGGCAACGGGTTCGGCGGACTTGCCGACGGGCACGCCGGTGCGGGCCCGAGTTTGCATCCTCAGGAACACGAACCAGGTCGTGACCGCACAGACCACGTAGAAGCCCAGGAAGACCCAGAACGCGTTGGTCGCGGACTTCGCGTCGCCGACGTAGGACGCCCTGAGCACGATGTTGATGAAGACGCCGCCCAGCGCGCCGACGGCTCCGGCGAACCCGATCAACGCACCCGACATGCTGCGCGACCACGACGCCTTCTCCTCGCGGCTCCAGCCCTCCTTGCCCTGAGCCTTCGCCTCGAATATCGACGGAATCATCTTGTAGGTCGAGCCGTTTCCGATGCCGGACAGGATGAACAGCAGGATGAAGCCGACGACGTAGGCGGCCAGCTGCCCGCCGGTGGGTGCTCCGGCGGCGGCGTCGTCAAGCATGCCCGCGCCCACGAGGATGCCCGCGGCGAAGATCATCGCGACGAACGCGTACAGCGTCACCTTGCCGCCGCCGATGCGGTCGGCGAGCTTGCCGCCGAACGGTCGTGCGACGGACCCCAGCAGCGGTCCGATGAACGCGATCTGCGCGGCGTGCAGCGACGCCTGCGCGGCGGTGTCGCCACCGGCCAGGTAGTTGATCTGCATGACCTGACCGAAGGCGAAGCTGAAGCCGATGAAGGAGCCGAAGGTGCCGATGTAGAGGAAGCTCATCACCCAGGAGTGCTTGTACCGCAACGCCTCAACCATTGCCCCCAGGTTGGAGCGCTGATTGCGGAGGTTGTCCATGTAGAACGCCGCGCCGAGGGCGGCGAGGGCGATCGCGACCAAGTAGATGGCGCAGACGATTTCGGGTGCGGTGTTGCTGATGGCCGAGATCACGAACAGGCCGATCAGCTGGATGACCGGAACGCCGATGTTTCCGCCGCCGGCGTTGAGCCCCAGTGCCCAGCCCTTGAGCCGTTGCGGATAGAACGCGTTGATGTTGGTCATCGACGAGGCGAAGTTGCCGCCACCGAAGCCGGCGAACGCCGCCACGACCATGAACGTCGTGTAGGAGGTGTCGGGATTCTTCATCACCCACAACGTCAGCACCGTCGGGATCAGCAGTAGCAGCGCGCTGACGATGGTCCAGTTGCGGCCGCCGAAGCGGGCCGGCGCGATGGTGTACGGAATCCGCATGAACGCACCGACCAGCGTCGGCATCGCCACCAGGTAGAACTTGCCCGCGGCGTCGATGTGGTACACCGCCTGGGGCATGAACAGCACCATGACCGACCAGATCGACCAGATCGAGAAGCCCACGTGCTCGGCGACGATGGACCAGATCAGGTTGCGCTTGGCGATCTGCTTGCCACCCGCCTCCCATGCGGCGACGTCTTCTGCGTCCCAGTGCTCTATGTTGCGGTCGCGTGTGAGCGGCATCACTGATTCTCCTTGAAAGGTGTTGAATCAGGTTTACGGTCAGGCCATTCCGCATCCGTTGCCCAGCCGTGTCGACTGTGTCAACACTGCCTCACACGTGCCACGGGGTGCAGGTGAGGCGATCGTGTTCACAGTGGTCGCGCCGACGAAACGATTCCGAAACACGACCGACCTAGCTTCGGTGCGATGAGCGATGGCAGCACACCGGTCTTCCTCCAGGGTCCATTCGCGTTCGAGGGTAAGGGCTTGGACGAGCCGCTGTTGATCGACGAATCGTTGCGCTACGTCGTCCCCGCAGGCACGACCACTCAACCGGTCTACTTTCGCGGCGGAAACTCCACCGACGACATGATCTCGGTCGTCCTGTTCTGTGACGGAAAGCCGTTGCGCTACTTCCCCATTGGCGCGAAGAACGCGACCCACGTCGCACTGAGGGTGGTCGAGGACCTGCTCGCCGACTCGGTTCTCGAACTTCACGTCGCGGCGCCAAGCGGCTGTAGCGGAACGGTCGTCGTCGACCTCGGGCTGGTGCAGATCCAATGACCGCCGACGCCCGCCGCAGGCTCGTCGTCGTCGGCAACGGGATGGCCGGTGTCAGGGCGGTCGAGGAGATCCTCGCTCGCGGTGGCTCGGAGTCGTTCGACGTCACCGTCTTTGGTGACGAGCCCTACGGCAACTACAACCGAATCCTGTTGTCCAACGTGCTCGCCGGCAGCGACGATCCCAGCGAGATCTACCTCAACGAGGTCGACTGGTACGCCGAGAACGGGATCACCCTTCGGGCCGGCGTCCGAGTGGTCCGCGTCGACTCCTACGCCCGCATCGTGCACTCCGACGACGGCGCGACGACCCGGTACGACAAGCTCATCCTGGCCACCGGCAGCCGGTCGTTCTTCCCACCGATGTCCGGTTTGTGGGCGGACGACAAGAACCTCACCGACGGCGTCTTCGGATTCCGGACCCTCGACGACTGCGTCGGCATGATCACCGAGGCCGCGCACCGCACCAAGGCGGTCGTGATCGGCGGTGGACTGCTCGGCCTCGAGGCGGCCCGTGGCTTGCAGAACCGGGGATTGACCGTCGACGTCGTCCACGCCGGACCGACCCTGATGAACGCGCAGCTCGACGACCCTGCCGGGGTGATTCTGCGCAGCTCCGTCGAAGGCGTCGGCATCCGGGTGCACGTCGACAAGCGCACCACGGAGGTGACTACGTCCGACGACGGCCGACTCACCGGCATCGTGTTCTCCGACGGCACCTCGATCGACTGCGACATGCTCGTCGTCGCCACGGGGATCCGGCCGAACGTCGGCCTGGCGCAACGTGCCGGACTGACCGTCGAACGCGCCATCGTCGTCGACGACCACATGCGCTCGGTCGACGACGACGACGTGTACGTCGTCGGCGAATGTGCCCAGCACCGCGGTCAGGTCTACGGGCTCGTGGCACCGCTGTGGGAACAGGCCGCAGTCCTCGCCGATCACCTTACCGGCGCCAACACCGTTGCGGCATATCATGGTTCGCGCACCGCGACCAAGCTGAAGGTGGCCGGCGTCGACGTCGCGTCGATGGGGCTGAAGGGCCCGGAACTGCCCGGCGACGAATTCGTCCAGTTCTCCGAACCCCGGCGGGGGGTGTACAAGACGATCGTCATCCGCGACGGCAAGTTGGTGGGCGCGACCCTGGTCGGGGACGTCAGCAAGGTGTCGTTCCTGACCCAGGCCTTCGACAGTGGCCTTCCGCTGCCCGACGAACGCGTCTCGATGTTGTTCGACATCGGCACGCCAGCAGTGACGGTCGGGGTGTCCGAGCTGTCCGACGACTCACAGGTCTGCAACTGCAACGGTGTCTCCAAGGGCGCGTTGGTGGCCTGCGTGCGCGGCGGCGAGAACACCGTCACCGGCGTCATGAAGGCGACCAAGGCGGGCAAGGGCTGCGGCTCTTGCAAGCAGCTGGTCGCCCAGGTGGTGGAGTGGGCGGCCGGCGGTGCGGTCACCGAAGACCCGTCGGCGAGCTGGTACGTCGCCGGCGTCCCCTACGACAAACCGACGCTGATGACCATGATCCGAGAACTCCAATTGCATTCCGTGTCATCGGTGTTCGCTGCATTGGCACCCGACGGCAGGCACGACGCCGGCTCGAAGATGGGGTTGGCCTCACTGCTGGAGACGATGTGGGCCGACGAGTTCGTCGACGAGCGGGACGCGCGCTTCGTCAACGATCGGGTGCACGCCAACATTCAGCGCGACGGGACGTTCTCGGTGGTGCCGCAGATGAAGGGCGGCGTCACCGATTCGCACCAGCTGCGCACGATCGCCGACGTCGCCGACAAGTACGACGTCCCGATGATCAAGCTCACCGGAGGTCAGCGCATCGACCTGCTCGGCATCAAGAAGGAGGATCTGCCCGCGGTGTGGGCGGACCTCGACATGCCGTCCGGATTCGCGTACGGCAAGAGCTTTCGCACCGTGAAGACCTGCGTCGGCAGTGATTTCTGCCGCTTCGGCGTCGGCGACTCGACGGCGCTGGGCATCGCCATCGAGGAACGCTTCCAGGGTCTGGCGAGCCCGGCCAAGATGAAGCTCGCCGTCACCGGGTGTCCCCGCAACTGTGCGGAGGCGCTGTGCAAGGACCTCGGTGTCGTCGCGGTGGACGGTGGCCGGTGGGAGATCTACGTCGGTGGTGCCGCGGGCGCCCACATCCGCAAGGGCGATCTGCTCGCCACCGTCGACGACGCCGCGGAGGTTATGGTGCTGACCGGTCGTTTCCTGCAGTACTACCGGGAGAGCGCGAACTGGTTGGAGCGCACCTACGCGTGGGTGCCCCGGGTCGGGATCGAGCACATCCGTGCCGTGGTCGTCGACGACACCGACGGATTGGCGGCGCAGCTGGACGCCAACATGTCGAAATCCGTTGCGGCCTATCGAGACCCGTGGTTGGACGGTCGCGAGCCCGCGAGTGAGGGGCAGTTCCGGTCGTCGTTGCCGTTGCTGCCGCTCCCCCAGGTTCCAGTGCGATGAGCGACGTCGCGGTCGGACGGGTCGACGAGATTCCGGTCGGCGAGGGACGCACCTTCGCCGTGGACGGCGAGCAGATCGCCGTCTACCGCATGCGGGACGGCACGTTACGGGCGCTTGGCGCGGTGTGTCCGCACCGCGGCGGGCCGCTGGCCGACGGGCTCACCGACGACGACTCGGTGGTGTGCCCGCTGCACGGTCGCACCTACGACCTCACCAGCGGGGCCGAGACGACCGGCAGCGGCGAAGGGGTCTGCTCGCATCCCGTGCGTCTGGAGGACGACGGGTCGATCCACCTGACCCGCGAATGCGGTTGAGCGGTCACATGTCTGCGTGCCGAGCGCGGACGAAGCCGTACGCGCCGTAGGCGGCGAGGCCGACCGCGGCGAGCAGCAAAAGGAACTTACCGAACGGTGCGGCGCCAAGAGTCTTGACGGCCGAGTCGATTCCGGAGGCCTTCGCGGGGTCCGCGGTGTAGGTGGCGACGATGACCAGGATGCCCGCGCCCGCCAATACCAAGCCCTTGGCGACGTAACCGACGATTCCCACCCAGGTGACGGCGGTGCCGCCCGACACGTCGAGGTCCTTGAAGAACTTCTTCGTGACGCCCTTGTACACGTGGTAGCCGCCGACCCCGATGATGCCGAGCGCGATGACGACCAATACCGCCTTGCCCCAACCGGATTTCATCATCTCAGCGCTCAGGCCCGCGTTCTGCTGACCGCTGGACTTCCCACTGCCCACCGCGAACCTGCCGGCCGAGAAGGCCAGCGAGAGGTAGACCACGCCGACGGCGGCGGACTTCACCCGATGCTTGGCGTCGTCTTCGAGGAACGTCTCGACGAGGTACCAGACGCCCAGCGCCGCGAGGACGACGGTAGCCACCCACAGCATGACCGCGCCGCCGGGTTGCGCGGCAAGCGTGGCCAACGCACCGGATTGGTCGGCGTTGCCGCCGGCGCCAAGCGCCAACTGCGCGATGATGAAGGCGATCAGAAGGTGCAGGAGTCCGCTGGCCGCAAAGCCCGCTCGCGCCGCGCGTTCGAACCATACGTTGTCGTGGGCGGTGTGAGCCGCCGACCGGGTGTCGACCATGGCTCGGGTGTACCCAGGCCTCGTGACGTGCCAAACCGGATAATTGACGGCAATGTAGGAGCGCCGCAGACGACGGTGGGCCCCTCCGTCGGGAGGGGCCCACCGCCTTACTTCGCTGCTGCAGCCTAAGCCGCGGCGCCCGAGGCGCCGGACTTGGTGTCGCCACCGGCAGAGGATGCGGACTTCGCATCCTTGGCATCCTGCTTCGCCTGCTTGGCGGCGTCCTTGGCGTCCTGCTTTGCCTTCTTCGCGGCGTCCTTGGCGTCCTGCTTGGCCTTCTTGTCCGCGGCCTTGGCGTCCTTCGCGGCCTGCTTGGCGTCGCTGCTCGTCGGGGTGGCTTCAGTCTCCGGCGTGGTCGTCGACGTTGCTCCGGCGGTCACGGCCGTTGGAGTGCCCTTGTCCAGCTTGGCGCTGCTCTGGAGCTCGGCAGTACCCCTGGCGCTGGCGCCCTGGGTGGCGGACGGGCCCGAGATGATCCCGGCTGCCGTCTTGATCGTGGTGTCGATCGTGCCGGCCACCTGATTGACGGTTCCCAGGCCGGAGGCACCTACGGCGCCTGCGGTCGCCAGACCCTGGGCAGCCGTGTTCGTTGCACCAGCGAGAGCCTGAGCGCCGGTGTTCACGATGCCGGCGAGAGCCTGAGCCCCCGTCGCCGTTCCGTACGCGAGAGCCTGCGCGGCCGTCGCCCCGGCACCAGCGAGCCCCTGAGCCAACCCCGTCACTCCACCGGTCGCCAACGACTGCAGCGCAGCCGCGTAGTTGCCGGGGTTCAGCGGGTTGGAAAGGATCGCCGCGACGGCGCCGACTCCACCGGTCGCGAAGGCGACGCCCGTCTTGCCGATCGCAGCCAAAGCCGTTGCGCCCGTAACGCCGACACCTTGCAGCGCGGTGGCGCCGGTGACGGTGACGGCCCCCAGCGCGGCGATACCCGTCGCGCCTGCGGCCCCCAGTGCGGCTACCCCGGTGTTGCCAAGGCCTTGCAGCCCGATCGCGCCGGCGTCCCGGATGCCGGTCAGCGTTTCCCCGACGGCTTGCCCCGTGCCCGCGAGGACCACGGCGGCGGCAGCCGCGAGATCTCCTGGGGTGACGGCCAGCGTGGAGACCTGGCCGGCGTCGAGCGATGCCACGCGCGCCGCGGACGCGGCAGCCGGGGCGGGCCCGATCGCGAGTCCGAGTGCGGTCGTGATCGCACTGATCAGCGTGGCACCGACGCCGCCGACGGTCGCAAGGGTGGTCGCACCTGCCTGTCCGAAGCCGGCGAGCACCTGTGCGCCACTGCCGACCGCCGAAGCGAGGGTGACGGCGCCTGCCTGCGCGACCGGGCCGAGGGCAGCAGCCACGTTGTTGATCGTGGCCAGTCCGGCCGCGACCGTGCCTCCGAGGCCGGCAAGGCCGACCGCACCGGTGGCGCCGAGTCCGGCCAGTCCGGCCGTCAGTCCGGCGGACGTGCCGGTCAGCAGCGATCCGAGCGCCACCGCGTAGTTCGCGGGGTTCAGCGGATTGGCGAGAATGGCCGTCAGCGCACCAACCCCGCCCCCGGCGATGGCGGCGCCGGCGGCGCCCGCGGCCGCCAGCCCGGTTGCGCCGGTGTTGACGATGGTGCCCAGGCCCGTGCCGATCGTGTTGCCAATGCCGTTGAGTCCGAACGCGCCGGCCTGGCCAAGACCCGAGAGGGCCAACGCTCCGGCGGTGCCGAGACCGCCCAACGCGACACCGAGTCCGGCTCCGACGCCGCTGAGCGCCTGCGTACCCGCGGTCGCGAGTCCCACGTAGGCGTCGCTCAATGCCATGGCGGCCCCGCTTGCGAGGGTCCCCACCGCGGCCAGCAGGTCGGGGGTGAGGTCAGCCAGTGCCTGACCGATGGCCGTGTTGAGCGTGGTGCCTGCCTGACCGAGGGTGGCCAGCAGGTTGGTGCCCAACGCACCCACCGCATAGTTCGCCAAGTTGCCCGAAACACCGAGTCCCAATGCGGCCTGACTCAGCCCCTGGCTGCCGCCCGCGATGAGAAGCGCCAGTGCGGCCGGGTAGGCGCCCGGGTTGAGCGGGTTCGCGGCGATCGTTGCGAGTGCGCCGATGGTGGTCGCCGACAGCGTGTTGCCGAACGTTCCGACGGTCTGGTTGAGCGCGTTGCCCGCCGTACCAAAGTTGAACAGTGCATTCGAGCCCGTGACACCGAGGCCCTGCGCCCCCTGGGCCAAGGCCAGCGTGGCGCCGGCGGTGAGGTCGGCGAGTGCCGACGCCAAGCCCGTGGGCGTGTACTCGGCGAAGACCGTCGAAATCTGGTCTGCCTTGATGCTCAGGCTCGGCGGCGTGGGCGTGAGGGGAGCAATTGCGATGGCGGTTGCGCCTACGAGGGCGATGCCTGCGGTCAATGGTGAGCGGATGGCGCGTTGCATGTGAATCTCCTGCGTTGGGATGAGACCGATGGGCAAACTTTATAACTCTGTAATGGTCAGATGCACTACTTTGCTGGAGAAATTTTTCAAACGCCCCGTTGATCTTGAATTTCATTTGCTGAATGGCGCGAATGACGGCTTGCCAATCGAGCCGGCAGCGGGATTCTGGCAAAGTCAGTCCCTTAAGTGGCGGCCCCGAGTCAGACGGCGACAGCAACGTGGTCGATCGTCGACCCACCCGCCGATTGATTGACGATGCCGTCGATATACGCAGTTCATCGCCAGTGTGCCCGCAATGAGGCGTCGCCCAAGGACCAAGAGCGAACTCATTCAGCAATCCCGTGAGCAGTGCAACACCGACCGACCTCGGTGGCCTGGCTCACTATTGACAGGCGCCCCAACGATTCGCCCGCGCGCAGAGTTCCCGTGGCGAGGCGCGACCGGCCCAGGGCGACGCCTCGGAGTGTCGCGACCGGCTACCGACGGGTTAGCGGTGAATCGAACACCCTCTGCACCAGGGATGTCCGGCCGCGAGGCCCGCGACCACGCGGCCGCGAGATTTCCGGACTTGGCAGTGATCAGGCGGTCGACGCCCGGGTGCCTTGACCCCGGCGTCGACCGACCGACTCCGTAAAACCCCAGTTCACAGCCGACATTGCAATTGCAAAGCACCGATTCCGGATGGTCCAGCCATTTGCGATCATGATCGGTTTAAAGGCGAGAAGCGAATGTTCTCTGCCATTGTTCGACCAATCTCGAGTTCGCCAGCAGCAAATTCTATTGACGCTTGCGTCGATGCCTGGGTTACGGAGCTGGTTTGACGGCCAGCACCGGCTTCTGGCATTCGAGGAGCAGCTGCTGGGACACACTTCCCAACAGCAGTTTCCCCACCGGATTGCGGTGCCGAATTCCGATCACCAACAGCTCGGCATCGGGACGGTCCATCACCGTGAGGAGCTCGTCGACTGGGTCGACGCCCACCGGTTGGGTCAGCTCGTAGGCCAACCCGCTGTTCCTCAGTCGCACCTCGACGTCGTGCACCTCGGGGGCTCCGGCGAAGGCCGGGTCGACGTACGCGTCGCCCTTGGTCGAGTTGACGACCAGCAGGCCCGTCCCCCGGACCGACGCCTCGGTCATGGCGTGTTCCAGCGCGGCCTGGCCGTACTGGTCCGCGGTGTATCCGACGACTATCATTTCGCCTCCTCGCGCAAGCGCTCGTCAGTGCCAGTCGGTTTCTCGCGCAAGCGCTCGTCAGTCACGCCTGGGCCTTCTCTCTCTGATCCTTGTCATCCTCGACCAGCAGCAGCGTCTCCTCGCTGCGGTTCATCAGCCTCAACACCAACGGCGCCAGCAGCAGCAGCGCCATGCAGACGTACACGCCGATCGCCACGGGCTCGGTGAACAGGCTCCCCCACTCGCCGCCGCCCAGCTGAAGGCTCTGCCGCAACTGACGCTCGATACGCGGCCCGAGGATGACGCCGATGATCAGCGGCAGCACCGGCAAGCCAAACCGCCGCATCATCAAGCCGAGCAGGCCAAAGACCAACAACAGCACCAAGTCGAGCGGCTGAATGTTGACGGCGAACGCGCCGAGCGTCGCAAAGAACAGGATGCCTGCGTAGAGATACGGCCGCGGGGTCCTCAGCAGCTTCGCCCAGATCGGCGCCAGCGGAAGGTTCAGCACCAACAGGAGGAAGTTGCCGATGAAGAGGCTCGCGATCAGCGTCCAGATCAGCAGCGGCTCCTTGTCGAAGAGCGTCGGGCCGGGCTGGATTCCATAGGACACGAATGCCGTCAGCATCACCGCGGCGGTCGCGTTCGTCGGCAGGCCGAGCGACAGCATCGGGACCAAAGTGCCTGCCGCCGACGCGTTGTTCGCCGCCTCCGGACCCGCGACGCCCTCGATGGCACCCTTGCCGAACTCCTCGGGATGCTTGGAGAGCTTCTTCTCGGTGATGTAGGACAGGAACGTCGGCAACTCGGCGCCACCGGCCGGCAGCGCTCCGAACGGGAAGCCGTACGCCGTCCCGCGCAGCCACGGCTTCCACGACCGTTGCCAGTCGCTCTTGCCCATCCACGGCCTGCCGACCGGGATGACCTCGGCGGGCTTCTGCCGCAGGTGCGCGGCGACCCAGAGAGCCTCGCCGAGAGCGAAGATCGCCACCGCGATCACGACGATGTCGATGCCGTCGGACAGCTGCGGCAAGCCGAACGTGGCCCTGGCCTGGCCGGTCAGGGAGTCGATGCCGACCAACCCGATCGCCAATCCGAGGAACAGCGAGATGCCGCCGCGCAGCTTCGACGAGCCGAGGACCGCGGTGACCGCGACCAACGCGAACAACATGATCGCCAGGTAGGACGGCGCGCCGAGGGTGACGGCGAAGCGCGAGATCGCCGGGGCGAAGAGCGCCAGCAGCAGGGTGCCGATGGTGCCCGCGACGAACGACCCGATGGCCGCCGTCGCCAGCGCCTGCGCGGCTCTGCCCGCCTTGGCCATCTTGTTGCCCTCGATCGCCGTGATCACCGAGGACGACTCGCCAGGCGTGTTCAGCAGGATCGACGTGGTCGACCCGCCGTACATGCCGCCGTAGAAGATGCCGGCGAACATGATGAACGCCGCGCTGGGGCTGACGTTGTAGGTGATGGGTAGCAGCAGGGCCACCGTCATCGCGGGCCCGATCCCGGGCAGGACGCCGACGGCGGTGCCCAGGAGCACGCCGATGCAGGCGTAGAGCAGATTCATCGGCGTGGCGGCCTGCTCGAAGCCCTGGAGAAGCCAGCCCAGATTGTCCAACATCAGAGAATCCCATCCAGAATGCCTGCGGGCAGCGGAATTCCGAGCCCCGAGTAGAACGCGTAGAAGCTGGCGGTGCTCAGCACCGCGCCGATCACGATGTTGCGCACGTAGTGCTTGCTGCCGAGAACCGTTGCGCACGCGGCGAACATCAGAGCGCCGGTGATCGCCCAGCCCAGCGGCATGACGAGCAGGATCGTGGCCACGAAGATCGCCACCAGCAGACCGACGGTGCGCCAGTCACTGGGTCGATCCGGGTCGATGTCCTCCCCCGCATCCGCCTCACCCTTCGAACCGCGCGGGATGACGATCGCCAGGATGGCGGCCATCACCAACAATCCGATCCCGATGATCATCGGGAACAGCCGTGGCCCAACGGGATCCACCTTGGCGAAGCCCCCGGGAAGGTTGAGCGCGTCGTAGATGATGAACGCGCCGACCAACACCAGCACCGCACACACCAGGTACTGCGCCCGGTCGACGGTGGGCTCCTGCGTCGTCACCGGCTGCTCCGCCGGCTTCTCGATCGGCTCGGTCATAGCAGCCCCAGCTCGGTCAACGTCGTCGAGACGCGTTGGTCCTGATCCTTGAGGAACTGTTCGAACGGTGCTCCGGTCATGAACGCGTCGCTCCAACCGTTCTTCACCAGGGCCTCCTTCCAAGCGTCGGTGGCATGCAATTCTTCGAGCGTCTTGACGAGCACCTGTTTGGACTCCTCCGAGATGTCCGGCGGCGCCAGGACGCCACGCCAGTTGGTGAAGGTGAGGTTGACTCCGGCTTCCTTCAGCGTCGGCGCGTCGACGCCTTCTACGCGCTTGTCGCCGGAGACGGCGAGAACCCGGACCTGACCGGCCTCGATCTGGTCGACGTACTCGCCGAGACCCGAAGTGCCCGCGGCGATCTTCTGCCCGAGCAGCGCGGTGAGCAGGTCGCCGCCGCCGTCGTAGGAGACGAAGTTGACCTTCTTGGGGTCGACGCCAACGGCGCGTGCGGTCTCCATCGGGAACAGGTGGTCGGGCCCGCCCGGCGACGAACCACCGCCGATGGTGACCTTGGCCGGATCGGCCTTCCACGCCGCGACGAAGTCGGCCATCGTCTTGAACGGGGAGTCGGCGGGCACCAGGATGCCTTCCTGCTCCTCGACGACCTTCGCGAGCGCGGTCGCGTTGGTGGCCAGCGCGCTGGACCCGTTGGTGTACACCGCGCCGACGACGCCGAGCCCCATCATCATCATGAGGTCGCCGTTGCCCTTCTCGTTCATCAGCCGGGCCATGGCGACGGTGCCGCCAGCGCCGATGACGTTGAACACCTCGACGCGACCGGTGATGTCGTCGTCCTCCATGATCTTCACGGCGGTGCGCGCGGTCAGGTCATACCCGCCGCCGGGGCTGTTGGGCACCATCATCCGCAGCCGGTGCAGGCCGGAGTCGTCGTTGCCGCGCGTCACCCCGCAGCCGGTCGCGAACGCGGCCGCGAGCGCAAGGCTGATCAGGAACGCGAGAATGCGCGTCGTTCTCGGAGGTCGTGCTCTCATAGGGTCGTCCCAATTCGCTTGAGTGTGATGCTCAGCAATACTGGACCCCCTAGGTGACACAGGTCACTCTTTCGAACGCAAAGGAAGTTGTGGTCGTTGCGATCACCTGCGAGACGTCTGGGGCGACGCGCCACGTCTGCCCGCGCCGACGGAGCCACGCGTAGTACCCGCAGCCTTGCCGGTCAGTTCCTGGTCTTCCAGTTGGTCGTGATCGCCATCGTGCTGGCTGCCGTCGCCGCCGTGTCGGTCACCCAGTCCACCGACGAGTTCCGCGACGTCCGCGGACAACGGATGATCGCGGTCGCGGAGAACCTCGCGTCGACGCCGATCGTCCGCGAACGATTCGCCGATCCGTTCGCCGCGCAGATCCTGGCCCCCGACGTCGACCGCGCCGTCGCCCTGTCGGGCGCGGGGGTCGCCGAGATCGCCGACCCAGCGGGAGTCGTCAGGGTCTCCTCGGATCCGTCGCGCATCGGGCGGACGCTCGACATGACCGGCAGCGGCGCCCCCCGGGGCCGCGCTTGGTTCGGCGATCTCGACATCGACGGCGTGCACAGCCTGGCGGGCCAAGTCCCCATCAACGACATCAACGGGGTCGTATTGGCCGTCGTGTCGGTGTCCGAGCGCTACCCGTCGGTGTGGCAGCTGCTCAGCGGTGCTGGCGAGCGGCTTCTCGTGTACCTCGGACTCGGCGCCGCGCTGGGGACGATGGCGTCCTGGCTGCTGTCGCGCCGCATCAAACGGCAGACCCGCGGGCTGGAGATCGCCGAGATCGCCAGCCTCGCCGAACATCGAGAAGCGTTGTTGCACAGCATTCGAGAAGGTGTGGTCGCCGTGAACAACGACGGCGTGATCACGGTGCTCAACGACAGCGCGCAGGCATTGCTCGACGTGACTGCCGGCGCCGTGGGACGTCGGATCGACGACGTCGACCTCGACCCAGCGGTCAAGGAGTTCTTGTCGTCCGGCGGCGACGGACAGTCCGATGTCGTGATCGTCACCCGCACCCGGGTGTTGGCGCTGAACCGGCGCGCTGCGACCAGCCAGGGCAGGCGGATCGGCACCGTCACCACCATGCGTGACAGCACCGAGTTGGCGTCCATGCAGGGCCAGCTGTCGTCGCACAAGAGCGTGACCGACACCCTGCGCGCCCAGACCCACGAATTCGCCAACCAGCTGCACACCATCTCGGGGCTGGTGCAGCTTGGCGAGTACGACTCCGTCCACGACTTCGTCGGCGCCCTGACCCGCCGACGTGCCGAGATCAGCGACGCGGTAACCCAACTCGTCTCCGACCCTGCCGTCGCGGCACTGTTGATCGCGAAGACGTCCCTGGCCGCCGAAAGCGGCGTGGCCCTGACCATCGACGGCGACTCGCACCTGTCGGCCCTGGACCCCGCGCTCTCGACCGACGTGATCACCCTGCTGGGTAACCTCATCGACAATGCGGTCGACGTGTCCGAGGGTTCACCCGAGGCGCGGGTGACCGTCCACCTCGACGACGCAGAGGGGATGACCGTGACGGTCACCGACTCGGGACCCGGTGTGCCCGAGCATCTTCGGGAGGAGATCTTCGCCAGGGGCGTCACCTCCAAACCCGACGTTCCCGGCGGACGCGGCATCGGCTTGGCGCTCGTCCGCCTGGTGAGCGCGCAACTGGGCGGCACGGTCGACGTGACCGACGCACCGTCCGGCGGGGCGTGCTTCCGGGTGAACCTTCCGCCGGCACGGCTGGCCGACCATGCGTGACGTGCTCGTCGTCGACGACGACTTCATGGTCGCCGAGATCCACCGCAAGTTCGTCGACCGCGTCGACGGCTTCACCACGGTGGGTGCCGCGCGGAGCGGTGCGGAGGCCCTCGAGATGGCCGGCGCCCTGCACCCCGATCTCATCCTGCTCGACGTGTACCTGCCCGACATGACGGGTTTGGACGTGCTCAAACGGCTCCGGTCGGCCGGTGATGCCGTCGGCGTCATCATGATCACCGCGGCCCGCGAACTCGACACCGTCAGCGGGGCGCTCGACGGCGGCGCGGCCGACTACCTGATCAAGCCGTTCGAGTTTCCCCAGCTGCAGGCCAAGCTGGAAGCCTTCGCCGCTCGCGCCGACGCGCTGTCCTCGGAAACGGGAGCCGACCAGTCCCTCATCGACTCCTTGTTCGGAAGCCAGGGCGGCGCGGCGGGAGCCACCTCCGACGACGCGCTACCCAAGGGGCTCGGGAAGGTGACGGGACAGTTGGTGCTCGACGCCGCGCGGGCCGCCGGTGAGGTGTCTTCCGCGGAATGCGCTGAGCTGGTGGGCATTTCGCGGGTCAGCGCGCGCCGGTATCTCGAGCACTTCCTCGGCGTAGGCGCCCTCGAGCTGCGTCTGCAGTACGGCGCGGGCAGGCCCGAGCGCCGCTACCGGGCTCGCCGCGCAGAATAGGGCGATGAACGCAGCAGTCGAGCAATCCCGGGTCGACGCCCTTCGCGACGCCGAACGCAAGGCCAACACTCTCTTCGACGAGGTGGTGGCGCGCGGGCTGATCGTGCCCGGCGTCGGCGAACGCCAGCTGAGCGACCAGATCCGCGAGCTCGCCGACGAGCTCCTCGGGGTCAGGAAGTTCTGGCACAAGCGCATCGTGCGCGCCGGCGCCAACACCATGGAGCCGTACGCCGAGAACCCTCCCGAGCGCGTGATCGGGGCCGACGACATCGTGTTCCTCGACTTCGGTCCCATCTTCGCCGACTGGGAGGCCGACTTCGGCCGGACCTACGTCCTTGGCGACGACCCCGCCAAGCATCGGCTCGCCGACGACCTTCCGCGGATCTGGGCGGCCGGCCGGGAGTACTTCGAGGCGCACCCCGACGTCACGGGGGCGCAGTTGTACGCCCACGTGCTCGGACTGATTCGCGACGCCGGCTGGGATCACGTGGGCGAGCACGTCGGCCATCTGGTCGGCGAGTTCCCGCACGTGCGCATCAGCGGCGACGAGATGGCGAGCTACATCGCCGCGGCGAACCCCGACCCGATGCGCCGCACCGACTCGGCGGGCCAGGAGTGTCATTGGATCCTCGAGGTGCACCTCGTCGACCGGCAAGGTGGCTTCGGCGGGTTCTTCGAGCAGCTCCTCGACATCGGCCCCCCACCGCCCACGGCAAACTCACGCCAACCGAGTTTGCCCTAAGCGGGTCATCCCCCGGTATGCGCCACGCGATCAACTTCCCTTGGCGCGCCGACAGTGCCGTTGTCGCCGATGTTGTCGAGGTCGCGCTTCGAGGTTTCCGGTGCAAAGTAAGCGGCAACGAGTGTCAAAACGGATGCCGCCGAGATGTAGATCGCGACGGACGTCACCGAACCGGTGACGTTCAGTAGCGACGACGCGATCAACGGCGCGAAACCGCCGCCGACGACGCCGATGAGCATGTAACCGAGCGAGACGCCGGTGTACCGGTAGCTCGTGTCGAACAGCTCAGCGATGAAGGCCGCGAGAACGCCATACATTGCGCCTTGGAACACCATTGCGACCGACACCGAGAGCACCATGAGCGCAAAGTTGCCGGTGCCCATCAGCGGGTACACCGCGAAGGCCCACACCGCCATTCCGATCCCGCCGATGAAGAACGGAATACGGCGTCCCACACGATCACTGAGGCGTCCGAAGTACAGGATCGACAAGAGCTGAACGACCGCGCCGACGGCGACGGCGTTCAATACGGTTGCCTTCGAGATATCGGTGTGCTGTGTCACGTAGGACAACGAGAACACGTTGATCACGAAGTAAGCGACCTGTTGACCGAGCCCGAGGAACACGACCAGCAGAATCATCTTCGGTGCGTGGCGCAGCACTTGCAGGATCGGGGCCTTGGTCTCCTTCTCCTTGAGCTGCTCCTGATTTCGGACGAAGACGGTGGATTCGAGGACCTTCACTCGAATCAGGAGGCCCACCAACACCAGTGGCGCACTTAGCAAGAATGGAACGCGCCAACCCCAGGACAAGAACTGTTCCTCGGTGACCAGCGCACTCACCGCCGCCAAAGTGGCCGTGGCCAAGAGGAAACCCATTGGCGACGCGGATTGCATCCAGCTGCCGGCTCGCCCCCGACTATCCGCGGATTCGTCCTGTTCCACAACCATCAGAACCGCACCGCCCCATTCACCACCGAGACCGATGCCTTGCACGAGCCGACACAGTACCAACAGCACCGGCGCCCAGATGCCGATGGAGTCGTAGGTGGGCAGCAGCCCAATGGCCACTGTTGCGAGACCCATCATCATGATGGTCGCGATCAGGGCCGCCTTGCGTCCCACGCGGTCACCGATGTGTCCGAAGATTATTCCGCCGATGGGGCGGGCAGCGAATCCGACGCCGAATGTCGCCAGCGCCAGCAGCGTTCCCGCCGCGGGGTCGACGTCGGGAAAGAAGATCTTGCCGAACACCAGGGCGGCGACGGCTCCGTAGATGTTGAAGTCATACCACTCAATCGTGGTGCCGACCATGCTCGCAACGATCGTGCGACGGCGACGTGACTTCGCGTCCGCGGGGTCAGTGGCTGCAGCAGGAACTGAAGGGTTCATATAGTCCTCTGGTAGGTGCCGGTCATAGCGAAAATGCTAGAGCGGCAAAGCGGTTGTACCCATAGCCCCGGTGCAACGCGATCCAGCTCACATAATGTGCGCATGCACAATCGGGGCAGATTCGATCCGAATCAGCCAATGACTCGTTGCCGCAGCAGGTACGGCTGCGAAGGTCACCAGATCCCGCCACGCCCGACAGGAGGTCGCCTGCCGGCAGACCGGTGGCAAGGTGTCGAAATACGTTGCGCGCATTGCATCTTCAGGTCGCGCTCACGAGGGATGTCGCCCTTGCAGCGTGCGCCACCATGGGTTGGCTTCGTCACGATCGGCTGGGAGCCGCACTGGTCACCCCGAAGCTCCCCGCCAAGTCAGGCGCCCATCGAGGGTCCAGGGGGCCGGCTCCCACCACTGCGAGGCACGCCGCAAGCGTGATCGCCACCGAATCGATCACGGGCACACCGAGTTCGGCCTCAGCGCCCTCGACGGCACCTGCGCCGTGAAGATTGGTGCACACGTACGCGATCGCGTCAGGCGTGCTCTGCACTACCTGCCGGGTGGGTGCGACCAAGTCCTCGGGCCTGATCCGGGCGATGTCGGTGGTCTCGGTGAGACCGAAACCGTGTGCTGCGGTCGTCGTGATGCCCTCGTCGCGGTAGCACGTACCGATCTTGGCATTCATGTCGTCCGGATAGGGGGTGACGATGCCGACGTTGCGCACACGCAGCACTGCGAACGCCTTCATCAGGGCCTGGGTGCTGGTGACAGCCCGGACGCCCGTCGCGGCGGTAATGGCTTCGGTGATCGCGCGGTCATGTGCGGAGCCCAGCCAAGACCCCGCCGTACCGTTCCAGGCGATCACGTCGACGTCGGCAGAGGCCAGCAGGAGCGCCGCCGCTTCCATTGCGGTCGTGGCGAACTGGGCGTCGGAGGTGCCGTCGAGACCCACCCGGGTGACCGGGATTCGGGTGAAGTGGACGCTCACGTCGGCCCGCTCCCCAAGCATCCGGTACGTCGTGGGCTCCACGCAGGTGTTGGACGAAGGCACGATCATCCCGATGCGTGCCACCCGCAGTTCCGTCGCAGCCGAACGGTCAGACGGCACGGGTGATTCCGCCATCATTGGTGATGGTGGTCCCGTTGAGGTAGGCCGCCCGCGGCGAGGCCAGGAACACCACCGAGTAGGCGATGTCGCGCGCACCGGGGATGAAGGACAGCGGCAGGTTCTCCAAGTAACGCCGTTCGGCTTCTTCGGGTGTGCAATCCCAGTCCTTGGCGTTGGCGGCGAACTGCTTGACCAGCCGCGCGGTCCGGACCGGGCCCGGGCACACCGTGTTGATCATGACGCCTCGGGCACCAACCTGCAGCGACAGCGACTTGCTGAAGTTCAGGATCGCGGCGTTGGCGGCGGCACCGGGCATGTGATATTCCAACGCCTGCTTACCGGAGTTGCCCGCGACGTTGACGATGCGCCCATTGCCGTTCTCGAGCAGGTGCGGCAATGCCGCCCGCGTCATGCGGATGAAGCCGAACAACTTGAGGTTGATGTCGGCGACCCACTGCTCGTCGGTGAGGTCGTCGAAGCCGCCGAAGGATGAGGCTCCAGCGTTGTTGATCAGGATGTCCAAGCCGCCGAGTTCGTCGACGGCACTGTCGATTACCGAGTCGAACACCGTCTTGTCGGTGAGGTCCGCGACCACGGACACTGCCTTCACGCCAGTCTTGGCCGAGATCGAGCTGCATGCCTCGTTCAGGGCGTCGGCGCGGCGGGCCACCAAGACCACATCGGCTCCCTCTTCGGCCAGCAGTTCCGCGGTGGCCAGTCCGATGCCGTCGCTGGCACCGGAGACCAGTGCCCGCTTTCCTTGCAGTCCGAGGTCCATATTGTCTCCTATCGAGCGATGAGTGTCGTCGGATTCTCGACGGTATATGCCGGCTCAAACACGTTCAGCTGCGGCCGAATCCAGCGCTCCGTCGAGCATGCGGGCCAGGGACTCGGTGAGAAGATCCACTCCGGTGCACAGGTCTTCGTCCGCAGTGTATTCAGCCTCGGCGTGCGAGATTCCCTCCACGCTGGGAACGAACAGCATCACCGACGGGACGATTTCCTTCATGTTGGTCGAGTCGTGGCCGGCTCGGGTCTGCACCAGCATGCTGGACACGCCGAGGTCATCGGCTACAGTGCGCGCCAACTCCACTCCTTGTGGCTGGTAATGGTGGCCCGGCCAGACGTGGGCCTTGCGGTGCTCGACCTTGACCTTGGCGCGGATCTCGGCCTCGACAATGCGCTTTCGAAGCTCGGCGTCGGCAGCCGCGAGCAAATCGTCGTTGTCCGAACGCAGGTCCAGGTGCATGTGCACCTCGCGTGGGACTACCACCGGCGAGTTCGGCAACACGGTCATCTGCCCACAGCTGGTGTGCAGCTCCTCGCCGAACTCGTCGGCGATGTCGCGCAGCGCCACCACGATCAACGATGCGCCAAGCAGCGCATCCTGGCGGTCATCGATCGCCGTGGCACCCGTGTGGCCTTGGTAACCAATGACATTCAATTCGTACTTGTTGGCGGCCCAGGTCCGGTCCACCAACCCGATGGCCACGTTGTGCTTCTCCAGTTCGCGGCCCTGCTCGATGTGGATCTCGGCGTAGGCCGCGAGCTGCCTGGCGTCCTCAGCGGTGCCGAACACGTCGTGTTCACCAATGCTGTTGATGGCAGTCAAGGCATCCCGGACGGTGACGCCGTTGTCGTCGGTGATGCTGAGTGTGTCCTCGAGATCTGAGGCGCCGGTGAACACTGCGCTGCCCATCAGCGATGGCTTGAACCGCGAGCCTTCCTCGTTGAACCAGTCCACGACGGCGATGTTGTACGCCGGAGTCTCACTGGATTCAGCGGCCTGGCGGCGGATGCGGTCAGCCGCGACCGCTCCCGCCAAAACGCCGTACGCACCGTCGAACCGGCCTCCGCGAGGCTGACTGTCGAGGTGAGATCCCACCAGCACGTACGGTGCGCCAGGGCGGAACTCCAACAGCCCGAACAGATTTCCGATTCGGTCGACTTCGACGGTGAACCCGCGATCGCGCAACCACTGTGAGAACCACACCCGCATCTGGCCGTCTTCGGCGGAGGCGGCTTGGCGCTCCACACCGCCGTCCGGCGTCGCCCCGATGGCCTCCAGTTCGGCCCAGGAGTCCAGGAACTCGCGGTCGCGGGCACTGGTGAGGATGACGTGCAAGTTGGCCGCGTTCGCTGGTGCGGTCATGGGTTACCTCCAGGCATGATGAATTACAGGCCGACTCGAGCCGAACCCGTGGGATTGTGCAGATGTGGTCGATCGGGCTCAGATCAGGTATTGCGAGAGTCCGCGCTTGAGGTAGGTGCCGTGGCCCGCTCGGCCGAGATATTGGCCACGGTCGACGATGACGGTGCCTCGCGACATCACAGTCCGTACACCGCCGTCGATCTCGAAGCCCTCCCACGTCGAATGATCCAGATTCGAGTGGTGGGTCTTGTCGAAGCCGATCGATGTATGCGCGTTGGGGTCGTAGATCACGATGTCGGCGTCGGCTCCAGGAGAGATGATGCCCTTACGGGGGTAGAGCCCGAACATGCGAGCCGGAGTCGTTGCGCACACGTCGACCCACCGCTGCAGGCTGAGCTTGCCGTTGACCACGCCCTGGTACATCAGGTCGACGCGGTGTTCGACGCCGGCCATCCCGTTGGGGATCTTGGAGAAGTCGCCGAGCCCCATCTCCTTCTGCCCCTTGAAACAGAACGGGCAGTGGTCGGTGGACACCGTCGCGACATCCCCGGTGCGGATGTAGCGCCACAGTTCGTCCTGGTGGCGCTCCTCACGGGAGCGCAACGGGGTCGAACACACCCACTTGGCGCCTTCGAAGCCGGCTGCCCCGAGCTGTTCCTCCAGAGACAGGTACAGGTATTGCGGGCAGGTCTCGGCGAAGACGTTGGCCCCGGCGCCACGAGCCGTCGCGATCTGCTCCATCGCCTGCCTGGCCGAAACGTGGACCACGTAGAGCGGGGCTCCGGTCACCCTCGCCAGCATGATCGCGCGGTGGGTGGCCTCCTCTTCCAGTTCCCACGGCCGTGACACACCGTGGTAGTAGGGCGAGGTCTCCCCTCGTTCGATGTGTTGAGCCACCAACTGGTCGATGGCGATGCCGTTCTCCGCGTGCATCATGGTCAACGCGCCGTTGCCGGCGCACTGCTGCATGGCCCGCAAGATCTGTCCGTCGTCGGAGTAGTACACCCCCGGGTAGGCCATGAACAGCTTGAAGCTCGTCACGCCCTCTGCGACGAGCTCATCCATCGCCTTGAGTGCGTCGGAGTCGACGCCGCCCAGAATCTGATGGAAACCGTAATCGATCGCACAATTGCCTTGGGCCTTCGCGTGCCAGGCAGCCAGGGTGTCCTGGACGCGCTCCCCTTGCCGCTGGATCGCGAAGTCGATGATCGTCGTCGTACCGCCGTGCGCGGCCGCGCGGGTACCGCTCTCGAAGGTATCGGAGGCGACGGTGCCGCCGAACGGCATCTCCATGTGGGTGTGAGCGTCGACGCCGCCGGGGATGACGTACGTGCCCGAAGCGTCGAGCACTCGGTCGAACGTCTGGTCGGGATCGCCGAAGGGCGCCAGCTCCGGAGCGACGAGGGCAGCGATGGTCTCACCGTCGACCAGCACGTCGAGCGGCTGGCTACCGGTGGGTGAGACAACGGTGCCGCCGCGAATGTACGTCGTGGTCATGGCAACAGATCGTATGTCTCGCAGGGTGATCGGACCCATAGCCATGATGCAACGTGTTGGTCCGCACAGATTGTGCACGAGCACACCCTGGGGCCGCAGCCACCCGATTACACTGGTCCGCCTTGGGCCTGGCAACCAGGCGTTGCGCAGGCCGGATCCCGATCGCAAGCCCGTGAGGCCATGGAGTTGTGCAGTAGCCTGCCTGGTGATGCGCAATCTGTCCGGTCGCCGCGACGAGACCCGGCTTCGCTGGCGGTGGCTACTGCAGAAGCTCGACGACATGGGCGACGACCTCGCCGCCGAGTATCTGGCGCAGATCGACCGGGGTGCCCGGTTCTACGACAGCGTTCCCGAGGAAGACGATCTGCTCGGCGCTGCGCGACAGGCGTTCCGCTATCTTCTTGCGACTCTCCTTGAACTGCCGATGCCTGCGGAGTTGGAGGAGTTTCCCGCGGAGGTCGGATCGTTGCGCGCTACTCAGGGCATCGCGTTGGAGAATCTCACCGCAGCGGTGCACACCGACTTCCTCGTCGCGTGGTCAGCGTTGCTGAGCCTGGCCGACGACGACGACATGACAGTTCTGACGCTGCACGTCGACGTGCTCTGGAAGGCCGTAGACGACTTCGCGATCAGAGTCCAGCGCGGGTATCTGGACCAGCGACTGTCGATGGCGCGAACCAGCACTCTCGATCAACAGCACAGCTTGTCCGAGTTGTTCTCCGGGGAACCGACACCGACCAGCGTTCGGCGTGCCGCCCAGGTGCTTGGCCTCGACGAGGCCTCGACGTACTGGGTGATCGGGGTCGGCGGCCAGGAGGCTGGACGCACCGTCACACGGCGCCTATCCAGCAGGAATCTCGCGGCGCTGGAATACGTCAACCGCGGTGTGACCCTCATCCTGGTGGCCGCCGGTGGCCGCTGGCCCAATGACGAGTCGGTGGTAGCCGAGTTGCTTCCCGGCCTCGAAGGCGCCGTTGCGCCTCGATCGGTACTGCTGTCGGACGTGCACCGGGCCGCCGCGACGGTCCGAATGCTGGTCAACCTGAACATCGAGGCGACGACCCTGCGTCGGTCGTGGGCTCAGCTGTCGATAACCCAACTGTCGGAGGTGATCGAAGACCTGCGCGGGTACGTTCTCGGTCCACTCCACGAAGTTCACGACTACGAGTTGATCGTCGAGACGATCCAGGTATTCGCCGACAGTGGTTCGGTCGCCGACACGGCGTCGGCGCTGTACTGCCACCGCAACACCGTCATGAATCGGATCCGCAGGTTCGAGGAGACCACGGGGGTCAGCCTGCGGAGCCCGCGCTCACTGGCGATGGTCCAGTTGTGCCTCCTGCCGTCCTAGTCGAATCCCTTTGCTCTCAACGGGATTCGTCAGCACGCCGCGATACCGCCCGATCCGCGTAATGGCCCCCGATCGGTTCCGCATCGAATCGGCCACCGATTCGCACCTCGACTGAGAAGCCTCTCCGTCGGTTGTTCGGCGCCCTGGCGTGTGCGGGACTGCTACTGGCGTGTTCGCCGAGCGGATGCGGAGATGCGGGTGGTCGGGCGCCGAGCTGGCCCCGGTCCATACTCCACCGGTGCCACCTGCGAAGTATCACCGCTCGCCCGTATCCTCTAGCGGTGGCGAAGACGGTGCTGTTCCTCTACAACGATCCCACTGCGCCCGAGGCGATGCTGGGAGACGCGTTCACCGAATGCGGTTACGACGTCGCGACATTCGAGGTCGTCAGCGCCGCCCAAGCCGGCGATCCGGCATTCGACGCGACGATGCCGGACCCCACGGCCTACGACGTCGTCGTCCCCCTCGGCTCCCGATGGGGCGTGAACGACGGGTTCGGGTGGATGGACTCTGAAGCGGCGATGGTGCGGGACGCACACGCGGCGGGGATCCCGATGCTGGGGGTGTGCTTCGGCGGCCAGCTCATCGCCCACGCGCTGGGCGGCTCGGTCACCCGCTCCCCCGCACCCGAGGTCGGCTGGTTCGACGTCGATGCCTCGCGGACCGAACTGGTGCCCGGCGGGCCGTGGTTCGAGTGGCACTTCGACCGGTTCACCGTCCCTCCCGGGGCGGTGGAGATCGCCAGGAACGCCAACGCCTCCCAGGCGTTCGTCGTCGGCGCCACGATGGGCCTGCAGTTCCATCCCGAGGTCGACGAGGGCCTGCTCGAGATGTGGCTGGCCGGCACCGGCATCGACGAACTCGCCGCGCTTGGCCTCGACGCCGACCGGTTGCGCACCGCCACCCGGGCCGAGCTGGAGAGCGCCACCAAGCGGGTGCACGCGCTGGTCAGGGCCTTCGTGGACGGGGTCGCTCAGGCCTGAGCGTGCCCCAGCTGGTGGGCCAGCGCATCGGCGACCAACGGCTGACGGAACCGGTGTCCTGCGTTCTGCAGCTTCACGGGCAGCACGCGCTGATTGGCCTCGGCCAGTTCGCGGGCGCCCTGGCTGCCAAGTAGCAGCCGCGGACCGAACGCGGGCACCGGCAGCAGCGCCGGTCGATGCATGGTCTTGGCCAGCGCCGCGGTGTAGTCGACGTTGCGCACGGGGTTCGGCGCCACCGCGTTGACGGGTCCGGTCAGGCGCTCGTCGTAGAGCGCGCGGTAGTACACGTCGACCAGGTCGTCGATGCCGATCCACGACAGCCACTGCTGGCCGCTGCCCAGCCGGCCACCCAAGCCGGCGGCGAACAGTGGGCGCATCAGCTTGAGGGTGCCGCCGCGGGCGGCTTGCACGATGCCGGTGCGCACTGCCACCACGCGCCGCCCGGCCTCGGACGCCGGTGTGGCCGCGGCCTCCCAGTCGGCGACGACGTCGGCGAGGAATCCGTCGCCGCGTGAACTGTCTTCGTCGAGCGTCGTGTCACCACGGTCGTACCCGTAGAAGCCGATCGCCGACGCGGTCACGAACGTCTTGGGGCCACCTGGGCGGGCGGCGACCTCGGCGAGCTTGCGTGTCGGCTCGATGCGGCTGTCCCGGATCGCCGCGCGATGGGAGTCGGTGAAGCGGCCCGCGATCGACGTACCGGCGAGGTGCACCACCGCGTCGACGCCGTCCAGCAGATCTGCCGCAGGCGCATCGGGATTCCACCGACGCTCGTCAGGGCCGGTGGGAGTGTGTCTGACCAGTCTGATCACCCGGTGGCCGCCGCTGGTGAGCAGCGCGACCAGCGCCGAGCCGACGAGACCGGACGCTCCGGTGACGGCGATCGTGCCGGACCGAAAACCGGCTTTGGCTGCGTCGCGGTGGGCGTCGAGGTCGTCGGCCAGTTGGCGGTGGCGGTACACGAAGGTCTGCCGGAGGGCGGCCGCCGGAACGGGGGCGTCGACGCGGTCGTGGACCCTGGTGGCGTCCGGCCCCGCGGCGCTGAACTCGTGGGTGTGGCGCCAGGTCCCGATGATCCGCGGCGGCCACGACCGCAGGCCGTCGGAGGACAGTTGGTCGACGAAGCGGTGCGGCGGGTCGTACTCGGCGCCCTCGTGCTGCGCGACCCACCGCAAGCCGACCGGCAGACCGAGCACCGCACGTCCGTCGGCCACCGACGCGGTCTCGGAGACCACCGTCATCGGCTGCCACGGCGGCACCAGCCGCGGCATCGCGCCAGGTCGGGTGTGCCAGGCGAACACCTCGTCAAGCGGATGGTCGACGACGCTCTCGTACTCGATGCCCACGACATTCATTCGTAGCTGCCGCGATGACGGATTGCACCCGGCCGCTGGCTCACCGGCCTACGATCCCCGAATCGGGCCTTCGACTGACCGCACGTTCTCCGACCGCCGCGCGGCGGGCAGAGTCCTCGCGGACATGCTGGCCGATCACGCCGGGTCCGACGTGGTGGTGCTCGGCTTGGCCAGGGGCGGCATACCCGTCGCCGCCGAGATCGCCGGTCGGCTGGGCGCCGAGCTCGACGTCTTCGTGGTCCGAAAGCTCGGCGTCCCACGGTGGCCCGAGCTGGCGATGGGCGCGATCGCCAGCGGTGGCGGCGTCGTGGTCAACGACCACGTGATGCAGAGCCTGCAGATCAGCGACGCCCAACTGCAGGACGTCATCGCCGCCGAGACCGAAGAGTTGTCGCGGCGCGAGACCGTCTACCGCGGAACGGGACCACCACCGCGGCTGGCGGGCAGGTCGGTGGTGCTCGTCGACGACGGCATCGCCACCGGGGCGACGATGCTCGCCGCCATCCGCGCGGTGCGGGCTGCGGGGCCGACGCGGGTAATCGTGGCCGTGCCGGTCGGTCCGCCGTCGGTGCCCGAACTGCTACGCGGTGAGGCCGACCACGTCGTGATCGCGGCGGCGCCCAGACGCTTCGAGGCCGTCGGCCAGGTGTTCGCCGACTTTCACCAGGTCAGTGACGACGAGGTGCGAGAAGCACTAAACCGCTAGTCGCGCTTGGCTTCTGGAGTATCGGCCGGGTCGGCATCCGAGGTGACACCGTCGTGCGCCTCGACGCCGACGGTGCTCGGCTCGTGCTCGGCGGGAACGTCGAGAGGCTCGTCGGGGTAGTCCTCGGCGGCCTCGGGTTCCGTCACTGCCGGCATCACGGTGGTCGCGTCGTCACCGTCGTCGACCTCGTCGGACCCGTCGACCTCGTCACCCCGCGAGCGTTCCCGCAGCGCATCGACGATGAGCAGCAACACGCCGATCACACTGGCGCCGATGCACACCCAGGCGATCAGCTCGTTGCTGGTGACCACGGCGGTCACCAGCGCGGCGAGGCCTATGACGGCAAGGACTAGCGCAACGATCAGCATGAATCAGCCACCGATCAGTTGTTGCCCCGGTTGAACTGGTTGAACCCGCCGCCGTCGTTGTTCGCGGTCGAGTCAACCGGTGCAGCCGAACCACGTTGGCCGAGCTCTTCGAGCTGAGACTCCAGGTAGGTCTTGAGCCGCGTGCGGTACTCGCGCTCGAAGGTGCGCAGCTGCTCCAGCCGACCCTCGAGGACGGTGCGCTGCTGGTTGATCGTGCCCATGATCTCGGAGTGCTTGCGCTCGGCGTCGGCCTGCAGGGCGTCGGCCTTCTCCTGCGCCTGCCGAAGCTGCGTCTCGGAGCGCGTCTGCGCATCCGACAGCAGGGCGTCGGCGCGTGCCTTGGCCTCGGACACCGTGGTCTCCGCGGTGGTGCGGGCCTCGTTGACCATGGCGTCGGCCTGGGCCCGCGCGTCGGCGAGCATCTTGTCGGACTCCGCCTTCGCGGTGCCCGTCAGACGGTCGGCGGTGTCCTGCGCCAAGCCGAGGATCTTCGCGGCCTTGATGTGCGAGTCCTCGCTGACCGGTGCGACGGCGACCGGCTGTGGCGCCTCGTAGGCGGGCTGCGGCGGCGCGACGGGCTCGGGCTCCGGCTCGGGCTGCTGGTACTGCGGAATCGACTGCGTGGCCTGAACGCCGCCACCCGAGCGTGCGCTCGAGAGGTCCTGGTCGAGTTCGGAGACGCGCTGACGGAGGTCGGCGTTCTCCTCGATGAGGCGCGTCAACTCGTTCTCGACGAGATCGAGGAAGGCGTCGACCTCGTCCTCGTTGTAACCGCGCTTGCCGATCGGCGGCTTGCTGAACGCGACGTTATGGACGTCGGCTGGTGTAAGCGGCATCGTCTGCCCCCTTGAGGTCTGGACCGTCAACCGGTGTCATATGGAAGCCATGCTGGAAGTAACTGGCGTCCATCCTGTCACAGTAGACCCGGCGGTTGCGGTTGAGGTCCAGATTAAGAGCGAATTTCAAACTCCACGGACCCGCCGGCGGTGGCCCGCGCGCGGGCTCCCGCTACTGGCTCCAGGCCAACTCCATGCCGATGAACGCGGCGAGCAGAAGCACCATGATCGACAGATCGAAGCGGATCGCACCTATCGTGAGCTGCGGAATGATGCGGCGAAGCAACTTCACCGGGGGGTCGGTCACCGTCATGATGACCTCCAGGACCACGACCATGAAGCCTCGCGGTCGCCAGTCCCTGGCGAACGAGCGCACGAACTCGACGACCACTCGCGCGATGAGCAATAGCCAGAACGCGAACAGCACGAAGCCCAGGATCGAAAAGAACAGCGACAACTGAGCGACCTCACTCCGGGCGGTGATGACAGTGGGTAGAGCTGGAAGACGAGTCGAAGGCAACTCGGTCTAGGACCAGCCTACGCAGGTGGTCACTTATAGGCGTAGAAGCCGGCCTCGGCAATGCGCTTGCGCTCGTCGGCGGTGACGGCGACGTCGGCCGGGGAGAGCAGGAAGACCTTGGTGGCGACCTTGTCGAACGAACCGCGCAGGGCGAATGCCAGCCCGGCGGCGAAGTCGACGAGACGCTTGGCGTCGGCGTTGTCCATCGACACCAGGTCCATGATCACGGGCGTGCCGTCACGGAAGCGCTCGCCGATGGTGCGGGCTTCGCTGTAGTCCTTGGGACGCAGGGTCGTGATCTTCGCCAGCGGGCTGCCCGCCTCGAAGAGTTCGGCCATGCGACGCGGCTCCATCGCCACGGCACCGTGGGTGGCGCCACGCAGCGTGTTGAAACGGGGACGCTCGAAGTCGTGCCGTCCCCGGAAGGAGGGTTCGTCGGCGTATCCGCCGCGGTAACCCGCTGGGGCGCCGGCCATTTCGCGCTCGAACTCGCGGCCGACGGGACGGTCCATCCGGTCGTCGTAACCGCGGCCGTCGGCGGGGTGGGCGTAACCCTCGTCCTCGAAGCGGTCCTCGCGGGGACGACGTGGGTACGCACTGCGCGACGTGCGGTCGTCGTCGTCGTAGTACTCGTCGTCGTAATCGTCCATCGGCGCCATACCGAAGTAGGCCTTGACCTTATGCAGTGTGCTCATCGGAAGCCCTTCTGATGACTGAAATTCGTGTTGTCTGTGATGAAGATGTGACTGGAGTGACTACTCAGGGAGACGTTAGAGGACGGGCTCCCATAAGCGCGGTACCGACACGCACACACGTCGAGCCGTGTTTCACCGCCGTCTCGAGGTCGCCCGACATACCCGCCGACAGACCGAGACGCTGCTGGTAAGAGGCCTGTACCCGTTCCAGTTCGGACTCCAAACGCGCGAAGGACTCCCCGCTGTCGGCATGCAGTGGCGGGATCGCCATCAGGCCGACGAAGTCCAACCCGTCGGTCCCGTGAGTGAGCGCACACAGCTCGTCCACGAGGTCCGGTCGACTCACGTCGACGCCACCCCGACCTGGATCACCGTCGAGACTGACCTGGAGGTAGACCCGCAGCGGGGCGACGCGCGTTCCGTCGGCGAGCCCCTCGGCAGCCGCCCGGCCCAGCGCCTCTACGAGGACACCCCGGTCTACGGAGTGCACGGCATAGGCCCACCCCGCCACGGCGCGCGCCTTCTTGCGCTGAATGCTCCCGATCATGTGCCACCGCAGCACCGACCCGTCGGACTGCTCCACGTACTCCGCCAGTTCGGCGGCCTTGGCCGACGCTTCTTGCTCGCGCGACTCGCCGAAGGCGTCGCATCCGAGGCGCACCAACTCGACGACGTCGGACGCGGGAAAGAACTTGGTGACGGGAAGGAGCTCGATCTCGGCGGCGTCGCGACCCGCCGCGGCCGCGGCGTCGTCGACCCGTTTTCTCAGCGCCGCAAGGGCTTCGGCGAGTTGGGCGGCGCGGGCGGACGTCATTCCATCCACACCAGGGAAGCGAGGCGGCCGGTGGGCGCGGACCGGCGGTGGCTGAACAGGTTCGGGTCGTCGACCGTGCAGCGCGGGTCGACGCCGACCTTGGCGATGCCGAGTTCGGTCAACTGCCTGGCAATCCCCGACCGCAGGTCGAGTCCCGCGGTGCCGCGCGCGGTGGTGGTCCGGCTGCCCGGCAGGGCCGCCTCGACATCGACGGCCATGTCATCGGGCACTTCATAGTTGCGACCGCTGACCGCTGGGCCGAGCACCACCGAGATGTCCTCGACGTGCGCGCCGTTGGCCAGCATCACCTCAACGGCCCGTGCCACGACGCCCAACTTCGCACCCGCCCGGCCCGCGTGGACGGCCGCGACGACGCCAGCCCTCGGGTCGGACGCGAGAACGGGAACGCAATCGGCGGTCACCACGGCCAGCGCCAGGCCCGGCCGAGTCGTCACCAACCCGTCGGCGTCGTCGATCGCACCGTCAACCGGCCCGTCCACCACGACGACGCGGTCACCGTGCACCTGGTTCATCCAGACGATTCCGTCGGGGCCGAGGCCGACCGACTCGGCGAGGCGCGCGCGGTTGGCGGCCACCGCGGCCGGGTCGTCACCGACGTGATCGCCAAGGTTGAACGTGTCGAACGGTGCCGCCGAGGCGCCACCATCCCTTGTCGTCGTCACACATCTGATGCGTCGGGTCACGCTGCCCAGTATCCCGGCCCTCGGGAGCTCTCCGGAATCAGTGACGCATGAACGGGGGCACGTCGACGTCGTCGTCGTCATCCCCACCGCCGCCGATGCTGACCGTCGCGCCGTTGGTGTGCACGGGAACGCTCGCCGGGTCCGGATCGAACGCCGACGGCGGCCGCAGCTTGCCCGAGCTCCCCGGGGCGACCGACGGACCACTCACGCCGGCGCCCACCACGGGCTTGCGGCTGGGTCCGGCGGCGTCGAAGCCCGCGGCGATCACGGTGACGCGCACTTCGTCGCCGAGCGAGTCGTCGATGACGGTGCCGAAGATGATGTTGGCCTCGGGGTGCGCGGAGTCCTGAACCAGCGACGCCGCCTCGTTGATCTCGAAGAGACCGAGGTCGCTGCCGCCGGCCACCGACAGCAGCACGCCGAGCGCGCCTTCCATCGAGGCCTCGAGCAGCGGCGAGTTGATCGCCATCTCGGCGGCCTTCAGGGCCCGACCGTCACCGCGCGCCGAGCCGATGCCCATCAGCGCCGTGCCCGCACCGGACATGACGCCCTTGACGTCCGCGAAGTCGACGTTGATCAGGCCGGGGGTGGTGATCAGATCGGTGATGCCCTGCACGCCGTTGAGCAGCACCTCGTCGGCACTGCGGAAGGCGTCCATCAGCGAGACCGCAGCGTCGCCCATCTGCAGCAGGCGGTCGTTCGGGATCACGATGAGGGTGTCGCAGCTCTCCCGGAGCGCCGCGATGCCCGCCTCGGCCTGGTTGGAGCGGCGCTTGCCCTCGAAGGAGAACGGTCGCGTCACCACGCCGACGGTGAGCGCACCGAGCTTGCGGGCGATCGTCGCGACGACGGGAGCGCCACCGGTGCCGGTGCCGCCGCCCTCACCTGCGGTGACGAAGACCATGTCGGCGCCGCGCAGCAGCTCCTCGATGTCGTCCTTGGCGTCGTCGGCGGCCTTGCGGCCGACTTCGGGGTCGGCTCCGGCGCCGAGGCCGCGGGTGGAGTCCCGGCCGACGTCGAGCTTGACGTCGGCGTCGCTCATCAACAACGCTTGCGCGTCGGTGTTGATGGCGATGAACTCAACGCCCTTGAGTCCTTGCTCGATCATCCGGTTGACGGCGTTGACGCCGCCGCCACCGATGCCGACCACCTTTATTACTGCGAGATAGTTGTGCGGGGGTGTCATCGGTAGTCTTCCTCCTGGGCCAACCCTCAACCTCAACCATAGGCTTAGAGTTATGTCAAGTAGTTTCGCGCAAACAGAACGGTAGGGCGAGCACGCGACGTATCGCCGCAGGCGCGCCGTGACACGCCGGGAGATTTTCGACGCGTTCGCGCGAATCTCGTTGGGACGGCCTACTTGACCGTCGGCAAGTCCGGACTCGACACGTCGTAGGTGGTCCCAGGCTGTGTCAACAGCGCACCCAGCTTCAGCGCCTTCTCGTCGGTGCGATCCGTCGTCCCCCAGATCACCAGCCGACCGTCGAACAGGGTCAACGTGATCGACGCCACCGACGGCGCCGCAATCCGACTCACCTGTCCGGCCACCTCGGGGCGCAGGGCGGTGAGCACCTGAAGCGCCGCCAAGGTCGGCAGGTCACTCGGACCAGGCGTGTCGGCGTCGAGGTACGGGAGCCCGGGCGGTGGTGGCTCCGTGGCGAAGTCGACGCCGTCACGATCGAAGAGGTGCGAGCCGTCGGGATAGTCCTTGACCACCACCGGAACCCGCTCGACGATGGTGATCCTCAGGGTCGACGGATACTCCCGCTGAACCCTGGCACTCGCCACCCGGCGAATGGTCGCGACTCGATCGGCGACCGCGTCGGTGTTGATCTGCAACAACGGCGTGTCCGCCGGCACCGCGGCGGCCTGCTCGACCTCTTCCTGAGTGAGCGTCACCAGGCCCGTGATCGCCATGACGCGAGCCGACATGATGGGCGTGAAGTACAGCAGCAGACCGGCTCCCACGACCAGCACGCTGATCAGCGCCGACCACATCAACGCCTTGAGACCCCTGATCAGACCACGGGTCGGCGGAGTCGGCTCGTCGACGGCGCGACCCGTGACACGCCGTTTCGCCTCACGCCTTGCGAGCTCGATGGCCGTCGCCCGTTCCTGCGCCGCGCGCCGCTCCTCGCGTTCCCGCCTGGCCCGCCGTCGGGGGCCCTCGAAGTCGTCCGCGTCCTCGGGACCGTCGCCGGTGCGTGCGACGACGTCACCGGGAACGTCACCGGGAACGTCACCGGGAGCCTCTTCACCGGCTACGTCACCCGCGAATTCGTCGGCGACGTCCGGCTCGTCGGTCGGCCCGGTCACGACGACCGCGCCCCCGGCGCGTCACGTCCGGCCCGCGACTGCAGCGCGGCCAGGATCTCCCCACCGAGCAGGGTGACGTCGCCCGCACCCATCGTCACCACCGCGTCACCCGGTTGGGCCGAGCCCGCCACCAGAGCCGCGACTGCGGAGAAGTCGGGGACGTATCGCACCGGGACGCTGACGTGCTCGGCGACGCTGGCCCCGCTGACACCGGCGATGGGTTGCTCGCGGGCGGCGTAGACGTCGAGCACGAACACCTCGTCGGCCAGGCTCAGTGCCTGCCCGAACTCGCGGGCGAAGGTCTCGGTGCGCGTGTAGAGGTGCGGCTGGAACACCACGATCGAGCGGCCGTGTCCCGCGACGGCGCGCAGCGCCTCCAGCGTCGCGCGCACCTCGGTGGGGTGATGGGCGTAGTCGTCGAAGACCCGCACGCCCGCCGACGTGCCGACCGATTCGAATCGGCGCCGCACGCCTTCGAAGGCGGCAAGACCGTCGAGCACCGTCACCGCGTCGGCACCCGCCTCAACGGCCGCGAGCAGCGCCGCGAGCGCGTTGAGCGCCATGTGCCTGCCGGGAACCGCCAACCGCATCCCCCGCGGGTGCGATTCACCAGCCAGCTGAACGGTCGACACGCTGCCGGTGCCTTGCTGGTCCCACGTCACCAGAGTGCCCGCGAGGTCGCCGGTCGAGCCCCCCGCCGAGCCGTCGCCGCTGCCGTAGCGCAGGACGCGAACTCCGTTCGCCGCCGCGCGTTCCGCCAGGGCCGCCGAACCTTCGTCGTCGACGCAGACGACAAGCGCGCCACCGGGGCGCAGGCGCGCGACGAACTCGTCGAACACCGCGCCGTAGGCCTCGACGCTGCCGAAGAAGTCGAGGTGATCGGCCTCGATGTTGGTCACCACCGCGACGTCGGGGGTGTATTCGAGCAGTGAGCCGTCGCTTTCGTCCGCCTCGGCGACGAAGCACTCACCGCTGCCGTGGTGCGCGTTGGTTCCCGCCTCGCCGAGATCGCCGCCGACGGCGAAGGAGGGATCGAATCCGCTTCGTTGCAACGCCACGATGACCATCGACGTGGTGGTGGTCTTGCCGTGGGTGCCCGTCACCATCACCGTGGTGTAGCCGTCCATCAAACTGGCGAGCACCGCGGGTCGCAGGATGACGGGGATGCCGCGGCGCCGCGCCTCGACGAGTTCGGGATTGTCCTTCGGAATCGCCGCGTGGGTGCTGACCACGACGGTTGGTCCGCCGGGCAGCATGTCGAGCGACGACGCGTCGTGTCCGATCCTGACCTGGGCGCCACGGGCTCGTAGCGCAGCCACCCCGCGCGACTCCTTGGCGTCCGAGCCGGACACCAGACCGCCGCGGTCGAGCAGGATGCGCGCAATGCCGGACATTCCGGCTCCCCCGATGCCGACCATGTGCACCCGCTGCAGCGCAGGCGGCAACTCCCGCGGGCTCATCGCGCCCCCCGGTTTTCGACGGCCACCTCGAGCGCCACCTCGGCGACCCGGCGCGCGGCGTCGGGGTGACCGGCCAGGGTCGCCGCCGCCGTCATCTCCGTCAACCGCGGCGGATCCGCCAGCAGCACGCGGACCGTCTCGGTGATGAACTCGGGTGTCAGATCCGCGTCCGCGATCAGCAGGCCGCCGCCCGCGCCGACCACGGGCAACGCGTTGAGCCGCTGCTCGCCGTTTCCGATGGGCAGCGGGACGTACACGGCAGGCAGGCCCACCGCGGTCACCTCGGCGACCGTCATCGCGCCCGACCGGCAGATGACCAGGTCGGCGGCCGCATACGCGAGGTCCATCCTGCTGAGATAGGGCACCGCGACGTACGGACGGTCACCGACCGCCGGTACGCGCAGCTGCAGAACGTTCTTCGGGCCGTGCGCGTGCAGCACCGCGATGCCCGCCGCGGCGAGGTCGTCGGCGGCGCCGGAGACGGCCCGGTTGAGGGACTGCGCGCCCTGTGAGCCGCCGAAGACCAACAGCACCCGGTCGTCGTCGGAGAACCCGAAGTGTGCCCGCGCCTCTGCGCGCAGCGCCATCCGATCCAGGGAGGTGATGGACTCACGCACGGGGACGCCGACCACCTCGACGCGTCGACCGAGACCTGGATTGGGCACCGCAGCAAGGACGCGCCGCGCCGACCGTGCGCCGACTCGGTTGGCCCAGCCCGCGCGCGCGTTGGCCTCGTGGATGACGACGGGCACCACGCTCCGCCTCGATGCGCCACCGCGCGCGGCCAGGTAGGCGGGCAGTGCGACGTACCCCCCGAAGCCGATCACGACGTCGGCACGCACCTCGTCGAGGATTGCTCGCGTCTGGCGAACCGCGGAACGGACCCGCAGCGGGAGCCGGACCAGGTCGCCGGACGGTTTGCGGGGAAACGGGACGGGCGTGATGAGCTTGAGGTCGTAACCGCGCTCGGGCACCAGCCGCGTCTCAAGGCCGCGCGCCGTACCGAGCGCGGTGATCCGCACGGTCGGGTCGAGCGCGGCGAGGGCGTCGGCGACGGCCATGGCGGGCTCGATGTGTCCTGCGGTGCCTCCGCCGGCGAGGACCACGGACACGACTCCCCCGTCGCTACGATCCTGCCCGCCGGAGACCGCACCGCGAGGGAAACCAGGGTTGCTCACCCGTAACGCTGACCTTCCAGAGGGCGAGCCCGACGACTCGATTGACGCTGACGGTCTCCATGATGCCCTGCGCCCCTCGCCGTCCTGCCGGCCGGTTCCGCCGCGCCGCGCCTGCGATCCTCGGCAGGTTTGCGGACGGGCTTTGGCTTGCCCTTGGAACCCGCCTTCGACGTGGGCTTCTTCGGGCCGGCCTTGGCCGCGGCAGGTTTGGCGGACTTGGCCTTGGACTTGGGCGGCTTGGGCGGTTTCGGGGATCGCGGCGACTTGTCCGGCCGCGTCCGCAGCCGGTCCCGTGCCGTCTCGAGCCGGGACGGCACGTAGGGCTCGGGCAACGGCAGTCGCAGCAGCCGGTTGAACCGGTCCTCGCGGCCCGCCCGCAGCGCGGCGACCGCATCCGGTTCGTGTCGCGCCGCGTTGGTCATGATGCCCAACATGAACAGCGTCGTGGCCGTTGACGTTCCGCCAGCGGAGATCAACGGCAGCTGCAGGCCCGTCACCGGCAGCAGGCCGACGACGTAGCCGACGTTGATGAAGACCTGGCCGAGCACCCAGAGGGTGGTCGTGGCGGTCAGCAGTCGCAGGAACGGGTCCGCGGAGCGCCGCGCGATGCGCATTCCGGTGTAGGCGAACAGACCGAACAGGCCGAGTAGCCCCGCCGCACCGACGAACCCGAGCTCCTCTCCGATGATGGCGAAGATGAAGTCGTTGTGGGCGTTGGGCAGGTAGTTCCACTTGGCGGTGCCCTGCCCAAGCCCGTCGCCGAAGATGCCGCCGTTGGCCAGCGCGTAGCGGGCTTGGCGCGACTGGTAACCGGAGCCCTGCATGTCGTCACCGGGGTTCAGCCACGACTGCACCCGGTCGGATCGGTAGCCCGCCGACATGGCCAGAATGCCGGCGGCCACCACGACGGCCGCCATCGAGCTCAGAAAGATCCGCAGCGGCAGGCCGGCGAACCACAGCAGGCCCAACAGGATGATGCCAAGCGAGACGGTCTGGCCGAGGTCGGGTTGCAGCACGATGAGCAGCAATGCGATGAAGGCGCCAGGAATCAGGGGGAAGAGCATCTCGCGCACCGACGCGAGTTCCAGCCGGCGCGCGGCGAGCAGGTGCGCGCCCCAGATGGCGAAGGCGATCTTGGCCAGCTCCGACGGCTGCATCGAGAAGCCCGCGACGACGAACCAGCCGCGGGAGCCGTTGGATTCCTTACCAATGCCCGGGATCAACACCAGGATCAGCAGGATGATCGTGAAGATGAAGCCCGGGAACGCCACCTTGCGCATGAACGCGACCGGCGTGCGCAGGGCGATGTAGAAGGCGACGAGGCCGACGAAGGTCCAGAGAACCTGTTTGGCGAAGATCGCCCACGGGGAGCCGTCCTCGTCGTAGGAGTGCACCCCCGACGCGGACAGCACCATGATCAGCCCGAGCGTGACGAGCAGTGCCGCGACGGCGATGACGAGGTGGAACGACGTCAAGGGTCGGCTCAGCCAGGCCCCGAATCGGGTGCGCGGGGCGGTGTCGACCGTGCTGGTGACGGTGACGCCGTTGCCGGAGTGGGGTTTGCTGCGGCGCAATCTAGCGAAGATGTCGGTCACGGTGCCTACCGGGCCGCACTCGTCACATGAGTCACATTGTTCACAACTGGCTCATTTGTCACTAGCACCCCAGAATCCTCCCCCGTCACAGCCCGAGGTCGGTGGACATCCGACGCGTGTCGCGGAATGACCGCCCGGTGAAGCGCCGGCTACGCACCCACGGTGGCAAGCCACTCGCCGTAGAAGAGGGCCACCCCCAAGCCGCACGCAATGGCCGTGAGCAGCCAAAACCGGATGATGACCGTCGTCTCCGCCCACCCCACCAGCTCGAAGTGGTGATGGAACGGCGCCATCCGGAACACCCGTCGACCCGTCGTGCGGAACGCCAGGATCTGCACCACCACCGACGTGACCTCCGCCACGAATAACGCGCCGAGGACGATCGCCAACATCTCGGTGCGACTGGTCACCGACAGGCCCGCGATGATCCCGCCGAGGGCAAGCGACCCGGTGTCACCCATGAAGATCTTCGCGGGGGCGGCGTTCCACCAGAGGAAGCCGATGCAGGCACCCGCCGTCGCCGCGGCGACCAGCGCCAAATCCAGTGGGTCGCGGACGTTGTAGCACCCGAGGCCGGGGCTGAACGCACACGCGTTGCGGAACTGCCAGAACGTGATCAGGACGTAGGCCGCCGTCACCATCGCCATCGCACCGGCCGCGAGGCCGTCGAGGCCGTCGGTGAAGTTCACCGCGTTGGACCAGGCGCTGACCAGGATGACGCAGAACAACACGAACACCGCGGGCGCCAGCGTCACGGTCGCGATCTCGCGGACATAGGACAGCTCCGGGCTGCCGGGTGTCAGACCGTCGTCGTTGCGGAACTGCAGGACCAGGACGCCAAAGAGGACCGCGGCGGCCAGCTGGCCGACCGTCTTGGCCGTCTTGTTGAGCCCGAGATTGCGCGAACGCCGAATCTTGATGAGGTCGTCGACGAAGCCGACGGCACCCAGCGCCGTGGCCAACCCCAACACCAGCAGGCCAGAGGCGGACGGACCCTCGCCGTCGAACGCCAGGCCAACCAGGTGCGTCCCGAGGTAGCCGGCCCAGATGCCCGCCAGGATCGCGACGCCACCCATCGACGGCGTGCCGCGCTTCTTCTGATGACTCTGCGGGCCGTCCTCGCGGATCTCGTGGCCGAACCCGCGCCGAGTGAACACCTTGATCAGGACAGGCGTCAGCAAGATCGACACCGTCAACGCGATGCCGACCGCAATGAGAATCTGCCTCATCCGGTGGCCTGCTCGGCAACCAGCGCGTCGGCCAGCGCGGCAAGACCCGCCGACTTCGAGGCCTTCACCAACACCACGTCTCCCCCGCGTAACTCGTCGCGGAGCAGCGCCAAGGCCTCATCGGTGTCGGCGACCATGACGGACTCACTGCCCCATGACCCCTCCATCACCGCCCCGTGGTGCATGGCGCTCATTGATCTCCCGGTTCCGACGACGACCAGTCGAGACACATCTAAGCGCACTGCCAGTCGACCGATGCTGTCATGCTCGGCGATCGCGTCCTCACCGAGTTCGCCCATCTCGCCGAGAACCGCCCAACTCCGGCGTCGCCCACCCCCGCCGTCCGGCCCGCCGCGAGCCATCCAGGCCAAGGCCTTGAGGCCGGCGCGCATCGAATCGGGGTTGGCGTTGTAGGCGTCGTTGACGATCGTCACGCCGTCGGCGCGGGTGCCGACCTGCATCCGGTGCCGAGACACCGGCCCGGCCCCGCCGAGCGCGTCCCGCACCTGCTCGAGGGTCGCGCCGCACTCCAGGGCGACGGCGGCCGCGGACAGCGCGTTGGACACCTGGTGGTCACCGTGCACGGCGAGCGTCACCTCGGTCTGCCCGCCGGCGGCATGCAGGTTGAAGCGCGCCCTGGCGAGTTCGTCGAGCACGACGTCGTCGGCCCAGACGTCAGCGCCGGCGGACCGCCCCACGAAGACCACCCGTGCCGCCGTCTTGTCCGCCATCGCCGCCACGTTCGGGTCGTCGGCGTTCAGGATCACCACACCCGACGCCGGAACCGCTTGCGGCAGTTCGGCCTTCGTCGCGGCGATGGCTTCCCGCGAGCCGAACTCACCGAGGTGGGCGGTGCCGACGTTGAGCACCACGGCGATCGACGGCGGGGCGATCCGCGCCAGCGCGGCAATGTTGCCCTCGTGGCGGGCCGACATCTCCAGGATCAGGTAGTCGGTGTCGGTCGTGGCTCGCAGCACCGTCCACGGATGCCCGAGCTCGTTGTTGAACGACCCTGGCGGCGCGACGACCGTGCCGAGGGGTGCGAGCACGGCGGCCAGCAGATCCTTGGTGGACGTCTTGCCCGACGACCCGGTGACACCCACGACGACGAGCCCGCCGGCGACGAGCTCTGCGGCGACGGCGGCGGCCAGCTTGGCCAACGCCTCGAGCACCGCGGCGCCCGATCCGTCCGAGTCGTATTCGAGCACGCTGGCCCCGGAGTCGACCGGCTCCGAGGGCGGCCGCACGACGACCGCGGGCACTCCGACCGGACGGGCGGCCAGCACGCCGACCGCACCCGCCGCCACGGCACCCGCGGCGAAGTCGTGTCCGTCGGACCGCGCCCCCGGCAGCGCCAGGAACAGCCCGCCGGGGGTGACGGCGCGCGAATCGAACTCGACGCTTCCGGTGACGACGGTCGCCTCGGCCTCGGCGGCCGAGACGTCTGCCAACTCACCGCCGACGATGCGGGCGATCTGGGCCAGCGTCATCTCGATCACGGTTGCACCCCGAGGGCCTGCAGCGCGCGCGCCAGCTCGTCGCGGTCGTCGAACGGCCGGGTCAGCCCATGACTGGTCTGCCCCGCCTCGTGTCCCTTGCCCGCCACCAGCACGACGTCACCTTCCCTTGCCCACCCGACGGCGAAGTCGATGGCGGCCGACCGGTCACCGATCTCCTCGACCGCGGCCGGACCGCCTGCCGCTCCCGCGACGACGACCGCCCTGATCTCGGCGGGTTCCTCGTCACGGGGGTTGTCGTCGGTCACGACGACGAGGTCGGCCAGCTCGGCGGCCACCCGACCCATCGGCGCCCGCTTGCCGGGGTCGCGGTTGCCACCGGCGCCGACCACCACCGCGATGCGGCCGCGGGTCTGTCCGCGCAGCGTCTCGAGCACCGCGCGCAGCGCGCCGGGCTTGTGCGCGTAGTCGACGAGGGCGAGGAAGTTCTGACCGCAGTCGATCGGCTGTAGCCGACCGGGCACGGTCGCCGTCCGCAGTCCTGGCGCCGCCTGCTCCGGCGACACCCCCACCGCGTCGAGCAGTGCGGCGGCCAGCAGGGTGTTGGCGACGTTGAAGTGCCCGGGCAAGCCGATTCGCAGCCGGTGCTGCGCGCCCGCCGGATCGACGGCGACGAACTCCTGACCTCCGCCGTCGAGGGTGCGCACGTCCTCGGCCCGCCAGTCCGCCTCGTGACCCCCGACGCTGACCGTGACGGGTCGCTCGGCGCGGGCGGCGATGGCGCGGCCACCGTCGTCGTCGACGCAGACCACCGAAACGTCTGCGTGCGTTGAGGACTGGGGCTCGAACAGGCGCGCCTTGGCGTCGAGGTAGTCCTCCATCGTCGGATGGAAGTCCAGGTGGTCACGCGAGAGGTTGGTGAAACCGCCGACCGTGAAGTGGACGGCGTCGACGCGACCCAGCGTCAGGGCGTGGCTGGACACCTCCATCACCGCCGTGTCGATGCCGCGTTCCAGCATCACCGCGAACAGCGCCTGCAGGTCGGGGGCCTCCGGGGTGGTCAGCGCGCTCGGTTCGTCGCGTCCGTCGATGCGGATGCCGACCGAGCCGACCAGGCCGGTCACCCGTCCCGCGGCGCGCAGCCCGGCCTCCACCAGATAGGTGGTGGTGGTCTTGCCGGAGGTGCCGGTCACCCCGATGACGCGCATGTGTTCCGACGGCCTGCCGTAGACGGCTGCCGCCAGGTCCCCGAGCACCGACCTCGGCGCGGAATGGACCAGCAGCGGCACGGCCGTGGTTCCTGCCATTACCTCGACACCGGCCTCGTCGGTCAGCACCGCGACGGCGCCCTGCCGGACGGCGTCCTCGGCGAACTTCGCACCGTGGGACCTGGCGCCGGGCAACGCGGCGAACAGGTCGCCGGGCTGGACGTCCTGGCTGCGCAGCGTGACCCCGGTGACCCGCGGCGATTCGGCGGCGGCGCCCCGAAGCTCTGCGTGCACACGCTGGGCCAATGCGGCGAGGTCGTCACCGACGGGACTCGAGGGACGCAAGTTCATGGCCATGACACCTTAGCGGCCAAATTCCTGGGCTCAGCCCTGCAGGACCAGTGGCGGACCGGGATCGGGCGACAGCGGCACGTTCTCCCGCTGCAGCAGCCACGCCGACAGGTTGTGGATCAGCGGCGCCGCCGTCGTGCCCGGCGAGCCGTCTGCGGTGCGGTGCGGGTTGTCCATCATCACGCCGACGACGTAGCGCGGGTCGTCGGCGGGCACCATCGCCGCGAAGGTGATCCAGTAGACGTCGTCGTAGTAGCAGCCGCACGCCGGGTTGATCTGCTGCGCCGTGCCCGTCTTGCCCGCGATCTGGTAGCCCTCCACCGCGGCGCCGGACCCCGTGCCCTGCTGAACACCGGTGGGATCCTTCTGGATGGTGGCGCGCAACAGGTTTCGCACGGCCTGAGCCGTTCCCGGGTTCACCACGCGGATGCCTTCCGGCCGCGGCTCCTCGGTGCGGGTGCCGTCAGCGGCGATGGTGGCCTTGATGATGCGCGGCGGAATGCGGACGCCGTCGTTGGCGATGGTCTGGTACATCCCCGTCATCTGCAGCAGTGACATCGAAAGACCCTGTCCGATGGGCAGGTTGGCGAACGAGCTGCCCGACCACTGGTCGATGGGCGGAACCAGGCCCGCGGTCTCGCCCGGCAGGCCGACGCCGGTCCGCTGGCCGAGGCCGAACTTGTCGAGCATCTCGGCGTAGCGTTCGGGGCCGATCCGCTGGGCCAACATCAGGGTTCCCACGTTGGAGGACTTCCCGAAGATGCCGGTGGTGGTGTACGGCATCACGCCGTGGGCCCACGCGTCGCGCACGGTGACGCCGCCCATGTTGATCGACCCCGGCACCTGGAGCACCTCGTCGGGGTTGGTGAGGTCGTTCTCGATCGCCGTCGACGCGGTGATGATCTTGTTGACCGAGCCCGGCTCGAACGGCGAGGACACCGAAGGGTTGCCGAGTTGACGGTCTTCCTGACGGCCGATGTCCTGGCTGGGGTCGAAGGTGTCGTTGTTCGCCATCGCGAGGACCTCGCCGGTCTTGGCGTCCAGCACGACGGCCGACACCGACTTGGCGCCGGACAGGTTCTTCGCCTGTTGCACTTGCTGTTGGGTATAGAACTGAATGTCGTCGTCGAGGGTGAGCTGCACCGTCGAGCCGTTGACGGCGTCGTGACGGTTGCGGTAGCTGCCGGGGATCACCACGCCGTCGGAGCCGCGGTCGTAGGTGACCGATCCGTCGGTGCCAGCCAGCTTGGAGTCCAGTGAGTCTTCGAGGCCGAGCAGTCCGTGACCGTCCCAGTCGATGCCGCCGACGATGTTCGCCGCCAACGATCCGCCCGGGTACTGGCGGATGTCCTGACGTTCGGCGCCCACCTCCGGGTACTTGCTGATGATGGCGTCGGCAATTGCCGGGTCGACGGCGCGGGCCAGGTAGACGAAGCTGTCCTTGCCGGACAGCTTCTTGTAGAGCGTGTCGGCGTCGGGCTTGTTGTTGAGCAGACCCGACACGCCCTTGGCGATCTCGCGGAGGCGCTTGACCGGATCGGGTGCGTCGGGCTTCTTGCCCTGGGCCTCGACCAGTTGCTTCTGAATCTTGGTGGGCTGGAACGTCAGTGCGCGGGCTTCGGTCGTGAAGGCCAGCTTGTCGTCGTTGCGGTCGACGATGCTCCCGCGAACGGCCTCTTCGACGTCGGTGACCTTGAGCTGACTGGCCGCCTCGGCGCGGAGGCCCTCGGCGCGTGGCACCTGAAGCATGAAGAGCTGGCCTGCGGCCAGGAGCAGGACGACGACCATGACGCCGTTGCCGATCCGATGACGGAACGCAAAGGAGGCGCTGCGCAATCCGTCGTCGGCGACGGGCTTGCGGGTGCGGCGCTCGTTGGCGGGATGTGGCGAACCGGGCCTGCTCATGTGGGGGCTCCTGGGACGAGCACTGGAGCGGCAGGCGCGGCGGGATCAACCTGCGCCGGTCCCGGCAGGGTGGGCGCCGGTCCGGGCAGCGCGGGCCCCTGCGGCGAGTCGAGGTGCAGCGTGGCGGCGTCGGGCGGCAGGGGTACCGCGCCCGGTGTCAGCGGCGGAGTCGGGACGGCCGCGAGCGGAGCCTGTCCCGGTACGACGGGGACGACCGGAGCTCCCGGAGCCGCACCGGTCACGGGCACCTCGGGGTTGGGCAGCGCTTGGTTGGGCAGCGCTTGGTTGGGCACGGCCGTCCCGGCGGGCGGCAGGTGCACGGCCACCTCACGCGGGTCGACGACGCGCGGCGCAGGCCGGGCGGGCGCCGCGGGCGGTGCGGGCGGCGTCGGATCGGGCAGCGGGCTGTTCAGCGGCGGCGGTTGCACGCCCTCGGCCGGCTTGGGCGTGCCGACGACCATCCAGTTGCCGGACGCGTCCTGCACCAGGTGTGCGGTGTCGCGGGAGGGAATCATGCCGAGGTTGCGCGCCGCCTCGGCCAGCGCGGGCGCGGCTTGGGCTTCCAGGACGTCGCGCTCGAGGCCGTCCTTCTGCTGCATCAGCGCCTGGTTGACCTGGCGCGCACGGCCCAGCTCGTAGGACCGCTCGGCGGCGTCGGTCGACAGCCACAGCGTGACGCCGAGGCCGACACCGAGTGCTCCGATCACCAGCACCACGAACGGCACCCTGGTGACGAACCTGCGGGGGTCGAGGTCGACCGATGACAGCCTGACCAGCAGTCGTTCCCGGAGTGGTGGGCGGACTACCTTGGGCGCCTTGGCCTTTCGGGCCTTGGCCCGCGCCTTGGCCTGGGCCGCGTTCTTGGGCCGTACCGGTCCGTCCGCGGGCCGTGGCATCGGGCCGGTGTGGGGCCGCGAGTGTTCGGGGCGCTGCTCGCGGGTCGTCCGGCGGCCACGCGGCGGCGCGTCGACCGGGCGCCGCTGCGCTGCAGCCTCGCGCGACGGGCGTGGTGCGCGCTTCTTCTTGCGTTCGTCAGAGCCACGCATCGCTTCTCGTCGCTTGGCCATCACGAACCTTCCCTTCTGACGATCTTTTCCGAGGTCCGCTTCTCGAGGGCTCGCAGCCGAACGGATGCACTGCGCGGATTGAGGGCGATCTCGTCGTCCCCCGCCTTTTCCGCGCCCCGCGTGAGCGGGACGAAGTAGGGCTCGTGGCCAGGGAGTTCCATCGGCAGGCCGGCCGGGGTTCGCGAGGCGGTCGCAGCGGCGAACTCGCCCTTGACGATTTTGTCCTCGAGCGACTGGTAGGCCATCACCACGATCCGTCCGTGTTGGCGCAGCGCGGCGAGAGCCGACGGGATGGCGGACCGCAGCGAGTCCAGCTCACCGTTGACCGCGGTACGCAACGCCTGGAACGTGCGCTTGCCGGGGTGTCCCCCGGTGCGGCGGGCGGGAATGGGGATCACGTCGTAGAGCACCTCGACCAGTTCGGCGGTGGTCTCGAACGGCTTGTGGCTGCGGCGCCGGACGATTTCGCCTGCGATGCGGCTGGCGAAGCGCTCCTCGCCGAACTCCTGAAGGATCCTCGTCAGAGCCCTCTTGTCGTAGGTGTTGAGGATCTCGGCTGCCGTGAGTGGCGCGTCCTGATCCATGCGCATGTCCAGCGGAGCGTCGTGCGAGTAGGAGAAGCCGCGCTCGGCGCGGTCGAGTTGCATCGACGAGACGCCGAGATCGAAGAGGACCCCGTCCACGACGGTGTCGTCGGCCCAGAACCCGTCGTACCGGGTTTGCACGTAGTCGACGCGGTTTCCGAAGGGAGCCAACCGCTCTGCCGCGATCGCCAGGGCAGTGCGGTCGCGGTCCAGGCCGACGAGACGAAGACCGGGCAGCTCGGTGAGGAAGCGTTCGGCGTGGCCGCCGGCTCCGAGGGTCGCGTCGACGAGGACGGCGCCCGCTCCGTCGGAGCTGAGCCGGGTCAGGGCGGGCTTGAGAAGTTCGACGCAGCGGTCGAGGAGGACCGGGTCGTGCGGGTGACGGTCGGACATAACAGCAGCACCCTTGCAAGAAGTGGCGGGGACATGTGTGCCTGCCCTTGCAGGGAGGTCCCTGCCCGAGAGTGCGGACCTGGCGTTGGGGAAGTACGTCAGGGCCGGTTCGGGCAGAGGCCACCTTGCAAGGGCTTGGCCGGTGTCAACGGTCGTTCTAGATGATGTCGCGCAGGGTGTCATCGCTGGCCGCGGAGAAGTTCTCTTCGTGGGTCTGCTGGTATTCCTGCCACGCTCGGGCGTCCCAGATTTCCAGGTACTCGATCGAGCCGATCACCACGCACTCCTTGGAGAGGTCTGCGTATTGACGGTGGTCGGCCGACAGGGTGATCCGGCCTTGTGCGTCTGGGTGCTGTTCGTCGGTCGCCGCGGCAAGGTACCGCAGGTAGGCGCGGGCGTCCGGATTGCTCCGCGATGCCTGCGATGCCCGCTGTGCGAGCTTCTCGAATTCCGCTCTTGGGTAGACGGCGAGGCTGTGATCTTGGCTCTTGGTGACCATCAACCCCCCTGCCAGTGCTTCGCGGAACTTGGCGGGCAGCGTGAGCCGCCCCTTGTCGTCGAGCTTGGGCGTGTAGGTGCCGAGAAACATCCCGTCACCTCCGCCTGCTGCCGAACTGGCGGAGCCCTAGCCGCTCCGTTGTCCGCCACATTACCCCACGATCCCCCACTTTGCTCCATTCATCGGCAAAAAATGGGCACGAGCCCCCACCGCACACCACAAACGGACCATTTTCGGGCATGGAATGGCCGACGAAACCGGCCTAAGACACGAAAAGGCCAGCTAGAGCTACCTGGTGAAGGGGGTGGGGCGTGGTGGGGGGAAAGGGCTGACCACCCACCACCGGGCCTCCGCCGCGGCGTGTCGAACGCAAAGAAAAAGGGCAGCTCCATGCGGAGCTGCCCTCAGGTGACGCAGAAGGTCACTCCTCGAAGCGGCGGCGGAACCTTTCCTCCATGCGGCTGGAGAACGAGTTGCCGCCCTTTGTCCTCTTCTGCTGGTTCGAATTGGGCTCCGGTGCGGCGCCGTCACGGCCACCCGCGACACGCGGACCGGTGATGGCGTACACCACCCCGCCGAACATCAGGATGAAGCCGATGACGCTGAGAACGGGGAACCCGCTGATCTGAGTGGCCCGGAACGCGACGCCGCAGATGAGCAACGCCAGACCGACGATGAAGACGACGGCACCCTGCAGGCGACGACGCGCCGACGGTGCCCGGAGATTCCCGCCGCGCACACTCGACGCGAACTTGGGGTCCTCGGCATAAAGAGCGCTCTCGATCTGGTCGAGCATGCGCTGCTCATGATCGGAGAGTGGCATCCGCGCCTCCCATGTTGCGTCCCTGCTGCGACCGCGAATTTACGGTCGTGCGTTCAAAATACGTACGCCCGCGAATTGCGGGGCACCCTGGCCTTCATGATACGAGCAGAATCCGGCGCGTACCACCTACTTCCCCGAGTCACTTCGCGGTAGCCCCCGAACCGACGTCAGGCTTCGATCATAGTTCGTGCCCCGCCGGTGGCGGGATCCCGCGTCGCTGACCGGATAATGACGTCGAATCGGCAACAGCGCGAAGGGCATTTAGAGGTTGGCCACGTTCCTGATCGACTTGTCACCTGGCGACATGCAACGGCGTCTCGGGGACGCCCTCGGCATCTACGTCGACGCCATGCGCTATCCCCGCGGCACCGAAGATCAGCGTGCCTCGATGTGGGTCGAGCACACCCACAGAAGGGGCTGGACGGCCGTCGCGGCCGTCGAGGTCCCCGACCGCTCCCCTTCCGACCCCGACGGGCCGCCGCTGACGTCGGCTCCGATGCTCGGCGTGGCATACGGATACTGCGGCGCACCCGACCAGTGGTGGCAACAGCAAGTCGTCCAGGGCCTGGAGCGTGGCGGCGCAGACAGGGCGCAGATCGCCGAGCTGACGACCGACTACTTCGAGCTCACCGAGGTTCACGTGCACCCGCGGGCGCAGGGGCGGGGGCTCGGCGAGGCCCTGGTCCGACGGCTTCTGCTGGGGCGCTCCGAGCCGCAGGTGTTGCTGTCCACCCCCGAGGTCGACGAGGAGGCCAACCGCGCATGGCGGTTGTACCGGCGCCTCGGCTTCACCGACGTGATCAGGGGCTACCACTTCGCCGGAGATCCGCGGCCGTTCGCCATCCTTGGCAGAAATCTGCCGCTCTAGTACGTCGAGTACGGCACCGGTCTGGCACCATGTCGGGGTGCCAACCCGCCGCAAACGCCTGCTCGCCTTGCTTTTGCTGGTCCTGATCGCGCCCATGATCGCGGGTTGCGTGCGGGTGCGGGCGTCGATCACCGTGTCCCCCGACGACCGGGTGTCGGGTCAGATCATCGCCGCGGCCAAGCCCAAGGACGGCGACGACAAGGGTCCGCAGCTGCTCAACAGCCTGCCCTTCGCCAACAAGGTGTCGGTCTCGCCGTACGAGCGCGACGACTACGTCGGCTCCCAGGCCGTCTTCTCCGACCTGACGTTCGCCGAACTGCCGCAGCTCGCCAACATGAACGCCGACGCCGCCGGGGTCGACATCTCGCTGCGGCGAGCCGGTGACCTGGTGATCCTCGAGGGCAGGGCGGACCTGACCTCGCTCAACGACCCCGACGCCGACGTGTCGTTGAACGTCGCGTTCCCCGGCGACGTCACCTCGACCAACGGCGAACAGGTGTCCTCCGACGTGGTCCAGTGGACGCTCAAGCCGGGCGTCGTCAGCACGATGAACGCCCAAGCCCGCTACACCGACCCCAGCGCACGCTCGTTCGCGGGCGCGGCGATCTGGGTGGGCGTCGCCGCCTTCCTGGTGGCCCTCGTCGTGGGCGGCGTCGCCTGGAAGAGCCGTGACCGCAGCCCAGTGATGGCCAACCCGCACGACTCGCGCTGATGAATCCCACTAGTCTGAGGGTTCTTCGTAGTGAAAGGGGCGGGCGCTGAGCGTCAATGCTGCCGCGACACCGTCGGCCACGGAATTGGCAGGCGCCGTCACCGAGCGACTGCGCAAATACCTGACCACCCGCCGCGCCGGCGCCGCCTACATCGGTGCCGACTACGCGGAGATGACGGCCGCCCTCGAGGAGTTCGTCCTCCGCGGCGGCAAGCGGCTACGTCCCGCGTTCGCCTACTGGGGCTGGCGCGCGGTCGCACCGGCTGATCACCCCGCCACCCTGGACGCGGACTCCGACGCGCTGCTGCTCTTCTCCGCACTCGAGTTGCTGCACGCCTGTGCACTGGTGCACGACGACGTGATCGACGCCTCGGCGACCCGGCGCGGGCTTCCCACCGTCCACCGACACTTCACCGACCTTCATCGCGAGCGCAACTGGCACGGCTCCTCCGAACAGTTCGGGTTGTCGACCGCCATCCTGCTCGGCGATCTGTCGCTGGTCTGGGCCGACGACATCGTCACCTCCGCCGACCTGCCGGTCGACGCCCACCGCCGCGTCCAGCAGGTGTGGGCCGACATCCGGACCGAGGTGCTCGGCGGGCAATTCCTCGACATCGTCGCCGAGGCGAGCGGTGCCGAGACCGTCGAATCCGCGATGAACGTCAACACCTACAAGACCGCCTCGTACACGGTGACGCGACCGTTGCAGCTCGGCGCGGCCGCGGCGGCCGACCGGCCAGAGGTGCAGGCCACCTTCCATCAGGTGGGGACCAATCTCGGGGTGGCGTTCCAGCTGCGCGACGACGTCCTCGGCGTGTTCGGCGACCCCGCGGTCACCGGCAAGCCGTCCGGTGACGACCTTCGGTCGGGCAAGCGCACCGTGCTGCTCGCCGAGGCCGTCGAACGTGCCGACGGCTCGGATCCGTTGGCAGCCAAGATGTTGCGCACCTCGATCGGCACCGAGCTGTCGGAGGCCGACGTCCGGGAGCTTTGCCACGTCATCGAGTCCGTTGGTGCGCTCGCCGCGGTCGAGGCGCGCATCGAGCTGCTCACCGGGCAGGCCCTAGCCCTCCTCGACGCGGCGGACATCGACGCCGCCGCGAAGGTCGGTCTGGCCGAGCTCGCCAGATTGGCGTCGAACCGGTCCGCCTGAGGCGCATGACGACTCCGACCGCCGCGCACCAACCGAAATCCCGTTTCGGGAGCCACGTCTCGCGCCTGACCGCCTTCGCCGCGTCCCGGGAGGGCCGACCGGCCCGTCTCGGCTGCCTCGGCGCGGTGCTGATCACCCTCGGGGGCCTCGGCGCCGGCAGCACTCGGTTGCACGATCCGGTGCTCGAGTCGATTTCCCTGTCCTGGTTGCGATTCGGACACGGTCTGGTGTTCTCGTCGCTGCTGTTGTGGGGTGGCGTCGCGGCGATGCTGATCGCCTGGCTGCTGTTGGGCAGACGGGTCGTCGACCGCACCGCGACCACGTACACGATGCTGGCGACGACCGGGTTCTGGTTGACGCCACTGCTGTTGAGCGCGCCTGTGTTCAGCCGCGACACGTATTCGTATCTGGCGCAGGGGGCCTTGCTGCGCGACGGGTTCGATCCCTACGTCGTCGGCCCGATCGAAAATCCCAACTCGTTGCTCGACGACGTGAGTCCGATCTGGACGACGACGACCGCCCCGTACGGTCCGGTGTTCATCCTGGTGGCCAAGTTCGTCACGATGGTCGTCGGCGACCACGTCATCGAGGGCACCATGCTGCTGCGGCTCTGCATGCTGCCCGGGCTGGTGATGCTGATCTGGGCCGCGCCGCGGATCGCGCGCCACGTCGGGGCCAACGGGCCTGCCGCCCTGTGGATCTGCGTGCTCAACCCGTTGGTGATCATCCATCTGATGGGCGGCGTCCACAACGAGATGCTGATGGTCGGCCTCATGATGGCGGCCATCGCGCTGACCTTGCAAAACAGACCGGTGTGGGGCGTCAGCCTGATCGCGATCGCGGTCGCGGTGAAGGCGACGGCGGGAATCGCCCTGCCGTTCATGGTGTGGATGTGGATGCACCGGCTCAGGGAGAAACGCGGGCTCGGGCCTGCGCGCGCCTTCGGCTTGGCCACCGGCGCGTCGGCGCTCATCTTCGTCGTGGTGTTCGCCGTGGTGTCGTGGCTGGCGGGGGTCGGGCTGGGTTGGCTGACCGCGCTCGCGGGCTCGGTGAAGATCATCAACTGGCTCACGGTGCCGACCGCGGTGGCCAATCTGGTCAACGCGATCGGCGGACTGTTCCTGCCGGTGAACTTCTATGCCGTCCTCGAGGTGACGCGCATCGCCGGGGTCGCGATCATCGCCATCTCACTTCCGTTGCTGTGGTGGCGTTTCCGCCACGACGACCGTGAAGCCTTGACGGGAATCGCGCTGGCGATGCTCGTCGTGGTGTTGTTCGTCCCCGCGGCGCTTCCCTGGTACTACACGTGGCCGCTGGCCGTGCTGTCGGCGCTGGCCCAGAGCAGGCAGTCGATCGCGGCCATCGCAGGGTTCTCGACGTGGATCATGGTGATCTTCAAGCCCGACGGCTCGCATGGCATGTACTCGTGGTTGCACGTCGCGCTCGCCACCGCGTGTGCGGCGGTGGCGTGGTACTCGCTGGCGAAGTCTCCCGAGAGCGCGGAGGCCGAGAAGGCCCCCGCCGCCCAGTCGAACGGCCCTCAGGACACCGGCTCCTAGTACGCCATCGCCTGGGCGCGGCGCACCACCTCGCGGGCCTGATGCGAATGCAGCGCGTCGACTGGCCGGGCGTTCTCCACGACCTCTCCGGTGCCGTCACGGCTGAGGGTCAGCGACGGGTCCGGGGTGAAGAGCCACCGGACGATGTCGTTTTCGCTGTAGCCGCCGTCGTGCAGCACGACCAGGAGGCCCGACAGACTCTTCACGACGTGACCCTTGTCGTCGAAGAAGATCTTGGGCACCACCAGGACGCCGTTGCGGCGCACGCCGATGAGGTGCTTCTGGCGCAGGTGCTGGTGCACCTTGGTCACCGGGATGCCGAGGATGGACGCCACGGCGGGCAGGTCGTAGACGGCTTCGTCGGGGTCCAGAACGTCGTCGGCAGCCGGAATGTTGCTCACCGGTCCGAGTCTAAGATGCGTGCGTGGATACCAGCCAACGATCGGACCCGCTCGTCGGCCTCGTGTTGGATGCGCGGTACCGCGTCGACGCCCTGATCGCCACCGGTGGGATGTCCGCGGTGTACCGCGGACTGGATCTCCGGCTGGACCGTCCGGTGGCGCTGAAGGTGATGGATTCACGCTATGCGGGAGATTCTCAGTTCCTGGTGCGGTTCCAGCGGGAGGCCCGCGCCGTCGCCCGGCTGAAGGATCCCGGGCTGGTCGCGGTGTACGACCAGGGTCTCGGAGATCATGGTGCCGGGCTTCCATACCTGGTCATGGAGTTGATCGAGGGTGGCACGCTGCGTGAGCTGCTGCGCGAACGCGGCCCGATGCCGCCGCACGCCGTCGCTGCGGTGCTGACCCCGATCCTCGGGGGTCTGGCGGCGGCGCACCGGGCGGGGCTGGTGCACCGCGACATCAAGCCCGAGAACGTGCTGATCTCCGACGACGGCGAGGTGAAGATCGCGGACTTCGGTTTGGTCCGCGCCGTCGCCGAGGCGAAGATCACCTCGACCAGTGTGATCCTCGGCACCGCCGCCTATTTGTCTCCCGAACAGGTCGGAACCGGCGACGCGACGCCGGAGAGCGACGTCTACGGCGTCGGCATCCTCGCCTACGAATTGCTTACCGGGAGCACCCCGTTCACCGGTGACAGCGTGCTCGCAGTGGCGTATCAGCGGATGGACAACGACGTGCCGCCGCCCAGTGTGGCGATCGCGGGGGTGCCGCCGCAGTTCGACGAGTTGGTGCGCCGGGCGACGAGGCGCACGCCAGGGGACCGCTATACCGACGCGACGGCGATGGGCGCCGACCTCGACGCGATCGTCACCGAACTCGGCCTGCCGTCGTTTCGGGTGCCTGCGCCGGCCAACTCCGCTCAGCACGTTGCGTCGGCCCAGTTCCAGAGCCGGCTGGACGACCGCGACGACCACACCACCGAGGCCACCGCGGCCCCGGCACCTCCGACGCCGATTCTGCCCACCAGGGACGTGGCTCCCCCACCGGCGCCGCGTCAACACACCCGGGAGATGACGCGTGGTCCCGACGATTGGGAGCGCCCTGAAAGCCGTTACACCCCAGGGAAATTCGCGGGCATCGACATCGACGAGCTGGAGTGGGCCAGGCAACGCGGCCGACGGGTCACGCTGTTCTGGTCGGTCGGCATCCTGACGCTCACCGCACTGATCGCCGCCGGAGCGTGGACGCTCGGCAGCAACCTGCAGGGGCTGTTCTAGCCCCGCAACATCTCGGCGACCAGGAACGCCAGCTCCAGGGACTGCTGCGTGTTGAGCCGCGGGTCGCACGCCGTCTCGTAACGCCCGGCCAGGTCGGAGTCCGAGATGTCCTGCGCGCCACCGAGGCATTCGGTGACGTTCTCACCGGTGATCTCGACGTGGATGCCGCCGGGGTGGGTGCCCAGCGAGCGATGCACCTCGAAGAAGCCCTGGACCTCGTCGACGATGCGGTCGAAGTGCCGCGTCTTGTAACCGGTCGACGATTCGTGGGTGTTGCCGTGCATCGGGTCGCACTGCCAGATCACCTGGCGGCCGGTGGCCTGCACCTTCTCGATGATCGGCGGCAACAGGTCGCGCACCTTGCCGTTGCCCATCCTGCTGACCAGCGTCAGGCGGCCCGCCTGATTGTGCGGATCGAGACGCTCGACGTATTCGACGGCCAACTCCGGCGGCGTCGTCGGCCCGATCTTGACGCCGATCGGGTTGGAGATGGTCTCCACGAAACCGATGTGCGCACCGTCGAGCTGGCGGGTGCGGTCACCGATCCACACATAGTGCGCCGACAGGTCGTAGAGCCGCGGCTCGGGGGCCTCGACGGGAAACTCGTTGGACAGCCGCAACATCGCGCGCTCGTAGTCGAGCACCAGCGCCTCGTGGCTGGCGTAGATCTCGGCGGTCTGCAGGTTGATGTCGTTGACGCCGCACGCGCTCATGAACCGCAGCGCGCGGTCGATCTCGGCGGCCAGCGCCTCGTACCGCGCACCCGCAGGCGAGGTGCGGACGAACTCGCGGTTCCAGTCGTGCACCGATTCCAGCGAGGCCAGCCCCGACGACGTCATGGCCCGCACCAGGTTCATCGCGGCGCTGGCGTTGGCGTAGGCGCGCACCAGTCGCGAGGCGTCGTGATCGCGCACCGAGGCGTCGGGGGCGAACCCGTTGACCATGTCACCGCGGTAGGACTTGAGGCCAAGCGCGTCGACGTCGGACGACCGCGGCTTGGCGTACTGACCCGCGATGCGCGCGACCTTGACCACCGGCATGCTGGCGCCGTAAGTCAGCACGACGGCCATCTGCAGCAGCGTGCGGATGTTGGCCCGGATGTGCGGTTCGGTGTTGTCGACGAACGTCTCGGCGCAGTCGCCGCCCTGAAGCAGGAACGCCTCTCCGCGCGCGACGTCGGCGAGGTGACCCTTGAGCCGCTCGATCTCCGACGGGACCGTCACCGGCGGCACGCTCTCCAGGACCGTACGCATCGCCTTGGCCTGGTCCGCGGGCCAGCTCGGCTGCTGGGCAGCTGGCTTGGCGAGGGCGGCGTCGAGCCGCTCGCGGAGGTCACTCGACAGCGGCGGGAGCTCCGGCAGCTGGTCGATTGGCACGTCAACGGTCCAGTTCACCCGTCCATGGTAACTGCGCGCGGACCGTCGGCTTGCATCCCGGTCCGTCCCATCACCGCAGTTCAGGCGCGTGCGGCCCAGGACCCGTCATCGTCGTCGTCGGGGTCCTCGTCATGTCTGTGGAGATCCGTCACCAGGCGGAACCTCGTCAGGTTGTGCCTGGCGTCGACCAGCGCGTCGTGGGTGTCCCTTGGCCGCGGCGGCATCCGCGGTGACCCGCGGTCCTCCCAGAACTGCCGCAGCTCCCTGGTGAACCGCGGGATCGCGGGCGGCAGATCGGTCATCGGTCCCCACAGCTGGCAGAGCACGACGTGGTCGTAGGCGGCCACCCAGGCCCAGAGTTCAATGGTCTCGTCGCCGTCGACGTCGAAGAAGTCCTCGAGGTCCGAGCGGATCTGACGACGGGACTTCCACAGCTTCGACGACGGTGACGGCAGCTTCGGCAGCACGTGCTTGCGCACCCAGGCGCCGGCCCGCTCCGGGTTGAATTCGGTTGAAATAGCGTAATATTCGCGGCCATCCTCGGCGGCCACGCCGATCGATATCAGGTCGATGGTGCGGCCGTCGTCGATGAACTCGGTGTCGTAGAAGTAGCGCATCAGGAGGCGTCCGTCCCCGCCGGGGCCGGAGCCGGATGGATCTCCCGGTCGAGCTGGGCGTCGACCTCGACGTCGTCGGGGAAGTGCGGCTCGCCCGCGATGACGTGTTGCAGCCAGAGTTTGGCCGACACGACGGGGCGGCGCAGCCGACGCTCCCGCTCCAGCGAGCGGTGCATGCGGCGGGGCCTGCGCCCGTAGCGCCACCGCGCCCACGGCGCATGCGGGCGCGAGACCCGAATCGCGCCGACGATCAGCAGCGGCGTGATGAACATGCCCACCAGACCGGTCCACACCTTCCCCTTGAGCAACACCATCACGGCCAGCGCCAGGGTGATCAGGGCTATTCCGATGACGGCGCCGCGAGCCAGCAGCGTTTGGTCCTGGCGCCAGATGTCGATGTCGAAGAACGACAGGGGGTTGAAGCCGAGGATGAGCAGGCCGGCTACCGCGACCGCGGCGAACACCGCGTCCACCGAGGTGCGACCGTCCTCGGACCAGTACACGTCCTGCAGGTGCAAGATGAGCGCGAACTCGTCGAGCACCAGGGCCGCGCCCATCCCGAACATGATGGCGGCGACGGTGAACTCCGGCACGCCGCCGTCGACGGCGAGCGTCACCATCGTCACCCCGGACACCATGACCAGGATCACACCGATGACGACGTGATGGATGTGGGTCGTCCCGTGACCCATGTTCCGCGGTTGCCACCACTTGGGCGGGGTGCCGTCGGCGTTGTTGTTCTCGCTGTGCCGGATGTAACGGACGATCGTGCGCGTCACCAGGAACGTCAGCAGAAACGCGATCAGGCACCACATCAGCGGTTGCCGGCCAGGCGGGATCGCCAAGTCGAGCCCGAAGTCGAACTTCCAATCGTCGAACACCCGCAAAACTTACGCCGACCTGCGCGCGTCGTGGAGCGGATGGTCCCCGACTCGCCGGGGGCCACCGATACTCTGGTCCGCGACATGAGAATTCGGCAGTTCCGCAGCGGAGCGTGGTGGGCAGGCGCGGGATGGCGGCTGTTCCAGTTGCTCACCGTCGCGGTGGTGGTCTGGGCGGGGTGGCGGCTGCTGGCCGTGACCCCCTATCGCATCGACATCGACGTCTACCGAATGGGCGGTCGGGCGTGGCTCGACGGCACGTCCCTCTACCGCGACGGCGTGCTCTTCCACACCGTCGCAGGCCTCGATCTGCCGTTCACCTATCCACCGCTGGCGGCCGCCGTCTTCGCTCCGTTCGCGATGCTGTCGCTGAACGCGGCGAGCGCGACCATCACGGCCGTCACATTCGTGCTGCTGATGGTGACCACGGCGATCGTGCTGACCCGCCTCGGGGTGCTGGACGGGTGGCAACGCCGGTGCTGGCTGGCCGCGGCGATCGTCGCTCCGGCCGCCGTCTATCTGGAGCCCATCCGGTCGAACTTCGAGTTCGGCCAGATCAACGTCGTGCTCATGACACTCGTCATCGCGGACTGCGTGCCGAAGAAGACGCCATGGCCGCGGGGGTTGCTGCTAGGCGTGGCCATCGCGCTCAAGCTGACGCCCGCCGTCTTCCTGCTCTACTTCCTGCTGCGGCGCGACACCAGGGCGCTGCTGACGAGCGTGGCATCGGCGGTGTTGGCGACGGCCGTCGGATTCGTGCTGGCCGCGAGGGATTCGTGGGAGTACTGGACTCAGACGATCCGCGACACCGACCGGATCGGCACGGCCACCTATCTGACCAACCAGAACATCGCGGGCACCCTGGCCCGCCTCGGGCTCAGTGAAACGCCGCGGTTCTTCGTCTGGTTGGTCGCCTGCTTTGCCGTGCTCGGCTTGACCTGGTGGGCGGTTCGCCGGGTGCTGCGGCCGGGCGAGGGCGCCTCGGTGCGGGCCGGCGACCAGGCGGTGCTCGCGTTGATCTGCGTGGCGATGTTCGGCTTGGTCGTCTCGCCGGTGTCGTGGTCGCACCACTGGGTGTGGGCGTTGCCGGCGATCCTGACGACGGGAGTGCTCGGGGTGCGCTATCGCAGCGTCGCGATGGGTGTCCTGAGCGCGGTCGGGGTGGTGCTGACCTACTTCGTGCCGATTCACCTGATGGTCGAACACGAGGAGACGTCCGCCGCGTTGTGGCGCCAGCTCCTCGGCGGTTCCTACGTGTGGTGGGCGTTGGCCCTGATCGCCGTCTCGGGGGCGGTCACGCTGCGCGAGCGCGACGGGTCAGGGGCGAATGCGGACGCCACACCGGCGCACGCGGCGACCTAGCCCGCAGCGGAGGTCGGCATCCGGGCCGGAGGCGTGCCGTCGGATCCGCCTGCTCCGCCTTCGAGTGCGACCTTGACGTCGGCGGCGTACAGGTCGACGTACTCCTGACCGGACATCTGCATCAGTTCGTACATCACCTCGTCGATGACGGCGCGCTCGATGAAGCGGTTGCCCGCGAGCCCCTCGAAGCGGGAGAAGTCCAGCGGCTTGCCGAAGCGCACCTCGACGCGGCCGAAGTGCCACATCTTCGATCCGGGCGGGTTGACGTCGTCGGTGCCGACCATGGCCACCGGGATGACGGGGACGCCGGTCTCCAACGCCAATCGGGCGATGCCTGTCTTGCCCTTGTAGAGACGGCCGTCGGGCGAGCGGGTGCCCTCGGGGTACATGCCGAGGACCTTGCCCTTGCCGAGGATGCGCTTCGCCGTCGTCAGGGCGGCGAGTGCGGCGTCGGCGTCGGTCCGGTCGATCGGGACCTGTCCGGCGGCGGTGTAGAACCAGCGGGTGAACCAGCCCTTGAGTCCGGTGCCGGTGAAGTACTCCGCCTTGGCCAGATAGGTGATCCGACGCCGGACCACCAGGCACTTGTAGAAGCTGTCGGCGACGGCGAGGTGATTACTGGCGAGGATGACGGCGCCGCGGTCCGGAACGTTCTCCAGCCCAACCACTTTCGGGCGCCCGACCAACGTCAGCAGCGGGCCCATGAAGACGTATTTGAAGAGCCAATACCACATCGAGCCTCCCGCGGCGGGCTCCCGGACGGTGCCCTGCGACAACTCTACCCAGTCGCGGGTCAGTCCTCGACGCTGACGGGGATGTGTTGGTAATGGCCCGGCGCGGATGGCGGCGGATCGCCGCCGGGTCGAGGGTCGGTCGGCGGCGACGGGGTGTCGGGGCCGCCGGAACCGGGGCCCGTGGGGTCTGTCATGGCGTCGGTCATCGCGCGCACGACCGACAGCAACGCGACGCCGTGCTCGGCGATCACGCCGAGCAGCGGGTGCTGTTCGCCGGACACCAACGCGGCAAGGGCACACACCGGGCACCACACCTGTTGGCACTTGCCCTCGCTGCCCGAGGTGGCGCGCGCGGCGGCCATTCTGACGGCGGGGTCCAGCTTGTTCAGGATCGACTGCGCGAGCTGTCGCAGCTCGGGAGGAAGGTCGGTGTGGGAGTCGCTCATGCCGGCCACACCTCCGGATTCGGTCGAAAGCGCACCGTCAGTTGACCGCCGCGTAGTTGTGCGTCCATCACGGTGCATCTCCGCAAGACGGACGCCAACCGAACCCGGCGACGCATGCCACCGGCGCCGATGATCAGGTCGTCGTCGACCCGGCCCAGCGTCAGCGAGTTCGGGTCGACCTGCGCCAACTCTAACCGCATCCGGTAGACGGCATCGAGCCCGGATCCGGATTCGCGGTCGACCACCGGCCGCACGGGCGCAGGCGGCGCCGATCCGTCCCGGTGCCTGGCGGCGTCGAGCAGTTCGGCAAGCGCCTTGGGTCCGATTGGCTCCCCCGCCAGATGTGGGACTAGCACCAGGGTGACGTCGCCGATCGTGGCGTCGAGTTCGTCGAGGACGAGGCGCTGTTCGGCGATCCGCTCGGTGTACCAGTCGAATGCCGGGTGCTCGGGCAGGTTTCGGTACTCGTATGAATCGTCTTGCACCAAAACCTGATTCACGATCAACTCGTGCACCGACACACCCATCAGCGCCAACGACCCCAACGTCCTGGCCGCCTCGGCGGCCACTACCCGTTCGGGGGTGAGCACCAGGTGTGCGCTCACCAGGGCGGCGTCGGTGAGGAGTTCGCCGAGGCGTTCGGTGCTGGCGGCGATCCGTTCCACCAGTTCGACGATGCCCGCGGAGGCGACCTCGTCGCCCATGGACAGCCTGCGGTGCCGCGGCCAGGCCCTCTCGAGGTAGAGCCCGAACGTCGCGGGCAGGGTGAGCATCCGCATCGCGTCGGCCGTTGACGCACAGTCGACGACCACGTGATCCCACTGACCCGAGGCGGCCAGCTCGGCGACCTCGTCGAGGCCGAGCACCTCCTGGATGCCGGGCAACGCCGAAAGTTCTTCTGGTGCAACGTCTCCCAGATCGGACTCGGGGAATCGGGCGGCCAGCACGCCGGCCACCTGCCGCCACCGCCGTTCGAGCAGCGCCAGGGTGTCCAGGGCGAGGACGTCGAGGAAGCCGCCCGACCCCGCGTCACTGCCCGGGTCGAGGTCGGCGAAGACCCTCGTCGGCAGGCGCTCCCCCGTCGGCGCCACGCGGATGCCGAGGACGTCGCCCGTGGAATGGGCCTGGTCGGTCGACACGACGAGCACTCGCAAGCCGCTGCGCGCATCGCGCACCGCGGCGGCAGTCGCCAAGGTGGACTTGCCAACTCCACCCTTGCCGACGAAGAGGCTGATCCTGGCACCGCCGGCCGCGGAAGGTCGGCCCGGATCGCTGCTCTCAGTCAGCCTCGACTCGTTTCTTGAGATCCTTCAACGCGGTGTCGGTGAGCCGGCGTTCGGCCTTGCGTTTGAGCAACCCGATCATCGGAATGACCAGGTCGACCGACAACTCGTAGGTGACGTCGGTGCCGGAACCCTTGGGAGACAACAGGTATGCGCCGTCAAGGGCCCTCAGCAGGGAGCTCGACACCAGCGACCACCGCACCGACGCGCGGTCGGCGGGCCAGGTGTAGGCCAGCACCATGGTGTCCTTGAGCACGGCGGCGTCGAGCACCAACCGCGCCCTGATCGGGTAGCCCTCGTCGTCGCTCTCGAGGACTTCGGTCTCCTTGTACTCGGCGACCCAGTCCGGGTAGGAGCCGATGTCGGCGATGACGTCCATCACCGTCGCGGGCTCGGCGTCGATGTAGATCGTCTGCGCAGTCTTGTCCGCCACGTGATCACTTCCCCGGGTCCTAGAGCGCTACTGGACTCACGTCCATTCGACCCGAAATGTACCCGTACCCCAGTCTCGCGTCCTCAATCAACCACCTACGCGAGCCGGGACACTCCGACGGAGCGTGACTCCTCGAGCTTCTGCTTGACCTCGAACGCCATCCGCTTGCCTGCCACGCGGCGCTGATGATTGGCCTTGGCGAGATTCATCTTCGCCAGCTCCCAGGCCGCCACTCCAGACGGCTCGGCATGCACGAAGTAGTGCAGGATCACGCCGTCGTACGACGCCTCCAGCCAGACTTCCATGGTGCCGGTCAGGGCTCCGGTGATGGTCCACCGGTGCCCCGCGGGACCTCGGTCCTCGACCACCGTCAGCCGCAGATCGGGCCACCATCGCCGCCAACTCACCGGGTCCGCGATCGCCGCGCCGACGTCGGCCGGGTCGGCGCACACGAACGTCTCGTCCGCCACCTGGATGCTGTTCATCGCTCACACCTTCACACACGAGCCGTCGCCGGCGGGCGGCGGACGACTAGGCTGCCATCACTGGGTATGGGTCCAAGTATCCGTCCACCCCAGGCCAACCCGTCGGAAAGGGCCCAGATCGTGCGCGAGTTCAGCGTCCCGGCATCGTTCACCGTCGGCGAGCACGACACCGTGGCCGCCTCCGTGTTCTCCCACGAGGCCGAGGACCCGGACCACGTCGTCATCCAGCGTCTCGTCGACGGATCGTGGACCGACGTGACGTGCGCGCAGGTCGCCGACCAAGTGCGTGCGACCGCACGCGGTTTGATCGCCGAGGGCGTGCAGGCGGGCGACCGCGTCGCAATTCTGTCGGCGACCCGTTACGAGTGGCCGATAGTCGACTTCGCCATCCTGTCGATCGGCGCGGTGACGGTGCCGATCTACGAGACCAGCTCCGTCGACCAGATCCGGTTCGTGCTGTCCGACTCGGGCGCGGTCGCGGCGTTCGCCGAGACCGACGAACACTTCGACAAGGTCGAACGGCTCAAGGCCGAACTGCCCGCACTTCGTCACGTGTACCGCGTCGACGGCACGGGTCCCGCCGCGCTCGACGAGCTCGCCAGGATCGGCGGCGACACCGATCCGGAGGCCGTGACGGCCCGGCTCGAGGCCGTGAAGTCGGCCGACGTCGCGACGCTGGTCTACACCTCCGGCACCACGGGCCGGCCCAAGGGCTGCGAGCTGACGCACTCCAACCTGCTGCACGAAATGCGCGGCGCGAAGGCGTGTTTCCCCTCGCTCCTCGACAAGGGCGAGAAGCTGCTGGTGTTCCTCCCGCTGGCGCACGTGTTGGCCCGCGCCATCACGATCGCGGCCTTCAGCAACAAGGTCACCCTCGGCTTCACCAGCGACGTGAAGAACCTGGTGCCCATCCTCGGGGTGTTCAAGCCGACGCTGGTGGTGTCGGTGCCTCGCGTGTTCGAGAAGGTGTACAACACCGCCGAGCAGAATGCTCGCGACGGCGGCAAGGACAAGATCTTCGCCGCGGCCGCCGCCACCGCGATCGAGTGGAGCGAGGCCAAGGCCACCGGACGCCCGGGTCTGCTGCTGAACCTCAAGCACGCCCTGTTCGACCGGCTGGTCTACGGCAAGCTGCGGGCCGCGCTCGGGGGCAACTGCCGCGCCGCGATCTCCGGTGGCGCGCCGCTGGGCGCCCGGCTCGGACACTTCTACCGGGGCGTGGGCGTCACCATCTACGAGGGCTACGGCCTCACCGAGACCAGCGCGGCGATCACCGTCAACCGGGTGGGCGACGTCAAGGTCGGGTCGGTCGGAAAGTTGGTGCCCGGCAACGCAATGCGCCTCGCCGACGACGACGAGCTCCTCGTCAGCGGTGGCGTGGTCTTCGGTGGGTACTGGCAGAACCCGTCGGAGACCGACGCGGTGTTCACCGCGGACGCGAGGAGCGATGGAACCTCAGTCGGCTGGTTCCACACCGGTGACCTCGGGGCCATCGACGACGACGGTTTCCTGACCATCGTCGGCCGCAAGAAGGAGATCATCGTGACCGCCGGCGGCAAGAACGTCGCCCCGGCGCTGCTGGAGGACCGGCTGCGCGCCCATCCGCTGATCAGCCAGGCCATGGTCGTCGGCGACGCCCAGCCGTTCATCGCCGCGTTGATCACGATCGACCCGGAGGCGTTCCCCGGCTGGAAGCAGCGCAACGGCAAGGACGCGTCGGCCACCGTCGGCGACCTCGCCGAGGATCCCGACCTGCTCGCCGAGGTCGACCTGGCCGTCAAGGACGCCAACCAGGCGGTGTCGCACGCCGAGTCGATCCGCAAGATCCGCATCCTGCCCGTCGACTTCACCGAGGACACCGGCGAACTCACGCCGACGTTGAAGGTCAAGCGCAAGGTGGTCGCCGAGAAGTTCGCGGCCGACATCGAGGCCCTCTACGCCAAGCCGGGGAACTAACCGGCGAGGAGCTGCGAGAGCCGTTGCGCCTTGGTGCGCCACTGCCATTCGTCGACGACCCAGTTTCGGCCCGCCCTGCCCATCTCGGCGGCGCGGTCGGGGTCGGCCAGCAGGTCTCCGACGGCGGCGGTGATCGACCCGACGTCCCATCCGTCGACCACCAGGCCGGTCGTGCCGTCGAGCACCGACTCCGGCGCTCCCCCGGAATCACCGGCGACCACCGGCACGCCCATCGCCGACGCCTCCAGGTACACGATGCCGAGGCCCTCGACGTCGAGCCCCGCACCCCGGGTGCGGCACGGCATCGCGAAGACGTCCGCCATCGCGTGGTGCGCGGGCAGTTCATCGGCGGGCACGCCCTCGGTGAACACCACGTCTTCGGCGACGCCGAAGGAGTGTGCCAACCGTCGAAGATCGTCCAGGTAGGGGCCGCCGCCGACGATGACCAGGCGCGTCCCCGGCACCCGTTCGCGGAGCGCGGGCAGTGCGCGGATCAGCATGTCCTGACCCTTGCGCGGCACCAGCCGTGACACGCACACCACGACGGGCCGGTCGCCGAGCCCATAGCGGGCCCGCATCTGCGCCTTGGCGACCGAGTTGGGCTCGAATCTGTCGACGTCGACGCCCGGCGAGAGCCGCTCCAGCGCGGCGTCGGGCCCGAAGGCCGAGGCGAACCGGTTGCGGGTGTACTGACTGATGAACGTGACGACGTCGGCGTCGTTTCCAATGCGCCGCAACGCCGTTCGCGCCACCGGGAGCATCGACCACCCCACCTCGTGCCCATGGGTGCTCGCGACGATCCGCTTCGCTCCGGCGCGGCGTGCCAGCGGCGACAGCAGTGCAAGGGGTGCGGCGGCGCCGAACCACACCACGTCGACGTCGTGCTCGCCGATGAGCCGTCTCATCCGCAGCGCGACCGACGGCTCCGGGATCATCAACGTCGTGGGGTGCCGGACGACCCGAAACGGCGAGTCGGCACGTTCGGCCTGCCGGTCGTAGTCGTCGGCGCCCTTCCAGGTCGGCGCGTAGACCGTGATGGTGTGCTCACCGGTCGTAACCAGTTCGGTGACCAGGTTCTCGAGATAGGACTGGATGCCTCCCCGCCGCGGCGGGAAGTCGTTGGTCACCAACAGGACGTTGGCCACCCGCTATCCGCCGAGCCAGGCGCGCCACGCGGCAACCACCTGGGGCGTGTCGGCGCCGAGGGCTTGCTTGATGGCGGTGGCCTGGTCGGGATGCCCAGGCCCGCACGCGGTGACGTACAGGTTGCGCAGCGCGTCGGCACCGTAGCGGCTGGCGACGAATCGACTGAACCACCACGCCCTGTCGTAGGCCAGCGACCGCACGGAACCGACCGTGTCCAGATCGGCGTCCGACGGCAGGTGGGCGAGCGCGTCGGCGGCTCGGCGGTCGGGCTTCGGCGTCGGCGGACGACCGACGAAGTCGGCGACCCCCTCGGTGAGCCAGCGCGGCGCGTCGGCGGCGGTGCGACTTCTGGCGGCGTAGTGAAAGAGTTCGTGGCGGAGGACGATTCGCAGTGACGCATCGCTCATCGAGCTCGCGCCGGGCGCAAAGACGATCCGCTGCGCCGTGGTGGCGGCGGCGATGTCGGGATCTGCGACGCCGAGGGCACGGAACTCTTCGTCGGTCCCGGTCAGCACGACGACGATGTTGCGCGGCCACTGGTCGCCCCAGAATGCGGTGACGGCGTCGGCGGCTCCGTCGAGTTCGCCCCAGACCCGGCTCTCCAGGTCGGCGGTCTGGGCTCCTCCGAGTGACATCAGCGAGACGGTCCTCCCGTCGCGCAGCACCATCGGGTCCGACGGTGTCGTCGGCACGTCGAGGGAAGCGTGCGTCGCGGTGGGTGGAGCCGGCGCTTCGGGTGCACCGCCCACGGGACGGAACACCAGCACCACCGCGACGGCTAGCTCGACGAGCAGGAGCAGGCCGAGTAGCGGCTTCTTAGTAGCGGCGGACGTTGTGAATGGGCGCATTGTCCATCGGGGCGACCCGCACGGGGGTGCCGTACGTCGAGGCGTGCACCATCATTCCGTCGCCGATGTAGATGCCGACGTGCGAGGCGTCGGAGTAGTAGGTGATGAGGTCACCGGGCTGCATCTGGTCCATCGACACGGGCTGGCCGCCCTGGGCGAGCGCCTGGCTCGAGTGCGGGAGGTTGACCCCCGCCTGACCGAAGGCCCACATGACCAGACCGGAGCAGTCGAAGGCGCCCGGACCAGCGGCTCCCCACGAATAGGGCGAACCGATCCGCGTCAGCGCGGCCTGAACGGCGACCATGCCTTCGCCCTCGGCGGGCGCAGCGGGGGCGGCTTCTGGCGGAGCCAGGTCACCGGGGTTGATGCCGTCCGGCGCGGAGGCAAGCACGTCCGGCGGCGGCGGCGCGTCCGGCGCGGCGGGCACGGGCGGCGTCGGTGGGATCGCGGCCAGGGCGTCTCGCTGGGCGGGCGTCAGGGCGGTGTATTGCGACTTGACGATCGCCATCTGCACTTGGAGTTTGCTTTGCTTGGATTGCAGATCCGCGCGCACTGCGGCGGCCTGCTCGGCAGCAGTCTTGGCGTCGGCAGCGGACTTTGCGGACTCCACTTCGGCGTTGGTCGCCAATACGCTGCTGCTCTTGAAGTTGGTCATCTGGGCCGACATCTCGGTGGCCATCACCCGCTGGACGGCGAGTTGGTCGATGAGGCCCTGCGGTGAATTGGCCGTCAGCATGGCGTCGAGACCGTCGGTGCGGCCGCCCATGTACTGGGCTGCGGCAACCTTGTCGACGGACGTCTGAAAGGTTGCCAGCTGCGCCTTCGACGAATCAACGGCAGCGATGTCCGCTGCATGCTTCTGATCGGCAACCTGTTGTGCTGCAAGCTTGTTGTTGAGATCCAACTCGGCGCTGTGCATTGCCTCGGTGGTCTGCTCGGCCTGCCGTGACAGCTCGTTCAGCTTTGCCAGCGCGTCGGCCGCGGGATCGGCCTGCGAAGTTCCGGCAAGCACCCCACCGAAGACCATCACTCCAGCTATCGCACCAACAACCGGTCGCCGAAGTAAACGTGCGCTTCGGTGCATAGCGTTAAACCTCAAGATTTCGCGTCCTTCAACTGCCGTTAGCGAGCCGCTCGAACTGCGTTAGGTCTCAGATAGGTTACGAAACGGCATCGGGGTTGTCCAACAGAGGACGCAAATTTAACAGGTGCCACGGGAATATTTCGCTGCCCGCGACGTCGAGGGCCCTCTATGCGACCCCGTCGGCGCGCCTCCGGTGAATCGGTACCAACCGTAGCCGAGGCGCCAATCCGGCGTCTGCGAGGACCTCTAGCGCTTGGCGCTCATCGGCCAGCAACGTATCGGGAACGCCCAATAAAACACTGATGACACAGTCCTGGCAGCCGTGTCCACGCACCGCGCAGTCGTCGCAGTCGATGTGCAGGGTGCCCGCTTCGGACCCCGATGTGTCTGGCAGGTCCGGTCCCGCCTCGTGTCGAGTCGCCTCTGGTCGAGTCATGGCCGTCATACCTTCCTTCGAGTCATGAGCGCACGCTAACCACGAGCACCGACAAGCCCGACACGTCGACGTCGTGGATGACGGTGAATGCCGGGAGATGTCGGTCCGGCGGCCTACCGTGCCGTGCCATGGGCCAGCTGAGCTTCGGCGACGTCGACGCGGCGTTCGGGGACTCGGGATCGGACGAGGTCGGCCTTGCGGACCTCTCGTTGCGTGACACCACGTTCGTCATCGTCGACCTCGAGACCACGGGCAGCCGGGCCAAGGGTGACGAGTTCGGCGGCAATTACGACGGCATCACCGAAATCGGTGCGGTGAAGGTCCGCGGCGGCGAGGTGATCGGTGAACTCGCCACCCTGGTGGACCCTGGGCGTTCCATCCCGCCGAAGATCGTCGCGCTCACCGGCATCACCACGGCCATGGTGTGCGACGCCCCCACCATCGACTCGGTGCTGCCCGCCTTTCTCGAATTCTCGAAGGGCGCGGTGCTCGTCGCCCACAACGCGGGATTCGACGTCGGGTTCCTGCGCGCCGCCGCGGAACGCCTTCAGCTGCCGTGGAAGCGTCCGCCCGTGCTGTGCACCGTGAAGCTGGCCCGCCGCGTGTTGACCCGCGACGAGGCCCCGAGCGTGCGTCTCTCGGCGCTGGCCCAGCTGTTCGGGGCCAGCACCAGGCCAACCCACCGCGCCCTCGACGACGCGCGGGCCACCGTCGACGTGCTGCACGCGCTCATCGAGCGCGTCGGCAACCAGGGCATCGGAACGTTTGGCGAGCTCCGCTCCTACCTGCCCGACGTCACGCCCGCCCAGCGCCGCAACCGGCATCTCGCCACCGCCTTGCCGCGCAGGCCCGGCGTGTACCTCTTCCGCGGCCCGTCCGACGAGGTGCTCTACGTCGGCACCGCGGTGGACTTGCGGCGGCGGGTCGGGCAGTACTTCAACGGCAGCGACCCGCGCACCCGGATGAAGGAGATGGCGTCGCTGACGACGCGGGTCGACCACGTCGAGTGCGCCCACGAGCTGGAGGCAGGCGTCCGGGAGCTCAGGCTGCTCGCCGCGCACGCTCCGCCGTACAACCGTCGCTCCAAGTTTCCGCACCGGTGGTGGTGGGTGGTACTCACCGACGAGGCCTTCCCAAGGTTCTCGGTCGTCCGGGCACCCAAGCACGACCGGGCGATCGGACCGTTCCGCGCACGCGCCGACGCCGTCGAGACCGCGACGCTGCTCGCCCGCTTCACCGGCGTGCGGACGTGCACCACCCGGCTGGCCCGTTCGTCGCTCCACGGGCCGTCCTGCCCCGAGGTGGAGCTGTCCCCGTGTCCGGCCGGCCGCGACGTCGGCGCCGTCGAGTACGCCGCGGGCCCCGCGAAGGCCGCCGACCTCGTCTCGGGCGCGGACGACTCGGCGCTGCGCGGGGCGCTGGCCCACATCCGAGCGCTTGCCGAGTGCGGGAAGTACGAGACGGCGGCGCGCATGCGCGACCACACGGCCACCGCAATCGACACCGTGTGGCGCGGCCAACGCCTCAACGCCCTCGTCGCGGTCGACGAACTGGTCGCCGCCAAGCCGGACGGCGCGGGTGGCTGGCACCTCGCGATCGTCAGGAACGGTCAGCTCGCCGCGGCGGGCACCGCTCGCCGCGGAGTCCCGCCGATGCCGGTCGTCGACGCCATCAGCGCCGCCGCGCAGTCGATCCTGCGGGAGCCGGCACCGCTGGGCGGGGCGCTCGTCGAGGAGGCAGGACTGATCGCGCGGTGGCTCGTCGAGCCGGGGGTCCGCATCGTCCGCGCCGAGAGCGCCGACGGGACCGGCTATGCCACCCCGTCTACGGCGGCGGGCAGGCACGCGGCGTGGGCGGCGGCGGCCCGCTCCGCGCGGCTGGCCGCCGCCCAGACCGACGGGTCAGAGCTCCTGGGTGAACCGCGCCCAACGCGCGAGCAGCTGCTCGGCCGCCCCGGAGTCGATCGCCTTGGCGGCCCGCTCCAGGCCGACCTCCCACGCCGGCACCCATTTGGCGTCGCTGGATAGCCCGGCGTGAGCCACCATCGCGCCCGCGGCGTTGAGGATCACCGCGTCGCGTACGGCACCCGTGGCGCCGCCGAACACCTCGTGGACCGACGCGGCATTGGCCTCGGCGTCGCCACCGGTCAGCTCGCTCAGCTCGGCGCGTGCGAAACCGAAGGCCGCCGGGTCGAAGATCAGCCGCTCGATGGTGCCCGCTTGTACGCGCCAGATGGTGCTCGTCGTGGTCGTGGTGAGCTCGTCGAGACCGTCGTCGCCGTGCACCACCAGCACGCTCGAACCGCGCGTCGCGAACACCCCTGCCATCACCTCGGCGAGGTCACCCCAGGCGCATCCGATGAGACCGGCCCGCGGTGACGCCGGATTGGTCAACGGTCCAAGCAGATTGAAGACGGTGGGAACGCCGATCTCACGACGCACCGTCGAGGCGTGCCGGTAGGACGGGTGGAATTGCGGGGCGAAGGCGAAACCGATGCCGACCTCGGCGACGCAGCGCGCCACGTCCTGCGGACTCAAGTCGAGCCGCACGCCGAGCGCTTCGAGGGTGTCGGCGCCCCCTGACAGCGACGACGCCGCCCGGTTTCCGTGCTTGACGACGGGGACGCCGCTGGCCGCCACCACGACCGACGCCATCGTGGACAGGTTGACGGTGTTGGCGCCGTCACCGCCGGTGCCGACGACGTCCACCGCGGCCGTTCCGATGACGTCGGTCGGCACCAGGTGGGCGTGCTTCAGCATGGTGTCGGCGAGCTCCTTCACCTCCGCCGACGTCGGTCCCTTCATCTTCATCGAGATCGCGAACCCGGCGATCTGAGCCGGGGTCGCCACTCCGGTCATGATTTGGTCCATGGCCCACCCGGCCTGCCCAACTGCGAGTGCGCGTCGGGTGGTCAAGCGGCCGAGAACCTGCGGCCAGGTCTGGGAATTCTCTGATGTCACCAACTGATTATTACGAATGTCGTGCCCCGGGTGGAGTTCGACAACTACAAAGCGTCATACTTCTTGACGTGACGAGTGCTGTAGGGACCTCGGGAACCGCGATCACTGCTCGCGTGCATTCGCTGAACCGTCCCAACATGGTAAGTGTCGGCACCATCGTGTGGCTTTCCAGCGAATTGATGTTCTTTGCTGGTCTGTTCGCGATGTATTTCACCGCGCGGGCGCAAGCCGGCGGTGACTGGCCGCCAGCCCCAACCGAGTTGAACCTGTTCCTCGCCGTGCCGGTGACGCTGGTGCTCATTGCATCGTCGTTCACCTGCCAGATGGGCGTCTTCGCCGCCGAGCGTGGCGACGTATTCGGCCTCCGGCGGTGGTACCTGCTGACGTTCGTGATGGGTGCGTTCTTCGTCGGCGGCCAGGGCTACGAGTACATCCACCTGGTCGAGCACGGGACGACGATCCCCGGCAGCGCCTATGGCTCGGTGTTCTATCTCGCCACCGGATTCCACGGCCTGCACGTGATCGGCGGTCTGGTCGCCTTCCTGTTCTTGCTGGCCCGCACGCGGATGAGCAAGTTCACGCCGGCGCAGGCCACCGCCGCGATCGTGGTGTCGTACTACTGGCACTTCGTCGACATCGTCTGGATCGCACTGTTCGCCGTCATCTACTTTGTGCGATAAGGGCGGGCGATGAGCGTTTCCGACGATCAGTCACCACAACCGCCGATGAGAAGGGGATCGATGACCAACAAGTCTCGCCGTCGGTTGCGCCGACGCGTGTCAGGAGCACTGCTGCTTCTGACCGGACTTCTCGTCGCGGGTGGCATTGCGGCCACCCTGACGCCCAAGCCGCAGGTCGCGGTCGCCGACGAGTCCAGCCTCGCGCTTCTGCGCACGGGCAAGCAGCTCTTCGAGACCTCCTGCGTGACGTGCCACGGCGCGAACCTTCAGGGCGTTCCCGACCGCGGCCCCAGCCTCATCGGCACCGGCGACGCGGCGGTCTACTTCCAGGTCAGCACCGGCCGCATGCCCGCGATGCGCGGTGAGGCGCAGGCCCCCCGGAAGGCCCCGGTCTTCGACCAGCACCAGATCGACGCCCTCGGCGCCTACGTGCAGGCCAACGGCGGCGGCCCCGTCACACCCCGCGACGCCAACGGCGCCGTGGCGGACGCGGACCTGCTCGGCAACGACGTCGCCCGCGGTGGCGACCTGTTCCGGCTCAACTGCGCGTCGTGCCACAACTTCACCGGCAAGGGCGGCGCGCTGTCCTCCGGCAAGTACGCACCGCCGCTGGACGAGGCCACCCCGGCCCAGATCTACACCGCGATGCTGACCGGCCCGCAGAACATGCCCAAGTTCTCCGACCGCCAACTCAGCCCGGAGGAAAAGCACGACATCGTCGCCTACGTTCGCCAGGCCACCGAGACGCCCGATCCGGGCGGCTACGGCCTCGGCGGCTTCGGCCCCGCGCCAGAAGGCATGGCGGCCTGGATCATCGGGATGGTCGCCGTCATCGGCGCCGCTATGTGGGTGGGATCGCGCGCATGACCGACAACGTGAACGACGGCAACGGAACCCGCGCAGAGGTGGAGGGCACCGACACCTCCGAGCGAGCCACCGTCACCAATCAGCCCACCGACGCCGAGCTGGCGGCCATGACCCGCGAGGAACTCGTCGCGCTTGGCGGTCGTATCGACGGCGTCGAGACGGTCTTCAAGGAGGCCCGCTGGCCCATCGAGGGCACCAAGGCCGAGAAGCGCGCCGAACGCACGGTGGCCTACTGGCTGCTGTTCGGTGGCGTGCTCGGACTGGCGCTGCTGCTGGTGTTCCTGTTCTGGCCGTGGGAGTACCAGCCCTACGGTTCGGCGGGTGAATTCGTCTACAGCCTGGCCACTCCGCTCTACGGCCTGACGTTCGGCCTCTCGATCCTGGCGATCGGGATCGGCGCGGTGCTCTTCCAGAAGAAGTTCATCCCCGAGGAGATCTCGATCCAGGACCGCCACGACGGCCGGTCCCCCGAGATCGAGCGCAGGGCGACGGCGGCCAACCTGACCGACGCCTTGGAGACCTCGACCCTCAAGCGCCGCAAGCTGATTGGCCTGTCGCTCGGCATCGGGCTCGGCGCCTTCGGCCTTGGCACCGCGGTCGCCTTCATCGGCGGCATCATCAAGAACCCGTGGAAGCCGGTCGTCCCGACGGCCGAGGGCAAGAAGGCCGTGCTGTGGACGTCGGGCTGGACCCCGCGCTTCAAGGGCGAGACCATCTTCCTGGCGCGCGCCACCGGCCAGCCGGGTAGCTCCCCGTTCGTCAAGATGCGCCCGGAGGACATCGACGCCGGCGGCATGGAGACGGTGTTCCCGTGGCGGGCCTCCGACGGCGACGGCTCCACCTACGAGTCGCACGAACTGCTCAACGAGATCGCGATGGGTGTCCGCAACCCGGTGATGCTGATCCGCATCCGGCCCGAGGACATCTCGCGGGTGGTCAAGCGTCGGGGCCAGGAGAGCTTCAACTTCGGTGACCTGTTCGCCTTCACCAAGGTCTGCTCGCACCTCGGCTGCCCGTCGTCGCTGTACGAACAGCAGACGTACCGCATTCTCTGCCCGTGCCACCAGTCGCAGTTCGACGCGTTGCACTTTGCCAAGCCGATCTTCGGTCCGGCCGCACGGGCACTGGCACAACTTCCGGTGACCATCGACAAGGATGGCTACCTGGTGGCAAACGGTGACTTCATCGAACCCGTCGGACCGGCATTCTGGGAGCGGACCTCATGAGTCCTAAATTAGCTGAATTGGCCGCCCATCAGGGTGATGC
>NZ_MVOC01000036.1 GCF_002043095.1 Mycobacterium sp. AT1 | reverse complement strand
CAGGCGGCGGTGGCGGCGGCGGTGGCCGTCCCGGTCAGCGCGGTGGCGCGGCAGGTGCATTCGGTCGTCCCGGTGGCGCGGTTCGCCGTGGCCGTAAGTCGAAGCGGGCAAAACGCGCCGAATACGAAAACATGCAGGCGCCGGTCGTCGGTGGCGTGCGGTTGCCGCACGGCAACGGCGAGACCATCCGGTTGGCCCGTGGCGCGTCGCTGGTTGACTTCGCCGACAAGATCAACGCCAACCCGGCCGCACTGGTCCAGGCGCTGTTCAACCTCGGTGAAATGGTCACCGCTACGCAGTCGGTAGGCGACGAGACGCTCGAGCTGCTCGGCGGCGAGATGAACTACGTCGTGCAGGTCGTGTCCCCGGAGGACGAGGACCGCGAGCTGCTGTCGTCGTTCGACCTCACCTACGGCGAGGACGAAGGCGACGAGGACGACCTCGAGTTCCGTCCGCCGGTCGTCACCGTCATGGGTCACGTCGACCACGGCAAGACGCGACTGCTGGACACGATCCGCAACGCCACCGTCCGCGAGGGCGAGGCCGGCGGCATCACCCAGCACATCGGTGCCTACCAGGTCCTCACCGAACTGGACGGCAACGAGCGACTGGTCACCTTCATCGACACGCCGGGCCACGAGGCGTTCACCGCCATGCGTGCCCGTGGTGCGAAGGCCACCGACATCGCCATCCTGGTGGTCGCAGCCGACGACGGCGTCATGCCGCAGACGGTGGAAGCCATCAACCACGCGCAGGCGGCCGACGTGCCGATCGTGGTGGCGGTCAACAAGATCGACAAGGAAGGCGCCGACCCGGCCAAGATCCGGGCGCAGCTGACCGAGTACAACCTGGTGGCGGAGGAGTACGGCGGCGACACCATGTTCGTCGACATCTCGGCCAAGCAGGGCACCAACATCGACGCGCTGCTGGAAGCGGTGCTGTTGACGGCGGATGCCTCGCTGGACCTGCGGGCGAACCCCGACATGGAGGCCCAGGGCGTCGCGATCGAAGCGCACCTCGACCGTGGCCGCGGTCCCGTGGCAACCGTGCTCATTGCGCGCGGAACGCTGCGGGTCGGCGACTCGATCGTCGCAGGCGACGCCTACGGCCGCGTCCGACGCATGGTCGACGAGCACGGCGAGGACGTCATCGAGGCGACCCCGTCGCGGCCCGTCCAGGTCATCGGCTTCACGTCGGTGCCAGGTGCCGGTGACAACCTGCTCGTCGTCGACGAGGACCGGATCGCTCGCCAGATCGCCGATCGACGCAGTGCGCGCAAGCGCAACGCGCTGGCCGCGCGCTCTCGCAAGCGCATCAGCCTCGACGATCTCGACGCAGCGTTGCGGGAGACCAGTCAGCTGAACCTGATCCTCAAGGGCGACAACTCCGGCACCGTCGAGGCGCTGGAGGAGGCCCTGCTGGGCATCGAGATCGGCGACGAAGTCGAGCTGCGCGTCATCGACCGAGGTGTCGGTGGCGTCACCGAGACCAACGTCAACCTGGCGTCGGCGTCGAATGCCATCATCATCGGCTTCAACGTCCGTGCGGAGGGCAAGGCCACCGAGCTGGCCAACCGCGAGGGCGTCGACATCCGGTACTACTCGGTGATCTACCAGGCGATCGACGAGATCCAGGCAGCGCTCAAGGGCATGCTCAAGCCGGTCTACGAGGAGAAGGAGCTCGGCCGCGCCGAGATCCGGGCGATCTTCCGGTCGTCGAAGGTCGGCAACATCGCCGGCTGCCTCGTCACCTCGGGCCTCATTCGCCGCAACGCGAAGGCACGCCTCATCCGCGACAACGTCGTGGTGGCCGAGACGGTCACCATCTCCTCGCTCAAGCGGGAGAAGGACGACGTCACCGAGGTGCGGGACGGTTACGAGTGTGGTCTGACCGTGACGTACAACGACATCAAGGAAGGCGACGTCATCGAGGCGTACGAGCTCGTCGAGAAGGCACGCACCTAAATGGTCGACGAGGGCCGGGCGCGCAAGCTGTCCAAGCGCATCGCCACCATCGTCGCCTCGGCGATCGAGTTCGAGATCAAGGATCCGCCCCTGGCCTTCGTGACCATCACGGACACGAAGGTCACGGGCGACCTCCACGATGCGACGGTGTTCTACACGGTTCGCGGCGACACCCTCGCCGACGAACCGGACTACGAGGGTGCGGCCGCGGCATTGGAACGTGCCAAGGGCGTGCTGCGCTCCAAGGTCGGGGCCGGCACGGGTGTCCGATTCACGCCGACGTTGACGTTCGTCCTCGACAAGCTGCCCGACGTGGCACGCGACATGGAGGACCTGCTGGCTCGCGCGCGGCAGGCGGACGCCGACCTGGCGCGGATTCGGCAGGGTGCCACTCCGGCCGGCGATCCGGACCCGTACCGTGTGACGGGGGCGGAGGAAGCAGGCGGGGGACCCGAGGACAACACCGACGTGCTCGACCCTGAGGACACCTATGACCACGATCGACCCGAAGACTGAGGTAACTCGGTCATCGTTGCGCGTCGATGGTCGAGGAGCTGCAGAGCTGCTCGACGCGGCGGACTCGGTCAGTGTGGTGTGCCACGTCTTCCCGGACGCCGACACCATCGGCGCCGGTCTGGCCTTGGCGCTGGTGCTGGAACGGTCGGGTAAGCGGGTCGAGGTCGGCTTCGCCACGCCGTCGAACCTGCCCGAGTCCCTGCAGTCGTTGCCCGGTGGGCATCTGCTCGTCGACCCCGGCGAGATGCGCGACGACAGCGACCTCGTGGTGACCGTCGACGTGCCGAGCGTGAACCGCCTCGGCGGGTTGTGTGCGCTCGCCGAATCCGGTCGCGAGGTCTTGGTGATCGATCACCACGCCTCCAACGAACTGTTCGGCACCGCCAACTACGTCGACCCGTCCGCCGACTCGACGACCATGCTGGTCGCCGAGCTGCTGGACGTGTGGGGCAAGCCGCTCGACGAGCGGGTCGCCCACTGTCTGTACGCCGGTCTCACCACCGACACCGGATCGTTTCGGTGGGCGAGCGCGCGGGCGCACGAGCTGGCTGCCCGGCTCCTGCAACTCGGGGTGGACAACGCCTCGATCAGTCGTCGGCTGCTGGACACCCACCCGTTCTCCTGGCTCCCGATGCTGTCGCGGGTGCTGGGATCGGCGCAGCTGATTCCCGAGGCCGCAGCCGGCCGCGGCCTGGTGTATGCCGTTGTCGGACACCGCGAATGGCGTGATGCCGGGCTCGAGGAAGTCGAGAGCGTCGTCGACATCGTCCGCACGACGTCGCAGGCCGAGGTCGCGGCGGTGTTCAAGGAAATCGAGCCGCAGAAGTGGACGGTGTCGATGCGCGCCAAGTCGGAAGTCGACCTGGCTGCGATCGCGAGTGGGTTCGGCGGCGGTGGTCACCGGCTCGCCGCCGGGTACTCCGCGACCGGGCCGGTGGAGTCCGTGGTGAAGGCGCTGACCGATGCCCTTGGCTGAGGCCCTCAGCGGGCGCATTGGCTGAACCGGTCACCGGGCGCCGCATCGCCGGGTTGGCGTTGCCCGCGCTCGGGGTGCTCGCCGCGGAGCCTCTCTATCTCTTGTTCGACCTCGCCGTGGTGGGTCGTCTTGGCGCGGTCGCCTTGGCGGGTCTGGCCATCGGCGGGTTGATCCTGTCGCTGTTGTCCTCTCAGCTGACGTTCCTGTCCTACGGCACGACCGCGCGGGCCGCCCGCTTCTTCGGGGCCGGTGACCGCCCGTCGGCCGTCGGTGAGGGAGTGCAGGCCACCTGGCTGGCGGTGGCGCTAGGCACGGTCGTCATCGCGGTGGTGCAGGCGGCGGCGGTACCGATCCTGGCGTTGATCGCCGACGGTGGCGAGATCGCCGACATGGCGTTGCCGTGGGTTCGGATCGCCATCTTCGGGGCGCCGGCGATCCTGATCTCCTTGGCGGGCAACGGGTGGATGCGCGGCGTGCAGGACACCGCGCGCCCGTTGCGGTACGTGGTCGCGGGCTTTGCGCTGTCCGCGCTGCTGTGCCCGACGTTGGTGTACGGGTGGCTGGGGATGCCCCGGCTGGGGTTGAGCGGTTCGGCGGTGGCCAACGTGGCCGGGCAATGGCTGGCCGGGCTGATGTTCTGCCGAGCGCTGCTGGCCGAAGGGGTGCCGCTGCGGTTCGACCTCGCGGTGCTGCGGGCGCAGGTGGTGATGGGCCGCGATCTGGTGGTGCGGACGTTGGCGTTTCAGGCGTGCTTCGTCTCGGCCGCCGCCGTGGCGGCCCGGTTCGGCGCCGCCGCCGTCGCCGCCCACCAGGTGGTCCTGCAGCTGTGGAGTTTCCTTGCGTTGGTGTTGGATTCGCTGGCGATCGCGGCGCAGTCCTTGGTAGGGGCGGCGCTCGGCGCCGGTCTGCTCGCGCATGCCAAGTCGGTTGCGTGGCGGGTGACGATCTTCTCGACGGTCGCCGCCGCCGCGCTGGCTGCGGTGTTCGCGGTGGGGGCGTCGGCGTTGCCTCGGCTGTTCACCTCCGACGACTCGGTGCTGGACGCGATCGGGGTGCCGTGGTGGTTCCTGGTGGCGCAGTTGCCGATTGCGGGGGTGGTGTTCGCCCTCGACGGGGTGTTGCTCGGTGCGGGTGATGCCAGGTTCATGCGGAACGCGACCCTGGCCAGCGCGCTCGTCGGCTTCCTGCCGTTGATCTGGCTGTCGCTGATCTACGGGTGGGGCCTGGTCGGGATCTGGTCGGGCCTGACCACGTTCATGCTGCTGCGTCTGGTGTTCGTGGGATGGCGCGCATTCTCGGGTCGCTGGCTGGTGCCGGGCGCGGCCTGACGGTCACCCTCCGCGCGCCGCGGTCACCTTCTGCATGTTCGCCAGCCCGAGTTCCTGGGCCTCGTGCAGCGCAGCGGGCAGCGGCGCCTCGATCTCGGCGCGCACCTCCCCGTCGAGAAGTCCCTGCAGCTTCTGCTGCAAGGGGCTTCGCCCGGCCAGGTTCTCGACCTCTCGCAGACCGTCGGGGGTCGAATAGTCGTACAACTCGCGTTCGACCTCGCGGGATGCGTCGACGGTCGTGCCACCGGGCTTCCAATGGGAGTAGACGCCGAACTTCGCCGACGGGGTGCGGACGGCGACGATGTGGCTTGGCGCGTTGGTGGGGACCTCGCCGGACGTCCTCCCGGGCGCCTGGGCGGCGGGCATACCGGCCGCGGTCATCATGGCGGCCATCTCCTCCACGGCGATGTCATCGGTGACGTGTGCGATCCACGGCCGACCGCGCGCGGCCGGGTTCGCCGCGATCCCGGCGATGTCCGCGCGACTCGACAGGTGGGCGTTGCGCGGATCGGCGCGCCACCCGTTTCCGCCGGCGCCGATGGTCAGCAACAGCGGCGCGAGATCCACGCTGGACGTCAACTGCGTGCGTACCTCGCCGGGGGACGGCGTGAGCCGACCGGAGGGGTCCCGGACGTAGAGCGGCACCCGGATGCCCTCTTCGTAGATGGCGGCGCCCTTGCCGCGCATGCCGTGGGAGCCGCCGTATTCGCCGTGATCGGAGGTGAAGACGACGACGGTGTTGCGGTCGACGTCGGGGCGGGAGGCCAACGTGTCGAGCACCCGGCCGACTTGGCGGTCGACCTGCTGCTGCAGCCACAGGTAGACGTCCAGGCCGCGGGCCCACTGCTGGTCGACGTCGGGGCCGGCGTACGGAAGGGCGCCGGCCAGAAGTGGCGCGACGAAGTCGACGTAGTCGACCTGCAATCGGGGCTTGCCGCGACGCTGAAGGTCCTCCGGTGTCTCGAAGTTCGGCGGTTTCGCAGAGAAGACCCGCGGAACGTCTTCGGGCAGCGGGGTTTTCGGCCACCACATGATGTCGTGCGGGTTGACCAGGGAGACCGTCGTGCACCAGGGACCGTCGGTGGCGTTGGCGTCGAACCACTCGACGAACTGGTCGGTGATGCCGGGGTCCCTGCGCAGTCCCTGATTGGGTGCGCCGTTGGGTGAGGGGTAGGTGCCGCCGGAGAAGCCGTGGGCGTCGAGGCCGTCGGGAGTGGTGTCGGCGGCGGCTCCGAGATGCCATTTGCCCCACCACCACGTGTGATAACCCTGCTCGCGCAGCATCGTTCCCCAGGTGGGGAACTGGGGGGCGAGGCTCGATTCGCTTGGGCCTTCGCCGGTGTAGAGACAGCCGGTTTGATGCGAGTACAGCCCGGTGGTCAGCACTCCCCGCGACGGGGTGCAGGCATTGGAGGCGGTGTAGTGCGCGCCGAAGGAGACGCTGTTCTGCCGTAGCCGTGCCAGGTTGGGTAGCAGCGTGTCGAGCTCACGTGCGCCGGGAAACCACTGGGGTGCCCGCATCTGGTCCACCACGACGACGAGGATGTTCGGCTTGTCACCGCCGGATGCCGCGGCGTCGGTGCGGCCTGGCCGCCTAAGGAACTCGTAACCACCGAACGCGACGGCTCCGCCGGCTGCGACGGCGCCACCGGTCAACAACGTCCTCCTGCTGATCGCGGGCACTCAGCGGACCTGGTTGCGGCCGCGTTCGAGCACCTCGGCTCGGCTGGAGGCGATGTCGTCTCCGGTCGCCACTGCCATCCACTGCCTGGCCGACGCCGCCTCGATCCACAGACCCGCACCGGTCTGGGTTTCGTCGATGCGGTGATAGGACGCCAGCAGGGCCCGCACGGCCTTCTGATTGTTGCCGACGATGGATGCCGCCACGGCCCGCGCCGTCGGCAGGAGCTGGTCGTGGGCGACGACCTCGGTGACCAGGCCGGCCCGCAGCGCGTCGTCGGCGGACAGGTAGTCACCGGTGAGGCTCATGCGGCGGGCCATCCCGACGCCGACCTTCTGCGGCAGCCGCACGCTCAAGCCCCACGTCGGCAGCAGCCCGACTCGGGCGTGGGTGTCGGCGAACCGCGCGTTCTCCGAAGCGATCAGGACGTCGCAGTACAGCGCCAGCTCGAGGCCGCCGGTGACCGCCGCCCCGTTGATCGCCCCGATGACGGGGGTGCTCATCGCGGGCCACTTGGGCGAGATGTCCGGAAGCTCGGTGGTGTTGCCGAGTTCCTTGAGGTCAAGACCCGCGCAGAAGACGGGGTCGGCGCCGGTGAGGATGACGACGTCGACCGCGTCGTCGGCCTCCGCCTCGTGCAGCGCCGCGTAGAACCGCGTGCGCAGTTCCAAGGACAGGGCGTTGCGGGCCTGCGGCCGATTCAGGGTCAGCGTGCGGACCCGGTCGGTGGTGTCGACCAGCAGGACGGGTTCAGCTTCTGAGCTCGGCATGGCTTCACCGTATCGAGTGGTCGTCCTATCGTTGACGGCATGTGCCGGAACATCACCGAGTTGCGCGGCCTCGAACCGTCGGCGACGGCCGAGGAGATCGAGGCCGCATCACGTCAGTACGTCCGCAAGGTCAGCGGCGTCACGCGGCCGACCGCGGCCAACACCGAGGCCTTCGAGGCCGCGGTCGCCGAGGTGACCGCCACGACGACGCGGCTGCTGAACGCGTTGCCCCCGCGCCGTCAGCCCCCGAAGACGGTGCCGCCGCTGCGCCGCCCCGAGGTGCGCGCCCGGCTCGCCGCGACGTGACCGCGCCCGCGCTCAAGGAGTGGGGCGCGGCCGTACTCGCCATGCTCGACGGCAGGCAGACGGTGCTGCTGCGCAAGGGCGGCATCCACGAGAAGCGGTTCGACGTCGCGGCGAGCGACTTCGTGTTCTTCCCCACGGTGGCCCACGGCCACGCCGAGCGGGTTCGCCCCGAGCACCGCGACCTGCTCGAGGCCGCCGCACCGGACAGCACCGAGGACGAGGTGGTGCTCCGGGCTGGCGCGAAAGTGGTTGCCGCCGTTGCCGTCGACCGGCCGGACGGGCTCGACGAACTGGCCGACACCCATATTTGGACGGCGGAGTCGGTCCGGTCGGACCGGCTCGACTTCCGGCCGAGGCATCGGCTGACGGTTTTGGTGGTCCAAGCGCGCCCGCTGCTCGAACCGGTGCGACTGCGCCGGGACCCGTCCTACGCGGGGTGCAAGAGCTGGGTCGACGTGCCGGTGTCGGCGGGCTGGGGCGATCCCGTGCACGACGACGCGGTCCTGGCGGCGGTCGTCGAACGGGTCAGGGCGTCAGTGGGCTGACGGTGGTCGTGGTCCGGCGGGCAGCACCAGCCGCGACAGCCCGCCCGCGCCGTGGTGAATCGTGTGTTGCTGGGTTCTGATCGTCGTCCCCGAGATCGGCGGTTCGTCGGTGCCGAGGTTGCGGACGAATCGCGGATGGGAGCCCCCCGCGACCATGACCCGCAGCCGGGATCCTGCCGGGAACCGGTGCGCCACGGCGTCCAGGGTGAGTTTCACGACGCCGGAATCGGTTGTCTGCCTGACGAATCCGTCGGTCACATTGGTGGACCCGCCATCCGTGTCGACCTGACTGAGACGGACGAAGACGTCGTTGTACGGGTTGTCGCAGGAATGGGCCAGCTCGACCACCGGGGCGCCGACGAGGTACAGGTCGGCGGTGAGCGGATCGCCGGTGAAGTCGAGCACGTCGGGGCGCGTCGCCAGGACCGTGTCGTCGCGGTAGCCGCCCTCCGGGGAGAGCAGCCGGCCCCCGATGGTCGGGGTCGGATCGGCGGGGTCGAAGACGAACGACGACGCCGGTGCCGTCTCATCCGGTGCGACGTCGGAGAGCCGGTGCCCGGAATGCAGGTAGGCCACGTGCTCGGGCATCGCCGGCGGCCAGGTGTCGAGCTCGAGCCAGTCGTCGCCGTCGACGTGGGCCCGCACCCGGGTTCGGGCGGGGGCCGGCTTGCCGCCGAGGTGCTCGTCGAGCCAGGCCAGCGACTCCCGGAGGACTCTCGGGGCGCCCTTCGTCATCACCTCGGTGTGCGTCCACGGGCCGACCGTCAGCGCCGTGGTCACGTCCCGCCCGCGCAGGTGCGCGAACTGGGCCAGGGTCTGATCCAGGAACAGATCCTGCCAGCCGCTGAACAGCAGCACCGGCACGTCGACGCGGTCGAGTGCATCGGACAGTCTGAGGGGTTCCCAGAAGGGGTCTTGGCGATCCGGGTGCTCCACCCAGGACTCCCACCACGGCGCGCCGGTGCCGAGCAACCTCCGCCCGGAGGCGCCCATCGGCACCTGGTTGGCGGTGCGGGCCAACCGCCGCCGATACCGACCCTGCTGCAGCGCGCCCAGCAGCCTGCTCCCGTCCTCCTGGCGCGACATCATGTCGCTCCACCCCAGGAAGTCGTTGACGGTGAAAGAGCCGGTGCCCCAAGCGGACTGGCTGAAGTCGTGGGGTCCGACGCTGATGATCGCCGCCGTCATCTCCGGCGGTGGGTCCATCAGCAGGGCCCACTGGGTGAAGCCGAGATAGGACAGCCCGATGGTGGCGAAGGTCCCGGTGAACCAGACCTGGTTGCGCAGCCATTCGACGGTGTCCGCGCCGTCGGCCACCTCGTGGATCATCGGGGTGAACTCCCCGCCGGATCCGAACGTGCCACGCACGCTCTGGATCACCACGTGGTACCCGCGAGCGGCGTACACGGCGCCGAACAGGCTGGAGAAGGGGAACGACCGGCCGTACGGGCAGCGCACGAGCAGGGTTCCCGCGGGTGCGCCGGTCCTCGGCGCGTAGTGGTCGGCGACGAGGTCGACGCCGTCGCGCATCGGCACCGGCAGTCCGCGCAGCACGGTGTAGTCCGTGGTCGGCGCGGGGAGGTGGAGGAGTCGGCTCAGGGCGTGCGAGGCGACGTGCTTGGCACTCAGTCGGGAAGCCACGCCAGCCACGTTACGCAACGGCGTGGTGCGCTCAGAACTTGTAGAACGGAACCAGCTGCTGGGCGCGCTGCAGGTTGGTCTGCATGCAGTCGACGTCGTCGGCGCTGTAGGTCGGCGAGTAGAACAGCGACTGCTGCAGCACGCCGTAGCTGGTGTCGAAGGCGATCATGCAGCTGAACCAGAAGCGGTTGTTGCGGTCCGACGGCTTGAGGATCCAGTACTGCGCGGCGCGGTGGCCGGCGATGTCCATCTCGACGGCGTCGGCGGGCAGGGTCTGTTCGTAGGTTCGCCAGACGAAGGCCTCGACGGCCATTTGGTAGTTGCCCGCGTCGAAATGACAGCGCAGGCCGTCCTCGTGCTCGGGCGGGGTGAAGCCAAGCCCGAGGCCGTTGACGACGTCGATCGGGATGTCCTCGCACGGATCGAACGGGCGGGGGTCGACGGTTTCGACGACGGGCCACTTGATGCTGCTGGACACCCCGCTCAACGGTGCCGACGTGGACCTCAGCTCTACGGATCCGGTGTCCGGCGCGGTGAGGGGATTGGCCTGCCACACCACGATCACCGCCGCGAGCAGTGCGCACATCGCCGACAGCAGGCGCATCTTGCCGACCAGGCCACCCACCTTGGGGTCACTCGTGCGCTCGTTGTCCATTGCCGGGAGTGTACAAGTTCCCGTCGGTCGCCAGGGCCGGAAATCAGAACATGTTCTAGTTGCCGGGCGATCACCACGCCGCGGCGCACGTAGGCTGGTCGGTTGTGTCTCCGCTGTCACAGGACCGTCGCCATCCCACGCTCTGGGCGATCAGCGATCTCCACATCGGCCATACCGGCAACAAGCCCGTCACCGAGTCGCTTCATCCGTCGTCCCCTGACGACTGGTTGATCGTCGCGGGGGACGTCGCCGAACGGACCGACGAGATCCGCTGGTCGCTGGATCTGCTGCGAAAACGGTTCGCCAAGGTCATCTGGGTGCCCGGCAACCACGAGCTGTGGACCACCGCCAAGGACCCGATGCAGATCTTCGGCAAGGCGCGCTACGACTACCTGGTCAACATGTGCGACGAGATGGGCATCGTCACCCCCGAGCACCCCTTCCCGGTGTGGAACGACGAGGGCGGCCCGGCGACGATCGTGCCGATGTTCCTGCTCTACGACTACTCGTTCCTGCCGGAGGGCACGGCGACCAAGGCCGAGGGGCTGGCGATCGCCCGCGAACGAAACGTGGTCGGCACCGACGAATTCCTGCTGTCCGCCGAGCCGTACGCCACCCGCGACGCGTGGTGCCGCGAACGGGTCAAGCTGACACGGGAGAAGCTCGAGGACCTCGACTGGTTGACGCCGTCGATCCTGGTCAACCACTTCCCGCTGGTGCGCGAGCCCTGCGAGGCCATGTACTACCCGGAGTTCGCGCTGTGGTGCGGCACCACGGCCACCAAGGACTGGCACACGCGCTACAACGCGCTGTGCTCGGTCTACGGGCATCTGCACATCCCTCGCACCACGTGGTACGACGGCGTGCGATTCGAGGAGGTGTCAGTCGGTTACCCCCGGGAGTGGCGCCGCCGCAAGCCCTATCGGTGGATGCGCCAAATCCTGCCCGACCCGAAGTACCCGCCCGGATATCTCAACGACTTCGGCGGTCACTTCGAGGTCACTCCCGACATGCGCGCCCACGCGGAGAAGATGCAGGAGCGGATCAGGAGTAAGCGAGCATGACGGGCAAGTTGCTGTCCACCGTTCTGCCCCCGGTGCTGGCCTCGGCCGAGTTGTACGGTGACCCGGCCGACCTGGCGCCGCTGCCCGAGGAAGAGCCGCTGATCGCGCGCTCGGTGGCCAAGCGGCGCAACGAGTTCGTGACGGTGCGCCACTGCGCCCGTCAGGCGCTCGGCGACCTCGGACTGCCGCCCGTCCCAATCCTCAAGGGCGACAAGGGTGAACCGTGCTGGCCCGACGGGGTGGTAGGCAGCCTGACGCACTGTGACGGGTTCCGGGGCGCCGTGGTGGGTCGGACGGCCGAGGTCCGTTCCGTCGGCATCGACGCCGAACCCCACGCCGTACTGCCCAAGGGGGTGCTCGACGCCATCAGCCTGCCCGCCGAGCGCAGCGCGCTGAGCGGGCTCCCCGGTGGGGCGCACTGGGATCGAGTCTTGTTCTGCGCCAAGGAGGCAACGTACAAGGCGTGGTTTCCGCTGACGCATCGGTGGTTGGGGTTCGAGGACGCGCACATCACCTTTTCCGTCGACGGATCGGGAAGCGCGGGCAGCTTCGAGTCGAAGATCCTCGTCGACCCCCGGGCCGAGTCCGGGCCCCCTCTGACCGGGTTGTCGGGTCGCTGGTCGGTCGGCGACGGCCTGGTGTTGACGGCGATCGTGCTGTGAGCGGGGCGGCGGGCAGGAGCGCAGCGACCGGGGGATCGGTACAGCCCGGCTTGGTGGTCGTCGACAAGCCCGCTGGGATGACGAGCCACGACGTGGTGGGCCGCTGCCGGCGGTTCTTCGGTACCCGCAAGGTCGGGCACGCCGGCACGTTGGATCCGATGGCCACCGGAGTCCTGGTGGTGGGCATCGAGCGCGCCACGAAGATCCTCGGGCTGCTGACCGCGACGGACAAGTCGTATTCGGCCACCATTCGGTTGGGTCAGACCACCTCCACAGAGGACGCCGAAGGTGAAGTGCTTGAGACGATTTCGGCCGATCACGTGTCGGACGCGGGCATCGAGTCGGCCGTCGGCGTGCTGCGCGGCGAGATCGACCAGATTCCCTCGGCCGTCAGCGCCATCAAGGTCGACGGCCAGCGCGCCTACAAGTTGGCTCGCGAGGGCAAGACCGTCGAGTTGGCCGCGCGACGGGTGCGGATAGGCCGGTTCGACGTCGTCGCCGTTCGTCGCACGCCGGAGGTTCCCGCTGGCTTCGTCGACGTCGACGTCGAGGTCGACTGCTCGTCGGGCACCTACATTCGGGCGTTGGCGCGTGACGTCGGCGCCGGCCTCGGCGTTGGTGGGCACCTCACCGCGCTGCGCCGCACCAGGGTCGGTCGGTACGGGCTGGGGGAGGCGCACACCCTCGAGGCGCTGGCCGAAGGCCCGCGGCTCAGCTACTCGTTGGACGAGGCGTGCCTGCTGGGCTTCCCGCGCCGGGAGTTGACCGACGCGGAGTGCGAAGCGGCGTCGAACGGAAGGTCGCTGGCGCCGGCCGGGATCGAGGGCGTGTACGCGGCGACGGCGTCAGACGGACGGGTCATCGCCCTGCTCGCCGACGACGGGTCGCGGACCAAGTCGGTCGTGGTGATCAGGCCGTCGACGCTGTAGGCGTCGGCTAGATGACCCAGATCGCTTCTGCCGCAGGGTTTCCCAGGTCGACGGTGGTGGCGGCGGTGGCCGCGCTCCCCGGCCGTTGCACGCCAACCGAGATCATGCCTGCGAAGTCGCGGCGGGCCAGCACCGTCAGCCGGGAGTCCAGGCTGATGCCAACGCTGTCGAAGTAGCGGAGCATCTCGGGGTCGGCGTCGGAGATGCGGGCCACCGTGGCGGCGTCGCCGTCGCGGCACATCGACAACTGCCGGGCATCCGGTGCAGGCACCCTGCCGTCGGCAGCGGGGATCGGGTCACCGTGCGGGTCGCGGGTGGGGAAGCCCAGCTTGGCGTCGATGCGGTCCAGCATCCGGTCGGACACGGCGTGCTCGAGCACTTCGGCCTCGTCGTGCACCTCGTCCCAGCCGTACCCGAGTTCGCGCACCAGGAACGTCTCCATCAGCCGGTGGCGGCGCACCATCGCCAGGGCGGCGTGGCGGCCGGCGTCGGTGAGCGTCACGGCGCCGTACTTCTCGTGGTCGACGAGGCCCTGGTCGGACAGCTTGCGGATGGATTCCGACGCCGTGCTGGCCGACACTCCGATGCGCTCGGCCAGCATCTTCGTGCTGACCTTGTCGACCGACCACTCTTGGGCGGTCCAGATCACCTTCAGGTAGTCCTGGGCCACCGAAGACAAGTCGCCTGCGGTGTCATCGGAGCTCATAACCACAGGAGTTTAGGCAATCCATCGCCCGTCCGGGCATCTGACGGTGCCAGCCACACCGACGCGTCGTAGGCTTGCCGTCGTGCAGCGCTGGCGGGGCCAAGACGAGATCCCCACGGACTGGGGCAGGTGTGTCGTCACGATCGGTGTGTTCGACGGTGTCCACCGAGGGCACGCCGAACTCATCAACCACGCGGTGAAGGCGGGCCGGTCCCGTGGCGTGCCCACGGTGCTGATGACCTTCGACCCCCACCCGATGGAAGTGGTGTTCCCCGGCAGTCACCCGGCTCAGCTCACGACGCTGACCCGACGCGCCGAGCTCGTCGAGGAGATGGGCGTCGACGTGTTCCTGGTCATGCCGTTCACCTCCGACTTCATGAAGCTCACCCCCGAGCGGTACATCCACGAGCTGCTCGTCGAGCGGCTGCACGTCGTCGAGGTCGTGGTGGGCGAGAACTTCACCTTCGGCAAGAAGGCCGGCGGCAACGTGACGATGCTTCGCAAGGCCGGCGAGCGGGCCGGGTTCGCGGTGGAGAGCCTGAGCCTGGTGCACGAGGTGTCCGACACCGATCGCGACGGGACCGTCACCTTCTCCTCGACCTACATTCGATCCTGCGTCGACGCCGGTGACGTCGTCGCCGCGGCGGAGGCGCTGGGCAGGCCACACCGCGTCGAGGGCGTCGTCGTGCGCGGCGACGGGCGGGGCAAGGGCCTGGGATATCCCACCGCCAACGTCGCACCGCCGATGTACTCGGCGATCCCCGCCGACGGCGTCTACGCCGCCTGGTTCACGGTGCTCGGCCACGGACCCGTGATGGGCACCGTCACCCCCGGCAAGCGCTATCAGGCGGCGGTGTCGGTCGGCACGAATCCCACCTTCTCCGGTCGCACCAGGACCGTGGAGGCCTACGTCCTCGACACCGAGGCGGATCTGTACGGCCAGCACGTCGCCGTCGACTTCGTGTCGCGCATCCGCGGGCAGGAGAAGTTCGGCTCGGTCGACGACCTCGTGGTGGCGATGGATCGCGACACCCTCCGGGCCCGCACGATCCTCTCCGACTCCTAGACGATTCGGTTCGCGCGGCGCAGCGCTGTTAGACTCCCCGGCGACCCAGCGTGTGCTGCAGTTCGCGGCGGCCTCGCCTTCGATGTAATTCGCGAACCCATGGATGGAGTTTGTTTCATGTCGCTCACCACAGAGCAGAAAAAAGAGATCCTCGGCCAGTACGGCCTGCACGAGACGGACACCGGTTCGCCGGAAGCCCAGGTCGCCATGCTGACCAAGCGCATCTCCGATCTGACCGAGCATCTGAAGATGCACAAGCACGATCACCACTCGCGGCGCGGGCTGCTGCTGCTCGTCGGCCGCCGTCGTCGTCTGCTCAAGTACATCGCCCAGGTCGACGTGGCGCGCTACCGCTCGCTGATCGAGCGCCTGGGCCTGCGCCGCTAGTCGCAAGTCTTCACGTGAAGACCCTGCTCGCCGTCATCGTCACGGCGATGACGGTAGTGGGGTGTTCGTCCGCGGCGGCCGCCGACATGCAGGTGGGGGACTGCCTGAAGGTCGGCGGCCCGCCGGACCGACCGGAAACCGCCCGAGTGCAGTGCGGCAGCCGGGAGTCCAACTTCCGCGTCGTGGACGTGGTCCAAAGGACCGACGATTGTCCGATGGACGTCGACACGTACTACTCGATGCGCAGTTCCTTCAGTGGATCCGGCTCGACGATCTGCATGGACGTCGACTGGGTGGTCGGTGGTTGCATGAGCATCGACCCGGAGAACGCCCGCGATCCCGTGAGGGTCGACTGCAACGACCGAGCCGTGCCGAATCGCCAACGTGCCACCCAGATCATGCGCGAGGTCGCCAACGTCGACCAGTGCGCCACCGGTATCGGCTACGCCTACGACGTGCGCCAGTTCACGGTGTGCGTAGAAGACGTGTCGTAACGGCCCCAGCGGCGGGTTCGCGAATTGCCGCGGTGTAACATGAACGTGTTTTGAGCCTGTTCTGGCTCGAACGTCGGTGCGGTTCGCGCATATCCGCGGGCACCGTTCCAGTGCGTCACCGGCAGGACCCGTCTTCGAATGGGCGGTCTTCGGTAGTGGCTGCCGGAGCCCCGCGAAAGGGGCGGCTCCGACCGCTTCGATCGACGGCCGTCGGCATTTCCCGGGTTCTCGTGCGTGACGCGCGAAAAAAGGGGTGCGAAACAGCACCACACGAGAACCAAAGAGGCCTGACACACGTATGTCTGCAACTGAAATCGAAGACGGCGTCTTCGAATCCACCGCCGTGATCGACAACGGGACGTTCGGCACCCGCACCATTCGCTTCGAAACCGGCCGGCTGGCCAAGCAGGCCGCCGGCGCCGTCGTCGCCTACCTCGACGACGAGACCATGCTGCTGAGCGCCACCACGGCCAGCAAGCAGCCCAAGGATCACTTCGACTTCTTCCCGCTGACGATCGACGTCGAAGAGCGCATGTACGCCGCGGGACGCATCCCCGGCTCGTTCTTCCGTCGCGAGGGCCGTCCCTCCACCGACGCGATCCTGACCTGCCGTCTGATCGACCGGCCGCTGCGCCCGACCTTCATCTCGGGTCTGCGCAACGAGATCCAGGTCGTCGTCACGATCCTCAGCCTTGATCCCAAGGACCTGTACGACGTGCTGGCCATCAACGCCGCATCCGCGTCCACCCAGATCTCGGGCATCCCGTTCTCCGGTCCCGTCGGCGGCGTGCGCGTCGCGCTCATCGACGGCCAGTGGGTCGCGTTCCCGACCGTCGAGCAGCTCGAGGGCGCCGTGTTCGACATGGTCGTCGCGGGTCGCAAGGCAGGCGACGACGTCGCCATCATGATGGTCGAGGCCGAGGCCACCGACCGGGTCATCGAGCTCATCGCCGGTGGCGCTGGTGCGCCCACCGAGGCCGTCGTCGCCGAGGGCCTCGAAGCCGCAAAGCCGTTCATCGCGGCCCTGTGCGACGCGCAGCAGGCACTGGCCGACAGCGCGGCCAAGCCCGTCGCCGACTACCCGGTGTTCCCGGACTACCAGGACGACGTGTTCTACGCGGTGTCCTCGGTGGCCACCGACGAGCTGTCCAAGGCGCTCACCATCGCAGGCAAGGAAGAGCGCGACGAGCGCAGCAACCAGATCAAGGTCGAGGTGCTCGAGCGCCTCGCCGAGACCTATGCCGGGCGTGAGAAGGAAATCGGCGCGGCGTTCCGCTCGCTGACCAAGAAGCTGGTTCGCCAGCGCATCCTGACCGACCACTTCCGCATCGACGGCCGCGGCATCACGGACATCCGCGCGCTGTCGGCCGAGGTGGCCGTCATCCCGCGTGCGCACGGCAGCGCCCTGTTCGAGCGTGGTGAGACCCAGATCATGGGCGTCACGACCCTCGACATGGTCAAGATGGCCCAGCAGATCGACTCGCTCGGGCCGGAGACGTCCAAGCGCTACATGCACCACTACAACTTCCCGCCGTACTCGACCGGTGAGACCGGCCGCGTCGGCTCGCCGAAGCGTCGCGAGATCGGCCACGGAGCGCTCGCCGAGCGCGCCCTGATGCCGGTGTTGCCGAGCATCGAGGAGTTCCCGTACGCCATCCGCCAGGTGTCGGAGGCGCTCAGCTCCAACGGCTCGACGTCGATGGGCTCGGTGTGTGCCTCGACCCTGTCGCTGCTGAATGCCGGTGTGCCGCTGAAGGCTCCGGTTGCGGGTATCGCGATGGGCCTCGTCTCCGACGACGTCGAGGTGGACGGCAAGACCGAGCGTCGTTTCGTCACCCTGACCGACATCCTCGGCGCCGAGGATGCGTTCGGCGACATGGACTTCAAGTGCGCAGGCACCAAGGACTTCGTCACCGCGCTGCAGCTCGACACCAAGCTCGACGGCATCCCGTCGAGTGTGCTGGCCGGTGCGCTGGCGCAGGCCAAGGATGCGCGCATCACGATTCTCGAGGTCATGGCCGAGGCCATCGACGAGCCCGACGAGATGAGCCTCTACGCGCCGCGGATCACCACGATCAAGGTGCCGATCGACAAGATCGGCGAGGTCATCGGGCCCAAGGGCAAGATGATCAACTCGATCACCGAGCAGACGGGTGCGTCGATCTCGATCGAGGACGACGGCACCGTGTTCGTCGGCGCCTCCAACGGCGAAGCCGCGCAGGCTGCGATCGACTTGATCAACGCGATCGCCAACCCGCAGCTGCCCAAGATCGGGGAGCGGTTCCTCGGAACCGTCGTCAAGACCACCGACTTCGGTGCGTTCGTGTCGCTGCTGCCCGGTCGTGACGGCCTGGTCCACATCTCGAAGTTGGGTCGCGGCAAGCGGATCAACAAGGTCGAAGACGTCTGCAAGGTCGGTGACAAGCTCCGCGTGGAGATCGCCGACATCGACAACCGCGGCAAGATCTCCTTGGTGCTGGTTGCCGAAGACGCCGAAGCCGGGGCGAGCGACGCATCCTCGGACACCGACGTCTCGACGGATACGGGTGCCGAACCCGCAGATGCCGCGATCAACTGATTCATCGCTCCTCGCGTCCGCGGGGCCAACCAACCACGTTCGCCGCAGCACACTGGCGGGCGGGCTCCGGGTAGTCACGGAGTTCGTCCCGTCGGTGCGCTCGGCGTCCGTGGGTGTGTGGGTGGGCGTCGGATCACGCGACGAAGGTCATAGCGTGGCCGGCGCCGCGCACTTCCTCGAACATCTGCTGTTCAAGTCGACGCCGACGCGCTCGGCGGTCCAGATCGCCCAGGCCGTCGACGCCGTTGGCGGCGAGTTGAATGCGTTCACCGCGCGCGAGCACACCTGTTACTACGCGCACGTCCTCGACACCGACCTCGAGTTGGCCGTCGACTTGGTCGCCGACGTGGTGCTCCGAGGCCGATGCGCCAGCGACGACGTCGAGGTCGAACGTGACGTCGTCCTCGAGGAAATCGCCATGCGCGACGACGACCCCGAGGACACCCTCGGGGATGTCTTCCTGTCGGCGATGTTCGGGGACCATCCGGTGGGCCGTCCGGTGATCGGGAGTGTCGAATCGATTTCGACGATGACCAGGACGCAGCTGCATTCGTTCCACGTGCGGCGCTACACACCGGAACGCATGGTGGTCGCGGTGGCAGGCAACGTCGACCACGATCAGGTGGTGGCGTTGGTCAAGGAGCACTTCGGTCCGCGACTGCGCACGAAGCGCGAACCCGTTGCGCCCCGCAAGGGGACCGGTCGGGTGCCGGGCCGGCCGAGCCTGCAGCTGGTCAACCGCGACGGTGAACAGACGCACGTGTTCCTCGGCGTGCGGACCCCTGGCCGGCACTGGAACCACCGGTGGGCGCTCTCGGTGCTCAACAGCGCCTTGGGTGGCGGGCTGAGTTCGCGTCTGTTCCAACAGATTCGGGAGACGCGCGGGCTGGCCTACTCCGTCTACTCCAGCATCGACACGTTCTCCGACGCGGGAGCGCTGTCGGTGTACGCCGCCTGCCTGCCGGAGCGGTTCGACGAGGTCACCCAGGTGGCCTCGGACGTGCTGGCCGAGGTGGCCAGGGACGGTATCACCGAGGCCGAGTGCCGAATTGCCAAGGGCTCGTTGCGCGGTGGCCTGGTGCTCGGCTTGGAGGACTCGGGCTCGCGGATGCATCGCATCGGACGCAGTGAGCTGAACTTCGGCACGCACCGCAGCATCGACGAAACGTTGGCCTTGATCGACGCCGTCAACCTCGAAGAGGTGAACGCGGTGGCCAAGCAACTGTTGGCGCGGCCCTACGGCGCCGCCGTGCTCGGACCGCACCGCTCGAAGAAGTCACTGCCGCAAGCACTTCGGTCGATCGCCGGCTGATGGGATCGGCCATCTCGCGGCGCGGGCTCTTCGTCGGCGTCGGCGTCGGCGTCGGAGCGGTGGCGGGTTTGGCGGCGTGTGCGAGCTTGCCAGCCAAGGCCGATCCGGCTGAACCCCTGCCGGTCCTCGGGGACCAGTTCGCTGCCCTCGAGCGTCGGTACGACGCGTTCATCGGGACCTGGGCGGCCGCTCTGGACGGCGGCCGTTCGGTCGCCAACCGCGCCGACGACACGTTCGCCATGTGCTCGACGTTCAAGGCGTACGCGGCGGGCAGGGTGCTGCAGAAGGATCAGACCGGAGCGCTGCAGCTGACCGATGCGGTGACGATCGAAGCGGGTGACGTGGTGGCGAATTCGCCGGTCACCGAGCCGCGGGTCGGTCAGAACATGACGATCGGCGAACTGTGCGAAGCGGCGCTGCAGCGTAGCGACAACACCGCTGGCAACTGGCTGCTGCGCATCATCGGTGGTCCGTCCGCGGTCACCGCCTCCGCGCGCACGCTCGGCGACGACCGGACCCGCCTGGACCGGTGGGAGACCGACCTGAACTCCGCCGTTCCCGGCGATCCGCGTGACACCAGCTCGCCCCGTGCGCTCGGCGGCGGATACCAGCGCCTGCTGACGGGCGACGTCTTGGACGCTCCGCACCGAGCCCAACTCGAGCGGTGGATGCGGGGCAACCAGACCTCGAGCCTGCGCGCCGGTCTACCGGCGGGGTGGACCAGTGCGGACAAGACCGGCGGCGGTGCCTACGGCAGCACCAACGACGTCGGTGTCGTCTACGGCCCGGACGGTCGACGTGCCGTGCTGTCGATCATGACGAGGTCGCGGACCGACGACCCCGAGGCCCACGACCTACGGTCGCTCGTCGCCGAGGTCACCACACTGGTACTGCCGTACCTGTCGGCGGGCTAGTCGACCCGCAGGGAGTCGTCGCGCCGGAGGACGAAGAAGTACGGTCGGGACGATCCGCGCAGGTCCATGGCGCCGATCACGGTCTCGGAGCCTGGTGCATCGTCGAGCAACCGGAACACGTCGTTGATCGGCAGTTGGTCGTAGACCATGGTGGCGGTGTCGACGCCGCGGTAGCGCGTCGTGCGCAGCCGCGCCTTGGATGCGGTGGTGCCGAGCACCGGCTTGAGCTTCGCGATCGCGCCGGAGAAGTCGCGGTTCTTGAGCCCGGGGACGCGGGTGGCCACGCCGAGTCCACCGAAGGCGAGCGCCGGGTTGAGCGCCCACAGGGCCGAACCGTCGGCGGTCGGAAACAGCAGGGGATGCACGGTCTCGGCGTCGACGAACTGCTTGCCCCACCATCCGCTGGCGGCCAGCATGCCGTCCAACGGGTGGTCCGTCGGCAACTCGGCGCCGTGCCACGTCCCGATCATGAAGTCCGGCTCGACGGCGGGTGCGGCGTCGTAGATCGCCAACGCCTCGGTCGTCGTGGTGGGTGCATCGAGCAGAACGTCGGTGAGCAGCATGCCCACAGCTTACTTGACAGGTGTCAAGTTCAACCCTCCCGGCCGGCACCGTGACGGCGCCGGCCGGGGTGGGGTGGATGTGACTTAGATCAGCAGGCCGGCCGGATCGGTGAAGGGCAGCCCGAGGTCGGCGGCGACCTGCTCGGAGACGAGTGCGCCCTCGTGGGTTGAAAGACCCTTGGCCAGAGCAGAATCCGCGGCGCAGGCGGCCTTCCAGCCCTTGTCGGCGAGCTTGACCACGTACGGCATCGTCGCGTTGGTCAGGGCGAAGGTCGACGTGCGGGGGACGGCGCCCGGCATGTTTGCCACGCAGTAGAAGACCGTGTCGTGCACGGCGAACGTCGGGTCGTCGTGCGTGGTCGGACGCGAGTCCTCGAAGCAACCACCCTGGTCGATCGCGATGTCCACCAGGACGGCACCGGCCTTCATGCCTGCGACGGTCGAGTTGGTGACCAGCTTGGGGGCCTTGGCGCCGGGCACCAGCACCGCGCCGATGACCAGGTCGGCTTGCTTGACCGCCTCTTCGAGCTCCAGCGCGGACGAGTACCGGGTCTCGATGGCACCGCCGTACTCGGCGTCGATCTTGCGCAGCGTGTTGACGTTCAGGTCGAACACGGTGACGTGTGCGCCCATGCCCCACGCCACGGCGGCGGCGTTGTCGCCCGCCATGCCGCCACCGATCACGACGACCTTGGCCGGGGCGACGCCGGGGACGCCGCCCATGAGCACGCCGCGGCCGCCCTGGGTGCGCATCAGGTGGTAGGCGCCGACCTGCGCGGACAGCCGGCCGGCGACCTCGCTCATCGGGGCGAGCAGCGGCAGCGCGTTGTCGGCGGTCTGCACCGTCTCGTACGCGATCGAGGTGGTGCCCGACGCCATCAGTGCGTCGGTGCACGGCCGCGACGCCGCGAGGTGGAGGTAGGTGAAGAGCGTCTGGCCCTTGCGCATCCGGCCGTATTCGGCCTCGATGGGCTCCTTGACCTTGAGCAGCAGGTCGGCGTCGGCCCAGACCGCATCCGCAGACTCGACGGTCTGTGCACCTGCGGCCTTGAAGTCGCCGTCGGAGATCGCGGAGCCCTCGCCCGCGCCCGCTTGGACGAGTACCTCGTGGCCGCGGCGGGTCAGTTCCGCCACCCCGGCCGGGGTGATGGCCACCCGGTACTCGTTGTTCTTGATCTCGGTCGGGATTCCGACGCGCATGACAGCTCCTCAGGTCGTTGTCTGTTGGTTGAATTGTGAAGAACGTACGAATGCATGGCAACAAGTTCGTCAGAGATTCGATAAAGTCGCTCCATGTCAGAACGATCTTCGAAGATGACCGCTCCAGGACCTCAGCCGTCGAAGAATGTTCAACCCGCCGATCTGGACGCCACCGACCGACGTCTCCTGACCGCGCTGCACGCTGACGCGCGGCTGTCGAACACCGCGTTGGCCGACCTCGTCGGGATCGCGCCCTCGACCTGTCACGGCCGGGTCCGGCGCCTCCAGGACATCGGCGTCATCCGCGGATTCCACGCCGACGTCGACCCGGCGGCCATCGGGCTGCCGATGCAGGCGATGATCTCGGTCAGCCTCCAGGCGAACGCGCGAGGCAAGATCGGCAGCTTCATCCAGAACATCCGGACGCGTCCACAGGTGATGGACGTCTACTTCCTCGCCGGTGCCGACGACTTCCTCCTCCACGTCGCCGCGCGCGACACCGACGACCTCCGATCCTTCGTCGTGGAGAACCTCAACTCCGACGCCGACGTGGCGGGGACCCAGACGTCGCTGATCTTCGAGCACCTCCGCGGGGCGTCCCCGCTGTGACGTCCCGCGCGGATGAGGACCTCGACCGGCTCTACGGCGTCGACCCGGCCGAGTTCACCGAACTGCGCAAGGAACTGGTGACCGAGGCCAAGAAGCGCGGGGACCGTGACGCGGCCCGGACCATCGGCGCGGCGCGGCGGCCGACGGCGGCGGCGTGGGTCGTCAACGCACTCGTCCGCGCCGACGGTACCGCCACGAGCAGGCTCGCCGACATCGGCCAGCACCTGCGGGCCGCGCACGCGGCCATGGACGGCGCGAAGATCCGCGAATTGTCTGCGGCGCAACGCAAACTGGTCGACGAGCTGGTGCGAACCGGATTCGCCGCCGCCGACGTCTCGCGCCCGTCGGCCGCTCTGCGCGACGACGTCGTCGGCACGCTGCAGGCCGCCGTCGCCGATCCCGAAGTCGCGGCCCGGATGGGACGGTTGCAGAAGGCCGAAAGGTGGTCGGGTTTCGGCGAATTCGGCGCCGTCACCGCGGTCGGCCCCGCTCCGAAGGCCACGGCCAAGGTCAAGGTCAGTTCACCCCCGGCGCCACCGCCCGCACCCGACGAGCGGCTGGTGGACGCGGCCCGCGACCGCGTCGAAACGGCGCGTCGCGACGTACGGACCGCCGAGCAGGCTACGGCCACGGCGGGCGAGACACTCGCCGATCGCGCTGCCGCGCTGGCCACCGCGCGCCGACGGTACGAGAAGGTCCTCGAGACGCTGAGCGCCGCCGAACGCGCACTGAGCCTCGCGGATGCCGACCACGCCGAGGCGGAGCACGCGTCGCAGGCCGCTTCGAAGGCATTGGAGGCCGCCTCGTCGACCCTCACCAACGCCGAGGAGGACCTCCGGCGACTGGCCGTCAACGACGACGACGGCTCGTAGCCGACGAGCGCGGCGAAGTAGGCTGCCCCCATGCGAGTGGGAGTGCTGGGTGCCAAGGGCAAGGTCGGTGCGACGATCGTCGGCGCCGTCGAGGCCGCCGACGACTTGACCTTCTCGGTGGGGGTCGACGCCGGTGACCCGTTGACCCTCTTCACCGACAGCCAGACCGAGGTCGTCGTCGACTTCACCCATCCAGACGTGGTGATGGGCAACCTCGAATTCCTCATCGGCGCCGGCATCCACGCCGTGGTCGGAACCACCGGGTTCACCGACGAACGCATCGCCCAGGTCAGGTCCTGGCTCGCCGACAAGCCCGACGTCTCGGTGCTCATCGCACCCAACTTCGCGATCGGCGCCGTCCTGTCGATGGAGTTCGCCCGGCAGGCGGCGCGCTTCTTCGAGTCCGCCGAAGTCATCGAACTGCACCACCCGTTCAAGGCCGACGCACCGTCGGGCACGGCGACCCGCACCGCCAAGATGATCGCCGAGGCGCGAAAGGGGTTGCCGCCCAGCCCCGATGCCACCAGCACCGGCATCGACGGGGCTCGCGGCGCCGACGTCGACGGCGTCCGGGTGCACTCCGTGCGACTGGCTGGCCTCGTCGCCCATCAGGAGGTGCTGTTCGGGACCATGGGGGAGACGCTGACCATCCGCCACGACAGCCTGGACAGGACGTCCTTCGTCCCGGGGGTGCTGCTTGGCGTGCGCAACGTCGCCGACCATCCTGGGCTGACGATTGGCATCGAACCCCTCATGGGATTGTGACGAGCAAGAGCGACGGCTCACGGGCCCTGCGCATTCAGGTCCTGATTGGCTTCATGTGCGTGGCGATGCTGGTGTACTTCGTGCTGCTCGGCCGGGCCGGTGTGCTCCTCGTCGCCTCGGGTCGGCCCGCCGCGATCGGGCTCGGCATCGCGATCTTCCTGCTTCCGGTGATCGGGCTGTGGGCGCTGATCGCGACGCTGCGTGCGGGTTTCGCCCACCAACGGCTGGCCCGGCTGGCGCGCGAGCAGGACATGGAGCTCGACGTCGACGCGCTTCCGCGCAGGCCGTCGGGACGGATCGAACGAGAGGCGGCCGACGAACTCTTCGACACCGTGCGCGCCGAGGTGGAGGAGCATCCCGACGACTGGGTGCGGTGGTATCGGCTGGCGCGCGCCTACGACTACGCCGGTGACCGGGGTCGTGCCAGGGAGACGATGAAGAAGGCCGTCGCAATGCAGGAGCAGCGGTCGTGAGCAAGACGCTGCTGATCCTGCACCACACCCCGTCACCGCACACCCACGAGATGTTCGAGGCAGTGCTCTCCGGCGCCACCACACCCGAGATCGAGGGCGTGGACGTCGTCCGCCGAGCGGCGTTGACGGTGTCGCCGACCGACGTGCTGGAGGCGGACGGGTATCTGCTCGGCACGCCCGCCAACCTCGGCTACATGAGCGGCGCGCTCAAGCACGCGTTCGACGTCTGCTACTACCCCTGCCTCGACACGACGCGCGGGCGGCCGTTCGGCCTGTACCTGCACGGTAACGAGGGCACCGAGGGCGCCGAACGAGGCGTCACCGCCATCGCGACCGGGCTCGGATGGGTGAAAGCCGCTGAGTACGTGCTGGTTTCGGGCCGTCCGACGAAGGTCGACCTCGAGGCGTGTTGGGAGCTCGGCGCGACGGTGGCCGCCCAGTTGACGCAGTGACGTCACACGATCGAGCCATGTCGACCGTTACGCTCATGGCCTGACGGAGGAGACGATCATGCCTGGTTTCGCCGAACTTGCCCTCGCGGGCGCACCGATCGCCGGTGGCGCACTTCTCGGCGTCGTCGCGGGCAACTTCCGCGGACCAGACGTCAGGGCCCTCATCAACCAGGACATGGACCTCCTGGAACGGCTCCCGCCGGAGCAGAGCGAGCGTCGCGCCGAACTGCAACGCGTGATCGACATCCGCGTGGACGACCTGATCGCCGCCGTCGACAAGAACCGGTCGCTGCTGGAAATCGCGCAGTCCTACCGCGGGAACTGGCGCGACATCGTGGTGTTCATCTGCGCGGTGCTGTTCACCATCGTGTGGTGGAACGTCAGCCACAGCCGCAGCAACTGGCTGGTCATGTTCGTCGTGATGATCGTGGTGTCGGTCGCCGCCGCGGTGTACGCCGGACGCGGAATCGTCCGCGCCATCACGTCATTCACGCGCCACCGAGATCAGTAGTGGTACGTGTCCGACGGCGCCGGCACGTGATCGGGGTCGTCGCCGTACTCCGATGAATGGATGCCGTAGGCCTTCGCCAGGTCGAGAATCTTGGTGGCCCTCGCGATGCGCGGCAGGTCCGAGCCGTTGCGAATCTCGCCGCCGTCGCGCTGGAATTCTTCGAAGAACTCGTTCGCCCAACTGATTTCGTCGGGAGACGGAGACAGACCCTCGTTCACCGCAGGGCACTGATCCGGAGTCAGGCAGATCTTGCCGGTCATGCCGAACTCGACGGAGACGGCGCTGGCCTCGATGAGCTTCAACGCGCTCGACCCGATCGTCGGGCCGTCGATGGCGCTGGGCAGATGCGCAGCCTTCGCGGCGATGGTGAAGCGCGACCGCGCGTACGCCAGGGTGGCCGGGTTGTCACCGAATCCGGTGTCGCGGCGGAAGTCGCCGATGCCGAACGCGAGCCGGAACGTTCCCTTCGTCGCGGCGATCTCGGTGATCCGCTCCAAGCCGCGGGCAGTCTCGACGAGGGCGACGATCGGCACGTCCGGCAACCGCTTCGCGGTCTCGATGACGTGGTCGACGGATTCGACCATCGCCAACATCACCCCGCCCACCGACGTCGTGGCCAGCATGTCGAGGTCGTCGGCCCACCACCGGGTGCCGAATCCGTTGACGCGCACCCAGTCGTCGTTGCCCGAGGTAAGCCACGCACGCACGTTCTCGCGGGCGGCGTCCTTGTCCTTGGGCGCCACGGCGTCCTCGATGTCGAGGACGACGATGTCGGCGCGCGAGTGCGCGGCAGGCGCGAAGCGCTCCGGCTGTGCGCCGTTGACCAGCAACCAGCTCCTGGCAAGGACCGGGTCGATGCGAAACCCAGGGTCGGACGGATCGGATTCGGCGGAGGCTTGGTCGTACACGGGTCAATGGTCGCCTACGGCGCCACGACTAGGCAAAACGGCCCCGCCGCGGGGGTCATCCGAGCTTGGCACCGAAGAAGCGCTCCATCGCGTCCCAGTGCCGTTGGGCGGCGTCGGCGTCGTAGACCGCGGCGTGGTCGGACACCGCGAACCCGTGTGCGGCCGGGTAGGTCTCGATGGTGTGCTCGACGTTCGCCGCCGTCAGCGCCTTCTCGAGGGTCTCGGCCTGCTCGACGGTGAACGAGCCGTCGTTCTCGGCGCCCGCCACGTACACCGCGGCGCTGATCTGGTCGGCCAGCAGGTGCGGGCTGCCGGGATCGTCGGCGGCCAGACCGCCACCGTGGAACGACATCGCCGCCGCCACCCGATTGGGGACCCGCCCGGCGACGATCAGTGAGGTGCGGCCGCCCATGCAGTAGCCGGTGGTGCCGAAGGTCGTCCCGGTGACCTCGGGCCGCGACTCGAGGTAGTCGAAGAACGCCGCGGCGTCGTCGGCCATCTTGTCGGGGGTGACACTGCCCATCATCGACATCACCCGGTTGCGCTCGTCGGGGTCGCTGAACGCGGTGTTCAAGTCGAACGGTGCGTACTCGCCGTGGCGGTAGTAGACGTCGGGCACCAGTACCGCGTAGCCGTAGTCGGCCAGCTTCTGGGCCATCTCGTCGAACACCGGGCGACGGCTCCCCGCGTCGGGATACATGACGATCCCTGGCCATGGTCCGTCGCCGTCGGGCGTCGCGAGCGTGACCCGACACGTTCCGTCGGACGTGGTGATGGTGTCTGTGATCGTCGGCATGGCTTCCGTTCTACTCCGCGCTCCTGACGGTCGTGCGTTGAGACTGCGGTGGTGGCGGGGAAGTGCGAGTGACCACCGCCGTCAGCGCCGTCTCAACTCCCAGGCCTGGCGCACGCGGTGCACGATCTCGGCCCGGCGATGCTCGGCGACCACGCGTACGACGATCCATCCTTTCGTGTTGACGTACTCCAGCCGGATGATGTCCCTGGAGTAGACGGGCCGGTCGGTGTGGTGCCTGCCGTCATATTCGACGGCGACCATGACGTCTTCCCACCCCATGTCGAGGTAGTAGCGCGGCAGTCCGTCAGGCGCGCGAACCGGTATCTGAGTCTGCGGTCGGGGAAAGCCTGCGTCGACGAGCATCAGCCGTATCCGCGTCTCCTGTGGAGACTCGGCGCCGGCGTCGACCAGGTCGAGCACCCGATCCAACTGGCGAAGACCCTTGACGTGTGGATGGCGCAGCGCCAACTCCTGCACGTCGCCGACCTTGAAGTGGGTCGCCCTGGCCAAAGAGTCGAGCCTGGCCACCGCCTGCCCCACCGGCCCCCGACACCCCAGGTCGAATGCCGTGCGGTCGGGGGTCGTGACCGCCATGGCTCCGCGCCGTACGACTTCTGACTCTAAGAGGGTGTCGTTGCGGGTCACGACACCCGTCGGCGGCCGATGGTTCACCCAGTTCAGCTCGATCGGAATGTCGCCGTCGACCCACTTCGCGCCAAGCATCGCCGACGCCGCCAGGCCCTTGACGACGCCCTCGCGCTTGGACCACAGCCAGGCCGCGACGGTTCTGTCCTCGAGCGTGAGGGCCGTCCGTTTGGCTGTGTACACGTCGGGCAGCACCCGGTGGTAGAACGTCCGGAGTTCGTGGCGGGTGAGCACCCCGCGCGCCAGGGCCTCGCTCCCGACGAAGACTCGCTCCACGCGCGCAGAGTGGCATGTTCGAGGAGGTCATTGCTTGATTGATCCACAGGCACGTTGAGGCGGCGTTGGCGGCGAGGAAGTGCGAGTGACTCGCGCCCGGAGTGCCGTCTCAATTGTCGGCCCCTGCCCCTAAACTGAGCTCCGTGCCGATTCCCACGCCGTACGAGGACCTGCTGCGCGTGGTGCTCGAGACGGGAACGCCCAAGGCCGACCGCACCGGTACCGGCACCCGCAGTCTGTTCGGACACCAGCTCCGTTACGACCTGGCCGACGGGTTCCCGCTGATCACCACCAAGAAGGTGCATCTCAAGTCGGTCGTCTACGAGCTGCTGTGGTTCCTGCGCGGTGATTCCAACGTCCGCTGGCTGCAGGAGCACGGCGTGACCATCTGGGACGAATGGGCAAGTCCGACAGGCGAACTCGGTCCTGTCTACGGCGTGCAATGGCGCTCGTGGCCGACGCCGTCCGGTAAGCACGTCGACCAGATCAGCAATGCCCTCGAGCTGCTCAAGCGCGACCCCGATTCGCGGCGCAACATCGTCTCGGCGTGGAACGTTGGCGAAATCCCGCAGATGGCGTTGCCGCCGTGCCATGCGTTCTTCCAGTTCTACGTCGCCGACGGAAAACTCTCCTGCCAGCTGTACCAGCGCAGTGCCGACCTCTTCCTCGGTGTGCCGTTCAACATCGCCAGCTACGCGCTGCTGACCCACATGATGGCCGCTCAGGCCGGCCTCGGGGTGGGGGAGTTCGTCTGGACGGGTGGGGATTGCCACGTCTACGACAACCACGTCGACCAGGTCCGGCTGCAGCTGAGCCGTGACCCGCGCCCGTATCCGGAACTCGTTCTGGCGCCCCGTGATTCGATCTTCGACTACACCTACGACGACATCGCGATCGTCAACTACGACCCGCATCCGGGGATCAAGGCCCCCGTCGCGGTATGAGGGTTGGTTTGATCTGGGCTCAATCAACGAGTGGAGTCATCGGGCGCGGCAACGGCATCCCGTGGCGGCTGCCCGAGGACCAAGCGCGCTTCAAGGAGCTCACCCTCGGCCATGCCGTCGTCATGGGTCGGCTGACGTGGGAGTCGCTGCCCGCGAAGGTGCGACCGCTGCCGAGACGCAGAAATGTCGTCGTCACCAGGCAAGCTGACTTCGTGGCCGAGGGAGCGACGGTGGTGGGCAGCCTGGAGGACGGGGTGAACGACGGTGATTCCTGGGTGATCGGCGGGGCGCAGATCTACGCGCTGGCGCTGCCGTTGGCGACGCGCTGTGAGGTCACCGAGGTCGACGTGGCGCTGACCCGCGAAGATGACGACGCCGTGGCGCCCCTGCTCGACGAGGCCTGGGTCGGCACTGCGGGAGACTGGATGACCAGCGCCTCGGGTCTGCGGTACCGCTTCTCGAGCTACGTCCGGGCGTGAAGCTCACCAGCGGTCAGGCGCGCCGGGTCGCCGTCGCCGCCCAGGGGTTCGCGGAGCCCAAGCCCGTCGGCTCCGTCACGCGATCGCACCTGCGCCGGTTGGTCTCCCGGATTCAGGTGCTGCAACTGGACTCGGTGTCGGTGGCCGTCCGGGCCCACTACGCCCCCATCTTCAGCCGGCTCGGGCCGTATGACCGCGGCGTGCTGGAGCGAGCGGCGTGGAGCCACTCGGCGCGGTCACCCAGGCTGTTGGTCGAGTACTGGGCGCACGAGGCCGCGCTGATGGCGGTCGACGACTGGCCGCTTCTGCGCTGGCGCATGCGCGAGTACGCCGACGGCAGGTGGGGCAAGGAGATCGTTCGCAAGAACCGGCAGTTGGCCGCCGACGTAGTGGCCGCCGTCGCCGAGCTCGGCCCGTCGACTGCCGGGCAGATCGAGGCGCATCTGGCCGCCGAACCGCGTGGGCGCAAGGGTCCGTGGTGGGACCGCAGCGACACCAAGTGGGTGGCCGAGGCGCTGTTCGCGTCCGGCACGTTGACGACGGGCACGCGGGTCGGGTTCGCAAGGCATTACGACCTCAGTGAACGGGTGTTGCCGCCGGACGTGTTCGCCCGCGACGTGCCCGACGCCGACGCGGTCCGGGAGTTGGTGCTGCGCTCGGCAACCGCCTTGGGGGTGGCCACCGAGACGGACATCCGGGACTACTTCCGGCTTGGCGCGGGGCAGGCCAAACCCGTGATCGCCGACCTGGTCGCCGAGGGCGAGCTCGAAGCCGTCGAGGTCGACGGGTGGACGGCGCCCGGATATCTCAGAGCCGGCCAAGTGGTGCCCAGGGTGAACCGTGGGACGGCGCTGCTGTGCCCCTTCGACCCGCTGATCTTCTTCCGGCCGCGGGTCGAGCGACTGTTCGGATTCCATTACCGCATCGAGATTTACGTGCCTGAACCCAAGCGTCAGTTCGGCTACTACGTCTGGCCGTTCCTTCTCGACGGGGAGCTCGTCGGTCGCGTCGACCTGAAGGCCGACCGGATCCGCGGGGCGCTGCTGGTGCCAGGGGCGTTCGTCGAGCCGGGACGGGACGCCGACCGGGTGGCCGAGGCGCTCGCCGGCGAGTTGCGGACGATGGCGACGTGGCTGGGGCTCGAGGACGTCGTGGTGGGGGAGCGTGGCGACCTGGCCGAGGCGCTGCGGCGCCGGCTCTAGGTCGGCACCGCGCGCCGTCAGTCAGCTCAGCGGAATGTCGTTGTCGCCCTTCGACTCCTGATACCGATCCGACAGCGCGGCATAGCGCTCCTTGATCCGAGAGGTCTGCGCCCGCAACTCCGACCGCAACGGCTCGTCCTCGGACTCGACGAGGTCGGCCAGTGCATACGCCGTCCAGAACGCGTTGGAGCGCCGGTAACCGCCCGGCTCCAGGCCGAAGAGCTCCTTGAGGATCACCAGGTCGTGGGGGATGGCGAAGCTGTCGCGCGAATCCTCGTGACTGTAGAAGTAGTAGTAGTTGTCGAACCCCGCCCAGGTGATCGCCGACATGCACAGCGTGCACGGCTCGTGGGTGGTGAGGAACACCAGCTCGGAGGTGGGTGGCCGGTCGGTGAGCTCGTAGAACTGGTTGAGGGTGTTGATCTCACCGTGCAGCAGCGGATTGTCGGTCTCGTCGTTGGTCCCCGCCACGACGAGGGACAGGTCCGACTTGCGCAGGATTGCCGCACCGAACACCTTGTTGCCCGCGTCGACGCCCCGCTCGGTCAATGGCAGGACGTCGTCGTCGATGACGGCGAGCAGGCGAGGGGCGATCGTCTTGGCTGGCATGGTTCACCCTAAGCCAGATGTCAGTGTGTCGCCTTCTCCTCGGGCAGTTCCGGTACGCCCTTGCCTCGGAAGACGTTGACTCCGAAGACGATCGCGCCGACGCCCAGCCACACCAGGCCGCCGATCTTTGCCAATGAATCGGCGTTGATCAACACGTAGCCGATGATCAGGAAGCCCAGCGTCGGCACCACCAGGTGCAGCAGGTAGTTCTTCGACTTCTGGCGCCCCAGGTAGTACCAGACCACCGAGACGTGCAGCAGGCAGAAGCCGAACAGCGCGCCGAAGTTGACCAGCGACGAGATCAAGCCGATCTGACCGACGAAGAACAGCACCAGCACCAGGCTGAGCGCGCTGACCACGAGGATGGCCGCGATGGGGACCTTGCGGCTGCTGATCTTCGACAGGAAGCTGGGCAGCTGGCCGTCGCGGCTCATCGAGTAGAGCAGGCGGCTCGTCGCCGCTTGGGCGGCCATCGCGTTCGCGAAACCCACCGCCATCACGTTGACGGCGAAGAACGCGTTCATCCAGCCCGTGTTGGACGCCGCCTGGACGAGGGTGAAGAACGCGTTGCCCGCCTCGTCGTCGCTGAAGGATTCGCGGCCGCCGGCGAGCAGGCTGGCCAGCCACGTCTGGGTGATGAACAGGAACGCGACCACGAACAGCGCGATGATCATCGCCCGGCCGGCGGGGTTCTTGCGCCCGGTCGACTCCTCGGCCAGCGTCGAAATGCCGTCGAAGCCAAGGAAGCTCAGCACCGCGATCGAGAGCGCGGTCGCGATCAGGGGTGCGGTGACCGTGCTCGAATCCCAGATCGGCAGGGTGCTCCAGCCGACGTTGGGCAAGGACTGTCCGTTGATGGCGCGCACCGCGATGACGACGAAGACCACCACGAAGACCAGTTCGATCGCGAGGAAGATTCGGTTGGCGATCTTCAGCAGGCTGATCCCGGCGAGGTTGATGATCGTGTTGACGATGACGAACACGATCGCCCACACCCACCGCGGACTGCCGGGAAACAGCCCGACCATCGACTCGGCGGCGAAGACGTACAGCAGCGTCGGCACCAGCAGGTAGTCCAGCAGGATCGCCCAGCCTGCGAAGAATCCGACGCTGGGATGGATGCCGCGACCGACGTAGGAGAACACCGAACCGGCCAGCGGGAATGACTTCGCCATCTGTGAGTAGGCCAGCGCGGTGAAGATCATGGCGATCAGGCCGATGAGGTAGACCAGCGGCACCATTCCGGACGCGCTGTTGTACACCGTGCCGAAGATGGCCCACGGCGCGATCGGCACCATGAAGACCAACCCGTAGACCAGCAGGTCGACCGTGGAGACCGAGCGGTTGAGTTCCTGCGTGTAACCGAATGATTCGAGGCTGCGCTGCCCGTGCTCGGGTTGCGTGTCGGAGTTGACCATGCGGGTTCCTATCGGTCGTGTTCGGTGAGGAATGAGGCGATGACGGCCCGGAACTCGGCGGGCTGTTCCAGGTGGGTGCAGTGGCTGGCGCCGGCGAAGACGTGTTCGCGCGCGTTGGGTATCCGCTCGACGAAGGGTTTCCACGTGGCGGGGGTGGCCTCGTCGAATTCGCCTGCGACCACCAGCGTCGGGGCCGTGATTTGGTCGAGTCGGTCTTCGACGGTCCACGACTTCAGCGTGCCGAGAACGTGAAACTCGTTGGGGCCGTTCATGGTGTGGTACACCGTGGGCTCCGCTTCCATCTGGGCTTCGCTGTCGAGGAAGTCCTGGGGTGTTGGCGTCAGACGGCAGACGTGGCGTCGGTAGAACTCCTGCGTCGCGGCGAGGTATTCCGGGTCGGTGACGGTGCCCGCCGCCTCGTGGCGGTCGAGTGCTCGCTGGGTGTCCTCTGGCAGCTCGGAACGCAGCAGGGCGGCGGCGGCCATCCACAACTCCATCGACGCCGGCGAATTGCAGATCGACAGCGACACCAGGCCGTCGGGCTGGCGCACGGCGATCTCGGCGCCGAGCATGCCGCCCCACGACTGGCCGAGGACGTGGTACCGCTCGACGCCCAACGCCGAACGGACGGCGTGGAATTCGTCGACGAACAACGCGGGGGTCCAGAAGTCGCGCGGCGCATCGGGCAGATGTGTACTCCGGCCGCAGCCGATCTGGTCGTAGTGGATGACGTCGCGGCCGGTCTCGTCGGCGAGTTCGGCGATGTTGCGCACGTAGTCGTGCGCCATCCCCGGGCCGCCGTGCAGGACGAACAACGGGAGGGCGTCGGGCCGAGGGCTGTCGGGGCGGGTGATCCGTACCCACGTCTCACCGTCGAGGAAGGGCACCATCTGTGTCTGGACGAGCATGGCGCTCAGCATGTACCCACAATGGTCTCGCTGCAAGACCAATCAAGGGGAATTAACATTCCGGTATTCGACGACGGGGGGAGCGCACCGATGGCCGAACATGCCGCCGTGCCGCCCTCGGGGCTGCTCGCCCAACAACTGGAGATGCCGACGCGGGTCGACGAGATCACCGACCGGCTCGTCACCGCCATCGCGATCGGGGAGTACCTGCCCGGCGCGCGGCTACCGGTCGAACGGGACCTCGCGGCCGCGCTGGGCGTCGGACGCATGACGGTGCGCGCCGCACTGGCGCGGTTGGTGGACCGCGGTTTGCTCGAGACGCGCCGCGGCCGCGGCGGCGGATCCTACGTCGTCGACCAGTGGCCCGAGTCGTCCACCGACGCGGTGCGTCGCACGCTCGCGATGCGGCTGGGCGAGCTGCGGGACCGATGCGACGCCATTGCCCGACTCCACGGCGCGGTGTGCCGTGCCGCGGCCGACGCCAGGACGGCCGCTGACGTCGAGCAACTTCGAGCTGCGTTGGAGGCCTACCGGACCGCGGACAGCGGCTTCGCCGCCCAGCAAGCCGACAGCCGACTGCACCTGGCGATCATGGACTCGGCGCACAACGCGGTGCTCAAACAGGTGCTCGTCGACCTCGAATCCTCGGTCAGCATCGGCGCCCCGGCACACCTGTGGGGTGAGCCGAGCACCATGCGCGAGATGGAATTGCGGTCGCTGCACGAGCACGAGGAGTTGGTCGACGCGATCGCCGACGGCCGCTCCGACGACGCCGACGCGGTCGCCCGAGCCCACGTCGGCATCGACTTCGAGCTCATCTCCACCGCGATGCGGCGCGCGGGCGTGCTCGACGAGTAGCACCGCTGCTCGTGATCGCCGGGGTCGAGCGGGTAATCTCAACCGCGTGACCACCAGCGGATTCGATGTCAGCGCCCGTCTGGGCACCGTGCTGACGGCCATGGTGACGCCGTTCGGCCCGGACGGCACGATAGACCTGGCCGTCGCAAAGAAGCTCGCCAAGCACCTCGTCGACGCGGGCTGCGACGGTCTGGTGGTCTCCGGGACCACCGGCGAATCGCCCACGACGAGCGATTCGGAGAAGCTCGCGTTGCTCGGCGCCGTGCTAGAGGCGGTGGGGGATCGCGCCAGGGTGATCGCCGGGGCGGGTTCCTACGACACCGCGCACAGCGTGCACCTCGCCAAGGCCTGCGAAGCCGAGGGCGCCCATGGCCTTCTCGTCGTCACGCCCTATTACTCACGGCCACCGCAAGCTGGACTGGTCGCCCACTTCACCGCCGTCGCCGACGCCACCGCGCTGCCGAACGTGCTCTACGACATCCCACCCCGCTCAGTGGTCCCGATCGAATGGGAGACCGTGCGGGCGATCGCACCCCATCCGAACATCGTCGCGATCAAGGACGCCAAGGGCGACCTCCACGGTGGCGCGATGATCATGGCCGAGACCGGGTTGGCCTACTACTCCGGCGACGACGCGCTGAACCTGCCGTGGCTGGCCATGGGCGCGACCGGATTCATCAGCGTGTGGGGCCACCTAGCAGCGAGTCAGCTGCGAGACATGTTGTCCGCCTTCACCTCCGGGGATCTGGCGACGGCACGCAAGATTCACGTCAGTCTCGGAACACTCAACGACGCCCAGAACCGTCTCGGCGGCGTCACCATGGCAAAGACAGGACTCGAGTTGTTGGGCTTCACCACTGGGGATCCGCGACTTCCGCAGATTCCCGCAACGAGCGCGCAGATCGACGCGCTGGAGGCAGACATGCGGACAGCCGGCGTGCTCCGATGACCACCGAACTAGCCCCTCCCGGCCCACTGGCGCCCGGCGGGCTGAGGGTCACCGCGCTCGGTGGCATCAGCGAAATCGGCCGCAACATGACCGTTCTCGAGCACCTCGGACGCCTACTCGTCATCGACTGCGGGGTGCTCTTCCCCGGTCACGACGAGCCCGGCGTCGACCTGATCCTGCCCGACCTGCGGCACATCGAAGGTCGCCTCGACGACATCGAGGCGCTGGTCGTCACGCACGCCCACGAGGACCACATCGGAGCCATCCCGCACCTGCTCAAGCTGCGGCCCGACATCCCCGTCGTCGGATCGAAGTTCACCCTGGCCCTGATCGCCGCGAAGTGCCGCGAACACCGCATCAAACCGGTCTTCGTCGAGGTCGCGGAGAAGCAGAGCAGCAACCACGGTGTGTTCGAATGCGAGTACTTCGCGGTCAACCACTCGATTCCCGACGCGCTCGCCATCGCCGTCTACACCGGTGCAGGCACGCTGTTGCACACCGGCGACATCAAGCTCGACCAATTGCCACTCGACGGCCGGCCCACCGATCTGCCCGGCATGTCGCGGCTCGGCGACGCCGGAGTCGACCTGTTCCTGTGCGATTCGACGAACGCCGAAATTCCCGGCGTCGGACCGTCGGAAAGCGAAATCGGACCCAACATGCACCGGCTGATCCGCGGGGCCGAGGGTCGCGTCATCGTCGCGTGCTTCGCCTCCAACGTGGCTCGCGTGCAGCAGATCATCGACGCGTCGGTCGCGTTGGGCCGCAAGGTGTCGTTCGTCGGCCGGTCGATGGTCCGCAACATGGGCATCGCCAGGGACCTCGGCTTCCTCACCGTCGACGACGACGACGTGGTCGAGATCGCCGCCGCGGAAATGCTGCCAGCCGACCGGGTCACGCTCGTCACCACCGGAACCCAGGGTGAGACGATGGCCGCGTTGTCGCGGATGTCGCGCGGTGAGCACCGCAGCATCACGCTGACCCGAGGCGACCTCATCATCATGTCCTCGTCGCAGATCCCCGGCAACGAGGAAGCGATCTTCGACGTGCTGGACTCGTTGGCCAAGATCGGTGTCCGCGTCGTCACCAACGGACAAGTGCGCATTCACGTTTCGGGCCACGCCTACGCGGGGGAGCTGCTGTTCCTCTACAACGGGGTTCGGCCGCGCAACGTCATGCCGGTGCACGGCACCTGGCGCCACATGCGCGCCAACGCCGCGCTGGCCGCGAGTTCCGGTGTGCCCGAGGAGAACATCGTGCTGGCCGAGAACGGCGTCAGCGTCGACCTCGTCAAGGGTCGTGCGACGATCTCGGGTGCGGTGCCCGTCGGCAAGATGTTCGTCGACGGTCTGGTCACCGGCGACGTCGGCGACGCCACCCTCGGCGAGCGGCTGGTGCTGTCGTCCGGTTTCATCGCCGTCACCATCGTGCTCAACCGGGCCACCGGCAAGATCGCCGGGCCGGTGCACCTGCAGTCCAGGGGCTTCTCCGAAGACCCGAAGGCCCTGGAGCCGGTCACCCGCCTCGTCGAAGAAGCGCTCCAGGTGCTCGTCAAGGAGAAGGTCACCGACCCGACCCGGTTCGCCCAGGCCGCCAGGCGTTCCGTCGGCAAGTGGGTGGCCGAGAAGTACCGCCGCCAGCCGATGATCGTGCCGACGGTCCTGGAGATCTAGGGCCGTCAGCGCTTGTTGACGTAACCGTCGTCGACTGGCAGAGCCACCCCGGTGATGTGCTTGCCGGAATCGGCGACCAGCCATGCCACGGTGTCGGCGATGACCTCCGGCTCGACGGTCTCCATGTTGGCGACGCTGGCCATGGTCAGGTCGCCCTCGTTGCCACCGGTCATGTCGGCGAGCCACTTTCGGGTGAACTCGTTGTCGATCATCGGCGTCCGGACACCGGCCGGGTGGATCGAATTCACCCGAATGTTTTGCGGCGACAACAAGTTCGCATACGACCGCATCAGTCCGACCACCCCGTGCTTGGCCGCCGCGTACCCGATGGAGCCGGCGAACGGGGAGCCGAGGCCCACCAACCCCATCACCGAGCTGATGAGCACGATGGCACCGCCGTTGCCCGCCTTGATCATGGGCCGCATCGCGACGTCCACCGTGTGGTGAACGCCGGTGAGGTTGACGTCGATCACGTCGTGCCAGGCGTTTTCGTCCGCCATGGGTGCGATGCCCGCGTTGGCGACGACGATGTCGAGACGGCCACCGAGTTGGTCGACCCCCGACCGCAATGCGGTCTTGAGCGCCGCGCGGTCACGCACGTCGGCCTGAAGCGCCACGATGCGGGATCCCGTGTCCTCCACCAGTTTCACGGTGGCCGCGAGATCGTCGGGAGTGGCCATCGGGTAGGGGACCGACGCGATTTGGTCGCACAGGTCCACGGCGATGACGTCGGCGCCCTCCGACGCCAGCTTCACCGCATGGGCGCGACCTTGGCCGCGGGCCGCACCCGTGATGAATGCGACCTTGCCTGTGAGGGATCCCATGGCTAGGGACGCAGCTGACCCTTGGCGGGATCGCCCGCGACGACCGGTTGCAGCATCTTGATGTCAGGGGCGCCCGCGAGGTGCTCGCCGATGGCGCCGAAGAGCGCGCCGATCGCGGGGGCGGTGCCGTGCGTCTTGAGCGCTTCCTCGTCGGCCCATTGCTCGACGAAGACGAACGTGCCGTTGGCCTCGTGCAGGGAGTACAGCTCGCACCCCGGCTCGGAATGGACCGCTTCGATCGCCGTGGTGCAGGCATCGCGCACCGCGTCGACGGACTCGGGCTTGGCGGTCATGGTGGCGACGACGACGACGGGCATTCGGGTACTCCTCATCGAGTGGATTCGGCACCGAGTGGACTCGGCCCGATTCACACTACCCAGCTGAGGTGGGCGTCAACGGACTACCTCCCGAAGCCCGGTGCCCTGGTTGACCTCCACGATGTCGGCCGCACCGACCAGATACAGCTTTGCGGAAGCCAATTCGAGGAACAGCCCGGCCACGGTGACCGACCCATCCGCGAGCCGCGGTGCGACGAGCGGGTGTTCCTGCAGCGTCTGCATCTGGATCGCCACGTTGACGACGCTGAGTTGGTCGGCGGCGTCGAAGCCAGCCTCCGCGGCCGCCCTGGCCACCGGGTGACCGTCCCTCAGGGCCGTCAGGCTGGCGTGGCCGTGGTCGAGCCAGCGGCCGATCGCCCCGTCGGCGCTGCCGTCGAGGAGGTCGTGCATCGCCTCGCATCCGGAGTGTCCGCAGACCGCGATCGTGTGCACCGACAGGCGCTCGAGGGCGTAGCTGAGCGCCGACTCGACCGACGCGTCGGCCGATCCGCCGGGGACGAGGTTGCCCACGTTGCGGACGTTGAGCAATTCGCCGGGGCCGCTGTCGGTGAGAAGGTTCGGCAGGATCCTGGCGTCGGAACAGGTCAGCAGCATCGTGTGGGGGCTGTGTTCGTCGTCAGAGCCGAACCGTTCGCGCAGGAGCGGGGCCACCCCGTTGCTGTACCTGTCGACGCCGCCGGCGAGGTGCGGGGGCCAGATCAGTCGGAGTGCCGAGATGACGCGCCTGCCCTCGGTGTTGCGTTTCGGCGGCCGGTCGTGGGCGAATTCCATTCGCGCCGTGCCGGTTTCGGTGACCGTCACCTCGTCGCCCGAGGCGCGGCGCTGGCGAATCCATTCCTGGATGGTGTCCATCGCCGCATGGTCGAGGTAGTCGACGTTCAGGTCGACGAACGTGTCGGCGCCGCTGGGAATCGAGTCGAACGCCGCCGTGAGCCTGGGCAGCGCGAGGAACGTGCACGAGCCCGTGATCGCGACGTGCCATCGATCGGGTGCTCCGTCAGCCGACCGCTCGGTGAGGTCCTCGACGACGATGCTGACCCGGACGATCCGCCACGCCGCGATGCCGACGGCCAGCACCAGCCCGATCAGCACCCCTTCGAGCAGGTTGAGGAAGACCACCGCCGTCAGCGTGACGCCGTAGATCAACAGTTCGCCGGTGCGGCGGGCCAGGTCGATGTGCGCCAGTTTGACCAGCTGGACGCCGATGACGATGAGCAGACCGGCCAACGCGGCGTTCGGGATCATCTCGACGACGCCGACCAGGAAGACCGAGAAGAGCAGGAGCCAGACGCCGTGCAGCGCGGCCGATGCGCGTGTCTTGGCGCCTGCCGAGACGTTGGTGGAGCTACGGACGATGACGCCGGTGATGGGCAGACCACCCAGCAGCCCCGAGGACACGTTGGCCGTGCCCTGGCCAACCAGTTCGCGGTTGAAGTCGGTCCGCGCCCCGTCGTGCATCTTGTCGACCGCGCTCGCCGACAGCAGGCTCTCCACGCTGGCGATCAGGGCGACGGTCAGGACGGCGACCGCGATGGCCGACCAGCTGCCCTCGGGCATCGTGGGCAGGCCGATGGCGTCGACCACCGATTCGTCGAGGCTGATGCGGTCGGTGCGAAGGCCCGGCAGGTAGCTGACCGCCGTCGCGATCACCACGGCGACGAGGGCGCCGGGAACGACGCGCAGCGCGCGGGGAGCGAAGCGCCAGGTCAGCATGATGGCGATCACCAATCCGCCGACGAGCACCTCGGACCATTGCGGCGCGAGCAGCTGCGCGGGCAGCGCGGTCAGGTTGCCCCACGCGTTGCTCCGCGGTCCGCCTCCGAGCAGGACGTGGATCTGCTGCAGGGCAATGGTGATGCCGATGCCTGCAAGCATGGCGTGGACGACGATGGGGGCGATGGCCAGCGCCGCGCGGGCGATTCGGCTGAGGCCCAGAAGGATTTGCAACACGCCTGCGGCCGCGGTGATGGCGCAGGTCGCCTTCCAGCCGAACTGCGCGACCAGCTCGGCGACCACGACCGTGAGTCCGGCGGCCGGCCCGCTGACCTGTAGTGGTGACCCGCCGAGGGCCGCGCAGACGATTCCGCCGACGATGGCCGCGATCAGCCCGGCGACGACCGGGGCGCCGGACGCGACGGCAATGCCGATCGACAGCGGAAGCGCCACCAGGAACACCACCAGTGACGCTGGAACGTCGTAGCGAAAGACGTTGTGTAACAAAGGCTTAACATCTTGGATCTTGGCCGGTGGGATCACCGTGTCGAGAGTACCGACGACAACGGATTCCGTCGTGGTGACGTCGGGTGACGCTGGCCACGTTTAACATCGCCGCAGGCGGGGGCTCCGTCGGGCACCTACGGTATTAGTCGTGTCATAGTTAGCTATTTGTTACCTGTGTGGCTAATGGTGAAACTGGGGTTGGTGCGACTAGTCTTTCCCCATGGCTAGTAAGACCGCCGCCCGCTCGGGAGCCCGTTCTAGCAGCTCAAAGCCCCGAGCGCGCACCACGCGCCCCGCCGCCCCGCGGCGTAAGCCCGCGCCACGACGCAATCCCTCTCCGGTAGCCGCTGCGGGCTCCGCGATTGGCAAGGGGGCCCGCGCCAGTTGGCTGATGTTGGCCAAGGGCGCGGGATCCACGGCGCGGTCGGTGGGACGAGCCCGTGAACTCGAGCCGGGGCATCGCCGTGACGGCATCGCGCTCGCCTTGCTCGCGCTGTCCGTCGTGCTCGCCGCCAGCTCCTGGTTCGACGCGGCCCGACCGGTCGGCGGGTGGATCGACTCGGTCGTCCGCACCGTCATCGGCTCCGCGGTGGTGCTGCTTCCCATCGCTCTGATAGCGATCGCGATACTGCTGATGCGCACCGAACCTCACCCGGAGGCGCGGCCCCGGCTCGTCCTCGGCACCGCCATGATCACGCTGCCCGTGCTCGGACTGTGGCATCTGTGGTCGGGCGCGCCCATGGACTCCGCCGACCGGCAGCGCGTCGCGGGCTTCGTCGGATTCGCGATCGGCGGACCGCTGTCCGACGGTCTGACGCCATGGATCGCCACGCCGCTGTTGATCATCGGCATCCTGTTCGGCCTGCTGCTGGTGACCGGCACGACGATTCGTGAAGTGCCCGGCGTCATCCAGGACGTGTTCATGGGCGCCTACCGCGGCGACACCTACGCCGACGACGAGTACGACGACGCCGACTACGACGACGACTATCCCGCCGCGCGCGCCGACGACCTGTCCGACGGCTACTACGACGACCCGGCGTCGACCCGCGCCGACGAGGCGCAGTGGCCGGGCGCGCCACGATCGGGATCGGCGACGGTCCCGGTGAGTCGACTCGGCACGCCGATGGACAACTACCCGTTGGACGAGCCTCTCGCCGACGAGACCCCCACCGCACCCGAGCCCAAGGTCCGGCCGAAGCGCAAGAAGCCGGAGGCGCCGGCACCGGTACCCGCGCCCGTCGCCGAGGACGCCATCACGCTCGACCGCGTCGTCGAGGGGCCGTACACGCTGCCGTCCCTGGAACTGCTGGTCGCGGGGGATCCGCCGAAGCTGCGCAGCGCGGCCAACGACAAGATGATGGAGGTCATCCAGTCGGTGCTCGACCAGTTCAAGGTCGACGCCGCGGTCACGGGGCTGACCCGCGGCCCGACCGTCACGCGCTACGAGGTGGAGCTCGGGCCCGGCGTCAAGGTCGAGAAGATCACCGCGCTGCAGAAGAACATCGCCTACGCGGTGGCCACCGAGAGCGTCCGCATGCTCGCCCCGATTCCCGGCAAGTCCGCCGTCGGCATCGAGGTGCCCAACACCGACCGCGAGATGGTCCGGCTGTCGGACGTCCTGACCGCACCGACCACCCGACGCGACCACCACCCGCTGGTGATCGGCCTCGGCAAGGACATCGAGGGCAACTTCATCTCGGCGAACCTGGCCAAGATGCCGCACCTGCTGGTGGCCGGTTCGACGGGCTCCGGCAAGTCCAGCTTCGTCAACTCCATGCTGGTGTCCCTGTTGTCGCGGGCCACGCCGGAGGAGGTCAGGATGATCCTGATCGACCCGAAGATGGTGGAACTCACGCCGTACGAGGGCATTCCGCACCTCATCACGCCCATCGTCACGCAGCCCAAGAAGGCCGCCGCCGCGCTGGCCTGGCTCGTCGAGGAGATGGAGCAGCGGTACCAGGACATGCAGGCCAACAAGGTCCGCCACATCGACGACTTCAACAAGAACGTGAAGTCCGGGGTGATCACCGCTCCGCTGGGCAGCGAACGGGTCTACAAGACCTACCCGTACATCATCGCCATCGTCGACGAGCTCGCCGACCTGATGATGACCGCGCCCCGCGACGTCGAAGACGCCATCGTGCGCATCACCCAGAAGGCGCGCGCCGCAGGCATCCACCTGATCCTGGCCACGCAGCGGCCCTCGGTCGACGTCGTCACCGGCTTGATCAAGACCAACGTGCCGTCCCGCCTGGCGTTCGCGACGTCGTCGCTGACCGACAGCCGGGTCATCCTGGACCAGCCGGGCGCCGAGAAGCTCATCGGCATGGGCGACGGGCTGTTCCTGCCGATGGGCGCCAACAAGCCCGTCCGCTTCCAGGGTGCCTACATCAGCGACGAGGAGATCTACGCCGTCGTCGCCGCATGCAAGGACCAGGCCGAGCCCGACTACACCGAGGGCGTCACCGCCGCCAAGCCGGGCGGCGAGCGCACCGACGTCGACCCCGACATCGGCGACGACATGGACGTCTTCCTCCAGGCCGTCGAGTTGGTCGTCTCCTCGCAGTTCGGCTCGACGTCGATGCTGCAGCGCAAGCTTCGGGTGGGCTTCGCCAAGGCCGGTCGCCTGATGGATCTGATGGAGACGCGCAGCATCGTCGGCCCCAGCGAGGGATCCAAGGCGCGCGAGGTCTTGGTCAAGCCCGACGAACTGGCCGGCACGCTGATGCTGATCCGCGGCGGCGCGGACGCCAACGGAGCCGACGCTGACGACGACGAGGACTGAGCTGCAACGCCGAACGTGAGCCCACTGCGACTTTCGGGCCGAATTCTCGCAGTGGCGTCACGTTCGGCGCTTACAGCGTCAGCAGCATCCTGGTGTTGCCGAGGATGTTGGGCTTGACGTAGGACAGGTCGAGGAATTCGGCGACGCCGATGTCATACGAGCGGCGCATCTCGTCGTAGACCTCCGCCGTCACCGGGGTGCCTTCGATCTCCTGGAAGCCGTGGCTGCCGAAGAACTCCGTCTCGAAGGTGAGCACGAAGATCCTCTGCAGCCGCAACTCCCTGGCCACGTCGAGAAGCCGCGCCACCACGGCGTGCCCGACGCCGCGCCCCTGCATCCGGGGGTGCGCTGCCACGGTGCGTACCTCACCGAGATCGGCCCACAGCACGTGCAGGGCCCCGCAGCCCACCAACTCGCCGTCCAATTCGGCGACCCAGAACTCCTGGACCGCCTCGTACAGGGTGACGAGGTTCTTCTCCAACAGGATCTTTCCCGCGTAGACGTCGACCAACGACTTGATCGCTGGGACGTCCGACGTGCGGGCCCGACGAACCACGAGATCGTCGTTGAGAGGCGCTCCAGTCACAGCAGTGAGGGTATCGGTTTGGTCTACCGATATTCTGGTCCACGTGCCGGGTCAGTCAGACGTCGATCCGTTGACCCCGCGCGTGAGTGTGGTCAACGTCGCCAACGCGCTCACTGGTCTGCGCATCGTGCTCGTTCCGGTCTTCCTCGTGGCGTTGTTCGTCGGTGACGGCCACGAATCATATTGGCGAGTGGTCGCTTTCATCATCTTCACGGTGGCGGTGATCACCGACCGATTCGACGGCGCCATCGCGCGCAGCTACGGCATGATCACGGAGTTCGGCAAGCTCGCCGACCCGATCGCCGACAAGGCACTCATCGGGGCCGCACTCGTCGGCCTCAGCATTCTGGGCGACCTGCCTTGGTGGGTCACCATTTTGATCTTGGTCCGCGAAGTCGGCGTGACGATTCTGAGGCTCGTCGTCATCCGCAGCGGCGTGATCCCCGCCAGCCGGGGCGGCAAGCTCAAGACGCTCGTCCAGTCCGTGGCGATCGGCCTGTTCGTCCTCCCGCTGGACGGGGCGTGGCTGACGGGGGCCTGGGTGTTCATGTGGGCCGCGATCGTGCTGACCGTTCTCACCGGCGCGGATTACCTGCTCTCGGCGGTGCGCGGCGTCCGCACGTGACGTACGGAGCTTTCCGGAGGCTTTCGGGAACCAATCCGGCAGCCGTGGGCGTTCTGGTTGATAGTGATACCGAATAGATCTGCTACCACGTCCTTCGTTGTGAGGAGACCGCGATGACGACATTGCTTCGCGAGGTGATCGGCGACGTGCTGCGTCAGGCCCGGCTCTCGCAAGGGCGGACGCTGCGAGAAGTGTCCGACGACGCCCGCGTCAGCCTTGGCTACCTATCCGAGGTGGAGCGCGGCCGCAAGGAAGCCTCCAGTGAGCTGCTCAGCGCCATCTGCGGTGCCCTCGAGGTCCCGCTGTCGCGCGTGCTGACCGACGCGGGCGAGACCATGGAACGCCGCGAACGGGTCGCCGCGCGACCGGCCGCCACGGCCAGCGGTGCCACCATCGACTACTCGACGCGCGTCGTAATTCCGCAGGCCGTGTCGATGGCGGTGGCCTGAGCGCGTCCGATCGGCGGAAACGCGAGCGGGGGTGTGGCGATCTGCGTGCAACCGATAAGTTGGCAGGTAGCGAATACTTACGCATGTCGCTGAGCCCCCCGTAAGGGACGGGCACACTGGACTTACTCCAACACGAAGGCGGAACGTACTGATGGCCAACCCGTTCACCAAGGCGTGGAAGTACCTCATGGCCCTGTTCAGCTCCAAGGTCGACGAGTACGCCGACCCGAAGGTGCAGATTCAGCAGGCCATCGAGGAAGCGCAGCGGCAGCACCAGGGGCTGACCCAGCAGGCGGCCTCGGTGATCGGCAACCAGCGTCAGCTGGAGATGCGGCTCAACCGCCAGCTGGCCGACATCGAGAAGCTTCAGGTCAACGTGCGTCAGGCGCTGACGCTGGCCGATCAGGCCGCGACGTCGGGTGACGCCGCGAAGGCAACCGAGTACACGAACGCCGCCGAGGCGTTCGCCGCGCAGCTCGTCACCGCCGAGCAGAGTGTCGAAGATCTCAAGACGCTGCACGACCAGGCGCTGCAGGCGGCCGGTCAGGCCAAGAAGGCCGTCGAGCAGAACGCCATGGTGTTGCAGCAGAAGATTGCCGAGCGCAGCAAGCTGCTGAGCCAGCTGGAGCAGGCGAAGATGCAGGAACAGGTCAGCGCCTCGTTGCAGTCGATGAGTGAGATTGCCGCTCCAGGAAGCACGCCCAGCCTCGACGAGGTCAGGGACAAGATCGAACGCCGCTACGCGAACGCCATGGGCTCCGCCGAGCTCGCCCAGAACTCGGTTCAGGGCCGCATGATGGAGATCCAGCAGGCCAGCGTCCAGATGGCCGGGCATTCCCGACTCGAGCAGATCCGCGCCTCCATGCGTGGGGACGCGCTGCCGTCGGGTGACGCCACCGCGACACCGGCCGCGCCCGCGGCCAACCCGCCGGCGGCGACGCCGGAAAACCCGCTCTCGCAATAGTTCTCGAAGGTAGGTAGCCCATGGCAGCGGAACCTCCGACCGGACGAGTCGAGGGATGGCGCACGCTGGTGCAGCGTGGCGTCGACACCGCGGCCGATTTCTCCGACGTGGTGGCCCAGCGACTCGGAGCCGCCGCCGACCCGCGCGCCAAGCTGCTGCGCAAGCGACGGTGGGCGCTCCGAGGCACGGTGTTCTTCACGTTCTCCACGGGTCTGTGGATCGCGGTCACCGGGGTGCTCGCCTCCTGGGAGGTCATCCCCGCCTGGGTGTTGCCCATCCCCGCCAGCATCGCCGTCGGCGCGGCGTTTCTGGCCACCCTGACGTTCCTTCGATGGCGGTGGCTCAAGCGTTCGCCGCTCCCACCGGAGCGCCGGGTGCGGCGGCTACCGCCGTGGGGTTCGGCGGCCCGGCAGCCGATCGCCGCCCTGAATTCGGCTGAGCGGGGCCTGTTCTCCCTACTGGGCGTGATGGAGCGGGGCAACATGCTGCCCGCCGACGAACTGCGCGACGTCGTCGACGCCGCCAATCAGACCTCGGCGACCATGACGGCGACGGCCAACGAGGTCGTGTCGATGGAGAAGGCCGCCACCTCGGCTCCCCAGTCGCTCGTGCATCTGACCCCGACGATCCGGGCCTTCACCGCCCAGCTCGACAGCGGCGTCCGGCAGTACAACGAAATGGTCGAGGCCGCAGCACGATTGGTGTCGGCGGCCAACTCCGGGTCGATGTCGAGCTCCCCGATGTCGGCCCAGCGTCAACGCCACGAGTTGGGCAACGCGACGGATCGACTGGCCGGCTGGGCGCAGGCCTTCGACGAGCTCGGACACCTGCGCGGCGCCTGACGTCTCAGACGGCGCTGCTGCTCGGCGGACCCGACCGGGGTCCGTACTTCTCGGCGTACGCGTCGTGGATGTGGGCGTCGCGCTGACGGTTGCGGTAGTCGACGAGGCTGGTGTCCAACCCGTGCTTTCGCAGCATGTGGCGGCGCCACACCTTGTTCAGCGCATGCGAGAAGAAGATGAACGGGATCAGGATGGGCACCGTCGTGGACAAGTGCAGATACAACGACATCGGCACGATCCAGAACGGCGTCAGGATCAGCACCGCCGGCACGACCATCCGCAACATCATGCGTCGCGTCGCACCCGGTCCGGCGAGGTCGTCGGCGACCCACTGACGCATCGAGTTGGGCAGTCGCTTGCCGTAGCAATAGCCGATGTACTGCAGGACGTTGGGCTTGGCGGGCCCGACGTCGTTCGTCACGGGGTTCGTCACTGCGTCGGTCACAGCGTCGGCCGCAGCGCCGGAACCGCGAGCCCGACGACGCCTCGCGCCGTGGCCTTGAACATGTCGAAGAAGTCGAAGTAGTCCCGCCACAATGTGATTCGGCCGTCGTGCACCTCGAAGGCGCCGCACACCCAGAACTGCAGCCGCAGTGGCCCAAACACCAGAACGTCGGTGCGCTCGGTGAGCACCGAGGTGCCCTCGGCGGCGATGCGATGGAACTTCACCTCGAAGCCGACGCGGCCCTGACCGCTACGAAGCATTTTGACGATGCGCTGTCGGCCGGTGATGGTCGGCAGGCCGACGTTCTGCCACTTGACGTCGTCGGCGAGCAACGAGTCCGCCGTGTCGAAGTCCTCGTTCTGCACAGCGAACAGGAACCGCTCGACGAGTGCCTTGGTGTCGACCGCGGGCACGGTCGATGTCTGGTCTGTCATGGCCTCACAATAGTCCTCGAGACTCGTCGATCACCTCGTGAGCGCTGGTCACCTGGCGGCTGTGACAGGGTAGTGCGATGCGCGTGGCTGTGGTGGCGGGACCCGATCCCGGCCACGCCTTTCCCGCGATTGCCATGTGCCTGAAGTTCCTCGCCGCCGGTGACGAGCCGACGCTGCTGACCGGCGCTCAATGGTTGGACGTGGCCAGGGATCAGGGTGTCGACTCCGCGTTGCTGGTCGGTCTGGACCCCGTCGACGGCGACGACGACGCCGACTCGGGCGCCAAGCTGCACCGGCGGGCGGCCCGCATGGCCGTCCTGAACCGGCCCGGCCTCGAAGCCCTGAAACTCGACCTGGTGGTCTCGGACGTCATCACCTCCTGCGGGGGGATGGCCGCGGAGATGCTCGGCGTGCCGTGGGTGGAGTTGAATCCGCATCCGCTGTACTTGCCGTCGAGGGGGCTGCCGCCGCTGGGAAGTGGGCTGGCACCCGGCGTGGGTGTGCGCGGTTGGCTGCGCGACACCGCAATGAGAGCGCTGACCGCGCGGTCGTGGCGGGTGGGACAGCGGCAACGCTCGGCGGCGCGCGTCGAGATCGGTCTGCCGCCGTCGGATCCCGGACCGGTGCGGCGACTGATCGCCACCCTGCCCGCGCTGGAGGTGCCGCGACCGGACTGGCCCACGGAGGCCGTCGTCGTCGGACCCCTGCACTTCGAGCCGACGTCGGCGGTGCTCGACGTTCCGGACGGCACCGGCCCGGTGATCGTCGTCGCCCCGTCGACCGCGGTGACGGGCACACAGGGCCTCACCGAGTTGGCACTCGAGTCGCTGGTGCCCGGCCGCACGGTGCCGACCGGCGCGCGGGTGGTGGTGTCCCGGCTGGCCGGTCGAGACGGCGCCGCCGTGCCGCCCTGGGCCGTCGTCGGACTCGGTCGTCAGGACGAATTGCTGTCCCACGCCGACGTGGTGGTCTGCGGGGGTGGACACGGATTGGTGGCCAAGGCGCTCCTCGCGGGGGTGCCGATGGTCGTGGTGCCGGGCGGGGGAGATCAGTGGGAAATCTCCAATCGCGTTGCGCGCCAAGGTAGTGGCCGCCTGGTTCGGCCCCTGACGGGCGGGGCGCTGACCGCGGCAGTCGACGACGTCCTGTCTTCGCCGAGCTACCGGGAGCGGGCCGGCCAGGCGGGCGAAGGCATCGCCGACGTCGCCGATCCGGTACGGGTGTGCCACGACGCGCTCGCGCGGTCTCGGTAAGTTGGTGGGCGTGCGGCTGACGGAATTCCACGAGCTCGTCCACGGCCAGTTCGGCCGGGTGCGAGGCGCCTCGCTGCTCGTCGACCACGTGCTCAGCGGTGTCGGTGGTCGGACCGCCGTCCAGGCGATCGAGGCGGGGATCGATCCGCGCGAGGTGTGGCGGGCCCTGTGTGCCGACTTCGACGTGCCCCGCGACCAGTGGTGACTCACTAGCCGAACCACGCACCGGCGTGTCCGCTTGAATCGAACAGGTGTTCGTCTACTGTGGGCTGTGTTCGACGGGATCTGTCGGTGGTCTGTTCTAGCGTCACGGCCAACCGATCGGAACCGATCGAGAACTCACCAGGACGGAGACGACCACCATGGCACAAGCCCCAGATCGCGAGAAGGCTCTCGAGCTAGCGCTCGCCCAGATCGAGAAGAGTCACGGCAAGGGGTCGGTGATGCGACTCGGCGAAGAGGTGCGCCAACCGATCTCGGTCATCCCGACGGGATCGATCGCCCTGGACGTGGCGCTCGGCATCGGCGGGCTGCCCCGCGGCCGCGTCGTCGAGATCTACGGACCGGAGTCTTCGGGTAAGACCACCGTCGCGCTGCACGCGGTCGCCAACGCGCAGGCCGCAGGCGGCATCGCGGCGTTCATCGACGCCGAGCACGCGCTGGATCCGGACTACGCCAAGAAGCTGGGCGTGGACACCGATTCGCTGCTGGTGTCGCAGCCGGACACCGGTGAGCAGGCTCTCGAGATCGCCGACATGCTGATCAGGTCCGGCGCGCTCGACATCCTGGTCATCGACTCGGTGGCCGCTCTCGTTCCCCGCGCTGAGATCGAGGGCGAGATGGGCGACAGCCACGTCGGTCTGCAGGCCCGCCTGATGAGCCAGGCCCTGCGCAAGATCACCGGCGCCCTGAGCAACTCGAACACCACGGCGATCTTCATCAACCAGCTGCGCGAGAAGATCGGTGTGATGTTCGGTTCGCCCGAAACCACCACCGGCGGAAAGGCGCTGAAGTTCTACGCCTCCATCCGGTTGGACGTCCGCCGCATCGAGACGCTCAAGGACGGCACCGACGCGGTCGGCAACCGCACCCGCTGCAAGGTCGTCAAGAACAAGATGGCGCCGCCCTTCAAGCAGGCCGAGTTCGACATCCTCTACGGCAAGGGCATCTCCAAGGAGGGCTCGCTCATCGACATGGGTGTCGAGCACGGCTTCGTGCGCAAGTCCGGCTCCTGGTTCACCTACGAGGGTGAGCAGTTGGGTCAGGGCAAGGAGAACGCTCGCAACTTCCTGCTCCAGAACCCCGAAGTGGCCAACGAGATCGAAAAGAAGATCAAGGAGAAGCTCGGCATCGGTGCCGTGCTGACCGACGACGCCAGCAATGACAAAGCCCTGCCCGCCCCAGTCGACTTCTGAGTCGGGCGACGAGCAGACGCAGGATCCTCGCGAACGCGAGGAGCAGGCACGCAACGTGTGCCTGCGTCTGCTCACCGTGCGGGCTCGAACCCGGGCCGAGCTGGCCGAGCGGCTGACCAAGCGCGGTTTTCCCGACGACGTCAGTGAGCGAGTGCTGGATCGGCTCACGACGGTCGGGCTGGTCGACGATCAGGACTTCGCCCAGCAGTGGGTGCGGTCGCGTCACGTCAACGCCGGAAAGGGCAAGCGCGCCTTGGCTGCCGAATTGCGCACCAAGGGCGTGGACGACGACCTAATCGCCGAAGCGCTGGCCGACGTAGACGCCGATGCCGAAAGGGTCCGCGCCGAACAACTCGTCGCAGACAAACTGCGGCGCGAGCGGCTCGACGACGACACCGACGACACGCGGGTGACGCGCCGGCTGGTCAGCATGCTGGCCCGCCGGGGCTACTCGCAGTCGATGGCCTTCGACGTCGTGAAGGTGGCGTTGGCCGGCGAGCGGGAGCGTCGCCGGGTCTAGCCGTCGAAGTCAGCCGACAGGCTGACGGTCCGCCAGGCTTCCTGGTCGCGTGCGGTCCGTGCCAGTTTTGCGGCCACGTCCTCGAAGGCATTGGCACCCAACTGAATCCGCTCAGGCAGATCCTGACGGTCAGCCAGGTCGACGATGATCTTCGCGGCCTTGACCGGGTCGCCCTGCTGGCCGTAACTGGAGTCAGTCGCCCAGGTGCGCGCCGCGCCGGCGGTCGAGGCGTAGTCCTCGATGACGTGGCGGGTGAACCCCAGGCTGCTGCCGTCCAGGAAGTTGGTTCGGAACGGCCCAGGCTCGATCGCCACCGATCGGATGCCCAATGGTGCCAACTCGTGCGTCATCGCCTCGGACAACGCTTCGACGGCGAACTTCGTCGCCGCGTACGCGCCCCATCCCGGCCAGGCCACGAATCCCCCGACCGACGAGAGGTTCACGACCAAACCCGTTCCGTGGGCCCGCATGTGGGGGAGCACCGCCCTGGTGATGGCCAACAGGCCGAACACGTTGACGTCGAAGATCGCGCGGATCTCCTCGTCGGAGGTCTCCTCGACGCTCCCCACCAGTCCGCGACCGGCATTGTTGACCAGGACGTCGACGCGGCCGAAGCGCGCGATGGCCGCCCCGACCGCGGCGGTGATCTGGGCCGGGTCGCCGACGTCCACGGCGACGGCGAGCAGCCGGTCCGCGGCATCCGGAATGGCGTCCAGGACGGCCTGCGGATTGCGGGCCGAGGCGACGACGCTGTCGCCCCGGCTGAGTGCTTCACGAGTGATCTCCAGTCCAAAGCCACGCGATGCACCGGTGATGAACCACACAGTCATGTCAAATCCCTTCGTTGCGGTGAGTCGTCCAGCACAACGTGTGGGCAGCGACGGTCGACGCCGCCTGGTGAGCCTCGCTGAACCTAGGTCTGGCAGAACCAGGTTCGGGTCAACGGGCCACCGACTCGGTGATAATGGCGACATGACCACCCGCGAGGAGGAACTCGGAGAATTCCTGCGGTCCCGCCGGGCTCGGCTGACGCCCGCCGAGGTCGGGCTCACTGCGTCGCGCAACGGTCGACGAGTGGCGGGCCTGCGTCGCGAGGAACTGGCATTGCTCGCCGGCGTCAGTCCCGACTACTACGCCCGTCTCGAACAAGGACGGGCCACGAACGTCTCCGCACAAGTGCTCGACGCGGTCTCGGCGGCGCTGCGGCTCGACGCGTTGGAACGCAGCCATCTGGAGGCCTTGATCAGGCCGACCGAGGCGACGCCGGAGGTACCGCGGATCCGGCCCGCGCTCCGTGCCATGGTCGCCGCCCTCGATCCGATTCCCGCGGTCCTCCATGGTCCGCGACTGGAAGTCGTGGCCATGAACGATGCCGCCGCGACGCTCATCGACGACTTCGCAGCGATGCCCCTACCGCAGCGCAACATGGTTCGGTGGATGTTTCTCAACCCCGCGGCGCGCACGCGTTACCCCGACTGGGCAGACGTTGCCGCTCAGATGGTCGCGATCTTGCGGGTGGCGGGTGGACGTGGCGCGGCCGATCCGCACCTAAGCCAACTGGTCGACGAGTTGTCATCGCTGTCAAGGGAATTCAGGAAGTGCTGGGCGACCCGGGAACTGTTCGAGCACACCTACGGTCCCAAGCGCTTCCATCACGAGGCCGTCGGCACGATGACCCTCAACTACGAAACGCTGCACCTGCCAGCAGACCCGGGGCTGTCCCTGATTCTGTACACCGCCGCGGCGGGGTCGCCGTCGGAGGCGAAGTTGCAGGAGCTGCTCGCCAAACGGTGATCGTCGAGCAGCCCTAGATCGTCCCGCCGGCGCCCGCGCCGAACGTGCCCTGGGTGACGGGTGCGACGTGCAACGGTTCCGGGCCGCGCTTGGAGCGGCGCAGCCGGCCCTCGAGCCACGTCGCGAACGCACCGAGGGAGAAGTTGACGCAGATCATCAGCAGAGCGATGACGATCAGGGCGGGAACGTAGTTGCCGTAGGCAGATCCGACCTGTGTGCCCTGCCGCACCATCTCCAGGAACGTGATCTGGTAGCCGATCGCGGTGTCCTTGAGCACGACGACCATCTGCGACACCAACACCGGCAGCATCGAGGTGACCGCCTGCGGAAGCAGGATGGACCGCATGATCTGTCCCCACCGCAGCCCCAGCGCCTCGGCGGCCTCGGACTGCCCGCGGGGTAGGGCGTTGACGCCCGCACGGACGATCTCTGCGATCACCGCGCCGTTGTACAGCGTCAAACCCGTGATGACGCCGGCCAGCGCCAGGTACTTCGACGGGAACACGTCGTAGGTCGCATACAGGAAGTACGCGAAGATCATCATGATCAGCACCGGGACCGCGCGGAAGAACTCCACGATCACCGCGCAGACCCGCCGGATTCCGTTGTGCTGGGACAGCCGGCCGATGCCGAGCAGGAAACCCAGCAGCAGTGCCAACACGATCGACACGGCCGCCGCGGTCAACGTGCCCTGCACGCCCGGCAACACGTAGGTCTTCCAGAGGTTTCCCGTCAGGAACGGTTCCCACTTGGCGGCCGTCAGCTGGCCCTTGGCCTCCAGTTGCGTGTAGACCACCCACGCCACGGCCAGCACCAGCACCACCGTGACGGCGCTGATGAAGCGGTTGCGAATCCGGGCGCGTGGGCCCGGAGCGTCGAACAGCACTGATGCGCCGCTCACCTGTTACCTCTGTTCTTCGCGCGAGCGCTCATCACCTGGCAACCGCCAATCGTCTACCCAGCCAGCCGAACAACAGACCCAGCGGCAACGTCAAGATCACGAAGCCCAACGCGAAGATCGCCCCGATGGTGGCCAGCGCCGCGGTGTTCTCGATCATTTCCTTCATCAACAACGCCGCCTCGGCGACACCGATGGCCGAGGCGATCGTGGTGTTCTTCGTCAACGCGATGAGCACCGAACCCAGCGGGATGACCACCGCGCGAAATGCCTGCGGCAGCATCACCATTCGCAGGTTCTGACCGAAGGTGAATCCCAACGACCTGGCGGCCTCGGCCTGACCGAGCGGCACGGTGTTCACCCCGGCGCGCACCGTCTCACACACGAACGCCGCGGTGTAGACGGTGAGGCCGAGGACCGCCAACCGGAAGTTGCTGTCCTCGATCGAGGTCCTCGACTGGGAGTCGACCAGGGTCACTCCCAGCGTCTGGGCCAGACCAAACGAGCAGAACAAGATGATCAGGGTCAACGGCGTGTTGCGCACCACGTTCACATACGTGGTGCCCACCCAGTTGAGCATCGGCACCGGTGCCAGCCGCATCGCGGCCAGCACCGTGCCGAGGATCAACGCTCCGACGGCTGAGAACACCGTCAACTGGATGGTGGTCCAGAACGCCTCGAAGATCTGGTCCTGATATTCGGAGAAGATCTCCACGTGGTCTCCGCTGCGCTAGGGCTTCAGGTCACTTGGCGAGTGCCGGCGGCGTCGGCGTCGCGATACCCGCGGGTCCGAGGTTCTTCTCGAACGCCTTGGCCCAGTCTCCGTCGGCCTCCATCTTCGTGACGGCGTCGCTGATCTTCTTCTGCAGGTCAGCGTCGTCCTTCTTCAGTCCGATGCCGTAGTTCTCCTCGGAGAACGGCTGGCCGACGATCTTGAACGTGCCGGGGCTCTGCGCCGCGTAACCGGCGAGGATGACCTCGTCGGTCGTGACCGCGTCGATCGCGCCGTTCTTCAGCGCCTCGATGCACGCCGAGTAGGTGTCGTACTGCTGCAGCTGCACGCCGGGGTACTTGTCCTTGATGCGCTGGGCGGGCGTCGAACCCGACACCGAACACAGCTTCTTGTTGTTCTGCAGCGAGTCCGGGCCGGTGATGTCGGTGTTGTCCGCCTTGACCAGCAGGCTCTGACCGGTCACCAGGTAGGGACCGACGAACGCGACCTTCTCCTTGCGGGCATCGGTGATCGAGTACGTCGCGGCGATGAACTTGACCTGATCGTTCTGGATCAACGTCTCGCGCTGGGCGGACGGTGATTCCTTCCACTCGATCTTGTCGGGGGTGAAGCCGAGCTGGCCGGCGACGTAGGTGGCGACGTCCACGTCGAAACCGCTCATCGTTCCGTCGGGGTTCTTCAACCCCAAACCGGGCTGGTCGAACTTGGTGCCGATGACGATCTTGCCGTCGTCACCGCCGGAACTGCCGCCGCATGCGGTGACGGAGAGCGGGAGGACGACCGCGAGCGCCAGGGCGGCGGCCACCCTGAATCGAAGAGACGGCTTGCTAGAGGGCACAGCTGTATTCCTTTCGCCGGAGCGTTGGTTAGTGGTTGAGGATCTTGCCGAGGAAGTCCTTGGCGCGCTCGGATTTGGGGTTGGAGAAGAACTCCTGAGGTTCGGCGTCTTCGACGATCGCGCCGTCGGCCATGAAGATGATGCGGTTCGACGCCCGCCGGGCGAAGCCCATCTCGTGGGTCACCACCACCATCGTCATGCCCTCTTCGGCGAGGGACGACATCACGGCCAGCACTTCGTTGATCATCTCGGGGTCGAGCGCGCTGGTGGGCTCGTCGAAGAGCATCACCTTGGGGTTCATCGCCAAGGACCGCGCGATCGCCACCCGCTGCTGCTGGCCGCCGGACAATTGGGCGGGGTACTTGTCGGCCTGGTTGGCGATCCCGACGCGTTCCAACAGCGACATCGCCGCCGCGTGTGCCTCGTCCTTGGACGACTTGCGCACCTTCATCGGGGCCAGGGTCACGTTCTGCAGAATCGTCTTGTGCGCGAACAGGTTGAACGACTGGAAGACCATGCCGACGTCCGACCGGAGCTGTGCGAGTTTGCGGCCCTCCTCGGGTAGCTTCTCGCCGTCGATCGCGATGGTGCCCGAATCGATCGGCTCGAGTCGATTGATGGTGCGGCACAACGTCGACTTGCCAGAACCCGACGGGCCCAGCACCACCACGACCTGACCGCGGTCCACCTCGAGGTTGATGTCCTTGAGGACGTGAAGGCTTCCGAAATGCTTGTTGACGCCTTGGATTGAGATCATCGGCACGGACGTCGGAGTCGGCGGAAGAGCGTCCGCCTCCGACTGGTCGGTCTGCATGCGCACAGACCTTACCCAGGGAATGACCAGCCGGCAGGGCTCTGCGCAATCCGGGGAGTTTGGCTGCCGCTGGGCCCGCCGTACCATTGGAGGGTGACTTCGACGGTGGCCAGTGGTGCGCCGGTGCGTACCTTCCAGGTCCGCACCTACGGCTGCCAGATGAACGTGCACGATTCCGAGCGCCTCGTCGGGCTGCTCGAACAGGCGGGCTACCAGCGCGCGGACGACGGCGTCGAGGCCGACGTCGTCGTGTTCAACACCTGCGCGGTGCGCGAGAACGCCGACAACAAGCTGTACGGCAACATCAGCCACCTGGTGCCCCGCAAGGAAGCCAACCCGGACATGCAGATCGCCGTCGGGGGCTGCCTGGCGCAGAAGGACCGCGACGCCGTGCTGACGCGGGCACCGTGGGTCGACGTGGTCTTCGGCACCCACAACATCGGCTCGCTGCCGGCGTTGTTGGACCGGGCGAGGCACAACAGGGTGGCTCAGGTCGAGATCGTCGAATCGTTGAAGGAGTTTCCATCCACGCTGCCGGCGTCACGCGAATCCGCTTATGCCGCATGGGTTTCCATCTCCGTCGGCTGCAACAACACCTGCACGTTCTGCATCGTGCCGTCGCTGCGGGGCAAGGAGACCGACCGTCGGCCCGGTGACGTGCTGGCCGAGGTGCAGTCCCTCGTCGACCAGGGCGTGCTCGAGGTCACGCTGCTCGGGCAGAACGTCAACGCGTACGGCGTGTCGTTCGCCGACCAGGACCTCCCCACCGACCGCGGTGCCTTCGCGAAACTGTTGCGCGCCTGCGGACGCGTCGAGGGCCTGGAGCGCGTGCGGTTCACCTCTCCGCACCCGGCCGAGTTCACCGACGACGTCATCGAGGCGATGGCGACCACTTCGAACGTCTGCCCCACACTGCACATGCCGCTGCAATCCGGCTCGGACCGCATCCTCAAGGCCATGCGCCGGTCCTACCGGGCCGAGCGGTACCTCGGCATCATCGACCGGGTGCGGGCCGCCATCCCGCACGCCGCCATCACCACCGACGTCATCGTCGGGTTCCCCGGCGAGACCGAAGAGGACTTCGCCGCCACCCTCGAGGTGGTGGAAAGGTCGCGCTTCGCCAGCGCTTTCACGTTCCAATACTCCAAGCGGCCAGGCACTCCCGCCGCCGAGCTTCCCGATCAGCTACCGAAGGCCGTCGTGCAAGAGAGATACATGCGTCTGGTGGAACTTCAGGAGCGAATCTCGCTCGAGGAGAACGTCGCCCAGATCGGGACCAACGTCGAACTCCTGGTCGCCACCGGTGAGGGCCGCAAGGACGTCGCCACGGCGAGGATGTCCGGGCGGGCCCGCGACGGACGACTGGTCCACTTCGCGCCCGGCGAGCGGGACATCCGGCCCGGCGACGTCGTCACCACGACCGTGACCGGCGCCGCGCCGCATCACCTCATCGCCGACGCCGTCCTCCTCGACCACCGTCGCACCAGGGCCGGTGACACCCACGAGGCAGGCCGCAAGGTCACGACGGGTGCGGTGACGACCGTCGGTCTCGGCTTGCCAGGCATCGGCATGCCGCCCGCACAGCCCGTGACGGTGGGGTGCAGCCGATGAGTCGCGAGAAGCGCAACGAGCCGGGCTTCGACGACTTCAAGGGCGACCTCGAAGACGCCGAACGCCGGGTGGCCCGCGAGATCGATCCGGGCGCAAGGGCTTTGGTCGTCGCCATCCTGGTGTTCGTCATCTTGCTGTCGTTCGTGCTGCCCCACACCGGCGGTGCCCGCGGTCTGGACGTCCTGGTCGGCTCCGACGCCGCGGTCCGGGAAGCGATCGCGCTGCCCTCACGTGTGTTCACCTGGCTGATATTGGTGTTCAGCGTCGGGTTCTCGATTCTCGCGCTGCTCACCCGCCGCTGGGGCCTGGCGTGGATCGCGCTGGCCGGGTCGGCCGTCGCGTGCCCGATCGGAATGCTGGCGGTGTGGTCGCGCCAAACGGTTGCCGAGCCACATCCGGGGCCCGGCTTCGGCCTGATCATCGCGTGGATTGCGGTGATCCTGCTGTCATTCCACTGGGCCAGGGTGGTGTGGTCGCGCACGGCGGTCCAGTTGGCCGCCGAAGCGGACCGACGCAGGCTGGCCACCGAACGGCAGAGCAAGACTCTGCTGGACCTCGACGACCGCCCCGACCAGGGAATCGGTCCCGCGAGGCCGACGCCCGAGCCGGGTCTCTAGCGCTTCTTGCCGAGTGCCGCGACGGCGGCCTCGGCCCACTCGCGCCACTGCGTGGCACTGGCCCTGGCCTGCTCGGCGTCCTTGGTGCGACCGGCAGCCTCGGCCTTGACGGCCTGCTGCTCGTACTGCTCGGCGCGCAGCCGGAACTGGTCGGCCCTGGCTTGAGCCTCCGGGTCGGTGCCACCACCGGTTGACGCGGTGTCGCGGACCTTCTTCTCGACGGCCTTCATGCGACGTTCGAACTCGGGGGCCCGCTCGCGCGGAACCTTGCCGACGTCGTCCCACTTGGTGCCGATGCTGCGCAGCGCGGCCCTGGCGGCGTCGGCGTTGGACAGGTCGATGGCCTCGGCCTCGGCGAGCAGCGCCTCCTTGGTCGCGGCGTTCGCCTCGAACTCCGCATCCCGTTCGGCGTTGACGGCGTTGCGCGCCTTGAAGAACTTGTCCTGGGCGGCCTTGAACCGCTTCCAGAGGGCGTCGTCGACGTCCTTGGCGGCCCGGCCCGCCGCCTTCCATTCGGTCAGCATGTCGCGGAACGTGGACGCGGTGGCGCCCCAGTCGGTTGAGTCGGCCAGCTGCTCGGCGCGTTCGCACAGCGCCTCCTTGGCCTGACGGGTGCCAACGCGCTCGCGATCCAGCTCGGCGAAGTGCGAGCCACGGCGCCGGTTGAACGTCTCGCGGGCCGCCGAATAGCGCTTCCACAGCGCGTCGTCGGTCTTGCGGTCCAGGCCCGTGACGGTGCGCCACTCGTCGAGGATCTCGCGCAGCCGGTCGCCAGCGGACTTCCACTGCGTCGCGTTGGCGGCGATGTCCTCGGCCTCCGCGGCCAGGGCCTCCTTGCGCGCAGTCTGCGCGGCGCGGTGCTCGTCGCGCTTCTGCCGCTCTTCGGCGGCATGGGAGTCGGCCTGCTCGACGATGGCGGCGAGGCGGGCCGCCAACGCGTCGACGTCGCCGAGGACCGACGCCGTCGGCAAGGTCTCGGCCAACGCCGCGGCAGCGGACTTGATCTTGCGGGCGTCCCCGGTGCCGGAGGCGAGCCGGCGCTCCATCAGCGCCACCTCGGTGGCCAGGTCGTCGTAGCGCCGCCCGAAGTGTGCGTAGGCGGCCTCGTGCTCACCGGCCTGCCACGAGCCGACGACGCGCTCGCCGTCGGCGGTGGTCAGCCACACCGTGCCGTCGTCGTCGACGCGGCCGAACCGGTGCGGGTCGCCAGTCGGCGGCACCACCACGGCGGCTGGTGCGGCGCCGGGCCGTGGAGCGGGGCGCGGAGGTCCTGGCCTGGGCACGGGCTTGGGTGCGGGCTTGGGTGCTTCGCTTGATTCGCTTGTGGTCATGTTCTCGAACCTCGTGCCCTCCGCGTGGGTGACCCACGCTCCTGCCGCGCAACGCGGCGCCTGTTAGCGGTGCTCCTGATGGCTTGCTCCACCCGACATTGAAACAGGTCGGGCCCGAGCATGCCCACGGCTTTGCACTAGCAGTTGCCCTCGGCGGGTTCCTCGGGCACCGGACTGGCTAGCGTGATGGCGTGCTCACCGCCATCACCCTCGTACCGTCGGCGCCCGTCCTGGTACCCGAATTGGCCACCGGCGCGGCCGCTGAGCTGCAGGATCTGTCGACGGCGGTGGCGCAGGCGGCCGCCGAGCTGCCCGGCCGCTGGTTGGTCGTCGGCGTCGGCGCCGCCGACAACGTGATCGGACCGGGGACGGCCGGAACCTTCGGTGGCTACGGCGCCGACGTGCGCGTGTCCCTGTCCGCGGGGGCCGGCGCCGCCGCACCGAAGCCCCTGCCGCTGTGCGCCCTCGTCGCAGGCTGGGTGCGCACGACGTACGCCCCGTCGGCCAGCGCCGAGGTGTGGGTCTACGCCGCCGACCACACCCTCGACGCCGCGCTCGCCAGGGGCCGGGCCCTGCGCGCCGAGGCCGACGCGGCCCCCGAGCCCGTCGGCGTCCTCGTGGTCGCGGACGGGGCGAACACGCTCACGCCGTCGGCACCCGGCGGCCACGACCCCGAGTCCGTCCCGGTCCAGGCGGCGCTGGACGACGCGCTGGCAGCCGGCGACGTCGACGCGTTGACCCGGCTGCCCGACGGGATCGTGGGCCGGGTGGCCTTCCAGGTGCTGGCCGGCCTGCTGGGGACGTCGCCGTGGCAGGCGCGCGAGTTCTACCGCGGTGCCCCCTACGGCGTGGGATACACCGTCGAGACGTGGCGTCCCGGGGCAGCGGAACAGTGACGATTCGCCCCATCGCCGTCATCGGGCCGACCGGGACGGGCAAGAGCGCCCTGGCGCTGGACCTGGCCGAACGGCTCGGCGGTGAGATCGTCAACGCCGACGCCATGCAGCTCTACCGCGGGATGGACGTGGGCACCGCGAAGCTGCCGGTCGCCGAGCGGCGCGGGATCCCGCATCACCAGCTCGACGTGCTCGACGTCACCGAGACCGCGACGGTCGGCCGATATCAGGGTGCCGCCACCGACGACGTCGAGGCCATCCTCGGCCGTGGGGCGGTGCCGCTGATCGTCGGCGGCTCGATGCTGTACGTCCAATCCCTGCTCGACGAGTGGGCGTTCCCGGCGACCGACCCCGACGTGCGGGCACGCTGGGAGGCCAGGCTCGCCGACGTCGGCGTCGCCGCCCTGCACCGGGAGCTGGCCGTCGTCGACGCCGATGCGGCCGCGTCGATCCTGCCGACCGACGGTCGTCGCGTCGTACGCGCACTCGAGGTGGTGGAGCTGACCGGCCGGCCGTTCGCCGCGAGCGCACCCACGATAGGCGAACCCCGCTGGGACACCGTGATCGTCGGATTGGATTGGGACACCGAACGTCTCGACGAACGGTTACAGCGCAGAACCGACGCAATGTTCGACGACGGGCTGGTCGACGAGGTGACCGCCCTGCGGGAGCACGGCCTCCGCGAGGGGGTGACCGCCTCGCGTGCCCTTGGTTATGCGCAGGTGCTCGAGGCACTCGCCGACGGGGGAGGGGACGCCGCAATCGCCGAGGCCAGGGAGCGCACCTTCGTCGGGACCAGACGCTACGTGCGAAGGCAGCGCTCGTGGTTCCGACGCGACCACCGCACCCATTGGCTCGACGGGTCCGACCCCGGCAACGTCGACGCCGTGCTCCGAATACGCCAACACGTATCCTGAACAGGTGATGTTCGCCAAGGGGCACGGTACGGAGAACGACTTCGTCGTGCTGCCCGACGTCGGTGCCCGCCTGACGCTCACGCCGGCCGCCGTGTCGGCGCTGTGCGACCGCCGCCGCGGTCTCGGTGCCGACGGCGTCCTGCGGGTGACCACGGCCGACGCCGCCCTGGCCGCGGGCGTGTTCGACCGGATGCCCGAGGGCCTCGGCGCTGGCGACTGGTACATGGACTACCGCAACGCCGACGGCTCCGTCGCCCAGATGTGCGGCAACGGCGTCCGCGTGTTCGCCCACTACCTGCGGGTCAGCGGACTCGAGCAGCGCGACGAGTTCGTCGTCGGCTCGTTGGCCGGCCCGCGCCAGGTCGTCCTGCGCGACGTCACGGATCTGTCCGCCGACGTCACGGTGGACATGGGCAAGGCCAACCAGTTCGGCACCGGATCGGCCGTCGTCGGGGGAGCGGGTGGCCGCGAATTCCACGGGCTGGCCGTCGACGTCGGAAATCCCCACCTCGCCTGCGTCGACGGGACCCTCACCGACGCGGAACTCGCCGCCCTCGACGTCGCCGCACCGGTGTCGTTCGACACCGCGCAATTCCCCGACGGCGTGAACGTCGAAGTGCTGACCGCCCCGGTCGACGGCGGCGTGACGATGCGGGTGCACGAGCGCGGAGTTGGCGAAACCCGTTCCTGCGGAACGGGAACCGTCGCGGCCGCGGTCGCCGCGCTGCGCCATCAGGGCGCTGAGACGGGCACCCTCGCCGTGCGGATACCCGGTGGTCAGGTCACCGTGACGATCACCGACACCACCAGCTATCTGCGCGGACCATCGGTGCTGGTGGCCCAAGGCGAGCTGTCCGACGACTGGTGGCGAACCCAGCTTTCAAATATTCGAATGCGTGACACCACCTAAAAGGGGCAATATCTCCAACTACATGACAACTCCCAGACTGCCCAGCACGGGCGAACTCGACCTGGACGACCGTTCGGCCCTTCGCCGGGTCGCCGGTCTCTCGACCGAGCTGACCGACGTCACCGAAGTCGAGTACCGCCAACTCCGGCTCGAACGAGTGGTCCTCGTCGGCGTATGGACCGACGGCACCGCTGCCGACGCCGACGCCAGCATGGCCGAATTGGCCGCGCTCGCCGAGACGGCGGGGTCCGAGGTGCTCGAAGGCATGGTGCAGCGCCGCGACAAACCCGACGCGGGAACCTACATCGGCTCCGGCAAGGCGAAGGAGTTGCGCGACGTCGTCGTGGCCACCGGCGCCGACACCGTCATCTGCGACGGCGAGCTGACCCCCGGACAGCTCAACGCGCTCGAGAAGGCCGTCAAGGTCAAGGTCGTCGACCGCACCGCGCTGATCCTCGACATCTTCGCCCAGCACGCCACCTCCGCGGAGGGCAAGGCGCAGGTCGCCTTTGCGCAAATGGAGTACATGCTCCCGAGGCTGCGCGGCTGGGGCGAGTCGATGTCACGGCAGGGCGGTGGCGCAGGCGGCAGCGGAGGCGGCGTGGGCACCCGCGGACCCGGCGAGACCAAGATCGAGACCGATCGTCGACGGATCCGCGAACGAATGTCCAAGCTGCGGCGCGAAATCAAGGACATGAAGAAGATCCGCGACACGCAGCGCGGGCGCCGGCTGCGCAGCGACGCGGCGTCGATAGCCATCGTCGGCTACACCAACGCAGGCAAGTCCAGCCTGCTCAACGCACTTACCGGCGCCGGGGTACTCGTCGAGAACGCACTGTTCGCCACCCTCGAACCCACCACGCGCCGTGGACATCTCGAAGACGGCAGGCCCTTCGTCCTGACCGACACCGTCGGATTCGTCCGGCACCTGCCGACCCAGTTGGTCGAGGCGTTCCGGTCCACCCTCGAAGAAGTCGTCGACGCCGAACTGTTGATCCACGTAATCGACGGCTCTGACGTGAACCCGCTGGCTCAGGTCAACGCGGTCCGTCAGGTCGTCAACGAGGTGATACGCGAGTACGACATCGCGCCTCCGCCAGAGTTGTTGGTGGTCAACAAGACTGACGCCGCAACGGGCCTCGGCCTTGCGCAGTTGCGCCGCGCGCTGCCCGACGCCGTATTCGTCTCGGCCCACACCGGTGACGGACTCGACCAGTTGCGTAGCCGGATGAGCGAGATGGTGGAGCCCACCGACGTCACCGTCGACGTCACGATCCCGTACGACCGTGGCGAACTCATCGCACGGATGCACGCCGAGGGACGGGTCGACGCGACCGAGCACACCGAAACCGGTACGCGGATAAAGGCGCGAGTACCGGCGGCACTCGCGGCCGCGCTTGCCGACTTCGTCACGTTGTAGGCCGCCACGGCGGTAACGGCCCGGGAGTGCGGTAGAGTTCGGGTCAATGTTGGCGTCGCCTCGCGCCGTCGACACGTCGTGGAACGCTCGATCTTCCCGGTGCTTTCAGTCACAGTGACGTGGCTCACTGCATTCCGGCGATCAGTGCATTGCACTAGCTCTTCTCGCGGCGATCGATATTGCCCACCGGCAATCTCGCCCATCGAGCCACGTATTCGCCTGACCCCTTTCGTCTAGCGCAGACGCGGCCGCACCCATGCCGGAAAGGCACTTTCACACATGACTTCAGTACTGCCCGGAGAACCCACCTTCGAATCCCTTGGTGTGCCGGAACGCGTCAGTCGCGTCCTCGCCGACCAGGGCATCGCCAGCCCGTTCCCGATCCAGACTGGCACCCTGCCGGACACGCTCGCCGGACGCGACGTGCTCGGTCGCGGAAAGACCGGCAGCGGAAAGACGCTCGCCTTCTCCATCCCGCTGGTCGCGCGGCTCGCCGGCGGACAACGGCGCCCGTCCAAGCCGACCGGTCTGGTCCTGGCGCCGACCCGTGAGCTCGCCACCCAGATCACGGCCGTCATCGAGCCCCTGGCCGCCGCGCTCGGCATGAACGTCACCACCATCTTCGGTGGCGTGTCGCAGAGTCGTCAGGTGTCCGCGCTGCGCGCAGGGGTCGACATCGTCGTCGCCTGCCCCGGCCGCCTCGAAGACCTGATGAAGCAGCGCCACATCGCGCTGGACGCCGTGCAAATCACGGTTCTCGACGAGGCCGACCACATGGCCGACCTTGGCTTCCTGCCCGGCGTGACGCGCATCCTGGCCGCCACCCCGCCCAGCGGACAGCGGCTGCTCTTCTCGGCGACACTGGACAACGGCGTCGACAAGCTCGTCAACCGCTTTCTGCACAACCCCGTCACCCACTCGGTCGACGAGGTCGACGCCCCGCCAGTTGCCATGACGCACCACGTCTTTCACGTCTCCGGCGCAGCCGAGAAGTCGCAGCTGGTGCACTTGCTCGCCTCGGGTACCGGTCGTCGAATCCTGTTCATGCGCACCAAGCATCAGGCGCGCAAGCTCGCCAAGCAGCTCACCGACGCGGGAGTTCCGTCAGTCGACTTGCACGGCAACCTGTCGCAGCCGGCCCGCGACCGCAACCTCGCGGCCTTCAGTTCCGGTGACGCACGCGTTCTCGTCGCGACCGACATCGCCGCGCGCGGCGTCCACGTCGACGACGTCCAGCTGGTCGTGCACGTCGACCCGCCCGTCGAGCACAAGGCGTACCTGCACCGCTCCGGTCGTACCGCGCGTGCCGGCAGCGCAGGCGACGTCGTGACCGTGGTCCTGCCCGAGCAGCGCAGGGACACCCAGCAATTGCTGCGCAAGGCCGGCATCACGGCTGCGCCGCAGCAGGTGCGCGCCGATTCGGCGAGCGTCATCGAGCTCGTCGGCGAAATCGCACCGCATCGCGAGCCCCCCGTGCGTCCGGCCACGCCGCCGTCGCGTGGTGGTGGCGGCGGAGGCCGCGGCACCGGTGGCTCCGGCCGAGGCAACGGCTCCCCGTTCCGCGGCAACGCCGCCGGTGGTCGACCGGGTGCCTCCGGTGGCGGCGCCCGTCGCGGCGGTGGACCCCGTCGCCCCCGCTCCGCCGGCTCGGGTCGGGCCCAGACCAGCTCCTAGCGCTTAGCTTTCGACCGTCGGGCGGCCATTCGGTCGCCCGACGATCGTCGGCGGCTCGTGTGCCCGCACCGGCGGCAACGGCCGGTCGAACTTCTCGACCTCCACCAGCACGTGAGCGCCGGTGCAGCCCTTGGCCAACGACGACGTTCCGACGTCCGCGGTGAGGACGTTCGGATTGCCGTGCACGCACATCGCGTCCGGGTCCGCCGGATCCTCTGGGTCATACCAGGCCCCGGTCGACAACTGGACGACTCCGTGCCGCAGCCCGTCGTCGACGACGACGCCGGCCAGGCACGATCCGCGGTCGTTGAACACCCGCACCACCTCGCCGGCGGCCACGCCGCGACTCCTGGCGTCGTCGGGATGCATGCGAATCGGTTCGCGCCCCTGAATCTTCGAGTCCAGGCTGGTCTTGCCGCCGTCGAGTTGCCCGTGCAACCGCGTCGCAGGTTGATTGGCCAGCAGATGCAGCGGATACGCCGCCGCGCGGGGACCGCTCAACCACTCCTGCGGCTCGTACCACGTGGGATGGCCCGCGCAGTCGTCGTAGCCGAACCCGTCGATGTCGTCGGAGAAGATCTCGATGCGCCCACTGGGGGTTGCGAGGCGGTGGGCGACCGGATCGGCCCGGAAGTCGGCGAGCAGCGAGATTCCGGCGTCGGTGGGCAGCACGAGGTGCCCCGCAGCCCAGAACTCGTCGAAGGTCGGCACCTCGAAATCGACCTCGGCCGACCACTTTTCGTACAAGTGCACCAGCCACTCGCCGGCGGTGCGGCCCTCGGTGAACTGGTCGCCGAAGCCGAGTCGCCGGGCCATCGCCGCGAACGTCTCGTAGTCGTCGCGTGACTGCGCGTACGGCTCGGCAAGGGCGGGCATCGCCACCAACCGCGGATCGTTGCGCGAACCCGAGTAGTCGTCGCGTTCGAAGGGTGTGGTGGACGGTACGACGACGTCGGCATGCTTGGCCATGGCCGTCCAGTACGGGTCGTGCACGACCACGGTGTCGACGCGCCCGAGCGCCCGCCGCAGCCGGGGGAGGTTCTGGTGATGGTGGAACGGGTTGCCGCCTGCCCAGTACACGCACTTGACGTCCGGGTAGGTGAGCGTGCGGCCGTTGTAGTCGAACTGCTCGCCGGGGTGAAGCAACATGTCGCTGACGGCGGCCACCGGAATGAAGGTCGTAACGGGATTGTGCCCCTGCGGGAACGTCGGCAATCGGCACCGGATCGGTGCCATGCCGACTTCGTTCTGCGAGCCGTAGCCGTGGCCGAAACCGCCTCCCGGAATCCCGATTTGGCCAAGCATCGCCGCGAGCGTCAGCCCCATCCAGGGGGCTTGTTCGCCGTAGCGGACCCGCTGCAGCGACCAGCTCACCATCACCATCGTGCGTGCGTCGGCCATCCGGCGGGCCAGCGCGACCAGGCTCTCGGCGGGAAGCCCGCTGATCTCGGCCGCCCACTCCGGTGACTTGGCGACGCCGTCGACCAGGCCGAGCAGGTACCGCTCGAACCGTGGGTACCCCGTGCAGTGGGTGGCGAGGAAGTCGCGGTCGGCGAGCCCCGTGGTGGCCAGGACGTGCGCCAGGCCAAGCATGACGGCGACGTCGGTCCCCGGCACCGGTGCCAACCACTCGCAGTCGCCGGTGGTGTCGTCGCGCAACGGGCTGATCGACACGATCCGTCCGCCTCGGTCGCGCAGCCGTTGCAATGCGGCCCGGGTCGGGTGTTCGGTGGTGCCGCCGGCGTTGACGGCGGAGTTCTTCACCCCGACGCCGCCGAAGCTCACGATCAGTTCGGTGTTCTCGGCGACGACGTCCCACGCGGTGGAGCGCTGAAAGAGGTCGTCGTGGGTGCCGACGACGCGCGGCATGATGACACCCGTCGCGCCCAGGCTGTAGGAGTGGCGCGAGAAGGTGTATCCGCCAAGCAGTTTCAGGAATCTGTGCACCTGGCTCTGGGCATGGTGGAAGCGGCCGGCGCTGGCCCATCCGTAGGATCCGCCGTAGATCGCCTCGTTGCCGTGGGCGTCGACGATGCGGCGCAGTTCGTCGGCGAGACGTTCGGTGAGTTCGTCCCAGGACACCGCGACGAACTCGTCGGACCCGCGCCGGGAGGTGGGGCCGGGACCGTCCTCGAGCCAACCGCGGCGGATGGCGGGCGTCTCGATCCGCGACCGGTGTCGAATGGAGCCGGCGAGATTGCCGAGCAGAGGTGACGGGTCCGCGTCGGCGGCGAACGGCTGAACCGACGCGATGTCGCCGTCGCGGACGTCGGCGGTGAACGCACCCCAGTGGGTGAGTGACGTCGAAGGCTTCGCCATTGCGCCGATCTTAAGGTGCGGCGCCGTCGCGCGAGGGTCCACCGTGCGCCACGCTCCCGACGGCCGTCAACCATCCGGTTGGGTGGTATATCGTCGAAGGCACATCCCGCTTCGCCGATCCGGAGGTCATCCATGGGCGCCGTCAAGTACGACCGCACGCTGTTCGAGCCGGAGCACGACCTGTTCCGCGAGTCCTATCGCGCGTTTCTGGAGCGCCACGTCGCGCCGTTCCACGACGACTGGGAGAAGAACAAGATCGTCGACCGGCAGGTGTGGCTGGAGGCCGGCAAGCAGGGCTTCCTTGGCATGGCGGTCCCCGAGGAGTACGGCGGCGGCGGCAACGACGACTTCCGCTACAACGTCGTCATCACCGAGGAAACGTCCGCGGGTCGCTACAGCGGACTCGGATTCTCGCTCCAGAACGACGTCATGGCGCCCTACTTCCTACGCCTGACGACCGACGAGCAGAAGCAGCGCTGGCTGCCCGGGTTCTGTTCCGGTGAATACATCACGGCCATCGCCATGACCGAGCCCGGCACCGGCAGCGACCTGCAGGGCATCAAGACCCGCGCCGTCAAGCAGGAGGACGGCAGCTGGGTGCTCAACGGCTCGAAGACGTTCATCACCAACGGCATTCACGCCGACCTCGTCATCGTCGTCGCGTGCACCGATCCCGAGAAGGGCGCCCTCGGCTTCTCGCTGCTGGTCGTCGAGCGCGGCATGGCCGGATTCGAACGCGGCCGCCACCTCGACAAGATCGGCCTGGAGGCGCAGGACACCGCGGAGTTGTCCTTCACCGACGTGCACGTGCCCGCCGAGAATCTGCTCGGCGAGGAGGGGTCCGGCTTCGTCTACCTGATGCAGAACCTTCCCCAGGAGCGCATCAGCATCGCGGTCATGGCCGCCGCAGGCATGGAAGCCGTGCTCGACCAGACGCTGCAGTACACCAAGGACCGCAAGGCGTTCGGCAAGCCCATCGGCAGCTTCCAGAACAGCAGATTCCTGCTCGCCGAGTTGGCGACCGAGGCCACGGTGGTGCGCATCATGGTCGACGACTTCGTCAAGCTGCACCTCGAGGAGAAGCTGACCGTCGAGCAGGCCGCCATGGCGAAGTGGTACGCCACCGAGGCCCAGGTGAAGCTCAACGACCGTTGTCTGCAGCTGCACGGCGGCTACGGCTACATGCGCGAATACCCCGTGGCTCGGGCCTTCCTCGACGCCCGCATCCAGACGATCTACGGCGGAACGACGGAGATCATGAAGGAAATCATCGGCAGGAGCCTGGGCGTCTAGCCGGCTCCACCACCCCACCTTCGACCGGCCCGTTGGCGCGACACAGTGCCCGACGGGTTGGATATCCCTCAAGATGGACGTCAACTGACGCAGAGTTGACGCACGCGGAACTCACGGGAGTTCGGCGCAGCTGCTTGGGAGGACACGCAATGACGGGGCTTGGAACCCGGCTGGGCAAGACGATCGGGCGCGCAGGCATCGCCTTCGTCGCGGCGATCGCTGCCGTCCTGCTCGTCGCACCCCTCGCGGCGGCGACGCCGGAGGGCGACGCCGACGCCGCCATCACACAGGCCTGGGACGTGGGCGGGGGACCCACCGGACCACTTGGCATCAAGGACGGCGGCGTCTACCCGATCGGAGCCGGCTTCGGTCAGAACTTCGCCGGCGGGAAGATCTTCTTCACCCCAGAGACCGGTGCGCACGCCATGAGCGGGGCAATCCTCGACGAGTATCAGGCGTTGGGTGGTCCCGCCGACGGCGACCTCGGCTTTCCGACGATCGACGAGGGCGACGGCAAGGCGCCCGGCAGCCGAAACACGACCTTCAGTGCGGCCGATCGGCCGGTCATCTTCTGGACGCCCGACGCGGGTGCCCGGGTGGTTCGGGGAGCCGTCAACGCCGCGTGGGACAAGCTGGGCGGTTCGGCTGGCGTGCTCAGCGTCCCGACCGACGACGAGACGTACAGCGGTGACGAGGTCAGCCAGACGTTCTCCGGCGGCCAGGTGACGTGGAACCGGAAGACGAACGCCTTCACCACCGCCCCACCCGAGCTGGCCGAGCAGCTCGCCGGACTCGACATCCCCGGCGACGTGACGACCGCCATTGCCGGGGCACGCCGTGCCGCGGGCGGTCCACTCGGGCCGTTGGGTGCTCCCGACGGGGAGCAGTACGCAATCGGATCCGACGGCGCCGGACAGAACTACGCAGGCGGCAAGATCTTCTACAGCCCGGCGACGGGCGCCAACGTCCTGACCGGCCAGGTGCTGGCCAAGTACGACAGCGTCGGCGGACCCGAGGGCGATCTCGGATTCCCCACCGGCAACGAGACCGACGGTGGCCTGGCGCCGATGAGCAAGATCGCCAGCTTCGCCGCCGACGACAAGCCGGTGATCTTCTGGACACCAGACTTCGGCGCCGTGATCGTCCGCGGGGCGATGAACGCAGCCTGGACGAAGCTCGGCGGTGCGACCGGCGAGCTCGGTGCACCCACCGCCGACCAGGCGGAGAACGGCGACGTCGTCAGCCAGAAGTTCAACGGCGGTGCGATCTCGTGGAACAAGACGACCAACGAGTTCACCACCGAGCCGGCCGGTCTGCAGTCCCAGCTGACGGGGCTGGAGGTGCCGGGCGCCACGTCGCCGGAGGCGCCAGCCGCCACGGCCGCGGGCTCCGACGAGGGATCGCAGTGGTTCCGCCCCAGCTGGTGGTGGCTGCTCGGCATCGTGCCCGTCCTCGTGCTGATCGGGGTCGTGACGGCCGCGGTTCTGCTGAATCGGCGCCGACGTGACGACCGCGCGCCGCTGGACGAGTTCGACGACGACTACGAGGACGACGACTATCGCGACGACGAGTCCGGGCCCGTCGCGCTCGGCGAGCGCGACCACCAGTCGGACGAACCGCAACGCGGGTGGGCGATGCCGGCCGACGAGCATGGTGACCTCGCCGCGCCGCACCACGACGACGCGTCCGACGGTTTCGTAGCCGATCTCTCGGCCGATCAGGACGCCATCGACACGGCGCCGACGCCCGTCGTCAGCATCACCGACGAGGAACCGGACGCGCCGTGGTTCTCCGACCTCGACGAGCCGGATCCCGCCGTCACGGCTGAGCCCGTCACCACCGCCGAGCCCGTCGTCGACGAGACGGCGGCGATCGCGGCGCTGTACGAGCCGGAACCGGAGCCGGAACCCGACAGCGGACCGCCCAGCGGTCGGCACGCGGCCATCCACCTCGACGAGCCGGTCGTGGCCGAGCCGTCTCTGCGACTTGCCAGCGGTGAGGGTCGGGACGCGCCTCGCGGATATCCGATCAAGGCCGACACCAAGACCGGGCTGTATTGGACACCCGACAGCGGTGGCTATGACGACGTCCAGCCCGAAATCTGGTTCGCCAGTGAGGAATTCGCGTTGACGAACGGCTTCGCGAAGGGCTAGGCGGTCGAGCCTAGATCTTGCGGATCACGGTGACGACCTTGCCGAGAATGGCCGCGTCGTTGCCGGGAATCGGGTCGAATGCCGGGTTGTGGGGCATCAGCCACACCTGACCGCCGGTGCGCTTGAAGGTCTTCACCGTGGCTTCACCGTCGATCATCGCGGCGACGATGTCGCCGTTGTCGGCGACGTTCTGCTGCCGGATGACGACCCAGTCACCGTCGCAGATCGCCGCGTCCACCATCGACTCGCCGACCACCTTGAGCAGGAACAGGGAACCCTCGCCGACCAGTTCCTTCGGCAGGGGGAAGACGTCTTCGACGGCCTCCTCGGCCAGGATCGGTCCGCCGGCGGCGATACGGCCCAGCACGGGGACGAAGGTGGGCACGGGTAGTGCGTCGGACCCGGCGACGTCGGTGGTGACGGCGGGTGCCGGCAGCCGGGACGGATCGTCGACCGCCCGGACGTCGACGGCGCGCGGGCGGTTGGCGTCGCGACGCAGGTAGCCCTTGCGCTCGAGGGTGCGGAGCTGGTGGGCGACCGACGACGTCGAGGTGAGACCGACGGCATCACCGATCTCGCGGATGCTCGGTGGATATCCGCGGGTCATGACCGAGCTCCGGATGACCTCGAGGATGGTGCGCTGACGTTCGGTCAGAACCGTCTCGTTGCTGTCACTCATGGCGCCGAATCTAGTCCTCCCTCGCGGAAGAATCAAACATGTGTTCGAGGCGTGTCGCGGCCGGGGCGACTTGTCGGTGGGTGCCGCTAGCGTTTGCAACAGTTCGATCACGTGTTCTAGTCATCGAACACTTGAGCGATTATCATTCGAACACAAGAGCGATTCATCACCACTGGAAAGGCCCGCGAGATGACGATCATCACCCGAGAAGACCCCACCGACCTCGTCGTGCGCCCCATGCGGCCGGTGCGGCGAACGGCGGCCGCGGCGCGGCGCGGCCCGCAGCCCCATCGGCCGTCGGGCGCCCCACTCAACTATCGGGGCACCGGGGTGCTGATGTCGCGGGCCTCCAACCGTCGCAAGAAGGTCACTCCGCTCACGACCGTCGTCCTTGCGCTCGTCGCCGCAGGCATCACGGTGTGGCTCGGGTTGGTCGCCGAAATGGCGGCTCCGGAGTCGCCCGCGACCGTTCCGCCGCGGCTTGCCGTGGTGCAGGTTCAGGCCGGCGAGTCGCTGGAGCAGTTGGCGCAGCGGATCGCACCCGACGCGTCGGTGGGATCGGTCGTCGACGAGATCCGCGACCTGAACGAGTTGAAGACGGCCGCGGTCGACGCCGGGCAGACGCTCATAGCGCCGGTTGGGTGATCCGCGGCATGCGCCGTCAAACTGGCTGCCGTGCGACGGTACGCTCGTATGCGTCCTTAGTAGGTGCGCGCGGCGAAGGAGCGGAGATGCACTGTCCGTTCTGTCGAAACCCAGATTCACGCGTCGTGGACTCCCGCGAAGCCGATGAAGGCCAAGCGATTCGGCGTCGCCGGTCGTGCCCGGAGTGTGGCCGTCGCTTCACCACCGTCGAGACCGCCGTGCTCGCCGTCGTCAAGCGCAGCGGTGTCACCGAACCGTTCAGCCGCGAGAAGGTCATCAAGGGCGTGCGGCGTGCCTGCCAGGGCCGCGACGTCGACGACGACGCCCTCAACCTGCTGGCGCAACAAGTAGAGGATGCCGTGCGGGCCGCAGGCTCGCCGGAGATTCCCAGCAACGAGGTTGGCCTGGCGATCCTGGGCCCCCTACGCGATCTCGACGAAGTCGCGTACCTGCGCTTCGCCTCGGTGTACCGGTCCTTCTCGTCCGCAGCCGACTTCGAACGCGAGATCGAGGCGCTTCGCGCACATCGCGGCGTGCCGTCGACCTGACGCGTTAGTCGAGCCGCCGGACGCCGTCGTCGACGACACGGCCCGCAACCGTCACCCAACCGTCCGCGCTCCACCCGGTGCGCAACTCCGAGCCCTTTCCCTGCGTGATGACGAGATCGCGGCTGAGGTGGTCGGTGATGCGAACGGCGCCAGCACCGGTCGCCTCGTCCTCGGGAATTCCCAGGTCGCTGGCGAACATGCGCGACCGAATCGTTCCCTCTCGCTCGTCGATCCAGGCCCAGACGTAGTGCTCGGCCGCATCCCGATAGTCGTCGGGATCGGCGTTCAGGACGTCGTCGACCGAGTCCATGTCGTAGACCGAGAAATCAGGTGCCCATTCGGCGCGCGCGGTGATCACCGTGAATTCCCCGTCCGCCAGTTGGTCATAGGCGACGCGCACCACGCCGGCGGGCACCTGCAACGTGTTGACGGGAGTGCCGCGATCCTTCAACCACCACGACGCGCCGACCGTCGGGTGCCCGGCGAATGGCAATTCCAGCGTCGGGGTGAAGATGTGCGCCGTCGTGGTCTGCGTGCCCGCGGCTGGAAGGGCGACGAATATCGTTTCGCTGTAACCCAATTCGGCGGCGACCCGCTGCCGGTCGGCGGGTGCCACCAGGCTGGCGTCGACGACACCAAGGGGATTGCCATGCTCGCCGTCCGCGTTGGTGAAGACCCGCAGCACGCTAACGTCCAATGCCATCCGTCGATGCTACGCGGCGAAGGTGGCGTGAGTCAGGTGGCGCTGCGTTCGTCGGCCCCCAGGGCGTCGAGTACCGCGACGCGGGAGTCGATGGAGCCCGTGAGACCGTCTTCGCTGACACCGGAGCGCAACAGGTTGCGCAGCGCGTCCTGGTCGTAAACGGCGGGATCGGTAGCGCCGATGAACTTTTCGACGATTTCGACGAAGCGATCGGGATCGTCGTGGAAGGGGAAGTGTCCGGAGCCTTCGAAGATCTCGAGTTGGGCACCCGGCATGGCGGTGTGGGCCATGTGCGCATGGCTGACCGGGATCACCGAATCTTGTGAGCCCCAAATCAATTGCACGGGAACCGATTCGGTCAAATAACATCGGTCGAGCATGGTGACGACCTGCCCGCGCCAGTCCACCACCGCGCGCAGCGTTCTGGCAAATGCGGAGGATGCCGTCGGTTCCGGCAGGTCGGCGAGAATCCGCAACATGTCCGGGATGTCGCGGCCGACGCCGGTCGAACCGAGCAGCGAACCGCCGAGACGCCCGACCACCTGCAGAGCCGGCAGGACGAGCGGAAGCCGCAGCAGCGCCAGTGCCTCGGTGCCCAGCGGCATTGACGCGATGCGGAGTGCGACGTTGACGTCCTTCGTGACCCCGCCGGAGCCGACGAGGATCAGCCGATCCACCAACTGCGGAAACTGGTAGGCGAACTGCATGGCGACGCCGCCGCCGAGCGAGTGGCCCACGACGGTGACCCGCTCGACGTCGAGCACGCTGAGAAGGTCGCGCATGCCGTTGGCATACGCGGCGACCGAGTAGTCGGCGCGCGGCTTGTCGGACTTGCCGTGACCCAACAGGTCCGGTGCAATCACGGTGAACCTCTGGGCGAGCTTCGACTGCACGGTGCTCCACGTGGTGGAGTTGTCGCCGATGCCGTGAATCAACAGGATCACGGGACCGGATCCGGCGATGCGGTACGCGCGCCGATACCCGTGGATGGTCTTGTAGTGCAGCGTCGGGGTGAGCTCGCGTACGGGTCGCAGGTTGGGCTTTCGCTCGGTCACGATTACCAACTTCGTCGTCGGGGGCCCTGGTCAGGCGGCCCTGTCAAGACCGGGTGTCGCCGTCCCCGCCCGTGGAGTCGTCTCCGGCCTGCTCGGCGAGGAACCGCTCGAATTCGGCGCCGAGTTCATCACCACTTGGCAAATCCTCGTCACGCGCCAGCAACGACCGGTTCTCCTGGGCAGCAACGAAAGCATCGTACTGGTGCTCCAGCGCCGTCACCACTTGAGCGACCTCGTCGCTGGAGGAGACCTGTTCGTTGATCTTGGCGTGGACCTCCATGCCCGCCTCGGCGAGTTGGCCGAGGGGCAGACGCAGGGACGCAGTCTTGGCAACCTGTTCCAGCAGCGCCTCGGCCGCCGGCGGGTAGTCGGTCTGGGCGAGGTAATGGGGCACGTGCACCGTATAGCCGACGGCATCGTGACCGTGTTGCGTCATCCGGTACTCGAGAAGATTTGACACGCTGGCCGGCACCTGGACCTCGCCGACCCACGGCTGGTGCTCGGCGATCAGCTCCTTGTCGCCTGCGTGTGCGGTCATCGTGATCGGACGCGTGTGGGGCACCGCCATCGGAATGGTGCCGAGACCGATGACCTGACGCACGTCGAGCCGTTCGGCCAGCAGCCGCACCGCGGTGATGAACCGCTCCCACCGAAGGTCGGGCTCGAGACCCGCGAGCAGCAAGAACGGCGTGCCGACGCTGTCGTGCAGCGCGTAGAGGTTGAGCTCGGGATTGTCGTAGTGGGTGAAGTGGTCGGTCTTGAACGTCATCAGCGGTCGACGGGAGCGGTAGTCCAGCAGCTCGTCGATCGCGAACGAGGCCACCAGCTCGGTGTCCAGCGAGTCCTTCAGATGCGCGGCCGCAATCTTGATCACGTGCCCGGCGTCGGAGAACCCCTCCAGCGCATGGATCATCACCGGCCCGCGGCCGTCCTCCGACGACAACTGGGGAGCGGGGAACTCCAGCTCGTAGATCCCGGTGTGCTCCGGTTGGTAGTGCTGCCCTGGGTTTTCTGGGTGATCAGCCATGCGGCCTCGCCTCCTAGTGACCTCTAGTGTCCCGCACTTCGCGGATGCCGCGACCGGGACCCCACGCTTACCGTGGAACACCCACCGGCGATGAACGCATTCCAGGAGCCACTGCCGCCGACGGATTCATCGGGCAAGATCGGATGATCATGCGCCACGCCAGGTTCGTTCTGCTCGCCGCCGTGGCGGTCCTGGCGGCGGCATGTGGCGAGCCCGGCGCCCCGCAACGGACGGCCTCGACCTCCTCGGCGGCCGCGACGCCGCGTACGCCCGCCGTCACGGCGACCGTCACGGCACAGCCCACGGCGCCGAACCAACGCGTCGGTGCGATCTTCCTGGACGGCCAGGCGTTGCACACGTGCTCGGCGTCGGTGGTGCATTCGACCACGGCCGACCTGATTCTGACCGCGGCGCACTGTCTGGCCGCCGGCGTCGACGCGTGGTTCGTGCCTGGCTTTGACGACAGTGCTGCACCGCAAGAGTTTTGGCACGTCGACGAGGTGTACCTGGATCCTCGGTGGATGGCGGACCAGGACCCGCTCGCGGATTTCGCCGTCGCCAGGGTGAGTCGTCAGGACGACGGGTCGGTCGAGAGCACCGTCGGTGGGGGACTGACGGTGGGGTCGTCGCCGCAGCCGGGAACCGACGTCGCGGTGACGGGCTACGGGCTGGGCGTCGGGGGACCTCCGGTGGGATGCACCGCACGTGTCAGTCTCGACCGCGGGTATCCGGAGATCCGGTGTGCCGGTCTCGTCGACGGCACCAGCGGGTCGCCGTGGCTGGCAGGCACCACGGTGGTCGGCATCACCGGGGGCCTCGACGGCGGTGGTTGCGACGAGACCGTGTCCTACACGCCCCCCTTCGGCGACGCGATCGTGCGGTTGCTCGCGCGGGCCGAAGCCGGCGGTCCGGCCGACGACGCGCCGTCGGCCTTCGAAGACGACTGCTGATCAGGCCTTGAACTGGCTCAACGCGCGCAGCTTGTTCATCACGTCGAGTGCGGCGACCTTGTAGGCCTCCGAGAACGTCGGGTAGTTGAACACCGCGTCGACCAGATACTCGACCGTCCCGCCGCAGCCCATCACCGCCTGCCCGATGTGCACCATCTCGGTGGCGTTGGTGCCAAAAATGTGGACGCCGAGGAGCTTCAAGTCCTCGGTGGACACCAGGAGTTTGAGCATGCCGTAGGAGTCGCCGGCAATTTGGCCGCGGGCCAGCTCGCGGTAGCGTGACACCCCGACCTCATACGGGATCGAATCCTTGGTCAGGTCGACCTCGCTGGCGCCCACGTACGACACCTCGGGGATCGAGTAGATGCCGATCGGCTGTAGCTCCGTCATGGCCTTACAGGGCTCGCCGAACGCGTGGTAGGCCGCCAAACGGCCCTGGTCCATCGACGTCGCCGCCAGCGCGGGGAACCCGATGACGTCACCGACGGCGTAGATGTGGTCGACCTTGGTCTGGTAGTCGTCGTCGACGAAGATCCGGCCGCGGGCGTCGGCCTCCAGTCCGGCGGCCTCCAGATCGAGGTGCTCGGTCTGGCCCTGCCTGCCTGCGGAGTACATCACGGTCTCCGCAGGAATCTGCTTGCCGCTGGCCAGGGTGGTGAGGGTGCCCGTCGAGCCGACGTCCACGCCGGTGACCTGCTCGCCGAAGCGGAAGGTGACGGCGAGGTCGCGCAGGTGGAAGCGCAGGGCTTCGACGATTTCGGGGTCGCAGAAGTCCAGCATCGTTGGTCGCTTCTCGACGACGGTGACCTTGGTGCCGAGGGCGGCGAACATCGACGCGTACTCGATGCCGATCACGCCGGCGCCGACGACCACCATCGACGTCGGAATGGTCTTGAGATCGAGGATCCCGTCTGAGTCCAGCACCCGGGAGTCGTCGAATTCGACACCTGAGGGCCGTAGCGGTTTGGTGCCGGTGGCGATGACGATGTTGCGGCCGGACACGGAGACGCTCTCGGCCCGGCTGGGATCCTCGACCTGCACGGTGTGGGCGTCGACGAAGCGGGCGTGTCCGACGTACAGCTCGACCCGGTTGCGCATCAACTGTGAGCGGACGACGTCGATCTCGCGACCGATGACGTGCTGGGTCCGCGCCAGCAGGTCGGCGGGCGTGATCTTCTCCTTGACGCGGTAGCTGGCGCCGTACAACTCGCGTTGGCTCATCCCGGTGAGGTAGACCACGGCCTCGCGGAGCGTCTTGGACGGAATGGTGCCGGTGTTGACGCACACGCCGCCGAGCATGAGACCGCGTTCGATGACGGCGACGCTCTTGCCCAGCTTGGCCGCCGCGATGGCCGCCTTCTGCCCGCCGGGGCCGGAGCCGATGACGACGAGGTCGTATTCCTGCATGGAACCCATGGGCAACAGGTGTACGCCGCCCGGCGTCATCTTGCATGGCGAGTACGTCAACAGCGGGTGAACAACGCCGGTCATCCCCAGACGTCACTTCATCCACAGCGGCCCGCGCCATCGGTCCGCGGCGGCGAAAACCGTGGGTGGGTGCTGCGAAGTTCTGCCCATGACGACTTTCAAAGCCTCCGACTTCCACCCGACCAGCCCAGCGGCGTTGATCGCCGCCCTACCGGCCGTCCTCGGCTTCGTGCCCGAGCACTCCCTGGTTCTGGTGACCTTCGAGGACGACGAGTTGGGCTGCGTGATGCGCGTCGACCTGACGGGCGAGCTCGACGAGTCCCTCGCCCATCTGGTCGACGTCGCCGCCACCAACGGACCCGACGCCGTGGTGGCCGTGATCGTCGACGAAGACGGCGCCGCGTGCCGCATGTGTCTCGACGAGCACCGGGTGTTGGCCGACGTGCTGGCCGAACACCTGGAGGGCCGGTGCGTCGAACTGCTCGCCGCCTACGTCGTCGACCGATTGGAGGAGGGTGGCCAGTGGCATCGGGTCGACGGCGAACCGGGTGCGGGGGCGGTCGAGGATCCCATGTCGTCGCCCATGGCCGCGGCCGCCGTGCTCGAGGGGCGTCGCCTCTATGCGCGGCGAGCGGAGTTGCAGGCGGTCGTCGCAGTCGACCCGGTGCGCGCCGAGGGGCTGCGTACGGCGATGCTGCTCGCCGAGCACGACGGTGAGCTTCGGCCCGACGTCGACGCGCGCCGCGACGTCGAACATGCGCTCGCCGTGGCGCGCGGGCTCTCCGAGGGAATGGTCCCCGAAGACGACGACCTCGCCGCGGTGGGGTGCGCGATCGCCGACACTCGCGTGCGGGACACCCTGTATGCGCTCGCCGTCGGGCGGGAGGCCGACCGAGCCGAAACGCTGTGGGCGTTGTTGGCGCGGACGCTACCCGACCCGTGGCGGGTGGAAGCTCTGGTGCTCCTTGCGTTTTCGGCCTATGCGCGCGGTGACGGCCCCCTCGCAGGGGTGTCGCTGGAAGCGGCCCTGCGCAGCGACGGTGGTCACCGCATGGCGGTCATGCTGGATCAGGCGTTGCAATCCGGCATGCGACCCGATCAGATCCGCGAACTGGCGCAGACCGGCTACCGGTTGGCCAAACGACTGGGGGTACGCCTGCCACCGCGCCAAGGCGTCGGCAAGCGGGCCGGTTAGACCTTCTCCACCCTGACCGCGTGTGCCATGTGGTGGGGGAGTTCGACCTGTTCGTGGCCGGGGATCACGATCAACACGCTGCCGTGGTCGCTCACCTGCACGGTCACCCTGGCGTCGGGCACCACGCCGGCGTCCTTGAGCCGGGCGATCAACTCGACGTCGCCCTGGACGTGTTCGGTGAGCTGGCGGACCCGGACGGCGACGGGGAAGCCCGTCGGCAGTTCGGTGAGTCGCACCAGGCTGACGTCGTCGACGTCCGACGTCGGGACGCCGAGCTCGGAGAGCCCCGGAATCGGGTTGCCGAATGGCGAGGTGGTCGGGTTGTCCAAGACCTGGACCAGGCGCCGCTCGACGTCCTCGCTCATGACGTGTTCCCAACGGCACGCCTCGGCGTGCACTTCTTCCCACGGCAGCCCGATGACGTCGACCAGCAGTCGCTCCGCCAACCGGTGCTTGCGCATCACCGACACGGCCAAGGCGCGGCCCTTGTCGGTCAGTTCGAGGTGCCGGTCGCCGGCCACGTGCAGCAGCCCGTCGCGCTCCATGCGGGAGACGGTCTGACTTACGGTCGGACCGCTCTGCTCAAGCCGTTCCGCGATTCGGGCACGCAGCGGCACCACGCCCTCTTCTTCGAGGTCGTAGATGGTCCGCAGGTACATCTCGGTGGTATCGATCAAATCGTTCATTCGCAGCCCTCCGTTGCATTGCGAGTCTACCGGTGACGGCGCCTGAACTGGGATGCAGCATGGCCGGGACCAGATGCACGGCGCGATGCCCGCCGCAGGCGCGGCGGGCATCGCTTCGTCGTCGCAGCAGTTGGGGCTAGCTGGCGTAGGACCGCAGCCGCTCGGCGCGGTCACCGTGGCGCAACTTGGCCATGACCTCGCGTTCGATCTGGCGCACTCGCTCACGCGAGAGTCCGAACAGCTTGCCGATCTGGTCGAGGGTCCGCGGCTGGCCGTCGTCCAGGCCGAAGCGCAGCCTGATCACCTGCTGCTCGCGCTCGTCGAGCGTGGCCAGCACGTGCCGGATGTCGGTGTGCAGGAGCTCGGAGATGACCGCGTTCTCGGCCGACATCGCCTCCGCGTCCTCGATGAAGTCACCCAGCGGTGCCTCCTCGTCACTGCCGACGGGCATGTCGAGGCTCACCGGGTCCCGGCTGTGCGACAGCAGGTCGGCGATCTTCTCGGCCGGAATGCCGGATTCCTCCGCGAGCTCCTCGTCGCTGGCGTCCCGCCCGAGGTTCTGGTGCATTTCGCGCTTGATCCTGGCGAGCTTGTTGACCTGCTCGACGAGGTGCACGGGCAGGCGGATGGTGCGGCTCTGATCAGCCATGCCGCGCGTGATCGCCTGACGGATCCACCACGTGGCATAGGTGGAGAACTTGAAGCCCTTGGCGTAGTCGAACTTCTCCATCGCGCGGATGAGTCCGAGGTTGCCCTCTTGGATGAGGTCGAGCAGCGGCATGCCACGCCCGGTGTAGCGCTTCGCGAGCGACACCACCAGTCGCAGGTTGGCCTCGAGCAGGTGGCGTCGAGCCGCCTCGCCGTCGCGGACCACCGCTGCCAGCTCTCGTTTGCGGTTCTCGCCGAGACGCTTCTTGGTGTCGAGAATGTGTCGCGCATAAAGCCCAGCTTCGATGCGTTTGGCGAGTTCAACCTCGTCTGCCGCGTTCAGCAAGGCAGTTTTGCCGATGCCGTTCAGATACACGCGCACCAAGTCTGCGGCTGGGCTCTGGGAGTCCAGATCGGAATCGATGCGGCTTGCGGTGGCGTTTGCCATTACGGCCTCCTGCTCTGCTGGAACTGTCATGAGCTACAACGCTCGTCTGGTTCCAAGAGTTCCCGCGGGCCGACGGTTTCACACCTTCTGACCTGCAGTTATCGGCCGTCGACCTGAGATTCTCCTGAGAATGCGGGAAGAAGGCTCAGATCAGGGAACGTCGCGCTGCCATTCCGCCGACTCGGGTTGCGGCGCGGGGCGGACGCGCGCCTGCAGTGCCGGGCGCTCGGCGGTGGGGAAAAGGGGAATGCGTCCCTTGTCCTGGTATCGCCGCGGTTCCTCGGCTTTGCGCGGAGGTCGGTCGTTGGCGATCAGCACGGCGATCCACGGCAGCGGGATGGACGCCACCAGAATCGCGAGCGAAATCAGTCCGTTGTGCCAAATTCCATACGCGAGCGCGGCGCCAAGGAGTGCGGGAACTCGCCACGACATGATCTTGAGGTATTTGCGTACCCTCTCGCGATGCTGCTCTTCGTAGGGCTGCGCCGCGCGCGTGATGAGAACCGGTCGACCATCGTCGTCGAAACTCAGCTCTGGGCCGTGTTTCATGACTCCACTGTTCCACAGATCGGGCGTCATCAATCGGTCCGGTTTCTTACAGATCGCTTCCCGGGCACAATGGCTGCATGGACACCCAGACCATCGAGCGCCCCGACACCGACGAACGCGTCGACGACGGAACGGATGACGACACTCCCAAGGTCTTCCACTACGTCAAGAAGGACAAGATCGTCCAGAGCGCCGTCGAAGGCACCCACGTCGTCGCCCTGTGCGGCGAGGTGTTTCCCGTGACCAAGTCGGCGAAGCCGGGGTCGCCGGTGTGCGCGGATTGCAAGCGCATCTACGAGCAGCTCAAGAAATAGTTCCCGAGCGGTCGGCGGACGGGGCGTCTGCGCTCGCCGCCGAGCGTCGCTCCTTCGTGTCGCCGTTGCGCTCGTCCGCCTTGTCCTCCAGCCAGCCCTTCAGTCGCTTGGCGTGGGTGTCGGGAGCGGGCCACTCCTCCTGAATCGCGGCGTTGAGCTCGGCTCCCATCATGATGGCGAAGCCGAGGAAGAACGCGAACAGCAGGAAGGCGATCGGTGTCGCCAGGGCGCCGTAGGTGTAGCCCGTCGCCGTGATCCAGGTCAGATAGATCCGCAAGCCCAGCGTGGCCACCAGAAACACGATCGCCGCCAGCATCGCGCCGTAGACCAGTCGGTGTGAGGGCAACGGCCGGGGCAGCGCCACCCGGTAGAGGATGGTGATCGCGATCACCAGGGCGGTGAAGAGCACGGGGTAGTAGCCGTAGCTCAGGAAGTACTGCCAGTTCTCCGGAATGTGCTCGGCGATCTTCATGGGCCCGATCGCCAGCAGCGGCGCCGTGGCGATGATGAACACCAACCCGATGACGTACAGGCCGAGGGCGTAGAAGCGTTGGCGCACCGGGTGGCGCAGTTCGGTCTGATCGTGCGCCTCCACGACCGCGTCGACGAATGCCGACACCGCCGAGGACCCGGCCCACAACGAGATCACGAAGCCCAGCGACACCACCTCGCCGCGCGCCCCCGCCACGATGTCGGACACCGTCGGCGCGATGATCTCGTTGACCACGTTGCTGGAGAACAGGTTTCCCGCGGTGCTCACGAGTCGGTCTTCGATGGTCTGCAACGTGTTCGGACCGAACAGTGGCGCGATGTAGGCCAAGCTGCCCAGCATTCCGAGGAGCAGCGGCGGCAGCGACAGTGCGCTCCAGAATGCCGCCGCCGCCGACTCCGAGAAGATCGAGTCGTCCCAACTCTTGCCAAGGGTGCGCTTCAATACGGGCCAGGCATGGCGTCGGGACGGCTTGGCCGGCGTGTGCTCGTCGTTCATGACCACACCAGCATTCACGACCGCGCAATCTCGTGCGCGGAGTGGTGGCTCAGTGAAAGTTACGAATCGACCTTGCTGGTCTCCAGCACGGCGGCGAGCTCGACCAACTTGGCCTCGTGCTCGTTTGCGTGATGCTGGCAGAACAACAGGACAGCACCCGACGGCAGTTTCGCGACGACTCGGGCGGCGGCGCCGCATCGGTCGCAGCGATCAGCCCGGGTCAGCTCTGGGCTGGTCAGAGTTGCGTTCATGGCGCCTCCTCCATATCTGCTACGTGCTTTCTTCCACTCTGTCAGACGTTTTCACTTCCGGCCTTGTTCCCCGGTCGTTAACCGGTGTGTCGTGTCTCACGCGCCGAACGTTTCGGCCGGGCACACTGACGGCATGGGTCCGACGCCGCGAGAGCTGCTCCATCTCTGTACGTCCGACGAGTGGAATGCCGCGACGGCAGTCGGCGAGAGGCGGCCTCCGTCGCTGGATGTCCAAGGCTTCGTGCACCTTTCGGCGCCCGAGCAGGTGCATCTTCCTGCGAACCGGTTGTACGCGGGCCAGCTCGACATGGTCGTGTTGCGAGTGGATCCGGGACTCTTGAGCGACCCGGTGCGGTGGGAACCCGGCGTGCCGACCGATCCGGAGTCGATGACCTTCCCGCATTTGTACGGGCCACTTCCCGTCGCAGCTGTGACCAGTGTCACGCCGTATGTGCCCGGGCCCGACGGTCGCTTCGCGCCGTGGGCTCAGTCCGACAGGTAGGCGTCGACCTCGATTTCGACGTACAGGTCGGCGGCGATCAACGCCGAGACCTCGACCATGGTCGCCACGGGTCGCACGGTGCCGAACACCTCCGCGTGCACCGCGCCGACCTCGCGCCAGGACGTGATGTCGGTGACGAACATCCGCGTGCGGACCACGTCGCCCAGGGACGCGCCGACTTCCCCGAGCGCAATCTCGATGCGCCGAAAGGCCTCTCGCGCCTGAGCGGCGACGTCAGGCCCCGGCGCGGTGGTCCCCGCAACGACGACGAGCGGCCCCGTCCTGACGGCGCGGGAGTACCCCACTTCGGCCTCGAAGGCCGAACCCGACGACACGTTGACGCGCTGTGGCGTCACGGGGCCACCACCACGGCTAGTCGAGGTAGTCGCGCAGCACCTGAGAGCGGCTCGGGTGACGCAACTTCGACATCGTCTTGCTCTCGATCTGACGGATCCGCTCGCGCGTCACGCCGTAGACCTGGCCGATCTCGTCGAGGGTGCGGGGCTGACCGTCGGTCAGGCCAAACCGCAGCCGGACGACGCCTGCCTCGCGCTCGGAGAGCGTCTCCAGCACCGACTGCAGCTGATCCTGCAGCAGGGTGAAGGACACGGCGTCCACGGCCACGACGGCCTCGGAGTCCTCGATGAAGTCGCCGAGCTGGCTGTCGCCCTCGTCGCCGATGGTCTGGTCGAGGGAGATCGGCTCACGTGCGTACTGCTGGATCTCCAGCACCTTCTCGGGCGTGATGTCCATTTCCTTGGCGAGCTCTTCTGGCGTGGGCTCGCGACCCAGGTCCTGAAGCAGCTCACGCTGGATGCGGCCAAGCTTGTTGATGACCTCGACCATGTGCACCGGGATGCGGATGGTGCGGGCCTGGTCGGCCATGGCGCGGGTGATGGCCTGGCGGATCCACCAGGTCGCGTACGTGGAGAACTTGTAGCCCTTGGTGTAGTCGAACTTCTCGACCGCGCGGATCAAGCCGAGGTTGCCCTCCTGGATGAGGTCCAGGAACGCCATGCCACGGCCGGTGTAGCGCTTGGCCAGCGACACGACGAGGCGCAGGTTGGCCTCGAGAAGGTGGTTCTTGGCCTTGTCGCCGTCGCGGCAGATCCAAAGGTAGTCACGCCGCTGCGCGGTGGTGAGCTTCTCGCCCGCCTCGGCGAACTCGGTCATCTTCTGCGTGCAGTAGAGGCCGGCTTCGATGCGCTTGGCGAGCTCGACTTCTTCCTCGGCGTTGAGCAGCGCGACCTTGCCGATCTGCTTCAGGTACGCCCGCACCGAGTCCGCGGAGGCGGTGAGCTCGGCATCCTTGCGGGCCTGCCGCAGCGCCTCGGACTCTTCTTCGTCCCAGACGAAATCGCCGGAGGCCTTGTCCTTTTCGGACGGCTCGGAGATGTCCTCGTCGTCCGCGCCGTCCTTGGCGGCCTTCGGGTCGACGACTGCCGCGCCCTCGACGGCGACGTCGTCGACCTCTACGACCTCCAGGTCTTCGAGTTCGACGTCGGCTTCGAGCTCCTCGTCGGGTTCGGCTTCGAGATCGTCACCGGCGTCCAGGACGTCGCCCGAGGCGACCTCGTCGCCGTCGGTCTTCTTGGCCCGCGAGCCGGCCGCCTTCTTGGCGGGAGCCTTCGCGGCCCTCTTGGCGGGCGCGGTACCGCTGGCTGCCTTCGCCGCCGCCTTCTTGGCGGGAGCCTTGGTGACGGTGCGCTTCACCGGCTCCTCTATCGCCGGGCTTACCTTCGTCGCTGCCACGTGCACCCCTTCGGTCTTGCGAGACTCGGTAGCGTGGGCGTGCGCCACCGTAAAACGTCGACTGTCTGTTGATGGCGTTTGTTATCTGCGTGGATACCTGCCGCCATCCGTGATGAGGCCGCCGTCAACCATTGTAACGACAGAGTGGGCAACTGCCGCTACGAGCGGTAAATTGACCGTCTGGCGAGCCGCTTTCGGTGCGGGCCGACACGCATGTTCGTCGTGGGACGGGCAACTGGCTCCGGCAGCCACTCGATTGCCACGATTGGACCCGCCCGCGCTGATTCGTCCCGATGAACGGCGCCGTGACGACACTGAAGTCGGGCGCATTACCGGAAACTGATTCTCCCTAGTCCGCGCAATTGCATTTGCTAGCTGCAATGATGGGGACGTGCCTGTGGCAACGGTAACTCGCTCGGAGGAGCGCCAAGCGGTCGACGACCTGCTCGGCGCCGCCGGCATGGCGCCGTCCGCCCTGGTGATCGCGGGGGAGCCGGGCATCGGCAAGACCACCCTGTGGCTCTACGGCGTCGAGCAGGCCGGTGAGCACGGCTTCCGGGTGTTGTCCACGCGGGCCGACGAGGCGGAGTCCGTCCTGGCCTACGCCGCGGTCGCGGATCTGCTGCAGGACGTCGAGCCGGAGGTGCTGGCGGGTCTGCCCGAACTTCAACGCGTTGCGCTGGACCGGGTCCTCCTTCGGACGGGCAGCGAGGGGCCGCCCACCGATCAGCGGGTGACGGGGTCGGCAGTGGCGGCGGTCCTCACGGCGATGGCGGCCCGGCAGCCGATCCTGGTGGCCGTCGACGACGTCCAATGGTTGGACGTGTCGAGCCGGGCAGCGTTGGCATTCGCCGCGCGCCGGCTGACCGGCCGCGTGGGCCTGCTTCTGACCGCCCGCGCGCACGCCACCGAGCCCGACCCGGCCGACTGGTTGCATCTGCAGATCCCGGACGCCGTCACGCGGGTTCGGGTCGGCCCGCTGAGCCTGCGGGCGTTGCACACCATGATCTTGGAGCGCTTCGGCAAGGCGTTTCCCCGGCCGACGATGGTGCGCATCGCCGAGGTGTCCGGCGGTAATCCCTTCTACGCGTTGGAATTGGCCCGGGGCGTCGACGGGCGATCGTCGGTCGGTGACGCGGTACTGCCGAGCACCCTGACCGAACTGGTGCGGCTGCGCACCGAACACTTCGACGGCCAGGTCGGCGACATGTTGCTCGCCGCCTGCTCGGTCGGCGACGCCACGGTCGACGTGGTCGCCGCAGCCACCGCGTTGTCCGTAGAGCGCGTCGTCGAACTGCTGGAAGGGCCCGAACGCGAGGGCATCGTCCGGATCGACGGCAACAGCGTGGTGTTCGCCCACCCCCTGCTGGCCCGCGGCATCTACACCCACGCTGGTCCTGCCCGCCGTCGTCGGATGCATCGGGCCCTTGCTGCCGTCGAGTCGCGGCCCGAACTCAAGGCCCGCCACATGGCGTTGGGCGCCGCGAGCGCCGAGCCGGCCACCCTGCACGCCCTCGACGACGCCGCCGCGGCCGCCGTGGGTCGGGGAGCCGCCGCCGCGGCGGCGGATCTCTACGAACTGGCGATCGGTCTCGGCGGTGACACGCCCACTCGTCGGCTCAGCGCGGCCGAACAACACCTACGGGCAGGCGAGACGCGTCGGGCCCGGAGGATGATCGAGCCGGTGGTCGACGGATTCCCCGTCGGAGGGGTCCGTGCCGCCGCGCTGAACCTGCTTGGTGCGGCTCGAATGTCCGAGCACGACTACGCGGGCGCGCTTCCGTTGCTCGTCGAGGCCGTCAACCAAGCATTCGACGATCCGGCGTTGTTGGTCAAGGCAAAATTGCTGCTCTCCCGGGCACGTTCGATGACCGGTCATCAGGAAGAGGCACGGACCGAGGCGAAGTCCGCCGTCGTCCACGCCGAACGGCTCGGCGACGCCAAGCTCGTCAGCCAGGCGCTGTCGCTGACCGTGATGCTCGACTGCGCGCACGGTCTCAGGCGAGACGGGACCGCCCTGGCCCGCGCGCTGGAACTCGAGGTGCCCGATCCCGACGTCGCGGCGCACTGCCGGGCCAGTGTGGTCGACGCCGTGACGTTGTCGTGGACCGGTGGCCTCGAGGAGGCACTCGCCGGCCTGATCGCCGCGCGCAGACGCTGCGTCGAGATGGGCTCCGACGCGGACCTGGTGTTCGTGTCGGGTCACCTGGCAATGGTCTACACCTGGCTGGGGCGCTTCTCGGTGGCCGCGGACGTGGCCCAGGACATGGTGCGACGGGGGGAGAACCTCGGCGGCGGCTACCCGGTGGTCGTCGGTCGCACCCAACGCGCCCTGGCGTTGGCATATCTGGGTCGTGAGCGCACCGTGCGTGACGACGTCCTGGCGGCGATCGCCGGAGCGCATCAGTGCGGGGCGCCGTTCCTGACCATCCGGCCGCTGATCGCACTCGGCTTCCTCGAGGTGTCGCTCGGCAACTACGAGAAGGCCCTAAACGTGTTGCAGCCCTTGCTTGCCGAGCGCGAGGACGGCGACGCGCGAGGCGCCTTCCCGGTGTCGTACGTGCCGGACGCCGTCGAGGCCATGGTCGCGCTCGGTCGACTGGACGAGGCGGCGCCGTTGGTGAAGGCGATGGAATTGCACGGCGCCGAGCTGGACCGGCCGTGGATGTTGGCGGCCGGTGCCCGTGGGCGAAGCATGCTGCAGGCGGCCGCCGGTGATCTCGCCGACGCCGAGGACACCCTTCGGTGGGCGCTGGTGCAGCACGACAGGCTGCCGATGCCGTTCGAGCGGGCGCGCACCCAGTTGTTCCTCGGCCAGGTGCTGCGCCGCCAGCGCAAGAAGAACCTGGCGGCCGCCACCCTCCGCGAATCGTTCGAGACGTTCGGTGAATTGGGCATGCCGTTGTGGGCCAACAGAGTTGGCGCCGAGCTCAAGCGAACGGACGCTCCGCGGACGAATCACTCCGAGCTGACCGCGTCGGAACTGCGGGTGGCGAGGTTGGCGGCGGCGGGCAAGACGAACAAGGACATTGCGACGGCCCTGTTCATCAGTCCGAAGACCGTCGAGCACAACCTCAGCAGCGTCTACCGGAAACTCGCCGTCCGCACCCGTTCGGAACTGGCCAGTCGGGCCGGCGTGCTCGGCGACGAGTAGGGGCGCGCCTCAGCGCTGAGCCACCTCGGCGGCCATGGCGGCGCCGACGATGCCAGCCTCGTTCTGCAGCGCAGCCGCCACCACGGGGGTTCTGTTCTCCAGCAACGGAATCCACTTGTCGGCCTTGCGGCTGATGCCGCCGCCCGCGATGAACAGGTCCGGCCAGATGGCGTTCTCGACGGCGATGAGCACCTTGGTGACTTCCTTGGTCCAGCGCTCGTAGCTCCAGTCCTTGGCTTCCTTGATCGACGACGCGGCACGGTGCTCGGCTTCCTTGCCGCCGACTTCCAGATGCCCGAACTCGGTGTTGGGTAGCAGCACTCCGTTGTGGATCACCGCCGACCCGATGCCGGTGCCGAAGGTCAGCAGCACGATCACCCCGGTGTTGTCCTTGCCTGCACCGAACTTCTCCTCGGCGAGCCCTGCCGCGTCGGCGTCGTTGAGAACGGTGATCTTCCTGCCACCGAGGGCGGCGCCGATCACCTCTTGGGCGTTGGTGCCGATCCAGCCCTTGTCGACGTTGGCTGCCGTCCGCACGATTCCGTCGGTGACGACGCCCGGGTAGGTGACACCGAGCCCTCCCTCCCAGCCGAACTTCTCGACGACCTCGGCGATGGTCTTGGCCACGGAGTCGGGCGTCGACGGTTGGGGCGTCGGGAGCTTGAAGCGTTCACCGATCAGCTGGCCGGTGTCGAGGTCGACGATGCCGCCCTTCACCCCACTTCCGCCGACGTCGACGCCGAAACCGCGGCGTGGGGAACCCTCGTCGTTCGAGCTGGAGGGGGAAGTCTCGGTCATTGAGCGCTCCTCTGGGAGAGGCCGACAGGTGCGACGCCAACCACACACTAGTGCCTCGCCACAGGCGATGTGTTGCGATGGGAGGGTGACCGACGACCATGATCCGGGCCGCCTTCGGGCCGTCGCCGAACTGCTCGCGGAGGAGGCCGCCGACTTCGTCCGACATCGCCGCGCCGAGGTTTTCGGCGACGGGTCGTCCGTTGACGCGGCCGCAGCGACGCGCACCAAGAGCACCCCGACCGACCCCGTCACGATCGTCGACACCGAGACCGAACGGCTGCTGCGCGACCGACTTGCCGAGCTGCGACCCGGTGATCCGATCGTCGGGGAGGAGGAGGGCGGCTCGGCGATCGGCCTTCCTGGCAGGCCGACGTGGGTTCTCGACCCGATCGACGGGACGGTCAACTTCGTCTATGGCATCGAGGCGTACGCGGTGTCGATCGGCGTTCAGGTCGACGGGCGGTCGGTGGCGGGTGCCGTCGCGAACGTCCCGACGGGTGAGATCTTCTCCGCGGCCAGGGGTGCCGGCTCCTTCGTGCGGCGCGACGGTGCGTCGACGCAGTTGCGCTGCAACCCGGTCGCCGACCTGTCGATGGCGTTGGTGGGCACCGGCTTCGGATACTCCCCGGAGCGGCGTCTGGTGCAGGCCGAGGTGCTGGCCCGGTTGATACCCGACGTCCGCGACGTGCGGCGGATCGGCTCGTGCGCGTTGGATCTGTGCATGGTGGCGGCCGGTCGCCTGGACGCGTACTACGAGCTGGGCGTCAACGTGTGGGACTGGGCCGCGGGCGCGCTCATCGCCGAGGAGGCCGGTGCGCGGTTGCACCTGCCGCCGATCGAGGAAGCCGCCGGGGAAGCCAGCTTGATCGTCGCCGCCGCACCGGGGATCGCCGCAGAGTTCGACGAGGCACTGCGCCGTGCCGGCGCGTTCTGACCGGCTCAGCAGGCGGCGGTGTGGATCTTCTTCAGTAGCGCCGAGTCGGCGGGCTGGGTGGCGTCGGGGCGCAGGCTCGCAAGGACCGCGTCGATGTCGTCGTTGTGGCTGACGTCGGAGAACTCGGTGCCGATCGCCAGGTCGACGGTGTCGTCGGGCCGCTGATCCTGGAAGAGTTCGGTGCAGGGCGTGACGAGCCACAGCGCGGCGGCGGCCGCACGCCCTGACGGGCCGAACCGGATCTGGCCCTGGCACGCCAACCGGGTGTTCTCGTAGACGGTGTCGTTGCCTGCGGTGGGTGGGGCGTAGCCCAGATCGCGCAGTGCACCGGCCACCTCGCCGGCTTGTCCGCCTTGGCCGCTGGCGTTGAGCACCCGAATCTTCGTGTCGGCGAGCTTCGCCGGGGTGACGTCCATCATCGTCGCCGGGTTCACCGGTTCACCGAGGGCGGTCTGGGTGGCGTCGGCCATCGGGGGCGGCGGGTTGCAGGCAGCCTGTTGCCGCACGTCGGGGGTTTGGTTGAACGCGATGACCCAGACGGTCAGCGTCACGACGGCAAGCGCCACCATGAGGACGATGCCGGGAATGAAGTTCCTTCGGCGGAACGGGCGGCCGTGCTTGTCGAATGCCGTACCCGAGGTGATCTGCGCTACCACCCCTGCACTGTAAGGCCAGCGCCCGTCACCGGTCGCCACCAGGTCTTTTACGATGTGATATAACTCACATTCAATCCGGCGCCCCGACGGGCACGAATCGTTTGGTGGATGCGTTCTGCGCTGGTAGAAAGCTCTGTCGCTCCACGACGGATCGACAAGGAGGGGATGAGGATGGCTACCGACTACGACGCACCACGGCGCACCGAGACCGACGAAGTTTCCGAAGATTCGCTCGAGGAACTGAAGGCCCGGCGCAACGAGGCTCAATCGGCGGTCGTCGACGTAGACGAGTCCGAGTCAGCCGAGTCCTTCGAGTTGCCGGGGGCTGATCTGTCCGGCGAGGAACTGTCGGTTCGGGTGGTCCCCAAGCAGGCCGACGAGTTCACCTGCTCCAGCTGCTTCCTCGTGCATCACCGCAGCCGGCTGGCCAGCGAAAAGGGCGGCATGATGGTCTGCACCGACTGCGCGGCCTGACCGGTCAGCTGCGCAACGCCGCCAACACCCGCTCGGGTCGACGGCAACTCACCAACCAGTACGGCGTCGGGTCGTCTGGATCGTCGAGCACGACGAGGATCATCGGTTTGATCCAGGCGCGGTGTACCACGTACGCCGCCGGATCGAGCTGACGGCCAAGGGCCGCCGACTTCGCCGACTTTGGCACTTCCGCCGACCGGGAGATCACGCCGACGGGCAGATGCGCCGAACCGACCCACAGCTCGGTCCCGGTCCCGTCGTCCGAGGTGCTGACCACACGGACGTCGACCCGTCCCAGCCACACCAGGACCGCCACCGCGACCGGGAGCAGCAGCGCATACGGCACCCAGTCGGGGAGCGATCGCACGCCCAGGTTCACCTCGTAGGCGATGATGACGGCCAGCAGGAATGCGGGCAGGCACCACCACAGCGGAACTCTCAGTCGCTCTTGGTAACGCACCGTTTCGGTGGCTGCGCGCGTATCGGACACCCGGCCAAGAGTAATCTCCGTGGTCGTGTCCACCTCTTTGGCGGTCGTGCGGCTGGACCGCGACCTGCCCATGCCCACCCGGGCGCACGCCGGCGACGCCGGCGTCGACCTCTACAGCGCAGTCGACATCGTGCTCACCCCTGGCCGGCGTGCCTTGGTTCCCACCGGGATCGCCGTCGCCATCCCCTACGGGATGGTGGGTCTGATCCATCCGCGATCGGGACTCGCCACGCGCGTTGGGCTTTCGATCGTCAACACCCCCGGTACGGTCGACGCGGGTTACCGAGGCGAAATCAAGGTGACACTCATCAATCTCGACCCCGAGGAGCCGATCATCGTCCGACGCGGCGACCGCATCGCGCAGCTCCTCGTTCAGCGGGTCGAACTACCCGAGTTGGTCGAGGTCACGTCGTTCGACGAGGCCGGCCTGGCTGACACCACCCGTGGCGCAGGCGGCCACGGTTCCTCCGGCGGACACGAGAGTTTGTGATGGCATTCGGTAAGCGCAAGAGCGGCGACAAGGGCGACGAGAACACCCCGGGCACGGAGTCCGCAGAAGTCAAGGCTCCCGTCGCCGACGACGACCTCGACGGTCCGTTCGACATCGAGGACTTCGACGACGCGGAGACGGCGCTGGTGGGTCGACACGACCTCGGTGCCGTGCTCATCCCCGAGAACGAAGCCGCCGAGCTCGCCGTCGAGGTCAACCAGCAGGGTGTGCCGACGATGGCGTGGATGGTGACGTCGCACGGCCGCTACAACGTGACGGCCTACGCGGCGCCCAAGGCGGGGGGCCTGTGGCGCGAGGTGGTCACCGAGGTGGCCGATTCGCTGCGCAACGAATCGGCCGAGGTCAGCATCCAGGACGGGCCGTGGGGACGTGAGGTCGTCGGGCACATGACGAACGGTCCCGAGCCCGTGGTGATGCGGTTCATCGGAGTCGACGGGTACCGCTGGATGGTGCGCGGCGCCGCGGTCGGATCGCCGGAGAACGCCGAGGCCATCGCCCGCGATCTACGAAATGCGCTGTCCGACACCGTTGTCAAGCGAGGTGACACGCCGCAGCCGGTGCGCAACATGCTTCCCCTGCAGCTGTCGGAGTCCCTCGTCGCTCGGCTGCGGGCCAGGGCCGAACAGATGATGGCCGAGCAGGCACGCCAAGCCGGGCAGGAGTACGTGCCGCAGCCGCCACCGCCCGAGCCGGCGGCGCGGCGCAGCGAGCAGGGTTCGGCGATGCAGCAGCTCCGCACGATCACCGGCGGCTAGCGCCGGCTCACAGCTCCATCAGCGCGCTGACGCACGCCGTCCCGAGAATGCCGGGATCGGCACCGAGTTCGTCGAGGGTGAAGGTGCGTAGCGCGGCCGCGGGAGCCGCGGCCGCCCATTCGACCGCCACCTCCAGCGGGTGGATCGGATCGTCGGTGGCGGCCGCGATGCCCATCGGGACCGCGAGCCTCTCCAACTCCGCGCCCGTCGGAGCGACGTACCGGGCGGCGGCGTCCATGGCGTCGGGAAGGTCGGGCCACTGACCGACCCACGACCGCGTGAGTTCGGCGCTCAACCACGCTGGGCTGGAGTCCCGCATCTGGCTGATCGCCGACGCCAGCCCGTCGCGCCGCAGCACGCTCGCCGAGTAATGCGCGGCCAGCGCGGCCGTCGCGTTCTCCGGTGAGCCCGTCCACGCGGGCAGGCCGGCCAGAACGGCGACCGCGGCGGTGGGGTTCGCCAACGCCCAGGACGCGGCGACGGCGGCGCCGATCGAAATTCCGCCGACGGCGATCCGGCCCTGCCGTGCAGCGTCGTCCATGGCCTTCACGTAGCCCTCGACGAGCCGGGACGGCTGGGGAACCGCAGTCACCACCACGGCGCCGACGTCGTGCAGGGCCCCGCAGAATGCGCGGTAGACGTAGTCGTCGTCGGATCCGGTGCCTGGCAACAACACCACCGAGACGCCGCGAAGGGTGACGGCCATCGTTCGATCGTGCCGTGTGCGTCAAATCACGTCCACGCGGTGGGACTGAAACGCTCCGCGGAAGGGTAACCGTCCAACCTGTGCGCCACGTGGCAAATCGGAACCAAGAGGTCTACCGTGGCGTTGGTTAAGAGGTGGGTCAACGGGTGATCCACCACTTGGGTAGGAGAGACCATGGCTACGGCCGAAGGTTATCTACGTCGGCTGACGCGTCGGCTCACGGAGGACCCCGAACAGCAGGACGTCGAGGAACTCAGTGACGAAGCCGCGAACACCGGCGCGCAAAAGGCCATCGACTGTCGGCGCGGCCAAGAAGTGACGATGGTCGGCACGCTGCGGTGTGTCGAGACCAACGCCAAGGGCTGCGCGGGCGGTGTACGCGCCGAACTGTTCGACGGCACCGATGCGGTGATGCTGGTCTGGCTCGGCCAGCGGCGCATCGCTGGCATCGAGTCAGGTCGCACGTTGCGGGTGCACGGCCGCCTCGGCAAGCTCGAGAACGGCACGAAGGCGATCTACAACCCGCACTACGAGATTCAGAAGTGACCCACCCCGACAAGGGGACGGCGGAGGAGATCGAGGCCGTAGCGCCCGATGAACCCGAGAACAAGCTGAATGCCCAAGCCATCCTGGCGCAGATGGGCGGTGTCAGCGGCCTGATCTACTCGTCGCTGCCCGTTCTGGTGTTCGTGCCGGTGTCGTCGCTGTTCGGCTTGAAGTGGGCCATCGCTGCGGCGCTCGGCGTGGCGACGCTCATCCTGGTGTGGCGGCTGGCGCGCCGGGAGACGTTGCAACCGGCGATATCCGGCTTCTTCGCCGTCGGGGTCAGCGCCGGCATCGCCTACCTGGTCGGCGAGTCCAAGGGGTACTTCCTGTTGGGCATCTGGTCGTCGCTGGTCTACGCGGGCGTCTTCGCGCTCTCGGTCGTCATCCGACGGCCGATCGTCGGCTACGCCTGGGGTTGGGTCAACGGGCGTGATCGTGACTGGCGGGGCGTCCGGCGCGCGTTGACGGCGTTCGACATCGCGACGTGTGTCTGGGCCTTGGTGTTCGGCGCCCGGTTCCTGGTGCAGAACCGCCTCTACGACGAGGACCAGACCGGGTTGCTCGGGGTCGCGCGCATTGCCATGGGCTGGCCGTTGACGGCCGTCGCCGCGCTGGTCACCTACCTCGCGATCCGGGCCGCTCAGCGAGCCCTTCACGCCGCGGAGAACGCGGAACCGCATGCCGAAGAGGCACGGGCCGACTGACCACCGCACCGCGCTACGACGCGCCCGATCGAACGCTGATCGCGGTTGCGGTACTGGCGTCGTTCGTGGCCTTCCTCGACGGGTCGGTGGTGAACCTGGCGCTGCCGGCGATCGCAACGGACTTCGGGGGCGGGCTCGCCCTCCAACAATGGGTCGTCGACGGCTACCTGCTGGCTCTCGGTGCGCTCATCCTGGTCGCCGGCGCCGTGTCCGACCAGTTCGGCAGGCTGGCGGTGCTGCGGACCGGGTTGGCCGTGTTCGCCGTCGCATCCCTGCTGTGTGCGCTTGCCCCGACGGGCTGGATCCTCGTCGCGGCGCGCTGCCTGCAGGGCGTCGGTGCGGCCTTCCTGGTGCCGAGCTCGCTGGCGATGATCAACTCCCGGTTCACCGGGGCACGCCAAGCCGCCGCGATCGGCACCTGGACGGCGTGGACGGGCACGGCGTTCGTGGTGGGACCGCCGCTGGGCGGGCTGCTGGTGGACGCGTTGAACTGGCGGTGGGTCTTCGGGATCAACGTGCTGCCGCTGGCCGTCACCCTGTACCTGACGACGCGGCTTGGTCGGGAGAAGGCCAGCACGGGACGGTCGGGACGCGTCGACGTCGGGGGAGCCGCGCTGTGCGCCACCGGGCTGACCGGGGCGGTGTACGCCCTCATCGAGCAGCAACGACTCGGTCCCACCCATCCCGCGGTGATTTCCGGGTTCGTGCTCGGCGTGACGTGTCTGGTCGCCTTCCCGTTCTGGGAGCGGCGCGTGCCGAACCCGATCATGCCGCTGGGACTGTTCGCCTCTCGCAATTTCGCCGTCGGGAATTTGGCGACGGTGTTCCTCTACGCCGCGGTGTCCCTCGGCACGTTGATCGTCGCGCTGTTCCTTCAGGAGACGGTCGGCATGTCGGCGGCGCTCGCAGGGCTTGCGACGCTGCCGCTTCCGGTGTTGTCGTTCTTCCTCGCCCGCCGGTTCGGATCCTTGGCGGGAACGCATGGGCCACGGGTCTTCATGGCCGTGGGCCCGCTGATCGCCGCGGGCGGCTTCCTGCTGATGACGACGGCGCGCGCGCCGTTCGACTTCTGGACTCAGATGTTGCCGGGTCTGATCGTCTTCGGGGTGGGCCTGTCGGTCACGGTGTCACCGTTGACGGCGGCTGTCCTTGCGGCGGTCGACCCGGCGCAGAGCGGCATCGGCTCCGCAGTGAACAACGCGGTGTCGCGGGTGGCCGGGCTGATCGCGGTGGCGTTCACCGGCGTGATCGTCGGGGCCGGCGCGACGGCGTCGACGGCAATGGACTTCGCCGGCTTCCGGTCGGGCGCGATCGTGGTTGCGGTGCTGTTCGCCGTCGCCGGGGTCGTCTCCGGGGTCGGCATCAGCAACCGGCAGTGCGACATGGGTTTGGTGTCACCGGAGGCGTCGGCTCGCTGTCACGACCGCGTGACGCCGCCGCCCGCCCTCGCTGCCTCCGATTGACGGGTCAGCGCGGGCGGAGCAGCAGCTCGCGCAACTGATCCTCGACCTCGTCGGTGGTGACGAACAACAGTTCGTCGCCGCCTTCGAGCGGCTCGTCGTTCTCGGGGACGATCACGCGGGCACCCCGCAGAATCGTCACCAGGGCCGCGTCGCGGGGTAGTTCCAGCCGCTTGACGGCCTTGCCGCCCCATGGCGTGTCGTCGGGCAGGGTGATCTCGACGAGGTTGGCCTGCCCCTTGCGGAAGCTCATCAGGCGGACCAGGTCGCCGACCGACACCGCTTCCTCGACCAGGGAGGCCAGCATCCTCGGGGTCGACACCGCGACGTCGACTCCCCATGCCTCGTCGAACAGCCACTCGTTGCGGGGGTCGTTGACGCGCGCCACCACCCGCGCCACCGCGAACTCGGTCTTGGCCAGCAGGCTCAGCACCACGTTGGCCTTGTCGTCACCGGTTGCGGCGATGACGACGTCGAATTCTTCGAGGCCGACGGCTTCGAGCAGGGTCAGCTCGCAGGCGTCACCGAGCCGCCAGTGCGCGGACGGGATGGCCTCGGCGTCGATGTGATCGGGGTTGCGCTCCAACAGCGTGACGTCGTGGGCCTCGACGAGTTCCCTGGCGATGGACCGGCCGACGGCGCCGGCCCCTGCGATGGCGACCTTCACTGTGCCTCTCCTGGTCCGTCACTTGTCATCGGCGTCCTCACCTGGCGGGAGTGCGGCGATGGCCATGGCTTCGGCGACGTGACCGGAGATGGCCGCCATGTAGACCTGATCGCTGGCCTGGATGACGGTCTTCTTGTCGGGGAGCAACCCAGTGCCGAAGCGAATCATGAACGCCACGCGCCCACCGGTCACCGACTCCAACGCCGTCACCCGCCGGCCCACCCAGCCCTCGTGCAACGGGAGTTCGGCAACGGCGACGTTGCCCGACGGGTCTCGCCACTTGGTGGTCTCGCTCTCGCGGGTCAGGACGTTGAGCAGTCGGTCCGTCGTCCACGGCACCGTCGCCACCGTCGGGATGCCCAGCCGCTCGTAGACGGCGGCACGCTTCGCGTCGTAGATGCGGGCGACGACGCGTTCCACACCGAACGTTTCGCGCGCGACTCGCGCGGAGATGATGTTGGAATTGTCACCCGACGAGACAGCGGCGAACGCACCCGCGCCCTCGATGCCGGACCGCAGCAGCACTTCCCGGTCGAATCCCATCCCAAGGACACGCTCACCTGGGAACTCGGGGGACAAGCGGTGAAAGGCGGTGCCATCGCGGTCGATAACCGCGACTTCGTGCCCAATCCGGGCCAAGCCATCGGCCAGCGACGCGCCTACTCGGCCGCATCCCATTACGACTACACGCACGCGTCGATCCTCCCAGTGGTTCGGCAGAAACGGATTGTGGCGAACCTGCGCACTCGGAACGCTACAGCCATTCACCCGTACGCTTACTCTTGGCTCTCGTGTCCAAGCTTTCGACCGCTACTCGCCGGTTGCTACTGGGTAGACCCTTCCGCAGCGACGCCATGGGGCACACGTTGCTGCCCAAGCGAATCGCGCTGCCCGTGTTCGCCTCGGACGCCCTGTCGTCCGTGGCCTACGCACCGGAGGAAATCTTCTTGGTGCTGTCGGTCGCCGGCCTCAGCGCCTACACGATGGCGCCGTGGATAGGCCTTGCCGTCGCGGCGGTGATGCTCGTCGTCATCGCGAGCTACCGCCAGAACGTGCATGCATATCCGTCCGGTGGCGGCGACTACGAGGTGGTGACCACCAACCTGGGGCCCACCGCGGGGTTGACGGTGGCCAGCGCGCTTCTCGTCGACTACGTGCTGACGGTGGCGGTGTCGATGGCGTCGGCGATGTCCAACATCGGCTCCGCGGTGCCGTTCATCGCGCAGCACAAGGTGCTGTTCGCCGTCGCCGCCATTCTGCTTCTGGCGTCGCTGAATCTGCGCGGCATCCGGGAGTCCGGCACGGCGTTCGCGATCCCGACCTACGCCTTCATGATCGGCATGTACGTCATGGTCGGCTGGGGGCTGTTCCAGATCTTCGTCCTGAACGACAACCTTCGGGCCGAGACGGCGAATTTCACCGTGAAGTCCGAACACGGTGACGTCCTTGGCTTTGCGATGGTGTTTCTGGTGGCGCGGGCGTTCTCGTCGGGCTGTGCCGCGCTCACGGGAGTCGAGGCCATCAGCAACGGGGTGCCCGCCTTCAAGAAGCCGAAGTCGCGCAACGCGGCGTCGACCCTGCTGCTGCTCGGCGGTATCGCCGTGTCGCTGTTCATGGGAATCATCGTGTTGGCCAAGGAAACCGGAGCCAAGGTGGTCGACAGCGTCGACCAGTTGGGTGGCGCTCCTGCCGGATACCACCCGAAGACGTTGATCGCGCAGTTGGCCGACGCGGTCTTCCACGACTTTCCGGTGGGCCTGTACCTGATCGCGGGGGTGACGGCACTGATCCTGGTGCTGGCCGCCAACACCGCCTTCAACGGGTTCCCCGTCCTGGGATCGATTCTGGCCCAGGACCGCTACCTGCCCCGCCAGTTGCACACTCGCGGTGACCGGTTGGCGTTCTCCAACGGCATCCTCTTCCTCGCCTTCGCGGCGATCGCCTTCGTGGTGGCCTTCCGCGCCGAGGTGACCGCGCTGATCCAGCTCTACATCGTCGGCGTGTTCGTCAGCTTCACGCTGAGCCAGATCGGCATGGTGCGGCACTGGACCCGGCTGCTGCGCGTCGAGACCGACGCCATCCAGCGGCGCAGGATGTACCGGTCCCGCATCATCAACGCGATCGGACTGTTGTGCACCGGCGCCGTGCTGGTGGTGGTCGTGGTCACCAAGTTCCGGGCCGGCGCGTGGATCGCAATCCTGGCCATGGGCGCGCTGTTCGGGCTCATGAAGCTGATCCACAAGCACTACGCCACCGTCACGACGGAGCTGGAGGCCCGCGCTGCCGAGGAGGGCGACGTGGTGTTGCCCAGCCGCAATCACGCCATCGTGTTGGTGTCCAACCTGCACCTGCCGACCAAACGGGCGTTGGCCTACGCCAGGGCCACTCGACCCGACGTCCTCGAGGCCATCACGGTGAACGTCGACGACGAAGAGGCACACGCGCTGGTGCACAAGTGGGAGGACAGCGACGTGACCGTGCCGCTCAAGGTGATCGCGTCGCCGTACCGCGAAATCACCAGGCCCATCCTGAGTTACGTCCAGCGGATCATCAAGGACTCGCCACGCACCGTCGTCACCGTGTTCATCCCCGAGTACGTGGTCGGGCACTGGTGGGAGCAGGTGTTGCACAACCAGAGTGCGTTGCGGCTCAAGGGGCGACTGCTCTTCGAGCCCAACGTCATGGTGACTTCCGTGCCGTGGCAGCTGAGTTCCTCGGAGCGGCTCAAGGTCATCGACGAGCAGCCGGCACCCGGCGACGCGCGCCGCGGGTTCCTCAAGTGAGCGCCCAGATGCTGACCCTGACGGTGGGGCCGCCCGCGAACGGCGGCAGCTGCGTGGCCCGTCACGACGACGGTCGCGTCGTGTTCGTGCGGTACGCGCTGCCCGGCGAGGTGGTCGTGGCTCGCGTCACCTCAGAACGCGGAAGTCATTGGCACGCAGAGGCAGTCGAGATTCTGGAAGCGTCACCCGACCGCGTCGACTCGGCCTGCCGCATCGCGGGCGTCGACGGGTCCGGCTGCTGCGACCTGGCCTTCGCGGCACCCGGGGCCGCCCGCCGGCTCAAGGGTGACGTGGTGGCCAACCAGCTGCAGCGGCTCGGCGGCCACACCTGGGAGGGTGCGGCCGAAGAGGTCGGGTCGACGGGTGCGACGGGGTGGCGCACGCGCGTGCGGCTGGACGTCGCCGCCGGTGGCCCGCAAGCGGGACAAGCGGGCTTCCACCGTTACCACAGCACCGAATTGGTGACCGACCTGTCGTGCGCGCAGGTGCCCGACGGCATGTTGGCGGGCCTGGACGGCGCGAAGTGGCCGCCCGGCGCGCAATTGCACGTGGTGCTCGACGATCAGGGTGCCCGGCACGTGGTGCAGACGGGTCCGCGTTCCAACCGCAAGGCCTCCACACAGGTGGTCGAGGGGTCCTATGAGGCGACCCAGCGGGTCGGGGACCGGACCTGGAACGTACCGGTCACCGCGTTCTGGCAGGCGCACCGCGACGCAGCGCCGACCTATAGTGCACTGGTCGAGGACTGGGCCCGGCTCGACGCGGGCATGACGGCATGGGACTTGTACGGCGGCGCGGGCGTTTTCGCCGCGACGCTGGCAGAGGCGGTGGGGCCGACGGGGCACGTGCTGAGCGTGGACACCTCGCGTGGTTCGGCGAAGGCGGCGCGGACCGCGCTCGCCGACCTCGGCTGGGTGGAGGTGCTCACCGAGTCGGTGCGCCGTGCGCTCACCACGCAGCGTCGCCGCGCCGACGTCGCCGTGCTTGACCCGCCACGCACCGGTGCCGGACGCGAGGTGATCGACCTGCTGGCCGCGGCCGACGTGCCTCGGATCGTGCACATCGGTTGTGAGGCAGCGTCATTCGCTCGCGACGTCGGCATCTACCGAGGCCACGGGTACGCGGTGGAACAAATCCGGGTGTTCGACTCCTTCCCGCTGACGCACCACGTGGAGTGCGTTGCGGTGCTGTCCCGCGCGTGAAGCGCGTTCTGGTTACCGGCATGTCCGGCACGGGAAAGTCCACGCTGCTTGCCGAATTGGCCCGCAGAGGGTATTGGACGGTCGACACCGACTACGGTGACTACTTCGAAACCGTCGACGGCGAGTCGCTGTGGATCGAGTCCCGGATCGAGGACCTGCTGTCGGTCGACGACCCGCGCGGACTCTTGATCGTCGCGGGCACCACGCGCAACCAGGTGACGTTCTACCCGAGGTTCGACCACGTCGTACTCCTCAGTGCCCCTGAGGAATTGATCGTCGAGAGGCTGCGCGCTCGGACCGACAACACCTTCGGCCGGTCGCCGGACGAGATGGCCGCGGTCTTGGCCGACCTCGCCGAGGTCGAGCCGTTGCTTCGCGCCTCGGCGACTCTCGAAGTCGTGACGACCAAGCCGGTCGCCGACGTGGCCGACGCGGTGCTGGCGCACGTCTCGTAGGCGACGGGGCGCGGTCGCGGTCTAAGGTGGACAACGGTGTGCCGGGAAGTCTGGTCGGCGGTCGTCCTACGCTGCCTAAACCCCCGGGGGAAAACGTGTCCAACTCCACCACCCGACTCTTCAGCCGCGGCTCGTGGCCGGAGGCCAGTCGCGTCTCCGAAGTCTTGCGCCGCGAGACGGTCGGCGGCATGTTGCTGCTGTTCGCTGCGGGCGCTGCGCTGGTGTGGGCGAATTCGCCGTGGGCGTCCGCGTACCGCGCGATCTCCGAATTCACCGTCGGACCGGAAAGCCTGCACCTGCGGCTGAGCGCCGCATCGTGGGCGGCGGACGGTTTGCTGGCGATCTTCTTCTTCGTCGTCGGCCTCGAACTCAAGAGGGAGTTCGTCGCGGGGGATCTGCGCGACCCGGCGCGCGCCGCCCTTCCGATCGCGGCCGCGATCGGAGGGATGATCGTGCCCGCCGCGATCTTCATCGGGGTCAACCTCGCCGCCGGCGAACGGGAGAACCTCGGTGGGTGGGCGGTGCCGATCGCCACCGACATCGCCTTTGCCCTTGCCGTCCTGGCCGTGGTGTCGACGCACCTTCCGACGGCCCTTCGCACGTTCCTGCTGACCCTCGCGGTGATGGACGACCTGCTGGCGATCATCGTCATCGCCGCGTTCTACACCGACCACCTCGCTCTCGGTCCGTTGGCGTTGGCGCTGGTGCCGGGGGGACTCTTCGCCGTTGCCGTCCAGCGCGGGCTGACCCGCTGGTGGGTCCTGCTCCCGCTCGCCGCGGCGACGTGGGCGCTGGTTCACGCCAGCGGCATTCACGCCACGGTGGCCGGCGTCGTGCTCGGGTTCACGGTGCCGGTTCTCGGTCGTCATGCGTGTGCCGAACACTTCGAGCACCGACTGCGCCCCGTCTCGGCGGGCGTGGCCGTGCCGGTGTTCGCCTTCTTCGCCGCAGGGGTGACGGTCGGGGGTCTGGCGGGCCTGGCCGACGGGCTGCGCCATCCCGTCACGGTCGGCGTCATGGCCGGCTTGGTACTCGGCAAACCGCTTGGTGTGTTCATCACCACATTTCTGCTCGCGAAGTTCACCAAGGCCACGCTCGACGACGACCTGGCCTGGCGCGACGTGCTCGGTGTCGCGCTGCTGGCCGGAATCGGATTCACCGTGTCGTTGCTCATCGGCGAGCTGGCCTTTGGTTACGGCACCGTGACGGGTGCCGACGCCAAGATCGGCGTGCTGGTGGGGTCGCTGGTGGCGGGAGCGTTGGCGGCCGTCGTCCTGGTCAGCCGCAACGCGGCACACCGCCGCATTCGCGAGCGGGAAACGGCCGACGCGGACGGTGACGGCGTGCCCGACGTGTACGAGCCTTGACGGGCCCGATCACCTCGCCGTGCGTAAACTGAGCTGATGCTTTCTGAGATCCGCGGTCCCGCTGATCTGCAGCACCTGTCGCAGTCACAGATGAAGGATCTCGCACTCGAGATTCGTGAATTCCTGATTCACAAGGTTGCTGCCACCGGCGGACATCTCGGCCCCAACCTGGGCGTCGTCGAACTGACGCTCGCCCTGCACCGGGTGTTCGACTCACCGCACGATCCGATCATCTTCGACACCGGTCATCAGGCCTACGTCCACAAGATGTTGACGGGACGCTGCGCCGACTTCGACAACCTCCGCAAGAAGGACGGGCTGTCGGGGTATCCGTCGCGCAGCGAGAGCGAACACGACTGGGTCGAGTCCAGCCACGCCAGCACGGCGCTGTCCTACGCCGACGGGTTGGCCAAGGCCTTCGAGCTCAGCGGCCATCGCAACCGTCACGTGGTCGCCGTCGTCGGTGACGGCGCGTTGACGGGGGGCATGTGCTGGGAGGCGCTCAACAACATCGCGACCTCGCGACGGCCGGTCATCATCGTCGTCAACGACAACGGCCGCAGCTACGCGCCCACCATCGGCGGGTTCGCCGACCACCTCGCCGGCCTTCGACTGCAACCCGGTTATGAACGACTGCTCGAAGAGGGCCGCAAGGCCGTTCGCGGGCTGCCGCTCATCGGCGAGGTTTGCTATCAGTGCATGCACAGCGTCAAGGCCGGCATCAAGGACGCCCTGTCGCCGCAGGTGATGTTCACCGACCTCGGCCTCAAGTACGTCGGTCCGATCGACGGCCACGACGAGCACGCCGTCGAGGCGGCGCTGCGCCATGCTCGCGGCTTCAACGCCCCGGTGATCGTCCACGTCGCCACCCGCAAGGGCATGGGGTACGGACCTGCCGAGTCCGACGAGGCCGAACAGATGCACTCGACGGGGATCATCGACCCGCAGACCGGGCTTGCGACGTCGGTCGCCGCGCCAGGGTGGACGTCGGTGTTCTCCGACGAACTGATCAAGCGGGCCGCCAAGCGTCGCGACGTCGTCGCGATCACGGCCGCGATGCCGGGTCCCACCGGGCTCAGCGCGTTCCGCAAGCGGTTCCCGGACCGTTTCTTCGACGTCGGCATCGCCGAACAGCACGCCATGACGTCGGCCGCCGGGCTCGCCATGGGCGGCATGCACCCGGTGGTGGCGATCTACTCGACGTTCCTCAACCGGGCGTTCGACCAGATGATGATGGACGTTGCGCTGCACCGTCTTCCGGTGACGATCGTGCTCGATCGTGCCGGCGTGACGGGACCCGACGGCGCCAGCCACAACGGTGTCTGGGACATGTCGATCCTCGGCGTCGTGCCGGGGATGCGGGTCGCGGCTCCCCGTGACGCCGCTCGCCTGCGCGAGGAGCTCGGCGAAGCCCTGGACACAAAGGACGGGCCCACCGCGATCCGGTTCCCGAAGGGGGACGTCGGCGAGGACATTCCCGCCGTCGAACGCCGCGACGGGGTCGACGTGCTGGCAGTGCCCGCAGATGGACTGTCCCAGGACGTCCTGCTGGTGGCGGTCGGATCCTTCGCCTCGATGGCGTTGTCGGTCGCCGAGCGGCTCCGCAACCAGGGCATCGGCGTGACGGTCGTCGACCCTCGCTGGGTGCTTCCGGTCCCCGAGATGCTTGGTCCGCTGGCGACGTCGCACAAGTTGGTCGTCACGTTGGAGGACCACGGCCTGAACGGCGGCATCGGTTCGGCGGTCTCGGCTGCGTTGCGGCGCAACGAAATCGACGTTCCTTGCCGCGACCTCGGCGTCCCTCAGCAGTTTCAGGACCATGCCTCGCGAAACGAGGTGCTCGCCGAGTTGGGCCTGACCGATCAGAACATCGCCCGTCAGGTCACCGGGTGGGTGGCAGCGCTCGGCAGCTCGATCGGGGAGTCCGAAGTCAGCGGCCGGGTCGACTAGGTCCCGGGCGTCCAACGTGACACCACTGCGGAGAGTTGGACCGATTCTCGCAGTGACGTCACGTTCGGCGTCGAAGCCGGTGATCGCCGGACCCTAGCCACTGCATAGGCTTCGCCCATGGATGCCGAACTGGAGCGCTGGAAGACCACCGGTCAGTACTTCGACTACCTGGGCTTCGACGCGTTCTATCGCGTCGAGGGCACCGGCCCGGCCCTGCTCCTCATCCACGGGTATCCGTTCAGCTCGTGGGACTGGTCGCTGATCTGGCCGACGCTGACAGAGCGGTTCACCGTCATCGCGCCGGACATGCTTGGCATGGGTTTCTCGGACAAACCCGTGGCGTACGAGTACTCCGTGCCCGACCACGCCGACATGCACGAGGCACTACTGCATCATCTGGGGATCGACTCCTTCCACGTGTTGGCTCACGACCTGGGTGACTCCGTCGGCCAGGAACTGCTCGCCCGCTACGAGGCAGGCGACAACGCCTACGGAGTGCCGGTGATCGAGTCGATCACCTGGCTCAACGGCGGTCTGTTCAACGAGTCGTACACGCCCCGGCTGGTGCAAAAGCTGATGTCGCGAACACCGTTGGGCGACATGATGAGTCGGTTCCAGGGCAGCGCGGTCGCCCGGCGCGTCGTCGACCGGACGCTCGACGAGCTCTTCGGGCAGAACACCAAGCCGACGCCCCGGCAGCTCGAACAGTTCCACCAGATCATGGCCTACAACGACGGCACGCGGGTGAGCCACAAGGTGGGCAGGTTCGTCACCGACCGCTACCTGTATCGCAACCGTTGGATCCGGGCAATGCGGGAGACTGCCGTGCCGATGCGACTGATCGACGGTCCGAGCGATCCCAATTCGGGTCGACACATGGCGCAGCGCTATCTCGAGGTGATTCCGAGTCCCGACGTCGTGATGCTCGCCGACGACATCGCGCACTGGCCGCAGATCGAGGCTCCCGAGGACGTCCTTCGGCACTTCTTCGCCCACGTGGACCGGGTCGTCGCGACCTAGGAAGTCGGAGCGTCCTCGGTCGGCGGTGTCGGGGCGGCCGTCAACGCCTCGGTCAGCACCGGCACCGTCAACTCCCGCTGCCACGGTCGCGCACCCGCCTCGGCCAGGAAGGCGTCGATCACCGTCGCGGCGTCGGTGATTGGCTGCCAATCCCACACCAACCGGCGCACCAGGTCGGGGGTCAGCAGATTCTCGGCCGGCACCGAAACCCGTTGCGACAGTTCGGCGAGTCCTGCGCGGACGCGGTCGAGCCGTTCGGCGGCCTCGGGCTTGCGCCGGCTCCACCGCACCGCGGGGGGTGGTCCGGTGACCGGCTCGGACGCGGTCGGAAGGTCGTCGGTGGTGCGGGCCCGCGACAGCGCGTCCAGCCAGACGCCCGCACTGCGGCGCTGGCGGGAGCCGCCGAACACCGGCAGTGCCACCAACTTCTCGACGGTGTCGGGATTGACCGTGGCAGCGTTGATGATGGCTGCGTCGGGCAGGATGCGTCCGGGCGCGATGTCGCGGCGCTGGGCGATGTGGTCGCGCGTCGTCCAGAGTTCCCGAACGGCGGCCAGCGTCCGCGGGCTCTTGACCTTGTGGATCCCTGAGGTCTTGCGCCAGCGATCGCGCCGCGTCGGCGATGCGACGAAGGTGCGCAGGTGCTCGAATTCCTCTGCCGCCCAACGGGTCTTGCCCTGCGCTTCCAGTTCGGCGGCGACCGCCGCGCGGAGCTCGAGCAATACCTCGACATCCAGCGCCGCGTAGTTGAGCCACTCCGACGGAAGGGGACGCTGGGACCAGTCCGCAGCACCGTGCCCCTTGACCAGGTGCAGTCCGAGCAGTCGTTGCACCATCGCTGCCAGGTTCACCCTGTCGAATCCGGCCAGCCGGCCCGCCAACTCGGTGTCGTACAGCTGGGGCGGCACCATTCCCAGCTCGGCCAGGCATGGCAGGTCCTGATCGGCCGCATGCAGGATCCACTCGTCGGTGTCCAGCACGTCGGCCAGTGGCGCCATCACCATCAGCGGGTCTTCGCCATGGTTGACGGGGTCGATCAGCACGGAGCCCGCGCCTGCCCGCCGAATCTGGATCAGATAGGCGCGGTTTGAGTAGCGGAAGCCCGAGGCTCGTTCGGCGTCGATCGCGAACGGGCCGTGCCCCGACACCAATAGTTCGGCCGCAGCCAGGATCTGGTCGGACGTGACGGCCAGCTCGGGTACGCCGTCCGCGGGTGCCAGTAGTGGGGTCGCCTCTGCCTCGGGCTCGACGGCGTCTTGCTCGCCCGTCGTCTCGTCGGGGCCGGCGTCCCCGGCAGTGAAACCCTCAGTCATGTCAGGCGCGCGTGCGAGCGCCGAGGTCGGTGACCCCGGCCGGTGGAAGGCCCGCGGCGTGCTCCAGCACTTCGCAGAAGGCCTGCACGTGCGGTCCCAGTTCGAGGTTGGTCGCGGTCCACGATGCGCGCAGCTCCAATTGGTGGGCCCGTGGCGGGCCCGAGATGTCGCCGTACCGCACCGACGTCGTCGCCGTCACGGTGCCGCCGAGGGCGGTGACGTGGTCGTCGTGTTCGGCGAGCGCGTCGACGAGCCAGCTCCAGGCCACTTCGGGAAGCAGCGGGTCGACGGCTTCGGTGGAGTCCAGGTCGGCCTGGATGTAAGCCACCAGGCGCATCGTGCCGTCCCACGCCTCGGCGCCTTCGGGGTCGTGCAGGAGGATCAGGCGGCCGAATGCGTCGCCGTCGGACCGCTCGGGGACGACGGTGGTTTCGGGGTGGCGAACCTCGGCGCCGAGCGCATAGCTGTACGGCGCCAGTCGCTGAGGCGGCCGGATCGGGCCGAGCTCGATCTCGGGCCGGACGGTGGTGGCATTCATTGCCTCCACCGCTGCCCGGAACTGAGCCGGCTCGACGGTGGTCATGGGGTTTGACGCTAGCTGATTCGGGGATGGGGCAGCGAAGGCGCGCCGAAGCGTTACTGCATGGCAGCATGGGTGGCGATGAGTACCCGTCGTGACCTGCCAGAGTCGCCCTATCTGACCGCGGCCGCAGGCCGTAAGCCCAGCCGTGTGCCCGTGTGGTTCATGCGGCAGGCCGGTCGATCCCTCCCCGAGTACCGGGCGTTGCGGGCAAAGAACACGATGATGCAGGCGTGCTTCGACGCCGAGCTGATCACCGAGATCACGCTGCAGCCGGTGCGTCGCCACGGCGTCGACGCGGCCATCCTGTTCTCCGACATCGTCGTGCCGCTGCGCGCGGCGGGCGTCGACGTCGACATCGTCCCCGACGTCGGGCCGGTGATCGCCGAGCCCATCCGGACTGCCGCCGACGTGACGTCGCTGACGCCGCTGGATCGTGACGCGGTGGCGCCCGTCGCGGATGCGATCGCGCTGCTGACCGCGGCGCTGGGTGACGTGCCGCTGATCGGCTTCGCCGGTGCTCCCTTCACCCTGGCGTCCTACCTGGTCGAGGGCGGACCCAGCCGCAACCACGAGCGCACCAAGGCGATGATGCTCGGTGAATCCGACACCTGGCACGCCCTGATGACGGCTCTCACCGACGTGACCATCGGGTTCCTCAAGACGCAGTTGGACGCCGGCGTCGACGCGATCCAGCTGTTCGACTCCTGGGCGGGCACGTTGTCGTTGGCCGACTATCGGACCTATGTGCTGCCGCACAGCTCGCGGGTGTTCGAGACCCTCGCCGCGGAAGGCGTGCCGATGACGCACTTCGGGGTCGGCACGGCCGAGTTGCTTGGCGCCATGTCGGAGGCGGTGTCGGTGGGGGACAAGCCCGTGGTCGGCGTCGACTGGCGGACGTCGCTGACCGACGCGGCCGGCCGGGTGCGTCCGGGCTGTGCGCTGCAGGGCAATCTCGATCCGGTGGTTCTGCTGGCGGGCTGGCCGGTGGTCGAGCGTGCGGTCCGCAACGTGGTCGAAGACGGTCGACGGGCCGTCGACGCAGGGGCCACCGGCCATGTCTTCAACCTGGGTCACGGTGTGCTTCCGCCGACCGACCCTGGCGTCATCACCGAGGCGGTGGCGTTGGTGCACGCGTTGTGAGAGCCGCCTATTGTGTTGTCGGAGGCGGCATTTCGGGATTGGTAGCCGCCTACCGGTTGCGCGTCGCGGCAGGCTCGGAGGCGTCGATCACGCTCTTCGACCCCGCTGATCGCCTCGGTGGGGTGTTGCGCACCGAGCGTATCGGCGGTCAGTTGGTGGACGTCGGGGCCGAGGCGTTCGTGGCACGGCGTCCGGAGGTGTCGGCGCTGCTGGCCGAGTTGGGGTTGGCCGACAGGAAGATCGGCACCACGGGGGTTCGGCCGCTCATCTTCAGCGAGGGGCGCCTGCATCCGATGCCGCAGGGCACGCTGCAGGGCATCCCGGCTCAGGCGTCGTCGATGGCCGGGCTCGTCGACGACGCGACGGTGGCGCGGATCGCCGACGAACCATCGCGACCGTTCTCGTGGCGCCCCGGCGCGGACCCGACCGTCGCGGAGCTGATCGGCGACCGTTTCGGTCCGCAGGTGGTGATGCGGTCGGTGGATCCGTTGTTGGCGGGTGTCTACGCCGGTTCGTCGGCGACCATCGGCCTCAGGGCTGCCGCTCCGACGCTGGCGGCTGCCCTGGATCGTGGGGCCCGCAGTCTGACCGACGCGGTTCGCGAGGCGCTGCCTCCGCCGATGCCCGGATCGGTGTTCGGGGCGGTCGACGGCGGTTATGCGGTGCTGCTCGACGCGTTGGTGCGGCAGGCACGGGTCGACTGGGTGCGCGTCGGGGTGAAGCAGGTCAGTCGGGACGGCCGGGGGTGGTCGCTGGTCGACGACGAGGGCGGGCACTGGCATGCCGACGGCGTGGTGCTCGCGGTGCCGGCGCCTCGGCTGCCGACGTTGATCGACGGCGTGGCACCGAGATCGGCCGCGGCGGCGCGTCGCATTCAGACGGCGTCGTCGGCGCTGGTCGTGCTCGCGCTGCCGGGTGGGACTCCGATGCCCGAGCAGTCGGGCGTGCTGGTCGCCAGCGGTGAACGGCTCAACTCGAAGGCGATGACGCTGACGTCCCGCAAGTGGGGACGCCGGGGCAACGTGGAGCTGGTGCGGTTGTCGTTCGGCCGGTTCGGCGACTCCCTTGCCCGAGACGTGGGTGACGAGGATCTGCTCCGGTGGGCTGCCGAGGACCTGTCGACGGTGTTCGGGGTGACGTCGGACCCGGTGGACTGCCATGTCCAGCGCTGGATGGACGCGATGCCGCAGTACGGGCCGGGGCACGCCGGGCTGGTCGCCGAGCTGCGCTCGGGCTTGCCCTCGACGCTGGTGGTCGCGGGGGCGTACCTCGACGGCATCGGCGTACCCGCCTGTGTGGGATCCGCCACCAAGGCGGTGGCGGCGTTGACGACGTCGGGCGTGGCACGATAGCTCGTATGGCGAAGCTGGACTACGACACCCTCAATTCCATGACGAGATACATGATGATCTCGGTGTTCGCGGTGCAGCCGGAGGAGCTGGGCGATGATCGCGCGGCCGTCGTCGACGAGACGATCACGTTCCTCAAGCAGCAGGAGGAGAACGGCGTGGTCGTCCGCGGGATGTACGACGTGGCCGGCTTCCGGGCCGACGCCGACTACATGATCTGGACGCACGCCGAGCGCGTGGAAGACCTGCAGAAGACCTACTCGTCGTTCCGGCGGACGTCCCTCGGCCGGGTCAGCGAGCCGGTGTGGAGCGTTGTGGCGTTGCACCGGCCCGCGGAGTTCAACAAGAGTCACGTTCCGGCGTTCATCGCTGGTGAGGACCCCGGCGACTACGTGTGCGTCTATCCGTTCGTCCGGTCGCTGGAGTGGTATCTGTTGCCCGACGACGAGCGCCGCAAGATGCTCGTCGAGCATGGGATGGCGGGCCGCGAGTATCCCGACGTGCGCGCCAACACGGTGCCCGCCTTCGCGCTCGGTGACTACGAGTGGATCCTGGCCTTCGAGGGGCCGGACCTGGGCCGCATCGTGGAGCTGATGTGGAAGCTGCGCTACACCGACGCCCGCAGGCACGTGCGCGAGGAGACCCCGTTCTTCACCGGGCCGCGCGTCGGTGTCGAGGAGCTCGTCGCCCGGTTCCCGTAAGCACTGCGTCGGTTTGCTCGCGTTGCGGCCAGATCGAAGTAACTGCCCGGTCAATTTTCGGGCAGTTTAGGTTTCATACCCTTTCCCTGTTTGCTAGCATCGCCCGATGGGGAAGACCGCAGTAGTAGTGGCGACGGCCGCCGTGGTCGCAGCCCTGCTCTCGGCGTGGACGATCGTCGACTGGGACGTGGAACCGACCGTCACCATCGTGTCCAACGTCTCCAGTGTGTTGTTCGCTGTGTTCGCCACGGTGTGCACGATCCGCGCCGCAGTGCACGCCACCGGTCGCAAGCGGCTCGCCTGGTCGAGCATCGCAGTCGGCGTCGGCGGATGGGTCGCCGGTTCCCTCCTGTGGAGCTACCTCGAGATGGCCACCGACGTTCCGCCGTTCCCGTCGCTGGCCGACGCCGGCTATCTGATGTTTCCGGTCGGAGCCTGCGTCGGGCTGGCCGCCTATCCCGTCGGGCACGTGGGTCATTCACGCACCCGATTGGTTCTCGACGGGTTGATCGCGGCCGCGGCACTGTTCCAGATCTCGTGGGTGCTGGTGCTGCGCGACGCGTACGAGGCTGACAGCGGCGACCCTGTCGCATTCTGGTTGTCGTTGGCCTACCCGGTCAGCGACTTCGTCGTCATCACGGTGGCGGTGCTCGTCCAGACCCGGGCGCGCGCGGGGCAGCGGCGGACGACGTCGTTCCTGACCGCCGGTGTCATCGTGATGGCGCTGGCCGACAGTGCGTTCGTCTACCTCAGCGCGGCCGGCCAGTACGACTACCAGATCGGGCGCGTGACCGACGTCGGCTACTTCGTGGGCATGCTGATCATCGGGGCGGCGGCGCTGCTCGGGGTGGACGAGCCCGCGACGGAATCGTCGACCTTGCGGGTGCCGTCGCGATGGGTGTTGTGTCTGCCCTACGTCCCGATCGCGATAGCCGCCGCGGTGTGCGCACCGACGAATCTGCAGCAGCCGGGGATGGCCGCGCTGTTCTTTCCGACGGTGGTCTTGGTCGTCGCGGTGCTGTTGCGGCAGTTCTTCGTGGTCAGGGAGAACCGCCGCCTCCTGGACCTGGTCGCGGAGCAGGCGTTGCGGGACCCGTTGACGGGGTTGGCGAATCGCGCGCTGTTCAACGACCGCCTGTCGCACGCCATGCAGTTGCACGTCCGCGATCGACAACCGGTGGCGGTGTTGTCGTTGGATCTCGACGACTTCAAGCTCGTCAACGACAACCTCGGCCACCCGGCCGGAGACCAATTGCTGGTGCTCGCGGCGCAACGAATCCTTGGCTGTGTCCGCGCCGGTGACACGGTGGCCCGGGTGGGCGGTGACGAGTTCGCGGTGCTGCTGGAGGGCAAGACCGAACACTCCCGACAGGTGGCACGGAGGCTCATGGCGTCGTTCGACGACCAGTTCGTCATCGACGGCCATGATCTGTTGCTGCGACCCAGCATTGGACTGGCCGTGGCGACCGGCGACGACGCGGCCGTCTCGGCCGAGGCGCTGTTGAAGCGCGCCGACCTGGCGATGTATTCCGCCAAGCGTTCGCGCACGGGCGGGGTGCACACCTTCGATCCGGAGATGACGCGGACCCGGCCCAAGGGGACGGGAAGGGTGGGCAATGCCGGAACGAGCACGGTCAGACTGCTGGGCCAACTGCGCAACACGATCGACCACGCCGGTCTCAGCCTGGTCTATCAACCCAAGTTCGGGCTCCTCGACGGAGAATTCGTCGGCGTCGAGGCGTTGGTCCGTTGGCCCCATCCCGAACGCGGATTGCTCGGTCCCGACAAGTTCCTTCCCTTGGTCCGTGAGTACGGGTTGATGAGGTCGCTGACCGATTTGGTGGTCGAGCGGGCGCTCGAGGACGTGGCCCACTGGAAGGCCAACGGTGTCCGGGTGCCAGTGGCCGTCAACATGTTCGCACCGTCGCTGTGCGATCTGGAGTTGCCGAAGCGCATTCTGCGCTCGCTCGACGCGCGTGACCTCAGCCCGGACCTGTTGACCATCGAGATCACCGAAGACCTGTTGCTGGACGACGTCGACCGGACCCGTCAGGTGCTCGATTCGCTACGGGGACGCGGAACGCGGGTCGCCATCGACGATTTCGGCAGCGGCTACTCGGCGCTCGGTTACCTGTGCGAGTTGCCGATCGACGAGGTCAAACTCGACCGGCAGTTCATCGCCCCCATCGTGGACGACGCGCGTGCGGCGGCCGTGGTCCGCGCCGTGGTCGACCTGGCGCACGAGCTCGGTGTGACGGTCGTAGCCGAGGGCGTGGAGAACGACGACACCAGGACGATGCTCCGTGACTACGGGTGCGACGTGGCGCAGGGGTTTCACTTCAGTCCGCCGCTCGCCGGCGCCGAACTGTGTGACCTGCTCCGCAGGCTTACGTCGCCGGAACCAGCTTCATCGAGATCGAGTTGATGCAGTACCGCTGATCGGTCGGGGTGGGGTACCCCTCGCCTTCGAATACGTGACCGAGGTGGCTGTGGCAGCTGGCGCACAGGACTTCGACCCGATGCATGCCACCCGAGTCGTCGGTCTTCAAGATGACGGCGTCCGAGTCGGCGGGGTCGAAGAAGGATGGCCAGCCGCAATGCGATTCGAACTTCTCGGTGCTGCGGAAGATCTCCGCACCGCACGCCCGACACTGGTAGACGCCCTCGGTGTTGGTGTCGGTGTACTCGCCGACGAACGGGCGCTCGGTGCCGGCCTGACGCAGCACGGCGAACTCCTGGGGCGAGAGCTTCTTACGCCATTCGTCGTCGGTCAGTTGGACTTTCGGGACGGTCATCACTCCACGCTAGCGCGGTCCCGATCGGTCGTCATCCACGGCGGGTCGATGCCGTCGTCGAGTCTGCCGTCGGCCTTGGCCTCGAGGTAGCGGAAGTACAGCACGCAGAACACGACGATCAGCATCAGCGACCACCCGTAGGTGATCTTCATGTACTCCAGAAAGCGTCCGGTGGTCGGCCAGTGCCCCAGCAGCCAACGGTCCATCGTCATGAAGCCGTAGATCGCCAGCCAGGCCGGCCAGTTGCGGATCACGGAGTTGGGGAGCACCACCGACATCAGGAACGGGAACAGCATCATCGAGTAGTAGCCCTGGCCGAGCGAGGTCACCAGGAACGTCGTGATCAACAGCACGCCGGACGAGGTCACCATCCAGAACAGCTGATCGCGTTCCCGGTAGTAGCGGTACAGCAGCCAGAGGCTGGCGACTGCCAGTGCCAGAAAGCCCACTCGCAGCAGCAGAATCAGCCATGTCGGCAGGCCGTAGTAGATGCCGTTGCCCTGAATGGAGCTGTTGAAGTAGTCGCGCACCGAGAAGATGTAGGGCACGGTGTTGCGCACGAAGCCCATCGGGTCGCTGACCAAGGGCCAGGCGGCGACGTTGAACACGATCGGCACCCCGAAGGCAGGCAAGAGTGGGCGCCACTGTCGGTTGAGTACGGGAAGCAGCAGCAGCGGCGCCAGTGAGGGTTTGACGACGAGCGTCAGCCCGATGGCGAGGCCGGCGAGCCACTCGTGGTTGACCTTGCCGCTCAGCAGCCACCGCAGGAACAGGACCTCGCCGAGGAGGACGCAACCGTTGACGTTGGTGAACACCAGCGTGCTGGTGACGCTCTCGGTGCAGAACATCGCCAACAGCAGGGCGGGCGCTGCCACCGACGCCAGGGTGAACTTGAACAGCCGCAGCAGGAAGTACGCGGCCAGCAGGATGGCGATGGTGTTGAACGTGATGAACCAGTACCGCGAGGCGTCGACCGGCAGGTAGCCGAATGGAGCCAGCAGCAGCGTCCCACCCGGTGGGTACAGGTAGTGGGGGTCCACCTGGTCGAAGTGCTCGTTGTAGATGTCGAGCCCGAGCTTGAAGTTGACGACCGCGCGGTAGACGGGACCAAAGTCGTCGGTGATGTAGCCGTTGGTGGCCAGCACGTAGCTGCGATGGACGATCGACAGGATCGCCACGGGCCACAGCACCGAGCGCAGCACGTGCGCGACATTCGGCGGAGAGGTGCGGGGTCGGAATGCGTTCGTCAACAACGTGTCAGGTGCCGCCACCAGCGCACCGTACACCGGTGGCCGGGGGCGTCGAGCTAGGCGGGGCAGTACGTGTCGGTCTCGGGAACCTTGCCGGTGCCGAGGTAGGCCAGCACCGGCGGGACGGCGCACGCGGAGTAGATGCTGGCTCCGTGTCCGACGCCCTGCCACATCACGCGCCGGTTCGCCGCACCGGAGTTGATGATGGTCGCCGCGACTGCGGCCACTCCTTCGTTGCCGACGATCGGGTCGTTCTGCACGCCGAGAAGCAGCACGGGAATCTTGAGGTTCTGCGGATCGGGTGGCGTCGAACCGCTGGGCCAGGCAAGGCAATTGACCATGTCGAGGGCGCCGACGGTGCCGAATTCGGGGTAGAGCTTCCCCCATTCGACGACGAGCTCGCGCACTCGGTCCGGGGTGGGGCGGTTGAGCGCGTCGCTGCACCCGTTGACGAACTGACCGTCGGTCTCGCGTTGCGTCTCGGCCTGGTTGATCAGCGTGTTGAGCCCGGCGACGTCACCGCTGCGGGCCGCGGCGAGGGTAGTGGCCAGCGCCGCGGTCGACGACACGAAGTCGCCGCGGGGGAACGCCAGGGCGGTGGCGATGGCGTCGGTGAGGGCGGCCACCGAGGCGCCGGCCGGACCGGTGCCTTGGCGCGCGCCGGCGAGCATGGCGTCGATGGCGCCCTTTGGATCGGGGCCGAGCGCGCAGCCCGAGGCGACGCACTGCGAGGCGAACGCCGTCAGCGCGGCCTGCTGACCCTTGACCTTCTGTTCGGCTCTCGCCTCGGCGGCGATCCCGAGGGGCAGCGGGGAGTCGAGCACCAGCCGCGACACCTTGTTGGGATGTGAGCCCGCGTAGGCGAGGGCGACCTGCGCGCCGTTGCCGACGCCGAGCAGGGCGAGCGTCGGAACGTCCCAGGTGCTGCGGAGGCGTTCGAGATCCTCGGCGGCGTGCGCGTTGTCGTAGGAGGAGTCGCCGGGGGCGATGGTGTCGGTACAGCTCTGGGTGGCGGTCTGGACGACGGCGCTGAGGTTGGCGACGGGATCGTTGCCGGACTCGAACTGCGCCTGGTCGAGCATTTCCTGCCGGCTGAACAGGTCGCGGCAATCCAGGGCGCCCGACAGGCCGATGCCGCGGCGGTCGACGGCGACGATCGGGTTGGTCTTCAGCACGTCGGCGCCGCCGCGGGACAGCCACACCGGCAGCTGCGTCGAGGACGGGAGGTCGCTGCCGGTGGTCATGACCAGTGGCCCGGCGTCTGCCGGGGTGGCCGTCGACTTGGCGCGGACGACACCGATGGTGAGCGTCCCCGTGGCGCCGTTGATCGAGTCGACGTCGGCGTCGTAGGTGGCGCAGTCCAGAGTCACGCCGGGCACGGCGGGGACGGAGGCCGCAGCGAACGTCCGCGACGTGCAGTCGCGCCACGTCAGATCGTTCTTGGGGGCCTCGACCGGGGGAGGCCCCGCGGCGACCGGTGTCGTCTCGGGGGCGCCTTGGGGTCCGGCGCCCGCATCGGTGGCGAAGCGGGGGTTGGCGGCGAGTCCCGGCGAGCAGCCGGCCAGGACGACAGCCGCGACGACGGGCAGACAGAGGGCCCTGAGCAGCTGAGGATGCCGACGCATGATGACCACATTAGCGATCGACGAGCTACTCCCCGCCCAGCCCGTCCCTGACGTACCGCGTGTAGAGATAGCCCTCGTCGTCGGTCAGCAGGTGGCATCGACGCATCCGGGTGTGGGCTTCCCCCGACCCCGAGGCGATGCGGCGGGCCGTGCCGCCGACCAGGATCGGTGCAATCGTGACGCACAGCTCGTCGATCAAGTCGTGTTCGGTGAGCAGGCTGATCAGCGACGGCCCGCCTTCGGACAGCACCCGTCGCAGGCCCCGCTCAGCGAAGATCGCGAGTACCACCGCGGGGTCGACGCGGTCGGTGTGGGATCCGGACGCGTCGACGACCTCGGCGGTCGAGCCGAAGCGGGCGTTGGCCTCCGGCACGGTTTCGCGGCAGGTCATGATCATGGGTGGTATCTCGGTGCGGGTGAAGATCCTGGCGTCGTGCTCGAAGTCCGCGGCGTGGGTGACGATGGCGATCGGGGGCACCTCGGTCTGGCCTCGGCCTTGCCGTTCGCGGCGCTCGGCCAGCGACATCTGGGCACCGGAGTAGTTCTCGATGCGCACGGTGGAGGCGCCGACCAGGATGACGTCGGCTTCCTGCCTCATGCGGGCGAACAGGGCGCGGTCACCGGGGCCGGCCAGGCCGCCGGCCTTGCCGTCGTCGGTGGCGCCGCCGTCGAGGCTGGAGATCATGTTGGCCCGCACCCAGCAGCGCTCGAGGTTCTGCGGGTAGGAGTAGAACGCCGCGAGCCGTCCGTCGTCGGTGTCGAACGTGCTGCCCAGGGGGCCTAGCTCTGTGAGCTGAGTCGCAGCATCGGGATCGGACACGTTGACCATTGCAGCACGTCGATACAGTTCCTTCATGTCTGGGGCCAGCGTCGTCGACCATCTCACCGATCGGCATCCGAAGGTGACACCTGAACGACTGGTCGCGGGGTTGGTGCCGCCGCCCACGTTCGCCGATGTCTCCTTTGACACCTATCGGCCCGATCCGGGCGAGCCGTCGCAGACCGCGGCCGTGCAGAAGTGCCGCGCGTTCTGTGAGCAGGCCGTGCAGCGCCGTGCCGGCAAGAAGAAGTTGTTCGGCAAGCGAGAGGTGTTGCCGGGGGTCGGGGTGTACCTCGACGGTGGTTTCGGCGTCGGCAAGACGCACTTGTTGGCGTCGACGTACTACGCGCTCAGCGCCGACGACGCCGGTCCCGCGGCGTTCGCGACGTTCGGTGAACTGACGCAGTTGGCGGGTGTCTTCGGATTCCTCGAGTGCATCGAGTTGCTCTCGGAGTACGTGGTGGTGTGCATCGACGAATTCGAGCTCGACGATCCGGGGAACACGACGCTGATCTCGCGACTGCTCTCGGCTCTGGTGGAACGAGGGGTGTCGGTCGCGGCGACGTCCAACACGTTGCCCGAACAACTGGGCGAGGGCAGGTTCGCCGCGCAGGACTTCCTGCGTGAAATCAACACGCTGGCAGCCATTTTCACCACGGTGCGGATCGAAGGTCCGGACTACCGGCACCGCGACCTGCCGCCGGCGCCCGTGCCGCCGTCCGACGACGAGGTGCGTGACGAGGCCGCCGGCGTGGCGGGCGCGACGCTCGACGACTTCGACGCGTTGTGCGCTCACCTGGCGACGATGCACCCGTCGAGGTACCAGGCGTTGATCGAGGGCGTCGCGCAAGTGTTCATCACCGGTGTGCATCCGCTCGACGACCAGAGCGTCGCGCTGCGGCTGGTCTCGCTGACCGACCGGCTCTACGACGCGGGCATTCCGGTCGTCGCGTCGGGGACCAAGCTCGACACCGTCTTCAGCGAGGAGATGTTGGCGGGTGGGTTCCGCAAGAAGTACCTGCGCGCGACGTCGCGTCTGTTGGCGCTGACGGCCGCGGGTGAGCGATGAGCGCGTGCACCATCACGTAGTCGTCTTCGACGCGGCCGCCCAGTCGGAACGTCTTGGTGCCGCTGACCGTGAAGCCGTGCTTGGCGTAGAAGCGTTGGGCGCGTTGGTTTTCCTGGTTGACGCCTAGCCAGACACAGGCCGCGCCGAGAGCACGGGACGTGTCGAGCGCAGTGGTCATCAGTGCCGCCGAGACGCCCGCGCCGTGGGCGTCGGGCAGCACGTACATCTTCGAGAGTTCGACGGCGGGCCGAAGGGGCACCGCCCGTTGGACGTCGGGGTCGGGGATCACCCCGCGAATCAGCATGGCGTACCCCGATATTCGGTGGTCGTCGCGTGCGGTGAGGATCACCCGTTCCGGGTCGGCGAGGTACTCGCCGAAGCGTTCGGCGGAGAGGTTTTCGGCGATGAAGGCGGCGACGTCGTCGGCACTGGTCGACGGCGGGCACGCCAGCGGGAAGGTGCGGGCTGCGACGTCGGCGAGTTCGGTCAGGTCGGCCTCGGCGGCCGGTGTCACCTCGACGGTCATCCGAGGGTCAGTAGAGATTCCACTGGGCGAGATGCGTTCCGGTGGCCTTGTCGAGGAGCACGACGTTGGTGACGAGGTCGCGGTAGACGTCCCAGTAGACGCCGCCACTGACGGTGGAGCCCGGGGGTGCGTTCTGCAGCATGGCGCGAAGGTCGTCGGGGACGTCGGTGTTGCGCGGCTTGTAGGCGTCGGCGATCGGCGTGACGCCTTCGAAGTCGAAGAAGAGCGAGGTGATGTACGGATTGGGTGCCTTGACGACGTGGACGGTGACGTTGGCGCGGTACACCTGGTAGCGCGGTCCGCGTGGGGGATAGCCGAAGCCCGGCGGCACGTCGACCAGATCCACGCTGGTGACGGCGACGTCGGCGACGACGTTCATGTAGTCCACGTGCAGGACGTCACCTAGCCTGCCGATGGGGGCGACCGCCGCGGCCTCTGGCGCGGGTGAGGCGAGAACTCCAGCCGTGACCGCCACTCCGGCAACCATCATCGTGAACCAGCGACGCATGCCTCGCATGATCGCACACCGGTCGCTTGCCGAGGAGGCGATCGGTCCTCAGGACGCCCAGGGGCCGATGCCGCCGACCTTCTCGACGCGGATCCGCGTCAGCAGACCGGCGGGGGAGTTGGGCGGTGGGAAGTGCTCGCTGGAACCGAGCATGGCCTCGGCCAGTTCGGTGAGAAGTTCGGGGGCGCCGCCGTCGACGATGCGGGCCGTTCCGGTGATCGACAGGTACGGGGCCTGCTGGCCGGGGGGCGTCGGACCGATGATGGTGACGGCGACGCGTCCGTCGCGTCGGATGTTGCGGGTCTTCTTGTACTCGCTGAGGTGTGCGCTGACCAGTTCGTCACCGTCGGGGGTGGACTGCAACGCGACCCAGACCACCGACACTTGCGGGCTGCCGTCGGGGTTGAGGGTGACGAGCGTGGCGTCGGCGCCGGAACCGATCAGTGCACGGGCGGATTCGTCGAGGTTCATGACTTCTTGTACCGCATTGCCGCGCGTTTCATTCCCGTTCGGTGGTCGTCAGGGAGTTCAGCGCCGCGACGATCTCGGATTCGACACCCTGCTTGTCGAGGCCGAGGGTGTGCAGTGGACCGTCGTCGGCTTCGTCTTCGAGCAGGGCGAGCAGGATGTGTTCGGTGCCGATGTAGTTGTGCCCCAGGCGAAGTGCTTCGCGGAAGGTGAGTTCGAGAACTTTCTTGGCGGGTCCGTTGAACGGCACCAATGAGGGAACCTCGGCCGCCCTCGGGGGCAGTGGTGCGGCCTTGGCTGCGGCGCCGGCGTCGACGCCGTGCGCCGAAAGGAGGTGCGCGGCCAATGCCGCCGGGTCGCTGAACAGTCCGAGCAGGAGGTGCGCCGGGGTGATCTCGTCGTTGCCGGCGGCGTGTGCCTTGTTCTGCGACTCGACGACGACGTTGCGCGCCCGCGGGGTGAACCTACTGAAGCCGTCGTTCGGGTTCAGTGGACTGGTCTCGGCCCGCGGTACGAAGCGCTTCTGGGCGGCTTGTTTGGTGACGCCCATGCACTTGCCGATCTCGGTCCAGGAGGCGCCCGAGCGTCGGGCCTGGTCGACGAAGTGGCCGATGAGGTGGTCGGCGATGTCGCCGAGGGCTTCGGCGGTGAGGACGGCGCCCTGGAGTTGTTCGAGGGGCTCGTCGTGCACGGTCCTGATCGCGGTGATGAGGTCGTCGAGGCGGACGGGGTGGCTGATCTTGACGGGTTCACTCATGCGTCAACCGTAGGTTGACGAAATGGACTCGTCAACCCCGAGTTGACGATGGGAGCTAGCCGCGGGGGTAGCCCCGGCGCACCGTCCGGTCCAGGATGCCGAGCGTGCCGCGGAGCGCCGCTTCGGAGATGACGGGGAAGATGCCCGCGTCGCGCCACTTCTGATGGATGTCGGACCAGTCGTAGAACGACGTGACGAGTGTTGCGTCGCCGTCGGATTCGAGTCGGTAGCCGTACACGTGCCCGATCGGTGGCTCGATCTTGCCGAGGATCGTCCAGGCGATCAGCCGATCCTTCTCGTAGTCGGTAATCGACACGGTGACGTCGTACTTGCCCATCGGAAAGTCGTTCAGCGCTTCGCGATCCATGTGGACGACGAAGCTGTCGCCACTGGCGGTGACGACGTCGCCGTCCGCATCCTGGAGCATTCCGGTGGCGTCGATGGCGATGTGCCCCTGTGGGTCGCAGAGGACGGCGAACACGTCCGCCGGGGGTGCTGCGATGGAGCGTTGAACTTCGATGCGGTCGGCCATGACGTCGATCGTGTCAGACGCCGGCGTTGGCTACGGCGGCGGAGCTTGTCCCGATGCCGCGGCCCTGGCGTTGAGTTGTGCCATGTAGGCCTGCAGCTGCAGCCCCGCAAGTGCCGGCGCCAGTCCGGAAGCCTGGGGCGGCGGAGGTGCGTCCGTGAGCTGCCACGGCTGGCAGCCGTTGGTCTTGAACGATTGATCGGTGGGGTCGATCGCGACGGTCTGCGGTTTCTTGGTCAAGGCGTTGTCGAGGGTGGCGCCGTCGGCGCCGAGGCGCTTCCAGAAGCACGTGCCGTCGCCGACGGGGCCCGCGGAGGTGTAGACGCCGGGAACGATGTCGGTGCCCACGGCGTAGGTGCCGTCGGCATCGACGGAGGTCTTGGGCGCTGGTGCGGGTCCGTTGGCAGGCGTGGGGGCAGGTGTGGGGGCAGGTGTCGTCGGGTCGGCGGCGGCGACGCCGGGAAGGGCGCCCATGACCGCCACCGCGAGCGCTGCTGCGGTCGTTGCCTTCTTCACCCACATGCCCAACAGCTTAGACCGTCTTTGCAAATGGATGACTGTCGCGGGTCAAAGCGTTCGACGTCCGCGGTGTCTTCGAGCCGGTCGTGGCTCGCGACAGGGCAGCTATCAGTTCGATGGCCGCGAACTGGGCGACGGCCAAGGCGAACACCGGCCACAGGGCGCCGGCCACGATGCTCAGCCCTAGTGAGAGCCGGGCCTTGGTGGCGTTGAATACCGCGATCGACGACGTCAGCATCCAGCCACCGAGGTAGCCGTACAGCAGTACACCGGTCACTTGTCCCCTGAACGTCAGCCCACAGCGAATTTACTCTCGAGTAAGTTAGACCGCGGAGGCGGCGCCGTCAAGTATCGGAGGCAGACGCGAATCGGCCCGCTGCCGCAGGGGCAACGGGCCGAGTCGAGGGTGTTCTCGGGGACTACTTGAAGGCGTCCTTGACCTTTTCGCCAGCATCCTTGAGATTCGCCTTGACCTGGTCGACCTTGCCTTCGTTCTCCGTGCTCTTGTCGCCGGTCGCCTTGCCGCCTGCTTCCTTGGCCTGGCCGCCCAAGTCCTCGACCTTGTTCTTTGCCTTGTCCAAAGCGCTCATGAAAATCAACTCCTCATCGGTGTGAATCACGTCCGGTTCACTGTCCGAACCTGGCTCTGGAATGCCACCGATGGTCAACTCCGAAACATCACGAGGCTTGATTCACAGATTTGAACTGCTGCCAACCGGGCGCCGACGAATTGGCTGGGCTCCGGTCCGCGACGAGGCCATCCGGGCAAGGGTTAGAGGGGGCGCCTTTGGCGATTCGGGGGGGAGGTGAACCGCCAAAGGCTTGGAAATCCGCAATGGGGGGACTGCGGATGTCCCGCGCTCCACCGTACGCGAATTCTCGTGAAATGATTCAAAAGGTACGTACGGTTCGCTTTGTGTGCCTGCGCGCTCAGTCGGAGTGCCGTGGTGTGCCTGGGGTCGCGGCAAAGGGGCAGACCGGCGCGGCCGAGGTATCGCCGCGACACGGTTGGACCACGTGCCATACCAATTGGCACGACGTTGCCTGCGACGACGCCACTCCGGAGTAGCGGACTTGGTAGTCGAACCCCGACCGCGGCGGCTAGTGATAGCAAACACGATGCAGCGCAGTCACGCGGCGTTTCGGGGAACACGATCAAAGTCTGACGTGCGCATCGACGGGCGGGATGCGCCAAGGAAACGAACGGGGACCGGGTAATCGCTGCAACGGTCGGTGCCCGTGCATCTGGACTCGAGCAGGACGGGGTCCCAACGACGTGCCGTGGCCGTGCGACACGTTGCCTGCGTAGTCGAGGATTTGCGGGCGAAGCCCAGATATGCGTTGAGGTGGCTGGTGGCCATTGCCAACGTACGTAAAGCTGGTGCGCGATACTGGGATTGAACCAGTGACCTCTTCCGTGTCAGGGAAGCGCTCTCCCGCTGAGCTAATCGCGCGGGACCCATCTTGGAGGTGGAGACGGGAATCGAACCCGTGTGCACGGCTTTGCAGGCCGTTGCCTCACCACTCGGCCACTCCACCGCTGGGGTTGATGCGTCTGCACCATCGAGCGGACGACGGGATTCGAACCCGCGACCCCAACCTTGGCAAGGTTGTGCGCTACCAACTGCGCCACGTCCGCGTGCTTCGAGCGAGTTCGTCGCTCTATGCGAAGCACGACGATAGTGCATCGAAGCTCGGCACCACAAATCCCGACGCCACGGCCTGATCTTGGTTGTTTCGGGCACTCGATTTGGCCGCGTCTTGGCTGCATTGATTTCGCCGTTCGCGGCCGTGATCCGCTCGATGCGACTCAGTCCTCGGCGGCCCGACGGAAATGTGTTGCGGATCAAAAGAATCGGCAGGTGCGAGTGGATCGTCAACCCGTGCGCCACCAGGAGCGCACGCGGTACTCCGGTTGCGGTCGAGCAGCAGCCAGCGGCTCCGGCCGGCGCCCTGGCGCCCGTCCGGCCATGCGGGTGAGCTTCTGGGCGACGGGTAGCCGGGCGGTCCTGGGGCATGGTCGGGTGGCAGCCCGGCGGCGGCGAAAGGTGCTCGCCGATTCCGGGCCTGGCCCCCGTGCGTGATAATGTTCGTCGTCGTTCACCGGTGATAGGCCGGTGCACCCACGGTCTCGTAGCTCAGTGGGAGAGCGTCCGCCTCACACGCGGAAGGTCGCTGGTTCGATACCAGCCGGGACCACCAGCCAAACCCAGAGCAGAAGCGATTCTGCAGCGGTCCGTGCAAGTCGTGCGAGTTCTTTCTGCGCACCTCTGCCGGTTCGAGGTAGGTGCTTTAGTCGCCGTCATCCCTCCTCATCGCCCCGCTAGCGAAATCTCTGGTCGATGCTAACGGCTTTCGCGGCGTCATCACCGCGCCGCGGGGACGCCAGCCCGGGGGAGCGAAGACGTAGGCGAGTCGCTCTCGCCACGACTTGGTGCGTCGTACGTCGGCGACGATGCGCGCGTACTCGCCGTATTGAATCTGCATGATCCCTTCGCCGAAGGGCTTTGCTTCGAAGAGCCCGTATTCGGGATGGCAGTCGCCGTCGACGATGGTGCCGAAAGTCCGGTCCCAGATGATGAGGATGCCGCCGTAGTTCTTGTCGAGGTGCTCCGGGCGACGACTGTGGTGAATGCGGTGATGGGCCGGGGTGTTGAACAGGAACTCGAAGGGACGCGGCAGCTTTCCCACCAGTTCCGTGTGCAGGAAGAACTGATAGATCATGTTGAATCCGTAGGCGACGTAGATGGTCCAGGGTGCAAATCCCAACAGCGGCAACGGCATCCAGAATATCGCCTCTGACCACGGATTCCATTTGAGTCGCACGGCACTACTGAAGTTGAAGGATTCACTCGAATGGTGCGCGCGGTGCCCGGCCCATCCGATGCGCACTCGGTGGGAAAAGCGATGATTGCAATACCAGGTCAAGTCGACTGCGATGATCAACACGAGCCATGTCCACCACGACGTGGTGGGCAGCTGCCAGGGTGCTAGCTGTACGTACAGCACTGAAAAGGCAACCAATGTCGCGAGTTTGAAGACGAACATGAACGCCAAAGATCCCAAGCCCATCATGATGCTCGATCGAGCCTCGGGCCGAACGTATCCGGCTGTTGGCCGGGCCTCGCTGCGCAGGGCGGCCGCCTCGATGGCCATGCTGATGACGAACACGGGGAGCGCGTACACCACGGGGTTCTGAATCTGATCCCAGAATTCCGTTGCTACCTGTTCCATGGCTTGGCGTTCACGACCCATCATGTTCGTAGTTCACGCATGGCGGGATCTAGACCACGTATTGGTGAGCCGACGGTAACCGATACTCAATCGGGTTGCGGCGGCACCACAATGACGTCATTCTTTCGTCCGATGTCACACACCAGCACATGTCTCGTCGCGACACCGGGTTGACGAACGCGCTGACATTCGTCGCACCTGCCTGGGTAGCCATCGCAACTGATCGCGAGACACGTCGCAATGCTGATCGAAGAATCTTTCGGTGAAGACCGCGGCGGTGGACTCTACCGGTGTACTGCCGGTCGTGCGATTTCGCGCCCTGGCTCGCGCTGCTGGGCGTGGTCCTGACCACGTTGGTCCCCAAGGGCTACCCCGTCGTCGACGGTGACGGGGTACTCGCGACCGCGTGCTTGCGCTCTCATTTCACTCATGTGGGCTCCTTGGAATCGAGATTCGGCGGGGCTGCGTCGTCCGGGTGATGACGCGGCCGATCCGTTGGAACGAAGAGCATCGAGAAGTCGGGATATCCGGCAATCGGGTGATAGCAGGGGCTTGCCGCGCCGACGAGTCGCGCCGCGTCGGTCTGGGGCATGACCGCCAGTCGTGGCCTGACACCATCACATGCGTAAGGCACCTGCCCAGATCCGTCGGCGACGATTTCGACGGCAACGTCGGGAAACCGCCGCACCCAGCTGTCGACCCGATGATCGATCTGACGCACGACGGCGTTTCGTAGCCTGCCCTCTCTCATTGCCGTGGCCACCACGGTGTCGTTGTCGGGCGTGTCGTCGAGAACCACGGATACGATTCCGCTGCCCGCGGGGCCGGTGAAATCCTCGGGCCGGATGACGGCCACAGCGGATAGTGCCCGTTCAACCACCGTGGTGACCGTGGATTCCAAGGGCGTACCGATTCGGTGCCGAGTGCCCACGCATACCATTGCTGCACAGGCAGATTCATCCACGAGCACGTCACTTGGATCGCCGAACCGGATGGCCTCGTCGATGCGTACCGTCGGTGCTACCCGCTCGACCGCTGCCCGGGCCCGGCGCATCGAGTCCTCTGCCTGAGTCCTCTCGTAGGCGTGGGCGACGACGGCAACGAGCCGCACCGCAACGCCGCGGTCTCGGGCTTCGATTGCAGCCCAAGACGCCGCGGCGCGCGCGGCCACGGACCGGTTGACCCCCACGACGATGGGGGAGGCGTCATCGCCATCACCGATCCCGTCGTGGCGGGCCGCACGGTCGACTTCGAGATCCATGGCTCCAGTCGACCGGCTTTCGTCGAGACGCTCTAGGGTCGAAAGTTACTTCCCGAGAGAGCGTTCGGCAGGCAAGCAGTCGATCTGGGACGCATCGGGCGAGAAGGGGTCTTCCTACCCTCGCTTCCGTGCCGGCCAAGCGGCATCGTGAGTTTCGTGCGCGGAATTCTCCCCGCGATGACTACGGCGGCCCAGAAGCGAGGCAACGTGAAACTGGAGAAGACGCCGCGACCCGTTGTCGTTGCGGTCGACGGCTCCGCGGCGTCCACCGCTGCGGCGGCATGGGCAGCCGTCGACGCCGCACTACGCCATCTGCCGGTCACGCTCGCGTATGTGGCACCACGGTGGCGGGGAGGTGGGCGCGAGGCGCAGACGATCCTCTCTGACGCCGAGGCCGTGGTGCGTACTGCAGTCGGTGACGAGGTCAGTGTTGAAACACGCCGTCTCCGAGGACGTCCCGTCGCGGCTCTGACGAAGCTGACCCTTGAGGCTGACCGCCTCGTGATCGGCTTTCGCGGCACCGGCGTGCTGGGTCCCGGTCTGCTCGGACCCGTGACCGAAGGTGTCCTCCACCATGCGCGCTGTCCGGTTGCCGTCGTACATGCCGGTCCCCGCGACGACCCAAACGTGAACCGACTGCCTGTCCTGGTGGGAGTGGACGGCTCGGCGAGTTCCGCGGTCGCGCTGGCGCTGGCGTTCGAGGAGGCCCGACTGCGCGCCACGTCGCTCGTCGCAATACACGTGGTCGACGACGGTGCCCTCGGACCCGCCAGGTCGACGAACATGTTGCAGGCTGCGCTCGAACCGTGCTTGCGGGACAACCCCGGTGTGGAAGCGCACTCGTCACTTGTCAGCGGCGACCCGTCCACCGAACTGATCAACAGGGCCGGGTCAGCTCAGCTCGTCGTGATCGGGAACCGCGGACGGGGCGGCCTGGCTCGCACGATGCTTGGTTCAGTCAGTTCGGCTGTCGTGGCGTGGGTGGACGCTCCCGTGCTGGTCGCTCGGGACGTGGTGCCGGCACCTGAATAGTCGTCGACGTCGTCGAGGTCCACGCCGTAGGTGCCCACGCTGCACCGGTCTGGTCAACGTCAGCGGACGACGAGAACGGAGCACCCACTGGTTGGCCGCCCCGTCTCGCGGTCCGACCCCAGGATGGTGACGACGTGGCGGACGTCGGCAGAGCCGAGCACGGCCAGCTGAACGCGAAGATCGTCCTGTTGACTGAGGAAGCCTGCGATGGTGGCCGGCGCATGTACGGGGTAGACGTGCACGGAGGGATGGTGTTCTTGCCAACGGGACACCCGGTGGCGGAGGTCTGCAGCATCGCTGGCGTAGTCACCGTTGTGTGAGACGTCCACGGCGAGAACGGGTGCTCGCCGAAGGCGTGCTTCGTTGAGGGCGTAATCCACGATTCGGTCGTCGTCGGGCCCGCCGTGGACGGCCATGACGATCCAGTGCGGATCGGGTGTCGAGGTGCCGGTGTCGGATGGCGTTCGGATGACCGCGACTGGGCAGCGGCCACTTTCGGCGAGGGTCGCAGCCGTCGATCCCAACAGACGTCGGCAGATGGGGGTGATTCCGGTGGAGCCAAGGCACAGCAGCGACGCGTGGCCGGATTCGTCGACGAGCGTCGAATCGACCTCACCGTAGACGATTTGGCTCTCGACGCTGATGGGCCCGCCAAGGTCGTGCACGGCAGTTGAGGCCGCGGCCAGAGCCTGCAATCCATGAGTCGTCTCGGGCCAGTCGCTGGCGACGGCGGCCGGATCTTCGTCCAAGTCAGGATCGAGATCGGCCTCGACGTCGACGACGTGGATCAAGCGCAATGGCACGGTGCGACTGATGGCCTCCGCGGCTCCCCATCGGGCCGCTTCGAGTGCCGCTGCCGAACCGTCGATTCCGACGACAACGGGTGCGGACGACTGCGGCATGGGCATGGTCGGGTCCCTTCGGAACGGGGGGAGGGTCCGGTGACGCGCCTACGCTAGCTCTGCCCGGCGGATCTGACAGGGGCCGTTGGTCCTCTGTGGCATGCCATCGGGCCTCACCGGGACGGCATCCCCCATGGAGACCTTCGCTCTAGACGGAATGCGTTGGCGCGGTTCATTCCTCGACGCGGGTGGGACGGTCGAGCTTCGAGACGAAGACCGCGGCCTGGGTGCGTCGTTCCATGCCGAGCTTGGCCAGCAGGCGTGAGACGTAGTTCTTGACCGTCTTCTCGGCGAGGAACATTCGGGCGGCGATCTGTCTGTTGGTCAGGCCCTCGCCGAGTAGGTCGAGCAGGATGCGCTCCTGGGCGGTGAGCGCTTCGAGGGGGTCGGCGTGTTCGGTGGCGCCGCGTAATTTGGCCATCAGGGCGGC